>NZ_CP085990.1:0-663012 GCF_020736705.1 Psychrobacter sanguinis
TTGATAGGTTCATGCCCAGTGTCTCAAGCTGCTCATAGATATCATCTTGCTTAGGCGTGATCGCAATGCTTGGCATATCGTCAGCGGCTGTACCAGCAGGTATGCTCACCTTAATACCCGCAATAGCATCTGCCACAGTGATAGTCTGGGTGCTACCATCTGTATTGGTCAATACAATGCTGTCAATGTCTGAGGCATCCACGTCTTGTAGATCAAGCTTAACAGTAACGCTAGTAGCTTTATCACTTAGACCTGATTGCTCGATGTTAAACACAATAGGGTCGTCGCTGCCTTCAATCGCTGTATTTGGCTCAGCTTTAATGTTAAGCACAGGCGTGGCATTGTTATCTAAGATCGTACCTGTGCCAGTAACACCATCAATCGTCAGACCGGTGGTTTCATCGCTCTCATCAATGTTATCAGCTGTTGTCGGATAGCTCACTGTAAACTCAGTAACTCCCGCTGGTACGGTGATAGTGCCTGCTACCGGATCATAGGTCACGCCATTGCTAAACGTAGGTGTAGGCGTGTTGCTGTAGTCCTCACCCGCTTTGGCACTGCCATCTTTTAATTCAAATGGATAGCTCACCTCAGTCTGAGTCGTATGGCTTAGGGTAACCTTATGAACTAAGATGTCACCCTCAACAGCACTGGCGCCACTTACGGTTACTGTCGGCTTGTCGCCATCGTTTGGTGTACCATCCGTAGCATCTTCATCTAAGATTGTCGCTTTATCAGAAGCTTGACCTAATACCGCATTTACAGGACGGCTAATCTCAAGCACCATATCCTCTGACTTCTCATAAACTGTATCATCAACGACAGTTATGATAATCGCAGACGCCTGGGTACTACCCGCTGGGATAGTAACTTTATCGCCTTTTTCAAAGAAGTTTTGGATTTGGGCTTGAGTCGATAGAGTAACGGCCTCTCCATTAGCATTAGTGTAAGTGATCGAAGCGATGTCTGAGGCATCAATATCACTTGCCCCTAAACTTACGGTTACCGTGGTGTCAAAGTTACTGATCTTGGTTTGTGAGACAGTAAACACTAACGTGTTATCAATCCCCTCAATCGCCTGATTATCAGTGGCACTAATGCTCACTACTGGCTTATCGCCTTCAGTGTTGCTGCCATCAAACGGATCTTCACTGTTGTCTGATTCATCTAAGATATCACCGGTCGCTGTGCCTGTTCCAATAGTGGCATTCACAGGGCTTGATAGGTTCATGCCCAGTGTCTCAAGCTGCTCATAGATATCATCTTGCTTAGGCGTGATCGCAATGCTTGGCATATCGCCAGCGGCTGTACCAGCAGGTATGCTCACCTTAATACCCGCAATAGCATCTGCCACAGTGATAGTCTGGGTGCTACCATCTGTATTGGTCAATACAATGCTGTCAATGTCTGAGGCATCCACGTCTTGTAGATCAAGCTTAACAGTAACGCTAGTAGCTTTATCACTTAGACCTGATTGCTCGATGTTAAACACAATAGGGTCTGTCGCTGCCTTCCAATCGCTGTATTTTGGCTCAGCTTTAATGTTAAGCACAGCGTGGCATTATTATCTAAGATCGTACCTGTGCCAGTAACACCATCATCGTCAGGACCGGTGGTTTCCATCATCCCTCTCATCAATGTTTGTCAGCTGTCGTCGGATAGCTCACTGTAAACGCAGTAACACCCGCTGGAACAGTAATGGGTGCCTGTTTACCGCATCATAGGTCACGCCATTGCTTAAACGTAGGCGGTGGTTGCTGTAGTCTTCACCCGGCTTTGGCACTGTGCCATCTTTTTAATTCAAATGGATAGCTCACTTCTAGTCTGAGTCGTATGGCTTAGGGTAACCTTATGAACTAAGGTGTCACCCTCAACAGCACTGGCGCCGCTTACGGTTACTGTCGGCTTGTCCGCCATCTTTTGGTGTGGTCTAAGATTGTGCCAGTTGCTTCTTGGTATCTACCGCTGCATTATCTGCACTATCAATAACAAAGCTTCAGTCGCGCTTCATCTGCTTCATACACAGCATCATCCTTTGATAATCACTGTGATGTTCAGGTGCAGCATGTGCGACCTTGCCCAGGTAATGTTTACCTTCAAGTGTGGGGTATCCACCCATCTAGATAGCTTGGATAGCACCACTACCCGTTAACCGTAAACAACCTTACCCTGCACTGCATTGGATAACTAATTGATTTCAATGTCCATGAGGCATCAACATCGGTTGTGTGTTTTAAATCGACTTTAACGCTAGATTGTGGGTATCAGATGTCTGCTGACAGTGTCTTGAGAAACAACATACTTCAAGAACAGAGTCCCACCCCCTCGAATCGCCTGATATATCAGTGCTGCCTAATGCTCCACTACTGGCTTATCGCCTTCAGTGTTGCTGCCATCACAAACGGATCTTCACTGTTGTCTGATTCATCTAAGATATCACCGGTCGCTGTGCCTGTACCAATCGTATAGCGTTTCACAGGGCTTGATAGGTTCATGCCCAGTGTCTCAAGCTGCTCATAGATATCATCTTGCTTAGGCGTGATCGCAATGCTTGGCATATCGTCAGCGGCTGTACAGCAGGTATGCTCACCTTAATACCCGCAATAGCATCTGCCACAGTGATAGTCTGGGTGCTACCATCTGTATTGTCAATACAATGCTGTCCAATGTCTGAGGCATCCACGTCTTGTAGATCAAGCTTAAACAGTAACGCTAGTAGCTTTATCACTTAGACCTGATTGCTCGATGTTAAACACAATAGGTCGTCGCTGCCTTCAATCGCTGTATTTGGCTTTCAGCTTTAATGTTTAAGCACAGGCGTGGCATTGTTATCTAAGATCGTACCTGTGCCAGTAACACCATCAATCGTCAGGACCGGTGGTTTCATCGCTCTCATCAATGTTATCAGCTGTTGTCGGATAGCTCACTGTAAACTCAGTAACTCCCGCTGGTACGGTGATTAGTGCCTGCTACCGGATCATAGGTCACGCCATTGCTAAACGTAGGTGTAGGCGTGTGCTGTAGTCCTCACCCGCTTTGGCACTGCCATCTTTTAATTCAAATGGATAGCTCACCTCAGTCTGAGTCGTATGGCTTAGGGTAACCTTATGAACTAAGATGTCACCCTCAACAGCACTGGCGCCACTTACGGTTACTGTCGGCTTGTCGCCATCGTTTGGTGTACCATCCGTAGCATCTTCATCTAAGATTGTCGCTTTATCAGAAGCTTGACTAATACCGCATTTACAGGACGGCTAATCTCAAGCACCATATCCTCTGACTTCTCATAAACTGTATCATCAACGACAGTTATGATAATCGCAGACGCCTGGGTACTACCCGCTGGGATAGTAACTTTATCGCCTTTTTTCAAAGAAGTTTTGGATTTGGGCTTGAGTCGATAGAGTAACGGCCTCTCCATTTAGCATTAGTGTAAGTGATCGAAAGCGATGTCTGAGGCATCAATATCACTTGCCCCTAAACTTACGGTTACCGTGGTGTCAAAGTTACTGATCTTGGTTTGTGAGACAGTAAACACTAACGTGTTATCAATCCCCTCAATCGCCTGATTATCAGTGGCACTAATGCTCCACTACTGGCTTATCGCCTTCAGTGTTGCTGCCATCAAACGGATCTTCACTGTTGTCTGATTCATCTAAGATATCACCGGTCCGCTGTGCCTGTTCCAATAGTGGCATTCACAGGGCTTGATAGGTTCATGCCCAGTGTCTCAAGCTGCTCATAGATATCATCTTGCTTAGGCGTGATCGCAATGCTTGGCATATCGCCAGCGGCTGTACCAGCAGGTATGCCTCACCTTAATACCCGCAATAGCATCTGCCACAGTGATAGTCTGGGTGCTACCATCTGTATTGGTCAATACAATGCTGTCAATGTCTGAGGCATCCACGTCTTGTAGATCAAGCTTAACAGTAACGCTAGTAGCTTTATCACTTAGACCTGATTGCTCGATGTTAAACACAATAGGGTCGTCGCGCCTTCAATCGCTGTATTTGGCTCAGCTTTAATGTTAAGCACAGGCGTGGCATTATTATCTAAGATCGTACCTGTGCCAGTAAACACCATCAATCGTCAGACCGGTGGTTTCATCACTCTCATCAATGTTGTCAGCTGTCGTCGGATAGCTCACTGTAAACTCAGTAACACCCGCTGGAACAGTAATGGTGCCTGTTACCGCATCATAGGTCACGCCATTGCTAAACGTAGGCGGGTTGCTGTAGTCTTCACCGGCTTTGGCACTGCCATCTTTTAATTCAAATGGATAGCTCACTTCAGTCTGAGTCGTATGGCTTAGGGTAACCTTATGAACTAAGGTGTCACCCTCAACAGCACTGGCGCCCGCTTACGGTTACTGTCGGCTTGTCGCCATCTTTTGGTGTGTCTAAGATTGTGCCAGTTGCTTCTTTGGTATCTACCGCTGCATTATCTGCACTATCAATAACAAAGCTCAGGCGCTCATCTGCTTCATACACAGCATCATCTTTGATAATCACTGTGATTTCAGGTGCAGCTGTGCGACCTCCAGGTACTTTTACCTCAAGTGTGGTATCACCATCTAAGATAGCTTGGATAGCACCACTACCCGTAACCGTAACCAATCCTTACCTGCTGCATTGGTATAACTAATTGATTCAATGTCTGAGGCATCAACATCGGTGTGTGTTAAATCGACTTTAACGCTAATTGTGGTATCAAAGTTGCTGACAGTGTCTTGAGAAACAACATACTTCAGAACAGAGTCCACCCCCTCAATCGCCTGATTATCAGTGGCACTAATGCTCACTACTGGCTTATCGCCTTCAGTGTTGCTGCCATCAACGGATCTTCACTGTTGTCTGATTCATCTAAGATATCACCGGTCGCTGTGCCTGTACCAATCGTAGCGTTCACAGGGCTTGATAGGTTCATGCCCAGTGTCTCAAGCTGCTCATAGATATCATCTTGCTTAGGCGTGATCGCAATGCTTGGCATATCGTCAGCGGCTTGTACCAGCAGGTATGCTCACCTTAATACCCGCAATAGCATCTGCCACAGTGATAGTCTGGGTGCTACCATCTGTATTGCGTCAATACAATGCTGTCAATGTCTGAGGCATCCACGTCTTGTAGATCAAGCTTAACAGTAACGCTAGTAGCTTTATCACTTAGACCTGATTGCTCGATGTTAAACACAATAGGGTCGTCGCTGCCTTCAATCGCTGTATTTGGCTCAGCTTTATGTTAAGCACAGGCGTGGCATTGTTATCTAAGATCGTACCTGTGCCAGTAACACCATCAATCGTCAGGACCGGTGGTTTCATCGCTCTCACAATGTTATCAGCTGTTGTCGGATAGCTCACTGTAAACTCAGTAACTCCCGCTGGTACGGTGATAGTGCCTGCTACCGGATCATAGGTCACGCCATTGCTAAACGTAGGTGTAGGCGTGTTGCTGGTAGTCCTCACCCGCTTTTGCACTGCCATCTTTAATTCAAATGGATAGCTCACCTCAGTCTGAGTCGTATGGCTTAGGGTAACCTTATGAACTAAGATGTCACCCTCAACAGCACTGGCGCCACTTACGGTTACTGTCGGCTTGTCGCCATCGTTTGGTGTACCATCCGTAGCATCTTCATCTAAGATTGTCGCTTTATCAGAAGCTTGACCTAATACCGCATTTACAGGACGGCTAATCTCAAGCACCATATCTCTGACTTCTCATAAACTGATCATCAACGACAGTTATGATAATCGCAGACGCCTGGGTACTACCCGCTGGGATAGTAACTTTATCGCCTTTTCAAAGAAGTTTTGGATTTGGGCTTGAGTCGATAGAGTAACGGCCTCTCCATTAGCATTAGTGTAAGTGATCGAAGCGATGTCTGAGGCATCAATATCACTTGCCCCTAAACTTACGGTTACCGTGGTGTCAAAGTTACTGATCTTGTTTTGTGAGACAGTAAACACTAACGTGTTTATCAATCCCCTCAATCGCCTGATTATCAGTGGCACCTAATGCTCACTACTGGCTTATCGCCTTCAGTGTTGCTTGCCATCAAACGGATCTTCACTGTTGTCTGATTCATCTAAGATATCACCGGTCGCTGTGCCTGTTCCAATAGTGGCATTCACAGGGCTTGATAGGTTCATGCCCAGTGTCTCAAGCTGCTCTAGATATCATTTGCTTAGGCGTGATCGCAATGCTTGGCATATCGCACAGCGGCGGTACAGCAGGTATGCTCACCTTAATACCCGCAAATAGCATCTGCCACAGTGATAGTCTGGGTGCTACCATCTGTATTGGTCAATACAATGCTGTCAATGTCTGAGGCATCCACGTCTTGTAGATCAAGCTTAACAGTAACGCTAGTAGCTTTATCACTTAGACCTGATTGCTCGATGTTAAACACAATAGGGTCGTCGCTGCCTTCAATCGCTGTATTTGGCTCAGCTTATAATGCATTAAGCACAGGCGTGGCATTATTATCTAAGATCGTACCTGTGCCAGTAACACCATCAATCGTCAGACCGGTGGTTTCATCACTCTCATCAATGTTGTCAGCTGTCGTCGGATAGCTCACTGTAAACTCAGTAACACCCGCTGGAACAGTAATGGTGCCTGTTACCGCATCATAGGTCACGCCATTGCTAAACGTAGGCGGGTTGCTGTAGTCTTCACCGGCTTTGGCACTGCCATCTTTTAATTCAAATGGATAGCTCACTTCAGTCTGAGTCGTATGGCTTAGGGTAACCTTATGAACTAAGGTGTCACCCTCAACAGCACTGGCGCCGCTTACGGTTACTGTCGGCTTGTCGCCATCTTTTGGTGTGTCTAAGATTGTGCCAGTTGCTTCTTGGTATCTACCGCTGCATTATCTGCACTATCAATAACAAAGCTCAGGCGCTCATCTGCTTCATACACAGCATCATCTTTGATAATCACTGTGATTTCAGGTGCAGCTGTGCGACCTCCAGGTTACTTTTACCTCAAGTGTGGTATCACCATCTAAGATAGCTTGGATAGCACCACTACCCGTAACCGTAACAACCTTACCTGCTGCATTGGTATAACTAATTGATTCAATGTCTGAGGCATCAACATCGGTGTGTGTTAAATCGACTTTAACGCTAATTGTGGTATCCAAGTTGCTGACAGTGTCTTGAGAAACAACATACTTCAGAAACAGAGTCCACCCCCTCAATCGCCTGATTATCAGTGGCACTAATGCTCACTACTGGCCTTATCGCCTTCAGTGTTGCTGCCATCAAACGGATCTTCACTGTTGTCTGATTCATCTAAGATATCACCGGTCGCTGTGCCTGTACCAATCGTAGCGTTCACAGGGCTTGATAGGTTCATGCCCAGTGTCTCAAGCTGCTCATAGATATCATCTTGCTTAGGCGTGATCGCAATGCTTGGCATATCGTCAGCGGCTGTACCAGCAGGTATGCTCACCTTAATACCCGCAATAGCATCTGCCACAGTGATAGTCTGGGTGCTACCATCTGTATTGGTCAATACAATGCTGTCAATGTCTGAGGCATCCACGTCTTGTAGATCAAGCTTAACAGTAACGCTAGTAGCTTTATCACTTAGACCTGATTGCTCGATGTTAAACACAATAGGGTCGTCGCTGCCTTCACTCGCTGTATTTGGCTCAGCTTTAATGTTAAGCACAGGCGTGGCATTGTTATCTAAGATCGTACCTGTGCCGAGTAACACCATCAATCGTCAGACGGTGGTTTCATCGCTCTCATCAATGTTATCAGCTTGTTGTCGGATAGCTCACTGTAAACTCAGTACACTCCCGCTGGTACGGTGATAGTGCCTGCTACGGATCATAGGTCACGCCATTGCTAAACGTAGGTGTAGGCGTGTTGCTGTAGTCCTCACCCGCTTTGGCACTGCCATCTTTTAATTCAAATGGATAGCTCACCTCAGTCTGAGTCGTATGGTCTAGGGTAACCTATGAACTAAGATGTCACCTCAACAGCACTGGCGCCACTTACGGTTACTGTCGGCTTGTCGCATCGTTTGGTGTACCATCCGTAGCATCTTCATCTAAGATTGTCGCTTTATCAGAAGCTTGACCTAATACCGCATTTACAGGACGGCTAATCTCAAGCACCATATCCTCTGACTTCTCATAAACTGTATCATCAACGACAGTTATGATATCGCAGACGCCTGGGTACTACCCGCTGGGATAGTAAACTTTATCGCCTTTTTCAAAGAAGTTTTGGATTCTGGGCTTGAGTCGATAGAGTAACGGCCTCTCCATTAGCATTAGTGTAAGTGATTCGAAGCGATGTCTGAGCATCAATATCACTTGCCCCTAAACTTACGGTTACCGTGGTGTCAAAGTTACTGATCTCTGGTTTGTGAGACAGGTAAACACTAACGTGTTATCAATCCCCTCAATCGCCTGATTATCAGTGGCACTAATGCTCACTACTGGCTTATCGCCTTCAGTGTTGCTGCCATCAAACGGATCTTCACTGTTGTCTGATTCATCTAAGATGTCACCGGTCGCTGTGCCTGTTCCAATAGTGGCATTCACAGGGCTTGATAGGTTCATGCCCAGTGTCTCAAGCTGCTCATAGATATCATCTTGCTTAGGCGTGATCGCAATGCTTGGCATATCGCCAGCGGCTGTACCAGCAGGTATGCTCACCTTAATACCCGCAATAGCATCTGCCACAGTGATAGTCTGGGTGCTGCCATCTGTATTGGTCAATACAATGCTGTCAATGTCTGAGGCATCCACGTCTTGTAGATCAAGCTTAACAGTAACGCTAGTAGCTTTATCACTTAGACCTGATTGCTCGATGTTAACACAATAGGGTCGTCGCTGCCTTCAATCGCTGTATTTGGCTCAGCTTTAATGTTAAGCACAGGCGTGGCATTATTATCTAAGATCGTACCTGTGCCAGTAACACCATCAATCGTCAGACCGGTGGGTTTCATCACTCTCATCAATGTTGTCAGCTGTCGTCGGATAGCTCACTGTAAACTCAGTAACACCCGCTGGAACAGTAATGGTGCCTGTTACCGCATCATAGGTCACGCCATTGCTAAACGTAGGCGGGTTGCTGTAGTCTTCACCGGCTTTGGCACTGCCATCTTTTAATTCAAATGGATAGCTCACTCAGTCTGAGTCGTATGGCTTAGGGTAACCTTATGAAACTAAGGTGTCACCCTCAACAGCACTGGCGCCGCTTACGGTTACTGTCGGCTTGTCGCCATCTTTTGGTGTGTCTAAGATTGTGCCAGTTGCTTCTTTGGTATCTACCGCTGCATTATCTGCACTATCAATAACAAAGCTCAGGCGCTCATCTGCTTCATACACAGCATCATCTTTGATAATCACTGTGATTTCAGGTGCAGCTGTGCGACCTCCAGGTACTTTTACCTCAAGTGTGGTATCACCATCTAAGATAGCTTGGATAGCACCACTACCCGTAACCGTAACACCTTACCTGCTGCATTGGTATAACTAATTGATTCAATGTCTGAGGCATCAACATCGGTGTGTGTTAAATCGACTTTAACGCTAATTGTGGTATCAAAGTTGCTGACAGTGTCTTGAGAAACAACATACTTCAGAACAGAGTCCACCCCCTCAATCGCCTGATTATCAGTGGCACTAATGCTCACTACTGGCTTATCGCCTTCAGTGTTGCTGCCATCAAACGGATCTTCACTGTTGTCTGATTCATCTAAGATATCACCGGTCGCTGTGCCTGTACCAATCGTAGCGTTCACAGGGCTTGATAGGTTCATGCCCAGTGTCTCAAGCTGCTCATAGATATCATCTTGCTTAGGCGTGATCGCAATGCTTGGCATATCGTCAGCGGCTGTACAGCAGGTATGCTCACCTTAATACCCGCAATAGCATCTGCCACAGTGATAGTCTGGGTGCTACCATCTGTATTGGTCAATACAATGCTGTCAATGTCTGAGGCATCCACGTCTTGTAGATCAAGCTTAACAGTAACGCTAGTAGCTTTATCACTTAGACCTGATTGCTCGATGTTAAACACAATAGGGTCGTCGCTGCCTTCAATCGCTGTATTTGGCTCAGCTTTAATGTTAAGCACAGGCGTGGCATTGTTATCTAAGATCGTACCTGTTGCCAGTAACACCATCCATCGTCAGACCGGTGGTTTCATCGCTCTCATCAATGTTATCAGCTGTTGTCGGATAGCTCACTGTAAACTCAGTAACTCCCGCTGGTACGGTGATAGTGCCTGCTACCGGATCATAGGTCACGCCATTGCTAAACGTAGGTGTAGGCGTGTTGCTGTAGTCCTCACCCGCTTTGGCACTGCCATCTTTTAATTCAAATGGATAGCTCACCTCAGTCTGAGTCGTATGGCTTAGGGTAACCTTATGAACTAAGATGTCACCCTCAACAGCACTGGCGCCACTTACGGTTACTGTCGGCTTGTCGCCATCGTTTGGTTGTACCATCCGTAGCATCTTCATCTAAGATTGTCGCTTTATCAGAAGCTTGACCTAATACCGCATTTACAGGACGGCTAATCTCAAGCACCATATCCTCTGACTTCTCATAAACTGTATCATCAACGACAGTTATGATAATCGCAGACGCCTGGGTACTACCCGCTGGGATAGTAACTTTATCGCCTTTTTCAAAGAAGTTTTGGATTTGGGCTTGAGTCGATAGAGTAACGGCCTCTCCATTAGCATTAGTGTAAGTGATCGAAGCGATGTCTGAGGCATCAATATCACTTGCCCCTAAACTTACGGTTACCGTGGTGTCAAAGTTACTGATCTTGGTTTGTGAGACAGTAAACACTAACGTGTTATCAATCCCCTCAATCGCCTGATTATCAGTGGCACTAATGCTCACTACTGGCTTATCGCCTTCAGTGTTGCTGCCATCAAACGGATCTTCACTGTTGTCTGATTCATCTAAGATATCACCGGTCGCTGTGCCTGTTCCAATAGTGGCATTCACAGGGCTTGATAGGTTCATGCCCAGTGTCTCAAGCTGCTCATAGATATCATCTTGCTTAGGCGTGATCGCAATGCTTGGCATATCGCCAGCGGCTGTACCAGCAGGTATGCTCACCTTAATACCCGCAATAGCATCTGCCACAGTGATAGTCTGGGTGCTACCATCTGTATTGGTCAATACAATGCTGTCAATGTCTGAGGCATCCACGTCTTGTAGATCAAGCTTAACAGTAACGCTAGTAGCTTTATCACTTAGACCTGATTGCTCGATGTTAAACACAATAGGGTCGTCGCTGCCTTCAATCGCTGTATTTGGCCTCAGCTTTAATGTTAAGCACAGGCGTGGCATTATTATCTAAGATCGTACCTGTGCCAGTAACACCATCAATCGTCAGACCGTGGTTTCATCACTCTCATCAATGTTGTCAGCTGTCGTCGGATAGCTCACTGTAAACTCAGTAACACCCGCTGGAACAGTAATGGTGCCTGTTACCGCATCATAGGTCACGCCATTGCTAAACGTAGGCGGGTTGCTGTAGTCCTTCACCGGCTTTGGCACTGCCATCTTTTAATTCAAATGGATAGCTCACTTCAGTCTGAGTCGTATGGCTTAGGGTAACCTTATGAACTAAGGTGTCACCCTCAACAGCACTGGCGCCGCTTACGGTTACTGTCGGCTTGTCGCCATCTTTTGGTGTGTCTAAGATTGTGCCAGTTGCTTCTTTGGTATCTACCGCTGCATTATCTGCACTATCAATAACAAAGCTCAGGCGCTCATCTGCTTCATACACAGCATCATCTTTGATAATCACTGTGATTTCAGGTGCAGCTGTGCGACCTCCAGGTACTTTTACCTCAAGTGTGGTATCACCATCTAAGATAGCTTGGATAGCACCACTACCCGTAACCGTAACAACCTTACCTGCTGCATTGGTATAACTAATTGATTCAATGTCTGAGGCATCAACATCGGTGTGTGTTAAATCGACTTTAACGCTAATTGTGGTATCAAAGTTGCTGACAGTGTCTTGAGAAACAACATACTTCAGAACAGAGTCCACCCCTCAATCGCCTGATTATCAGTGGCACTAATGCTCACTACTGGCTTATCGCCTTCAGTGTTGCTGCCATCAAACGGATCTTCACTGTTGTCTGATTCATCTAAGATATCACCGGTCGCTGTGCCTGTACCAATCGTAGCGTTCACAGGGCTTGATAGGTTCATGCCCAGTGTCTCAAGCTGCTCATAGATATCATCTTGCTTAGGCGTGATCGCAATGCTTGGCATATCGTCAGCGGCTGTACCAGCAGGTATGCTCACCTTAATACCCGCAATAGCATCTGCCACAGTGATAGTCTGGGTGCTACCATCTGTATTGGTCAATACAATGCTGTCAATGTCTGAGGCATCCACGTCTTGTAGATCAAGCTTAACAGTAACGCTAGTAGCTTTATCACTTAGACCTGATTGCTCGATGTTAAACACAATAGGGTCGTCGCTGCCTTCAATCGCTGTATTTGGCTCAGCTTTAATGTTAAGCACAGGCGTGGCATTGTTATCTAAGATCGTACCTGTGCCAGTAACACCATCAATCGTCAGACCGGTGGTTTCATCGCTCTCATCAATGTTATCAGCTGTTGTCGGATAGCTCACTGTAAACTCAGTAACTCCCGCTGGTACGGTGATAGTGCCTGCTACCGGATCATAGGTCACGCCATTGCTAAACGTAGGTGTAGGCGTGTTGCTGTAGTCCTCACCCGCTTTGGCACTGCC
Organism: Psychrobacter sanguinis; assembly: GCF_020736705.1. NCBI lineage: Bacteria > Pseudomonadati > Pseudomonadota > Gammaproteobacteria > Moraxellales > Moraxellaceae > Psychrobacter > Psychrobacter sanguinis. Next base: position 12,757 of record NZ_CP085990.1, read on the forward strand.
ATCTTTTAATTCAAATGGATAGCTCACCTCAGTCTGAGTCGTATGGCTTAGGGTAACCTTATGAACTAAGATGTCACCCTCAACAGCACTGGCGCCACTTACGGTTACTGTCGGCTTGTCGCCATCGTTTGGTGTACCATCCGTAGCATCTTCATCTAAGATTGTCGCTTTATCAGAAGCTTGACCTAATACCGCATTTACAGGACGGCTAATCTCAAGCACCATATCCTCTGACTTCTCATAAACTGTATCATCAACGACAGTTATGATAATCGCAGACGCCTGGGTACTACCCGCTGGGATAGTAACTTTATCGCCTTTTTCAAAGAAGTTTTGGATTTGGGCTTGAGTCGATAGAGTAACGGCCTCTCCATTAGCATTAGTGTAAGTGATCGAAGCGATGTCTGAGGCATCAATATCACTTGCCCCTAAACTTACGGTTACCGTGGTGTCAAAGTTACTGATCTTGGTTTGTGAGACAGTAAACACTAACGTGTTATCAATCCCCTCAATCGCCTGATTATCAGTGGCACTAATGCTCACTACTGGCTTATCGCCTTCAGTGTTGCTGCCATCAAACGGATCTTCACTGTTGTCTGATTCATCTAAGATGTCACCGGTCGCTGTGCCTGTTCCAATAGTGGCATTCACAGGGCTTGATAGGTTCATGCCCAGTGTCTCAAGCTGCTCATAGATATCATCTTGCTTAGGCGTGATCGCAATGCTTGGCATATCGCCAGCGGCTGTACCAGCAGGTATGCTCACCTTAATACCCGCAATAGCATCTGCCACAGTGATAGTCTGGGTGCTGCCATCTGTATTGGTCAATACAATGCTGTCAATGTCTGAGGCATCCACGTCTTGTAGGTCAAGCTTAACAGTAACGCTAGTAGCTTTATCACTTAGACCTGATTGCTCGATGTTAAACACAATAGGGTCGTCGCTGCCTTCAATCGCTGTATTTGGCTCAGCTTTAATGTTAAGCACAGGCGTGGCATTATTATCTAAGATCGTACCTGTGCCAGTAACACCATCAATCGTCAGACCGGTGGTTTCATCACTCTCATCAATGTTGTCAGCTGTCGTCGGATAGCTCACTGTAAACTCAGTAACACCCGCTGGAACAGTAATGGTGCCTGTTACCGCATCATAGGTCACGCCATTGCTAAACGTAGGCGGGTTGCTGTAGTCCTCACCCGCTTTGGCACTGCCATCTTTTAATTCAAATGGATAGCTCACCTCAGTCTGAGTCGTATGGCTTAGGGTAACCTTATGAACTAAGATGTCACCCTCAACAGCACTGGCGCCACTTACGGTTACTGTCGGCTTGTCGCCATCTTTTGGTGTGTCTAAGATTGTGCCAGTTGCTTCTTTGGTATCTACCGCTGCATTATCTGCACTATCAATAACAAAGCTCAGGCGCTCATCTGCTTCATACACAGCATCATCTTTGATAATCACTGTGATTTCAGGTGCAGCTGTGCGACCTCCAGGTACTTTTACCTCAAGTGTGGTATCACCATCTAAGATAGCTTGGATAGCACCACTACCCGTAACCGTAACAACCTTACCTGCTGCATTGGTATAACTAATTGATTCAATGTCTGAGGCATCAACATCGGTGTGTGTTAAATCGACTTTAACGCTAATTGTGGTATCAAAGTTGCTGACAGTGTCTTGAGAAACAACATACTTCAGAACAGAGTCCACCCCCTCAATCGCCTGATTATCAGTGGCACTAATGCTCACTACTGGCTTATCGCCTTCAGTGTTGCTGCCATCAAACGGATCTTCACTGTTGTCTGATTCATCTAAGATATCACCGGTCGCTGTGCCTGTACCAATCGTAGCGTTCACAGGGCTTGATAGGTTCATGCCCAGTGTCTCAAGCTGCTCATAGATATCATCTTGCTTAGGCGTGATCGCAATGCTTGGCATATCGCCAGCGGCTGTACCAGCAGGTATGCTCACCTTAATACCCGCAATAGCATCTGCCACAGTGATAGTCTGGGTGCTGCCATCTGTATTGGTCAATACAATGCTGTCAATGTCTGAGGCATCCACGTCTTGTAGATCAAGCTTAACAGTAACGCTAGTAGCTTTATCACTTAGACCTGATTGCTCGATGTTAAACACAATAGGGTCGTCGCTGCCTTCAATCGCTGTATTTGGCTCAGCTTTAATGTTAAGCACAGGCGTGGCATTGTTATCTAAGATCGTACCTGTGCCAGTAACACCATCAATCGTCAGACCGGTGGTTTCATCGCTCTCATCAATGTTATCAGCTGTTGTCGGATAGCTCACTGTAAACTCAGTAACTCCCGCTGGTACGGTGATGGTGCCTGCTACCGGATCATAGGTCACGCCATTGCTAAACGTAGGTGTAGGCGTGTTGCTGTAGTCCTCACCCGCTTTGGCACTGCCATCTTTTAATTCAAATGGATAGCTCACCTCAGTCTGAGTCGTATGGCTTAGGGTAACCTTATGAACTAAGATGTCACCCTCAACAGCACTGGCGCCACTTACGGTTACTGTCGGCTTGTCGCCATCGTTTGGTGTACCATCCGTAGCATCTTCATCTAAGATTGTCGCTTTATCAGAAGCTTGACCTAATACCGCATTTACAGGACGGCTAATCTCAAGCACCATATCCTCTGACTTCTCATAAACTGTATCATCAACGACAGTTATGATAATCGCAGACGCCTGGGTACTACCCGCTGGGATAGTAACTTTATCGCCTTTTTCAAAGAAGTTTTGGATTTGGGCTTGAGTCGATAGAGTAACGGCCTCTCCATTAGCATTAGTGTAAGTGATCGAAGCGATGTCTGAGGCATCAATATCACTTGCCCCTAAACTTACGGTTACCGTGGTGTCAAAGTTACTGATCTTGGTTTGTGAGACAGTAAACACTAACGTGTTATCAATCCCCTCAATCGCCTGATTATCAGTGGCACTAATGCTCACCGTTGGCGGATAGGCAATAGTAATCGTTGCCTCGTTTGACTGTAGACCAGTGGTGTCAGCTACTACATATTTTATTGGTGTTGGATCACTAATAAAGCCTAGATCTGGTTGGAAGGTTACGTCACCCGTTATCGTATCAACCTTCCATACCCCTTCGCCTGCCACTATAACTTCCGTGGTTTGATTAACCGTATCTGGATCAATAAGTTTAACCGTCGTTGGGTCAAGATTATTATTAGCATCCGTATCATTATTAATGACATCTATTATCACAGGCTTATTGGTTTCACCTACTACGGTGTCATCATTTGCCACAGGAGGATTTTTTACAGGCCCTTTATCATTATCATTTTTACCTATAGCTACAATAGGAATCAGACCTAAACCTAACCACCAAGGAAATCCTACAGGCGCAGTAACCCACCATGGTGCAAGCATTTCATCACCACCTAACGCTTGACCTTCTGTTGCGCCAACTTCTAGCTGCGTAACATAGTCATATACTTGACCTGTATCTGGTATATAGTAGTAATAGTTGCCATCTTCAGCCATACCAATTAGTGCTTGATCATTACTTGCTTCTTCATCGATATGGTTAGCTTCATTTTGTTTTTTAGTAGACTTATAAAAGCCCTCAATTATCAAATCAGTTTCTTTACCTTCACGCTCAAATGAAACGTGTAGATTATTATCTATCCGCTTGGTAATAACGTGGTTTGGTGCACGTCCAATTGACTCGTCAAAAAACTCATAGTTGACGTTCTTAACAGCTTTGATGATATTGGGTTGGCCATCTTTAGTAACAGCTTGAATTTCTTGTATGGTCTGTTTGCTGTTGTGAGCTTTTACGATAACAGTTTTCATGATTTTTACTCTAGCTTATAATATTAATTTTCAAATAAATTTGTTTAGGGCTTTTACTTTAATATTTGGTTGCCTTCTTGATCCACTCGTACTCGCTCCTTGATAACAGCGATGGTACGGCGGTTTAGTTGACGACCTTCTGCGGTTTTATTAGTCGCTCTCGGACGCTGCTCACCATAGCCTATAGCTGATAGTCGGTCAGGTGAAATATTAAATTTACTAATTAGGATCTGTTTAATAGCGTTAGCGCGTCTCTCTGATAGCTTTTGGTTATAATCGTCACTAGCATTGCTATCTGTATGACCTTCAATTATTGCTGAGGTATTGCTGTATTTCTGCATAAATTCTGCTAGCTCTTGAACTTCATTAAAGTACTCCTGCTTAACGATAGCCTTATCGTTGTCAAACAATACTTCAAGCTCTATGCTGACTTCTTTTTCAAGTACCGGTGCCGGTACGGGTGATGTTATAACTGATGCACTAGGCTTTATAATTGGACAGTTCGGAACGACTCGTGTAATCTGGTGCGCCTGATAACGCTTACCTTCTAGATAGTTGAGTGCTTTGTCACTTTCTATTGGCTGTATAGTTGAGTTACCTTTGCTGTCTATGTCTACATAGAAAAAATAGTGGTTGTTTGGGGCTAGATTGAAGTCGATACTATTCGCTAACAGGTCATTTGTTTTTTGTCCAGTCACCTCAGTACTTAAACGGTTAACCCCTACACATGAGTAAACCTGAGTAAAGCTACCCGGCTGAAGGCTTACTTGATAGCGGTCATTAATGGCAATATTGGCACTCGTCTGTTCGGGATCATTATTTAATGGTCTAATAAAAAAGATACTGACATTATCTTTAGGTATTGGTTTTTTAATTAAATCTTCAGGTTTAGTATCTGATTGTAGATGCCATCTTACATTACCTACTGCTTTAGAGTTACTTTCATTCAAAATATTAACTGCTTGTGACTCTATAGCTAATAAACTTGACGTTAACAAAGCTAGTGTAGTAAATAATTTTTTCGTTTTCATATATTAGAATCCTAATTTTATGTAGAGAGTCAAAGCATAAAGAAGTAAATATTACCTAGCAAAATACGACTTACAATTAACGACATTTTATATTTTTATATTTTAAACCTCTGTACACGACAAAAATGCTCAAAGTCTCAAAGGTCGTGGACTAGGAGACAAATAACTTATTAGAACCTCAAACACACGTCGATTGCCAGCAAAGAAATACTCACGCAAACCATCAATCAAAACATCCAAACCAATAGCAAACAGACTTTGCTGGGGTCGACCATGTTTCTTAAGCTTTCGTCTTTTAGGGTGATGCTGTACAGTTTTAATCCCAATGCGATATGACCAACAAAATGCTAGCGCACAAACCGCCACTAACTTACTTACCCGATCCAACTGTGTAAGATGCGTATCTTCAAGATTAAACCCTCGTCCTTTAAAACAAGAAAACAAGGTTTCAATCTCCCAGCGTCTGCTATAAAGAGCCATAGCATCCGTATGATCTAAATTGTTGCTCGCTATGATGACATAATCGTTGTCAGCATCACGCTTTGCAAATAGACGAACTTTAACGCCATATACGGGAACAGCTCTGGCTAACATAAACGTTTCATGAGGGGATAGATGACGTAACAATGTCTTTATTTGTACCAATTTACCCTGATGATTGGCTACTAGGGTGTTGTGTTTGATGCGAATGCAAAACTTTATTTGCTCTTTATTTAGCCATTGAAACCACTCTTTGCCAACAAACTCTCTATCGGCTAATACATACTGTATTTTGTCTGCGCCAAAGGTGTTGATGAACTTTTGTATGAGCTCACATCTCTCATTACTATTGCTGTTACCTTTTTTATCCAGTAGTGTCCAGTATAAGGGAATAGCGATTCCTTGATGAACAACGCTGAGCAAAAAGATGTTAATGTTCTTTTTACCCCATTTCCAGTTGGTCCTGTCTATACTGATGATGACTTCGTCTAAGTCAAAGAGTTGATAGATGAATTTGGCTAGCTGGTCTTGGTCTATGTCAACTTGTGCAAAGAAGCGTTGTAGCCGTCTGTAATTACTGTTTGTCCTACCTTTGACAAATCCTCTTGCTATTTGTTTGAGGTTGCTACTTTGTACTTGTATTATCGCTAGAGTAATTAAGCCTAAACACGTCAATCTTGCCTTGTTCATAGTTAGGTTTTGCGATAATATATTTATGAGCTGATTAAGGTTTGGCATAGTGTGGTTCGTAAGAAAAATTACTATTATGCCTTGTCCTTAGTCAGCTTTTTTGTTTTTGTCGTTTACAGAGAATGTTTCCATAGTTAAAATTTAAAAGTAAAAAAGGTTTGAAGAATAAATAAATTACCTTGTTGCGATGATTTTTTATTTATCGCTTATTAATCTAGAGCTTGCTTATCTAAATAACTTATTTGCTTAAATAAAAATAAGTTAAAGATTTTTTTGCTAGCTGTTTTAGTGATAATTGTTATTAAAGATAATCCCTTTAAAGCAGCTATGACTTAACTCTTAAATGTTAAGGGTAAATTTGAAAAATTAAGGGGTTAAAATGACTTTACGACATTCTTCTTCACGCTTTTCAAAAATTTCATAACCTTTAGCAGCGTCAGACAAATTCATACGGTGAGTAATAATAGCTTCAGGTGATAAATCACCATTTTCAATATACTCTAATAATTGTGGTAAATACTTGTGTACATGGGTTTGGCCCATTTTGAAAGTAAGCCCCTTATCAAAAGCGTCACCAAATAAGAAACCATGAATAGGTCCTGCATACACACCCGGAACACTAACGATCCCACCACGACGCACAGCTGCAATACATTGACGTAGTGCTGCACCACTTGACCCTTCAATTTTCAAATTGGTCATTATTGTTTCTAGTATACTGCCTTTGGCTTCAAAGCCAATCGCATCAATAACGCCGTCAACGCCACGATGTCCTTTGGTCTGTTCAATAATAAATTCAGCAGCATCCACCTTATCGAAATTAACCGGAATAGCACCGTAGGTATCTTTGGCATACTGCAAACGGTAGTCATTATGATCTACCACGAAAATCTGCTCAGCACCTAACATTTTGGCACAAGCTGCTGATAATAACCCCACAGGACCCGCACCATAAATAGCTACGGTTGAACCTTTAGTAATATTGGCATTAGTCACGGCCTGCCAAGCAGTCGGTAAAATATCGGATAAAAATAAAACCTTCTCATCTGACAGTGAGCCAGGTACCTTGAACGGACCAAAATTACCTTTAGGAACCCGTACAAATTCTGCTTGCCCACCAGGAATACCACCATACAAATGGCTAAAACCAAATAAAGCAGCCGGTGGCGGAATTATTTTTTTATTAATAGCAGCGCCTGGGCCTGTATTTGTAGTCTCACAAGCGGACATTAGGTCATGTTGACAGAAAAAGCAGTTACCACATGCAATAACAAAAGGAATAACGACTCTATCGCCTTTCTTAACAGCTGTGACTTCAGAGCCTACTTCTTCAACCACACCCATAAACTCATGACCGAAGATATCGCCTTCCTCGGTTGCAGGCATTTTGCCACGATACAAGTGTAAATCTGAGCCACAAATTGCAGTCGCAGTCACACGTAAAATAACATCATCTTTTTCTTGCAGTTCAGGCTCTGGGACATTGTCCACTCGTACATCTTTAGCACCGTGGTAAGTTAAAGCACGCATAATTTCTCCAATTAAGTAAAGATTGCAAAATCTAGATAAATAATAATCTGTGATAATACAAGATGAAAATTATTAGAATCAGTGGTTTATGTTATCTAATGTTAAGTATTACTCAATTATATTAGCACCTTGAAAATCGAGATTTATAATTAACGTGTGTTAAAAAGGTTGCGTATTGTAAGTAAAAAATGTAATCGTGTAAACGCAGATGAGAGATAAAATTATGTTGGAATATGGAGAATTTAATATTTATATATATCGACATTAAACCGGAGCAGAGTATCCCTAAAACGATACAAGTTCCTGGTTTCAAGGCAACTTATACTTTTGTCAACGATAAAACAATCCCTAAATATGCTATTGCCAATAAAACCCAAAAGGCAGTTCTGAATGAGCTCGAGCATATTTTTATCGTTCCGAATGAGCTGAGACAAAATAGAGTAGTGTCCTATGCGGAGAAGTATCCAGACAATCAACGGATTCAACATATTGAAGTGGTAAAACGTTTTGGAACCTTGGTCAGAATGAATAAACTGCCTGTCACGATTCCCTAGAGTTAACCTGAGTTCGGGATAAGAGCTTGCCTAAATCATTGAAACAGCTTATTTTTTTGCAGCTTGTCCATAAGCCGACACGTTTTTGAGTGTCGGCTTAAAGGGAAACCAACAGTAAGCAATGAGTCCTGCTAAAAGATTAGCAGCGAAACCTGTGAAGCTTCGATGCCTTGAGTGTTCAATCTGACAAAAGTTTTTAAGCTCATCAAAAACAGTTTCAATTAACGAGCGTCCGTTAAGTAACGCCTCATCAATAGGTTTAAGAATCTGCTGTTTCATATTCCTTCGAAGCTTGGTTATAAAATCGATATTGAAGTCATTAAACAGTTTATCTTTTAAATCTTGACTGACATACCCTCGATCACCAAACAGTTTACCGAATATATCATTTGCTAGGCCCTGTCTTAGCGGCTCTCTATCATCTATATTTCCCGGAGTGACTCTAATCGATAATAACTCACCGTGATGATTGATAATGGCGTGCAGTTTAAATCCGTAAAACCAACCCATACTTGTCTTACCTCTTTGAGCAATCCCCTCAAAGACCTTATGACGCTTAATCCGCCGGTTATGGCATACAGATAGTTTGGTGGCATCCACAAAGCTAATACCTGTGCAACTTCCCATCAAGCTTTTAAGATAAGCACACAAAGGCACAAGAGCACGGGGTACTAATTCAATAAAACGTGAGTAGCTTGGTAGGTCCGGAAAATCTTTTTTCATCATGCCTAGCATATGATGATAGTAAAACCCTTTAAATTGACGATAACGTAATTGATGAAACAGTACCAATATAGTCATTATCTCTGGTACACTTATCTTGCATGCTCTTAATCGCTTTGTCCCATTTTCGATCAGCTGACGTTCAAATTCTGGTTTGAATGCTTGGTAAAAGTCGTCAATGTGGCAGTATAATTCGGTTAGGTTGTCCATGTAAGAAGTCCTTTTTGTTGAGTTTTTATTAGTACATTGACTTTAACAATTTTGGACTTCTTTTTTTTGCCTTTTTTGACCTGCTTATCCCGAACTCAGGTTAGAGTTAGCACAAAAAAAGGCCCTAATCTTTATGATTGGAGCCTTTTTTTGAGCTTAATATTTAATTGCGAATATTTCTCATTACTATTATAATCCTCATTCGAAATTTAAAGTGAATACAATAGGGTCGTTCCAGGGCAATCGCACTACAAAAAGTCAAAGAAGGAGTAAAATATAGCAACCGATCCATAAGAGGGAGCTATTATGCTCAATGGTCCAAGAGAGTTTTTTGCCAAACTCAATGACCCAAGACGCCAAAACAAAAACCTCTATCATCCACTAGAGAATGTCATATTTATTGCGCTAACCGCTTTTATCTGCGGCTATAACGACTGGGTGAGTGTCGAAGACTTTGCCAAAGAGAACAGGTCATGGTTTGAGAAGGTTCTGAATATGCCTTATGGTATACCCTCGCATGACACCTTTGGAAATGTCATGAAAATGATAGACAAAGATCACTTTGCCCTATGCTTTGCTCATTGGATGACCGAAAGTGTTAAAGACCATACACACATAGCCATTGATGGTAAATTTCTCCAAGGTGGCTTTAAAGATACAGACTCTATTCATTTATTCACTGCCTTTGCCAGTGAAACTAAATTGGTATTAGCACAAACGCAAGTAAATAGTAAAGACAACGAGATAACGACACTGCCTAGACTGAACCGCCCCGACTATATCGGAGAGTGGATTGCTTGAGTCAGGCAGCTTTGTCTGACTCATTAAGGCTATCATAGTATCGTCTCTCAAACTCAAAAGGCGACACATAACCAATCGTACTATGAATGCGAGTTTTGTTAAACCAATCGACCCATTCAAGGGTTGCTAATTCAACATCATACGCATCCCGCCACTGCGGTTTTAAATATTCAATCACCTCTGTTTTATAAAGCCCGTTAACCGTTTCAGCTAACGCATTATCGTATGAATCACCGGTTGTACCAACAGATGCAATAACGCCAGAATCAGCCATCTTATCCGTATAGCGAATGGATAAGTACTGAACGCCGCGATCACTATGATGAATGACATCTTTAGGATGGTTTCTGTCTGCAATGGCTTGATTTAACGCTGCCATCACCATATCCGTGTTCATTCGATCTGATACTTTCCAACCAACGATAGCGCGAGCAAACACATCAATGATAAAGGCAGTATAGACCCAACCACTCAATGTTTTAACGTAAGTAAAGTCAGCAACCCATAGCTGGTTAGGGCGATGGGCATTAAAGTTACGATTAACTAAATCATCAGCACGCTTTTGATCATCACGAGACTTAGTGGTTATCTTACCTTTACCTCGCCAAATACCCTGCATACCATGCTGACGCATTAACCGCTCTACAGTGCAACGTGCAGGATGTACACCTTTAGATTTCAACTGTTTCCAGACTTTACGAGCACCGTATCGGCATTTGCTGTCCTGCCAGATACATTTAATCTCATTAAGATAGAAGTTCGTCATGCTGGCTACGCTGTGAACGTTTTTCAGGCGTCTCTCCTAGCTCTTTAGCACGATAGTATGTGGATGGAGCAATCAGTAATACTCTACAGATTGGCTCGACTCCATATTGTTGTTTGTGATCGTCAATAAAATCAACCATTACTTGGGTTTGCGGTCGAACTCTGCCTGGGCTTCAAGACCTGCCGCTTTCTTTATAATCTCATTGGCTTGCTTTAACTCTCTGTTCTCACGTTCAAGCTCTTTGATACGCTCGGCTTGGCTTTGAGCTTGAATATTCGTAGGAATGGTTTTATCAATGTGCTTTTTATGCCATGATCGTTGGGTCTCAGGCGTGCAACCTATCTTTGGCGCTATGGCTTTGATGGCTGACCAGGTAGATGGGTAATCGTCTTTAGCTTCAATTAGCATACGGACGGCTCGCTCTTTCATTTCAGGGGCATAGTTTCGTGTTTTCATTGTCGTATTCTCTTGGAGCATTGAGTCTCCGACAATCCCGGGGCGGTTCAATATTGATAAGCACCGATAATAATGCTTTATTTTTTTTTAATTATGTTTAAAATCTCTGTACACGACAAAAAACAAAAAAGCTGACTAAGGACAAGGCATAATAGTAATTTTTCTTACGAACCACACTATGCCAAACCTTAATCAGCTCATAAATATATTATCGCAAAACCTAACCATGAACAAGACAAGATTGACGTGTTTAGCCTTAATTACTCTAGCGATAATACAAGTACAAAGTAGCAACCTCAAACAAATAGCAAGAGGATTTGTCAAAGGTAGGACAAACAGTAATTACAGACGGCTACAACGCTTCTTTGCACAAGTTGACATAGACCAGGACCAGCTAGCCAAATTCATCTATCAACTCTTTGACTTAGACGAAGTCATCATCAGCATAGACAGAACCAACTGGAAATGGGGTAAAAAGAACATTATAGTCATAGCCCCATAAATAAGATACACTGATAAGATGGCATATTCAAAAGACTACAGACAAATGATATTAGATAAGCTTGACGAAGGTTACAGTTATCGAGAGCTTGCCGAAGAATATCAAATCAGTACAACGACAATTCAGCGTTGGAAAAAGAACATTGAGCGTAAAGTTTACGTCTATACTGTTTACAAGGTGGATAGCGATAGTCTTAAAGCAGATGTTGAGCTTTATCCAGATGCTTATCAAATAGAACGAGCAAGACGTCTTAACTGTAGCCAAAGAAGCATCAGTCGTGCACTGAAGCGACTTGGTATTACTCAAAAAAAAGACACTGCATCATCCTAAATCAGATGAAGAAAAACGTCAGTTATTCGCTGAGCAGTTAGCCTGGTATGAAAAAGATAACCGTCCTGTCGTTTACTTAGATGAAAGTGGCTTCAAGGCACATGATTACAGACCTTACGGCTATGCCAAAAAAGGTGAGAAGTGCTTTGGCGAGCATAACTGGCAACTAAAAAACCAAACCAATGCTATAGGTGCTATTTACAATAATCAGTTATTCGCAGTAGGTCTTTACGACTGTAGTGTTAATAGTGATGTATTCCATAGCTGGGCTCAGCAACTGTTATTACCACAACTTCCCCTTAATAGTGTGATCGTTATGGATAATGCAACTTTCCATAAGGGCCTTGATATTCAAAAAACCATTGAAGATTCAGGACACACTATTCTATGGTTACCGCCTTATAGTCCTGACTTAAACCCTATTGAGCAAACTTGGGCTTGGGTTAAGAAAAAGCGTCAAGATTGGGGAATAGATTGTATCGATACGTTATTCTTCTATTTTCTTTGGCTGTGTGACTGTTTTTAAGGGCTATGACTATAACATCTTTTTGCTCAGCGTTGTTCATCAAGGAATTGCTACTCCCTTATACTGGACACTACTTGATAAAAAAGGTAACAGCAATAGTAATGAGAGATGTGAGCTCATACAAAAGTTCATCAACACCTTTGGCGCAGACAAAATACAGTATGTATTAGCCGATAGAGAGTTTGTTGGCAAAGAGTGGTTTCAATGGCTAAATAAAGAGCAAATAAAGTTTTGCATTCGCATCAAACACAACACCCTAGTAGCCAATCATCAGGGTAAATTGGTACAAATAAAGACATTGTTACGTCATCTATCCCCTCATGAAACGTTTATGTTAGCCAGAGCTGTTCCCGTATATGGCGTTAAAGTTCGTCTATTTGCAAAGCGTGATGCTGACAACGATTATGTCATCATAGCGACCAACAATTTAGATCATACGGATGCTATGGCTCTTTATAGCAGACGCTGGGAGATTGAAACCTTGTTTTCTTGTTTTAAAGGACGAGGGTTTAATCTTGAAGATACGCATCTTACACAGTTGGATCGGGTGAGTAAGTTAGTGCCGGTTTGTGCGCTAGCATTTTGTTGGTCATATCGCATTAGAATTAAAACTGTACAGCAGCACCCTAAAAGACGAAAGCTTAAGAAACATGGTCGACCCCAGCAAAGTTTGTTTGCTATTGGTTTGGATGTTTTGATTGATGGTTTGCGTGAGTATTTCTTTGCTGATAATCGATGTGTGTTTGAGGTTCTAATAAGTTATTTGTCTCCTAGTCCACGACCTTTGAGACTTTGAGCATTTTTGTCGTGTACAGAAGGAAACATTATAATGAAATTATTATCAAAATCTGTATTAGGCGGCGTTGTACTAAGTAGTGTAATCGGTCTGACTGCGTGTCAGAATATGTCTATGAATCCGAATCATACGGCTCATAACGGCAAGACGATGCAGGGTCAGCAAAATGTAGAGCGTTTAACCGATGGTCAGATTCTTAAAGTTTTAAGCACTGCCAATATGGGTGAGATTATGCAAGCAAATGCAGCTTTACCTAAATTGCAAAATCCACAGGTACGTAGCTTTGCTCAAGGCATGATTAAACAACATGGTGCTAATGAACAAAAAGGACAAGCATTGGGCAACCGTCTGCAATTAGTTCCTCAGGTCAGCCACACTAGCAATGCCTTACAGGCTGATAGTAACCAGATTGTGACTAAAATTAGCCAAGCTAATTCTGCAGTAGATAAAGATTATATGATGAGTCAAATCATGGTACACAGTAAAGTACTACAAACCATCGACACTCAGCTTCTACCTAATGCTAAAAATCCTGAATTACGCAACATGCTAGTAGAGACTCGCTCTGCTGTGGCAATGCACTTAAAAATGGCTGAACAAATCAAGTCATCAATGCGTTAAATTGTTCGCAATTTAAATGAATTATAAAATTTAAATAGCGTATGAGTTAGGGCGTGTCCCTAATTTGAAAAGTACAGATAAAGCCTTATTTTAATCCTATATATCAACAAAATATAGGGAAACTCACACGATGGCGAGAACAGTAATAACTGACAACATATGGGAACAACTACAAACAACAATGAAGGCTCACGGTTGCCATCAATGGAAGAATGACCGCACCGTAATGGAAGCCATACTTTGGAAACTAAGAACAGGTGCTCCATGGCGAGACATACCTACCGAACTAGGTTCATGGAAAACCGCTTATAACCGCTTTAATCGATGGTCTAAAAAAGGGCTATGGCAGAATTTTTTTTTGACCTACGAACACAAACTGATAAAGAATGGGTATTCATTGACGGAAGTTATGTACGGTGTCATCAACATGCAAGTGGAGCTCGGCGTGGTGAAGAGCGAGCAATTGGACTCAGTCGTGGCGGAAACACGACAAAAATACACTTATGTGTGGACGCGCATGGAAATCCGATCGATTTTAAAATCACTGGGGGTGAAGTGCACGACAGTCAAGTTGCAAACGACCTAATAGAAGTGATTGAATAGGCAGAATACTTTATAGCTGACAAAGGATACGATTCGCAGAAAATCAGAGATAAAGCGATAGAACATGGCATGAAAGCGGTTATTCCTAGAAGAAAAAATACCAAACAACCTAACCCAGAGTTTGACAGTTACCTTTATAAATTACGCCATCTAGTTGAAAATATGTTCGCTCGATTAAAGCATTTTCGCAGTATAGCAACACGCTATGAAAAGTTAGCATGCAATTTTAAATCTATGCTTTACCTAGCTTGTACTATTATTCACTGTAAGTTAAATTGAGGACACGCCCTAGTGTTTTTTAAAGCCATATGACTACTACCATTGGTCAGTCATATGGCTTTTTTACGTCTGTGATATCAAGTTTAAAACGTAGGTCGTAAGCATCCGACCACCCCCTATCGCGGTGGCACCCAGCGATGAGGTAACAACTCATCCAGATCCTCTTGAGTAGGCAGGCGTCTTAGCACGTCTGTCAAATAAGCAGACACATCCAAACCATTTAAGCGAGCTGATTGAATGATTGACATAATATTCGCAGCCCGCTGCCCACTTCGCAGCGAACCGGCAAACAACCAGTTTTTACGCCCAAGTGCCCATGGACGCATCTGATTCTCCGCCCAATTATTATCAATCGGCAGCCTGCCATCATCTAGATACTGAGTCAGCGCCTGCCAACGTTTCAGGCAATAATCCATCGCCTTACTAATACTGGCATTTTTAGTGGTTAACTGTCTTTTTTCTTGTAACCATTGGTGCAGCTTATCGGCAATTGGTTTGGCTTTTTCTTGCCTGATTTGCCGAACTACTTGGGGATCTCTTGGTATTGGGGGTGTATTTTTTTCAAATCGCTCATCAATCTCACGTTCAACAGCATACAACTGCCTAAATAACGTTAATGCCTCAATACTCACGATACTTTGCCCAGTGATATGCAGTTCATGAAATTTACGCCGTGCATGGGCCAGACAACCGATTTTAGTCACACCTTGATGAAATAAGAACTTATAGCCGCTGTAATCATCGCAAACCAGCTTACCGCGCCACTTATCTAAAAAGGCTTTAGGGTGCTCATTACGACGGCTTTCGGCAAAGTCATAGACCACCGCCTTTAATGAGTTGTGCTATGGCGTAAGATACGCCCAGACATAGCCTTTTTTTAATGATTTACCACCTACCTTTACATGTTTCTTCATGATAGATACCGGGGTTTCATCGGCATGTAAGATAGGCTCAGACAGTAATAGTTCATGCAAGCGACTGACTAAAGGCTCAAGGGCGACGCCGCAGCGTCCTACCCAGTCTGCCATAGTAGCATCGGGGATATTTACCCCACTTCGCTGATAGATAATATTCTGCCGATATAGCGGCTGATGGTCTGCATATTTGCTAATAAGGATGTGTGCAAGCAGCTCTGGGGTGGCGATGCTTTTGTTAATAATCTGCTTGGGGTTCTGTTTCCCGTGAATATGAGGATTAACCGCAAGGGAAGATTGTGAAAAACCTATTGATGAGCTGCCCTTGCATTATGATGAGGTGGCTTTATTGCTTAAAGATACAATAACTCTGTCGTATCCGCTCTGATGAGTTCTTTGAATAAGAATAGTTAGTTAATCATGTTATGAGGCGCGTTGTAAACTAACCAAGGCTAAATTACTTAGATGTTCTCCGAACGTCTTGAAAAAACCCTATTGTTAACTTTGTTATGACCGATGGTATTTATGCTTTACCGTGCCATCGACTTACAGAATCGAGTAAGTATATGAGGAGTAGTACTGTCAAAAATCATGCATGCCTGCGTCGTATTTTTTGCAAAAAATCTGTACTTCTAACAAGATTAGTAGCAAAACAGCACTGAAAATAGTAAATAGGACTTGTTAGGGTAGCGGTCAAAAACACTGTCATTCAGCAGTGCCCAACCAGTGCCCTAATTTTTTAATAGACGTTAATATACTTAGACTGAGTGATTTTTTCTGAGTCGCTGTATCCTTTACATATCAATGGATGTAGGTTAATATACATATCACATAATTTAATGAAAAATTCGTGGGCCTACCTTGACATGGTAGAGGTTGTTAATCATACGACGATACATACGTCCAATAATCTCTTGCGTATTGCGTAAAATAGCAGACGATGTCTTCCAATGGAGTTTATCTAGGTCTTGCCAAACTACTGCAGTACCTGACTGTGGCACATTACCTTCAAATGGCAAGGACAAAAAGTCTGGTAATTCTTGTTGCACTGGATAAACAATATGCTCTTCTTTCTCTTGCTGAATCTTATCAATATCTAAGTAAGTAGTGTACGGTGTTTGATTATCTTGCCAGCTATAAACATCTGTTCTACGACATTGCGATATACTAGAATTTGGTAATCCCATACCAAACTTACCCATACCTTTTAGATTTTTTCTGTTTTCAGATGCTCCAAATTCTAAAGCTGCATGAAGAATTTCTGGAGGCATACCCATACCGTTGTCAATAATAGCAATCTTGTCAATTTGCTTGCCTCCTTTATATCCATCAGAATTTTGTATTTTCTTTTCATAAACAACGAAATACACTTCCGTTGCGTTCGCTTGGATACTATTATCAATAAGCTCCGCAACTGCATACGCGGTATTTTTGTATCCATTATCACGCATGGACTCTATTACTACTGATGGGCTAATAAACAGTTTATTGCTTGACGACATAATTTTTCCTTATTAAGAAGTTTAAGACAGTTGAGTTTATAAAGTTAAAAATAATTGAATCAATTTTAGATCGTTTCTACTAACTAGCTGACACTACATTTAACTTTCTTACCCTTATTATTAACTTCCCAGCCATACTGGTTTATTAACTGACCTAACTTGGATTTCTGTGGAGTAATAATAGATAAAGTATAAGCCTGAGTTTGATATACGCTTGTAATCACATAAGTTTCAACTTGTGAACTCGCCACATATAAATCGTTTTTAGCAGCAGCTAAAGAACTAATATTTTTCGGTAAGACATAAGCCTTCTGAAAGTCTAGGGTCGCTCCAGATTCATAACTATAACCACCACTATTTTTATCAGTTTCGCTAACTGAAACCTCTTTGAAATTACAATTACTCTTTAAGGGAACATTTCCTTTCAGTTTATCTAGTCTGACAAAAAGTGAATCCTCCGTATTGGCTGCGCCCCAAGTACGTGATTCTATTAAAGCGACTTCAGGACTCTGCTTAGAGCCATAAAACGCGATGGTAGTATTTGGGTTTTCCTCACTTATAGTTTGAACCATTTTATAACGACCCTTATTTTGATCATCACGTTCTAGCTTAGTAATATTTGGTAACTTAGCCAGATTACTCCAGGTCCAGTTAATATTGCGCAATTGATTAACTGTGGGTATAACTGGACGAGTATCAAACTCAGCAGGAATATTGGCTGCTAAACTTAAAGCTGGTAATAAAAACAGCGCTGATAATAGGTATTTTTTCATAACATCCCTTTATTAGAAATTTAATTAGAAACTTAGATTATCGCTAGACCTAATCAGTAATATTTAAATTAGTAAAACAAAGATTTGAAATAAAAGCAGATCTCATAATTAGTAAATATAATCCATCTTATACATCTGTGTATCAAATCTAAATAACAATATATCCTAAATCAACTTTTAAAAAAACCATCTTTTAACTTTATGCGACAGTAACTGTCGCTGATTTTACCATTTGAATTTAAGTGATTACTCTATTTATTGCTTATTAATCCTTAACTGTATCTTTTTATACTTATACTCTCAATATCCCTATATCATCATTAATATCTGGTTTATACATACCTGCAGATGTCATGTTTATTACTATGGGGACTGGAAAATCTACTAGTTTAGTCTTAGGTGGCTCTAATATTTAACTGTCATTTCCTAACATTTGCATTTTCTCTGTTCTAATTTCGATAATGTACCGATTTTGACCAATTTGATCCTGCCACTTGAATTAGTTTCCAAATATAGTATTAGAAAGAAAGCATTCAGAAAATAAATTTAAATTACATTTTATATTTAAAAATACTTAAACAGTACTCCTTAACTTAATAAAAATATACCAATAAAGAATACTGAGACAGTCATAGAATCAAAAAGAATCATTAAAAATATATGTTATATTTTTAAAACCATATTGTGATTGTGGTATTGCAGATCCATTGCAGAAAAAGAGTTTTGACTCTAATTTTGTGTCCTTTTAACTCAGAGATTTCTCAACTAAATGACGTACAGATTATCGTACCGTTATTTGGAAACTCAAATTAAATTAAGGTGTACAGAATGTCGTTATTAACATGGACTAAAGAAGATTTTGGAACTGGTGTTTTATTCGCAGATAATGAGCATAAAACAATTTTTGATTTAGTGAATAGAACAAATGATGCTGTTGGCAAAAGCGATCAAAACAAAGCAAAATCGCTTTTAGCGGATTTGATTGATTATGTAACCATACATTTTCAATCTGAAGAACATCAAATGTTAAGAAAAGGCTTTAATGGATTAGAGAAGCATAAAGCATCTCATGCGAAATTTGTTGCAGATTGTCGTGAGCTTCAAGCAGAAGGAAAAACAGTTACTGAAAAAGAACTCAAAGATGCTGCCGACTGGTTTACTAAGCACATTGTTAATGAAGACAGATTATACGAATCTACTTTATCAATGGATTAAAACTGTAATATCTTCTAGTTATTAGAAATTGAATCACAAATTAAACCTCATAAGTTGGACACGACTTATGGGGTATTTTTTATGTATTACTCACTCTAGTTAACTCACTTTCTATAACTACAATTTCAAAAGTATTATCCCTTCATCTGTATTTACACGATTACATTTTTTACTTACAACACGCAACCTTTTTAACACACGTTAATTATAAATCTCGATTTTCAAGGTGCTAATATAATTGAGTAATACTTAACTTAGATAACATAAACCACTGATTCTAATAATTTTCATCTTGTATTATCACAGCTTATTGTTTATCTAGATTTTGCAATCTTTACTTAATTGGAGAAATTATGCGTGCTTTAACCTACCACGGTGCTAAAGATGTGCGAGTGGACAATGTTCCAGAGCCTAAACTGCAAGAAAAAGATGATGTTATTTTACGTGTGACTGCGACTGCAATTTGTGGCTCAGATTTACACTTGTATCGTGGAAAAATGCCAGCAACCGAGGAAGGCGATATTTTCGGTCATGAGTTTATGGGTGTGGTAGAAGAAGTAGGCCCTGAAGTCACTGCTGTTAAGAAAGGCGACAGAGTCGTTATTCCTTTTGTTATCGCATGCGGTAACTGCTTTTTCTGTCAGCATGACCTAATGTCTGCTTGTGAGACAACAAATACAGGCCCAGGCGCTGCTATTAATAAAAAAATAATTCCGCCACCGGCTGCTTTATTTGGTTTTAGCCACTTGTATGGTGGTATTCCTGGTGGGCAAGCAGAATTTGTACGAGTTCCTAAAGGCAATTTTAATCCGTTCAAAGTACCTGGCTCACTGTCAGATGAGAAGGTTTTATTTTTATCAGATATTTTACCGACTGCTTGGCAGGCCGTGACTAATGCCAATATTACTAAAGGTTCAACCGTAGCTATTTATGGTGCGGGTCCTGTGGGGTTATTATCAGCAGCTTGTGCCAAAATGTTGGGCGCTGAGCAGATTTTCGTGGTAGATCATAATGACTACCGTTTGCAATATGCCAAAGATACCTATGGTGCTATTCCGGTTAATTTCGATAAGGTAGATGCTGCTGAATTTATTATTGAACAGACCAAAGGACATCGCGGCGTTGACGGCGTTATTGATGCGATTGGCTTTGAAGCCAAAGGCAGTATGCTAGAAACAATAATGACCAATTTAAAAATTGAAGGGTCAAGTGGTGCAGCTTTACGTCAATGTATTGCAGCTGTACGTCGTGGCGGGGTCGTTAGTGTTCCGGGTGTATATGCAGGACCCATTCATGGTTTCTTATTTGGTGATGCTTTTGATAAAGGACTTACTTTCAAAATGGGTCAAACCCATGTACACAAGTATTTACCACAATTATTAGAATATATTGAAAATGGTGATTTATCACCTGAAGCTATTATTACTCACCGTATGAATCTGTCTGACGCTGCCAAAGGTTATGAAATTTTCGAAAAGCATGAAGAAGAATGTCGTAAAGTCATTTTAACCCCTTAATTTTTCAAATTTACCCTTAACTTTTAATATTTAAGAGTTAAGTCATAGCTGCTTTAACGAGATTATCTTAAATAATGATTATCGCTAAACGCTAAAGTAGCTA
Organism: Psychrobacter sanguinis; assembly: GCF_020736705.1. Lineage (NCBI taxonomy): Bacteria > Pseudomonadati > Pseudomonadota > Gammaproteobacteria > Moraxellales > Moraxellaceae > Psychrobacter > Psychrobacter sanguinis. Next base: position 33,510 of record NZ_CP085990.1, read on the forward strand.
GCAAAAAAATCTTTAATTTATTTTTATTTAAGCAATTTAGATAAGTAAGCTCTAGATTAATAAGCGATAAATAAAAAATCATCGCAACAAGGTAATTTATTTATTCTTCAAACCTTTTTTACTTTTAAATTTTAACTATGGAAACATTATAATGAAATTATTATCAAAATCTGTATTAGGCGGCGTTGTACTAAGTAGTGTAATCGGTCTGACTGCGTGTCAGAATATGTCTATGAATCCAAATCATACGGCTCATAATGGCAAAACGATGCCGGGGCAGCAAAATGTAGAGCGTTTAACCGATGGTCAGATCCTTAAAGTTTTAAGCACCGCCAATATGGGTGAGATTATGCAAGCAAATGCAGCTTTGCCTAAATTGCAAAATCCACAGGTACGTAGCTTTGCTCAAGGCATGATTAAACAACATGGTGCTAATGAACAAAAAGGACAAGCATTGGGCAACCGTCTGCAATTGGTTCCTCAGGTAAGCCACACTAGCAATGCCTTACAAGCTGATAGTAACCAGATTGTGACTAAAATTAGCCAAGCCAATTCTGCATTAGATAAAGATTATATGATGAGTCAAATCATGGTACACAGTAAAGTACTACAAACCATCGATACTCAGCTTCTACCTAATGCTAAAAATCCTGAATTACGCAACATGCTAGTAGAGACTCGTTCTGCAGTGGCCATGCACTTGAAAATGGCTGAACAAATCAAGTCGTCAATGCCTTAAATTGCTCGCAATTTAAATGAATTATAAAATTTAGATAGCGTATAAGTTAGTGTTTTTTAAAGCCATATGACTACTATTATTAGTTAGTCATATGGTTTTTTTGCGTCTGTAATATCAAGTTTAAAACGTAAGGCTATTTTAGGCAGCTGTTTAATATCGAAATACCCCCTCCTGGCTCTATCACAATGACCTCTGCTATAATCAAGAATGCTTAAATAATAAACTTATCGCCGTGCATAATGCACATCCTTATTACACCCTATGTATTACTTAATACATATCAGACCAGCAGTCATTGCCAGTCTATTATAACAACGTAAGGCTAATCATAATGACATCAGTAATTAGAGTCGCCATTGCCGGTTATGGCAATCTTGGTCGCGGAGCCCAAGCCGCCATCAAACAAAGTCCAGACATGCATTTAGTCGGTGTGTTTAGTCGCCGAGATCCTGCTTCTGTCACCTTGATTGACGATAGTGTCCCCGTTTATAGCATGGACGATATCGAAAAATACAAAGATGACGTAGATGTTTTGATCTTGTGTGGTGGCTCTAAGTCTGATTTACCGGAGCAAGGTCCTGTATTGGCGGGGCTATTTAATATCGTAGATAGCTTCGATACTCATGCCAAAATTCCTGAGTACTTTGCAGCTCTTGATGCCCCTGCAAAGAAAGCAGGCAAAATAGCCATGCTATCTGTGGGCTGGGACCCAGGCTTATTTTCTATCAACCGTTTATACGGTGAAGCCATTCTGCCGGTTGGCGAGACCTATACTTTCTGGGGTAAAGGCTTAAGTCAGGGGCATTCAGATGCGGTACGCCGCGTGGCGGGCGTTAAATCGGGTGTGCAATATACTCTTCCTTCAGAAACGGCGATGGCACGGGTACGTAGTGGTGAACAGCCTGCACTCAGCACACGTGAGAAACACACGCGTGAATGCTACGTGGTATTAGAAGAAGGAGCGGATGCGCACACAGTACGCGAGGCTATCGTAACTATGCCAGATTACTTTGCGGACTATGACACCACGGTACATTTTATTGACCAACAAACCTTTGAGCGTGAGCACCGTAAAATGCCGCATGGTGGTTTCGTCATTCGCAGTGGTGTAAGTGGTATCGATAATGAGCAACACAACCAAGTATTGGAGTTCTCATTAAATTTAGGCAGTAATCCTGAGTTTACCTCTAGTGTACTAGTGGCTTATGCTCGTGCCGCCTATAAGATGAATGTAGCGGGTGAAACAGGTGCGAAAACTGTACTTGATGTCGCCCCAAGTTTATTGTCGCCTAAGTCCCCTGCTCAGCTGCGTAAAGAACTGCTCTAAAACATCGGCTTAAATTAGCAAGATGCTAAAATAAGAAACGCACGGGGTCATTAATCGTCCCGTGCGCTTCTTATTTTTTAATACTACGCTGGAATACTAACTACTTACCAAAAGTACAGACCACATCATTATTATCCTGATCAATACTTTGAAGTTGTAAGTCAGCATATTGATACTGAGGTTTAAAAAACTCATCTAAACTTTCTGCAATACCATATTCTGCAGTAGTGCCGGCATTGCCTGACATAATAGCTTGATATATATAAAGTGGCTTAGCACACTTTTTCTGCCATTTATAGAATTTCTGATCAAACATCCCCTCTACATCACAGTTAGAATGGATATTTGTTAAATCTTTTTGATCAAAATAGTCATTAAGCTTATAGACACCGTTAAGCCCTTCGTCTTCCATAACTCCTTGACCTGAACTGAGAACAACAAGCTTTGGTTGCTGCTTGTTCCCATAAGCCATCATAGAGCCAGTTTCAGTTAAACCTGCATTAATTGAATAATTAGCATCACTAGGCATATATCCATTTTTTTGAGGAGTTTTGTTTCGCCATTCCTGTACATTTGGCAGAGCAGCCAATTGCTCCCAAGTCCACTTTTGACCCGGCTTTAAAGCTAAATAATTTGTAATCTCGGCAAACTTAGCGCTGCCTGCCGAGCTGCTATGGCGTTGATCCTGTAATTGTTGGTTGATCGCTTCTTCATCATACTCATTCTATAAATGACTATAAGAGGTATCCATTCTTACCAGGAAAATCAGGAGCAAGCGTTCTAGCATTTGCCATTTTAAGCCATAATCTTACTAGCTTCCGGCGTTTATCGGCTTCAGGATAGTCCTCAAAAGATTGTCTTGAATGCATAACCACATAGTTATTACATAGCTGGATATCCCCAGGCTCAAGCATCATATCGAGTCTATACTCCGGACGATGGCTTATTTCATCAAATACATCTAAAGCCTCTATCTGAACACGAGACAGGGGAACATTCATCAACTCATGACCCGTTTCAATGTACTTTCTTAGATAGCGACAAGCCAGCTTTCCTTCCCAATAACTAAACATTGGCGTTAGTCCAGGCCCCTCTTTGCCTAAATGATTTAAATAAGCGGGATGATAGTAGTAGCCTAGGTATTGAGGATATTCTTCCAAAATAGTGTTATAAACAGCAGAAAAACTAACCAAACTACTCTCACCACCTATCATTGCTTTGCGTATACAAAGCAGTCCCACAACATCTGATAAGTCGGCATGAAAAGGTAGGTTTTCATTGGTTTGATAAACTCGAGTCTGTTTATCATTGACATCACCAACATTCTCTACCAAGCCTAACAGCTGACCTCCTTTGTCTTGAACAACAGGGACACCTAAATACAGACCTAAAATATAAAAAATATCAATTAAATCTTGTTCGCTGTAAACAGAAGCATCAAGGCCTCTAATCACAATAAAGCCATAGCCATTTTCTAATTCCTCAGACACCTCATTTACCAGTGTCAAAAAGGCAGCATCATCAATAGGTATATCACTTTTTTCAAAATTGGGGGCTTGTAGATTTTTAGCTTGAATGGTTTTAAGTGCGTTATCTAAAACGGATATTAAATGCTGGTCTAACCTTATAATCCAATCATCTTTATCGGCGATATCTTCACCTTTCCACGCGCATTTATCAGTGATTGGGCTTGTTAAGATAGTTTCCATATATCATCTCCCTTGCAAAAGAACCAGTGTTTTCATCGTGTTGAGGCTTATAACCAAATTGAGTTTATTTATATAATATTCTACAAATACGCCTGTCCTGTCATATGCAGATTTAAGAGTATTTGAAAACTATTTTTTTATCATACCCGATTGAAGATATAAGTCTAACTTAAAATTTAATTAACTCAGCAAACTATTTTTTATAGTTTTTAAAATTAGCGCCATAAATAACTAAAAGCTGTTGCATATATTACTTAATAAAACCTGAATATAATTCATGATAATCAAAATTTGACAAATTTTATATGAGTTGCTACTATAAAAAAACATCGTGGGTTTATGGCTACTTCCAGCGCGATGAAAAACAAAGACTGGTAAAACGCACAACTCCTTTTGCTCTGTAAGGTGACTGTGTCGTTTCTTTTTGGCACAGACAGAGCAATAGGAGATTTTTTATGTCTATAAATACTAAGTACGCTGAATATTGCAACCATCCTTTGTTTGAAGAGTGGATGCTAGAGATTTGGGATTGGGTGGATAACCATGATATTTCCAATAACTCTATTCCCTATGATCCGAAACAACTACTTGAACTTGAAAGCCTTGACTTGTCCTATGGTAAATCAATTAAAGGCATCATGGAGAATAATGAAGTAGTCGGTGAAATCATACGAGAGTCTACTAAACCCTTACCAGCCGCTATCGGTAATTTAAAAAAGTTAAAATATTTAAGAATTATTGGCTTTGATGAATTACCAAAAGAGATAGCTGAATTAGATAATTTAGAAACCTTAGTTTGCTTAAGATGCTCTTTTAAACAGTTCCCAAAAGCACTATGTGGACTGAAAAACCTTAAATCATTGAATATTTTATGCAAAAGCTTAGAGACGCTTCCTGATGAATTCGGGAATTTATCTTCACTAACTACTTTTGATATGAGAGGCTCCCAAATTGAGTATTTGCCACAATCTATTGGCAATCTAACGAATTTAGAAGTTTTTCAGCTTGCTGCTAATAAGAAATTAAAAGCCTTGCCTGATAGCATCGGAAAGCTAACCACTCTTAAGGTTTTAGAAATTCGAGCTTCTAATCTCACAACTTTACCCGAAAGTATTGGTAACTTAACTCAATTAAAACTTCTTGGTCTCTATGCAAATAATCTAAATGATCTGCCTAACAGTATTACTAACTTAAAAGCGTTAAAGCTTCTCGATGTTAGAGAAAATCCTTTATCAAACTTATCAGAGGCTTCGAAACAATTTTTGGCTGATCTTGGCGATAAGCTCTATACGCAGCCAGCTGAAACAACGACTCGTTTCCCAGCTCACTTTATTATGTAGCAGATTTACTAGATACAGGTCTACTAGATAGAAAGTTAGACAACCCACTTTATTAAAAAAAGGCCGCAATAAAAATATTGCGGCCTTTAATATCAAATTATATAAAAGAAAGAAACTTCTTTTTTTTAATCCCCAAAAACCACCAACTCATCACCCTCTTCCCAAGGCTTAAATTTAGTCATTGCTTGCAAAAACAGTGGATGCTGAAGCCAATCTTGGTGCCAACGCTGTAAATTAGGGTAAGGCAAACCGTAGAAAGCCTCACGATCGACATGTGCAAACTGCCGCACAAAAGGCATAATACCAATATCAGTGACAGTCACCTTATCACCCAATAAATAAGCATGCTTTTCAAGTTGCTTTTCTAACCGTTGTAAAAATACCTCTCCCTGCTGACGATACTCTTCTGGGGTCATCTCTAAATGACGATCCGCGTATTTGTAACGATCGAGCCAGTATTTAAACTCATTATCATTTTGATCAATAAGCGCATTGGCTTCATTAATGACTGTCTTATCTAACAGGTTTTCAGGGTCATTTTGCTCAAGTGCCCAAAGCATAATCTCCCGACTTTGCTCAATCACAGTACCATCGATTAATTGCAATACTGGGACTGTACCTTTAGGGCTAATGTCCAACATTTGTGGAGGTTTGTTTTTCAGGACGACCTCACGCAGCTCGACCTGTTGTTCAGCAAACAACAGACCTAAACGAGCACGCATGGCATAAGGACAGCGGCGAAAAGAGTAAAGACACGGCAAGGTGGACATAAGTATTCAAAGTTCAATCAAAGACAATGGGTTTAGGTTGACGTTTTAAAGCCTAATGCCTGCAATGATACGTGAATAGCGAAATAAGGCAATTTTAATTGGGCTAACATTGGGCTAACTATGAGCCACACTTACCACAGCCGGTAGAACACTTAGATGACTTCTTGAACAACACTCGCGTCCACACATAGTAAACCGATACCGCAATGATAAGAAATACAATGGCGTACTCTAAAAATGAATTCATAACCCTATGCTCCAAAACCAAAAATTGAACCTGCAATACGATAGGTAATCCAAGCCATGACATACGCCAAGACGAACAAATAAGCGGTAATAGCCACTGTCTGTTTCATTGATTTGGTCTCACGGCGGATAACTGCCAAAGTCGCCAAACACATAGGCGCATAAATATAGAATACCAAAAAGGCAAAAGCAGTCGCCAAGCCCCATTCAGTATGAATAATAGGTATCAAGGTTTGGCTAGCCGTGTCATCGCCAGCCCCGCCCACAGCATATACTGTGCCTAATGCGGCTACCACTACCTCTCTTGCTGCTAAGCCTGGAATTAAAGCGATACACATCTGCCAAGTAAAGCCAATGGGATGGAAGATTGGCTCGATAATAGCGCCCAACCTGCCAGCAAAACTGTATTCAATTGCTGGGCCTGTAGCGCCCATGGGCGGTGCTGGGAAACTGACTAGAAACCATAACAACACGCTCAGTGCAAAAATCACGGTCCCTGCTTGTACCAAGAATGCCCGTACTTTACTCCAAAGCTCGGTGACAATGTGTTTGATGTTGGGCATACGATAGGTCGGAAGTTCCATCAGTAATGGAAAGCTGACCTGCTCGATTTTGCCACGGCGAAAGCGAGTAAGGAGCCAAGAGATAAAGGCTGCTGAGGCGATGCCGGCGGTATATAAGATAAATAAGGTCATCCCTTGCAAATTAAAAATACCCATTACTGATCTATTGGGCACCACCGCTGCAATGATTAACGCATAAATCGGCAATCTTGCCGAACAGGTCAGCATGGGTAAGACCGATATCGCCACCATCCGTTCTCTAGGATTGGGAATAGTTCGGGTCGACATAATCGCTGGAACAGCGCAAGCAAAGCCTGATAATAATGGGATAAAAGAGCGGCCTGATAGCCCTACCTTTGAGAGCAAATTATCTAACAAGAAAGCAGCCCGAGGCAGATAGCCTGAGTCCTCAAGTATCAATAAGAACAAAAATAGCAGCGCAATCTGCGGCACAAACACGATCACGCTACCGACACCAGCGATGATGCCATCCACGATTAAGCTCTTTAAGACACCTTCAGGCAACCAATTTGCTATTACGCTGCCAATTGTAGTCACTAATGCTTCTAAGCCATCCATCATCGGAGTCGCCCAGGCGTATACCGCTTGAAATATCACAAACAAGATTAGAAACAATAAAATCACGCCCACTACAGGATGCAGAGCCCAGTAATCAAGGCGTTCATGCCATTTAGGCAAACTATGTGGAATAGAGACCGTACGACTGATAATATCATCGGCCTGTTGATAGAGCTGCTGCGAATCGGGCGCCGTTTGCGAAAAGCGCACTGGACGTGTCTGCCCTTTATGGGTTGCTGAAAATTCAGTAATTAACGACAGTAGCTGTTTATTGCCATTACGTTTAATGGCGACCGTTTTTACCACTGGCAAGCCTATCTCTTTGGATAGAGCCACTTCATCAACATCCATACCACGACTGACTGCCACATCATTTAGATTCAAAGCGACCATCATTGGCAGCCCTAAGCTTTTTAACTCAAGAATCATCCTCAATGACATACGTAAATTGGTGGCATCAGCAACAACGATAATACCGTCAGGCACCGGTTCATTGGGCATCTCTCCCATCAATACTTTGCGGGTTACCTCCTCGTCAGGACTGGTAGTCGCCAAGCCATAAGTACCTGGTAAGTCCAGTATCTTAACTGTGTCATCATGAATGAAAGGTGCTGACCGCTTATCAACTGTCACCCCTGAGTAGTTGGCCACTTTGGCTTTTGAGCCAGTTAATACATTAAACAAGGCGGTCTTACCACAATTGGGAGCGCCTACTAAGGCAAGGGTAATATGATTTTTAGAGGAGGTAGCAGTATCCGCTGGAGCAGCAATAACAGGATTGGGCATATACGGTAATCACTTAATAAGAAGCCAAATCAAAGAAGGGCCAAGTAGGAACAGATAGGCACAGGTAAGAGCAGCAAGCACTAAACACGATTAGAGATAAATTAAAGCGCCCGACAGCGAATTTTCTTCAGTTCATCCATCCGCAGACTAAACTGTACCCCAGATGCCAATTGCACCGCATAAGGAGGTTTTCCAAACAGCCCTTTGGCTACGATACGTAGGGCTGTATTTGGCAGAAACCCTAAGTCTTTTAAACGTTGTTCTACTACCTTATCGATGTCGCCAAAACGCGGATTTTCTATGATTTCTTCAATAACCACCGGCTGGTTCTTATCAAACTCAAGCAAAGCATATGCTTGGCAATTCGCCATAGTTTTAGACGCTTCAGAAACTGCTGTGTTAGAAACGAACATTGCTTGTTCCATACATTTGCCTGTCGGTTAAAGTGCATTTAAGTTAAAAGTGAATGTAAATAAGAATACTTAGCATTTACAGCTATTATATGCCTAGTTTTTTTGGCTAACAAGCTAATTCTTTTAGCTATTTTAAAAAAAACAGAATAAAAAAGCCTTCAGTAAATAGCTGAAGGCTTTGAACCTTAATATTAGCTTATAAGGACTAAGCCTTCCATATTATTCAGACTAATATCGTGAACTCACTATGGCTTAGTTAAGCATTGGGATTCACAATGACGTCGCCATTTTCTTTGGTGAATACTTTAACCGGCGCGGCCAATACGTCAAAGATATTTTCTAAAGGTCGGCACAATACCGCCCCCTTGTCAGTAATCACAATAGGACGATTAATTAAAATAGGATGCTCTACCATCGCATCAATAAGTTGATCGTCTGTTACGTTAGGATTGTCTAATCCCAGCTCAGTAAATACCGCTTCCTTACTACGCATAAGCTCACGCGGAGACATTTGCATCTTAGCTAACAGCTCAACCAAATACTCACGGCTAGGCGGGGTTTTTAAATATTCAACTACCTCAAAAGTTTCATCTGAAGCCTGCATAAGGGCCAAAGCGTTGCGCGACGTGCTGCATTTTGGGTTATGAAAGATAGTAGAGGTCATCGTTAAGTCCTATTGATTCATCTAAAAGTAAGGGCTACAGAAAAGAGCGTGAAACAAAGCAAATTAGTGAGCCAAGCATATAAAATGTGACTCACTTAAGCAAATGCTATCCTGAGCATTTTCGCTTTATTGATACGCCTTTTTCTTATCACCTGCTTATTGACCAGACTCATCTAGCAAATCAATCGGTTGATTATGAACTTTGGACTGTTGCATAAGCTTGCTGCCTTCGTGCTCTTTTTCAGACCAAAAGTTAATATTAAATTGAGCATCATCACTTAACTCGACACGATGCCAGTATTGCGGTGGACTTACCGCGAACTGCCCTGCTTCTATGACTATTTTTTGCTCAGCTTCAGTGGCTTGTTCATCCGCAAAGCCATAGAAGGTTACCGTACCTTGCATTACGCAAATCTGTCCATAAATACCTGCGGCGGTATTGTGATGGGTCAATAAAGCAGGCGGTACATTGTCTTTGGTAAAGAATGGTGTGGAGCGCTTCACTCTCCAATGACTTGGAATCACTATAGGGCTCATAACTCTCTCCTTGTTTTCGTCTCTATTGTTGTTGCTTTTATTGTCAATAGCTATTGTCACCACTACTGCCATAACGGGGTCTAAAGACTTACTACTAAATTATCGATTTTCATCTTCGCGTTTAACATTTTTGGCACTGGCTTTATAAATAGCATCCAATTCTTGTTCAGACAATATTCGCTGTGCCAGTGGGAACAGTTCACGCTCTTCAAATCTAATATGATCGTATAAGGTAGTAGCAAGCTCTTGCACTTTAGCCGCACTAAGACTTGGCAAATCAACCAGTTGATACAGCTTATGATGCTGTTCAGTTATTTGCTCAATGACTTCCGCCACTTTCGGATGGCTGTGCTGATACGGCTCTAACTTTGCCAATAACAAATCATCTTCCACCTTAAAATGATGAGTCATGTTTTGATTAATATAGTCTGTCAAAGCAGTCCAATGTTTGGCAATTTCTTCAACATCGTTGGCACACTCTTTGGCATGCCTAGAGATTACCAAGCCTAAGTGATGCTCTCGTGATAAGGGCTGAAGTTGATCGGCACGTTTCATAGTACATCCTTATTAAGCAGGTAAAAAACATTAAGTAAGTAAAATACCAAGTGTCTTTATCAAGTTGTTTTTGTCGAGTCTCTTTACAACATTAACCTCTAAAAATGTTTTCCTGATCAAGTTCCATTTGAATACCATCGATTTCAGCATTTTCAGCCAAAGTATATAAGTAATCACATAACCCATGATGAAAGGCTTGCTGGGCTAACTTATTGGCAATGGCTGGCTTGGCTTGAAGATAATCGAGCTGCAACCCAGGTTGCTTATCGAGAATGTCTACAATGTGGAAGCCATAACGGCTCTCTATCGGACTAGGTGCCAACCCTTTCTCCATAGCAAATACCACACTTTCAAACTCAGGAACTGTTTGACCAGCCGTTAATATCCCCAGCTCTCCGCCCTGCTCTTTTGAGGGACAAGCGGAATATTGACGCGCCAACTCAATAAACTCTGCGTCAGGATTAGCGCTGTCTTTGATTTGTTCAATTAGCTTATAGGCCTTATTTTTTAGTTCTAAGCGTTCCTCACCATCTTCTGGCAAACTGGCCAATAAGATATGGCGCACCGACATGATAGGTGCCGTTTTGTATTCTGTTTTATTTTGCTCATAGTAACGTTCACAGGTAGACGCATCTGGAGTCGTTGCAATGACGTTTTTCTCAATGAGATCAGAAATTGCCTGCTCTTCATTGGCATCCCAAGCCGCTTGACCCAGCTGTGCGTCTTCAATTACCGCAAGCTTTAGTAGTTCACGAACCACTAACGCCTGTGTGGCTAAAAACAAAGCATCCTCTTTACTGGCGGCAGGATGATACTGAAGTTCTTGAGCAATAGCGGTTTTATCAATCATCACCCCGTTGACATAAACGTTGGGCAATTCTTCGCGACTAGAAGCAATCAAGTTCTTATGATTACTACGCTCTTCGGCCAATGCTTTTTCGATAAATTCTTGGTCAGAATGTGGTTTTTTCAGATCATCCGACGTTGGCATAATACGAATATTATCTTCAGCAGCTTGTCTGGGATCATAAGTTGTTGCCGTCATAAATTGCTCCACATTAAAGGCTGCCTACTATTCAGTGATGAATCAATAAAAGTCATCAACGGCTAAATAAAAGAGAATAGCAAGCAATCCTTTAATTGATTAAATATTATAAAAGTTATTCGATAACTAAACTCATTTTTGGACCAAATGGTTCGTAATGGATGCTATCCCCACTATGCTCTAAAGCGATAAGACCATTAATCATGCTGTCCATAAATGCCATTGAGCCACAGACATAAACATCCGCAGGATTTGGTAAAGTTCGTAACACAGAATCATTTAATAGCTGACCGTCTTCAAAGTAGAAAATATGTTTTTCTACGTTATTGGCACGCTCAAGTAAGGCATCTACTCTAAATTTAAATGCATGATGTGCCTGGTTCTGACACGCATACATCCAGATGATAGGACGTTCAGGATTCTGTTTTACTTGGGCTTCAAACATAGACAGTATAGGCGTCACACCCACACCAGCACTGATTAATACTAAAGGCACTTGGTTTTGATCTATCAAATCTTGCTGTAACGCGAAATCGCCTGCCGGTGCTGACAATAAAATAGTGTCTCCAACTTCAACATTGTCGTGCAAATGATTGGATACTAGACCACGGTGCGCATTACGATTATCACGTCGTACTGCAAACTGAATACCACTTTCAGTTTCTGTCGAACATAATGAATAGTGTCTTAAAGCAATATGATCACTGTCTTCAGGATCTGTTTTGACCGTAATGTACTGACCGGGTGTTAGCGTTATCTCATTTAAATTTACCGCATTACTGTCTACCGGTTGTACGGTAAATGCAGCAATATCGGTCCCAGTAATTTCTTTTTTGACCACTTTAAATTCTACGAAACCTGACCACATTGCCTTTTGGTACATGTCTTTTTCAATACTTATAAACACATTGGCTATTTCATTATAAGCCTCTGCCCACGCTTCGATAATTTCATCTGTGGCAGCATCACCCAGTACTTCTTTAATACCGCCTAATAAATGTTTACCAACGATTGGGTAATGCTCAGGATGAATCTCTAGGGCACGATGCTTATGGCTAATTTGGGTCACTTGAGGTAGCAATACCGCTAAGTTTTCTAGATGCTTAGCAGCCGCAAGCACCGTCGTCGCCAAAGCAGTCTGCTGACGTCCGAGTTTTTGGTTGGTTTCATTAAAAATATCCAACAGCTCAGGATGTTCTGCAAACATATTTTTATAGAAAACCGTGGTAATGTCGGTGCCATGTTTTTCAAGAACAGGAACGGTTGATTTAACGATTGCTAATGTTTCTGGTGAGACCATAGTATTTCCTTAGAGTGTGAATGCATGGATGAACTGAAGGAGGTTATTTTACTATAAGATTCATTTGAAATGAATCTTATGGCTATGGTAACGCTGTATTTTTCCAAATGCTGTATCACAATTGTGACGTATTCTATTGAGACTGTTTCTGTCTAACAATCTGATAGCGACGTCCTAAATACCAGACTGGGGCACTAATAATGTGAATCAAACGAGTGAATGGGAAGATCATAATTAAGGTAATACCTAACGCCATATGCAGCTGATATATCAGGCTAGCCTGTTCAATACGAGCCGCCGCTTGCCAAGGTCTTAAGATGGTGATGTCCTGAGCCCAACCGGCTAGATTCATCATAGTCAAACCGTCAAGATGCTTCATTGAAGTAAAGATTGAGATAAGACCTAAATTAAGCTGAATAAATAATAGAACCAACACCAATTTATCGGAAAAAGAGGAGGTGTTAGAGATACGATCATCGGTAAAGCGGCGCCACATCAGCATGACCATACCCACCCAACACACCATCCCAGCGATACCCCCAACAACCACCGCCAATATCTGTTTATGGGCAGCGCTGATAAAGGTTTCGTAAATAAAATGTGGCGTTAGCATTCCAAAAAGGTGACCGAGCAATACCACAATAATCCCGACATGGAATAAATTACTGGCCAAACGCATGTTCTTCTTACGCAGCATTTGTGAAGAATGTGCTTTCCAAGAATACTGTGATAAATCAAAACGAGCCCAAGTGCCTAAGATAGCCACTACCAGTGCAATATAAGGGTAAATACCAAATAGAAATATTTGTAGCCAGCTTAAGTTGGCTAAAGACTGTACACTAGGATCTGCAATATTCATGTCCTCTCTCCTTAAGACTGTTTAACAGATTTCGACTGATCGAAATCCACCCAATGCACAGGGGCATCGACTTGTTTTGGGGGCATTACTGATCTATCAATAGCGATCCCTTTGGCAAGCTGTTGAGTGCTCGAGGGACAGCGTTCTTCTTGCTGAGCCCCTAAGAAATCGACAACCTCTTCCTCCCACTCTTCGTCTAATGCCTCTTTAGTATCATCACGTTGCTCTTTTTTGACTTGCTGTTGGAGTTCTTCTACTACCACAAGCGGCTTACCCGCTATCTGCAGTAGTGCATTGAAGCAGCCTTCATACAGACTACCTCTATCCTTTAAACGGGCGGCCAATAACGCAATAATGTGACTGACATCGGCAATATCTATACGAATTTGAATATCATCGCCTGTTACGGCCGATTGATATGCTAAAAATTCCAAATACATGGGTAGATAATCAGGCAGCTCTTTTAGACCAATCTCAAAGCCTGCTTGCTGATATTGATCCATCAGGTCGACCATGGCTTGACCACGGTCACGAGACTCCCCGTGTACATGCTCGAATAGCCATAGCGATAAAGAACGGCCTCGTTCAAACAGACCATCATATCTTGCTTGAGCTTCTAAAGAGCCAATCTCAATCATGTCATCGATTAAGTCTATAATCTGCTGACGCACTTCAGGACTGATTAACGGTGATTTGCTAACAATCTGTTTAGATAGTGTTAGAGTCTCACCTTCAAATAGCTCATTGGTGGGATAGTCAATTAACAAGCTCAATACTTTTAAAATTTTCATGTCTGAGTTGCCACTTGTCGGCATTTCTGCGGTGTGTTGTGACATCTCTGCTTGAGTTAGTGTTGTCATCCTATACCTCCCACTTTTGAACAGTATCGATAAAGTCGCGGCGAGTGGCTTTCTTCTGACCAAACATACTGACGTCATTACTACCAGAACAACCTTCACCGAAGGTGAACCCACAACCATTACGTTCAGCAAACGCATCGCTCATGGCTTCCTCGCGATGTGCCGTTGGAATCACGAAGCGGTCCTCATAGTTAGCGATGGCTAAATAGCGGTACATTTCTTCGACTTGCAATTTGGTTAAACCGACATCGTCTAAAATACTTTGTACCTCTTGCTTCTCAACTAGCTGCATACGCTTGTAGCTACGCATGGCTAATAGGCGTTTGAGTGCTAACCGTACCGGCTCTTCATCACCCGCCGTTAGCATATTGGCAAGATAACGTAATGGAATACGTAAACTGTCCACATCTGGAATAAGACCGTCCATACCTACCTTGCCCGCCTCTGCTGCATTTTGAATGGGTGATAAAGGCGGTACATACCAAACCATTGGTAATGTGCGATATTCTGGATGTAGAGGTAGTGCTAGTTTCCAATCCATTGCCAGCTTATAAACTGGAGATTTCTGTGCCGCATCGATAACAGACTGAGGTACACCATCTTTTAAGGCTTGCGCAATAACTTCTGGGTCATTAGGGTCTAAAAACACATCCAATTGCGCTTGGTATAAGTCTTGCTCGTTTGGTGTAGAAGCCGCCTCAGCAATCTTGTCGGCATCATATAAAAGCACACCAAGGTAGCGAATACGGCCCACACAAGTTTCAGAACAAACGGTTGGCATGCCCGCTTCAATGCGCGGATAACAGAAGATACATTTTTCAGATTTACCCGACTTCCAGTTATAGTAAATCTTCTTATAAGGGCATCCTGAGATACACATACGCCAGCCGCGGCATTTGTCCTGGTCAATTAAGACAATACCGTCTTCTTCACGCTTATAAATCGCGCCACTCGGGCAAGAAGCCACACAAGTTGGGTTTAAGCAATGTTCGCACAAACGTGGCAGATACATCATGAAGGTGTTTTCATACTCACCATAGATATCAGCCTGTACGTTGTCGAAGTTTTTATCACGGCGACGCTTTTCAAACTCTGACCCTAAGATCTCTTCCCAGTTAGGACCCCATTCTATTTTTTGCATACGCTTGCCAGTAATTGCTGAGCGAGGACGGGCAATCGGCTGATGATTACTAATCGGTGCAGTATGTAGGTGTTGGTAATCAAAATCATAAGGCTCATAGTAATCATCAATCTCTGGTAAATCTGGGTTGGCAAAGATATTAGCCAACACTCTGAATTTACCGCCAATACGAGGATTGATAGTCCCATTTGCATTGCGAATCCAGCCGCCATTCCATTTATTTTGATTTTCCCATTCTTTGGGATAACCAATACCAGGTTTAGACTCTACGTTGTTAAACCATGCATACTCCATACCTTCGCGACTGGTCCAAACATTTTTACAGGTGATTGAGCAGGTGTGACAACCGATACATTTATCGAGGTTAAGCACCATGCCTACTTGCGATCTAATTTTCATGGGTGTGTGCTCCAAATTAAATTTTTTAAGGTTGTCTTAACCTTCTAAAGTGGTAGGTAAAGCCTGAGGCAGTGAATCATCTGGTTTGTCCTCCAACCAATCTATGTTCGACATCTTACGAACCACGACAAATTCATCACGGTTACATCCGACCGTTCCATAGTAGTTAAAGCCATAAGATTGCTGCGCATAGCTCCCAATCATGTGTGTGGGCTTCAAGATGGTGCGGGTCACTGAGTTATGGATACCTCCTCGGGTTCCTGTCTGCTCAGAGCCTGGAATATTGACCAGCTTTTCTTGAGCGTGGTACATCATGGTCATACCATCTTTCACACGTTGACTGACGACCGCACGGGCGGTAATAGCACCGTTAACGTTAAAAACTTCAATCCAGTCGTTGTCTTCAATACCCGCCGACTTAGCGTCATTTTCAGATATCCAAACCACTGGACCACCACGGTTAAGCGTTAACATCAGTAAGTTTTCGGAATAAGTACTGTGGATACCCCACTTTTGGTGCGGTGTTAAAAAGTTCAGAACAATTTCTTTATTACCGTTGGGCTTAGCATCTTTCATTATGTCAGTGGTCTTAGTATCGACGGGTGGACGATACTGCTGCATTTGTTCACCAAAGGCTTGCATCCAAGGATGATCTTGATAAAACTGCTGACGGCCAGTAATGGTACGCCAAGGGATTAGCTCATGAACGTTGGTATAGCCAGCGTTATAACTGACTGAATCTGATTCTAGACCTGACCAAGTGGGACTTGAGATAATCTTACGCGGCTGAGCCACAATGTCTCTAAAGCGAATCTTTTCATGTTCGCTTGACGCTGCTAAATGAGCATGTTCACGACCCGTAAATTCTTCCAATGCCTTCCAACCTTTGACAGCTACTTCGCCATTGGTTTCAGGGGCTAACATTAAGATGGTTTCTGAGGCATCAATCGCTGTGAAAATCTGTGGACGACCTTCAGAGACACCAGGAGTAGTCACTCGGTGATTTAAATCACCCAAATCTTTTACCGCTTTGGTCATATCCCAGTTCAAGCCTTTAGAGCCATTGCCTAGCTTCTCTAGCGCAGGACCTAGTGAGGTAAACTTGGCATACGTATTGGGATAATCACGCTCAACAATTTTAATCATCGGGCAGTTTTTACCGGGTACGGGTTTCTCGCCAGCCGTTTTCCAGTCGGTTCCGCCAAAGGGCTGTGCCAATTCGCCTGGGCTATCATGTTGCATGGGTAGTGTTACCACATCGGTTTCCACCCCTAGATGGCCTTTAGAAATCTCTGAAAAGTACTTGGCAATATCTTTATAGATTTCCCAGTCTGTTTTAGACTCCCACGCAGGATCGGTAGCTGCGGTTAAGGGGTGAATAAACGGATGCATATCCGAAGTATTCATATCGTCTTTTTCATACCAAGTAGCCGTAGGCAATACGATATCTGAATATAGGCAGGTCGAAGACATACGGAAGTCTAGAGTAACGACTAAATCCAGTTTCCCTTTGGGACCATCCTCCACATAATCGACTTCTTTTGGACGCAGACCATCTGGTAAGTTCTCTTCACTCATTAGGC
This sequence comes from Psychrobacter sanguinis, assembly GCF_020736705.1. Classification (NCBI taxonomy): domain Bacteria; kingdom Pseudomonadati; phylum Pseudomonadota; class Gammaproteobacteria; order Moraxellales; family Moraxellaceae; genus Psychrobacter; species Psychrobacter sanguinis. The sequence goes on from NZ_CP085990.1 coordinate 50,925, forward strand.
CGTTTTTGGTGCCTAAGAAGTACTCAAGCATGTATTCATGGCCTTTACCGGAGGAGCCCAATAAGTTTGAGCGCCAAATAAACATATTGCGTGGAAAGTTTTGAGGGTTATCAGGGGACTCACAAGCAAAACGTAAGCTCCCCTCATGAAGTGAATCTACTACATACTGTTCAATGTCTTTACCCTGAGCCCTTGCCGCTGCCGCAATAGTTAACGGGTTACGGTTTAGCTGTGGTGCGGAAGGTAACCAACCTGCACGTTCAGCCTGAATGTTGTAATCAAGCATGTGCTCAGGGAAGAATTTCTTGTTCACACGAGGTGATAAGATTTCGTGTGCTGATATCGTCTCATGGCGCCACTGTGAACTGTGGTTATAAAAGAAACTGGTGCCGTTCATATGACGCGGCGGACGGTGCCAATCAAGCGCAAATGCTAGAGGCAACCAACCGGTCTGTGGACGTAGTTTTTCCTGACCCACATAGTGCGCCCAACCACCACCTGACTTACCAATACAACCACACAACATCAACATGTTAATCACGCCGCGGTAGTTCATATCTAAGTGATACCAGTGGTTCATGCCTGCCCCGATGATAATCATCGATTTGCCATGGGTTTTATGAGCATTTTCAGCAAACTCGCGGCCCACCTGAATTACTTTTTCACGAGACAATCCAGTGATTATTTCCTGCCAAGCTGGCGTGCCTGGAACACTAGCATCGTTGTAGTCATCTGTGACGTGGTCGCCGCCAAGGCCATTATCGACGCCTAAGTTGGCCACGGTTAAATCAAACACAGTCGCCACTTTGGCGATGCTACCATCGGCTAAAGTAATGGTTTTGCAAGGGACTCGTTTCACTGGTAATGCATCACCAGGTACCGCGGTAAAATAAGGGTGCTCAGTGTGACCGAAATAATCGAACGCCACCTCACATACTTCTTGCTCCGCTGAATCAGATTTTAACGACAAGGTTAAGTCGATATCTTCACCGGTAGAGCCACTTTTTTGCTCAAGATTCCATTTGCCCTTCTCGCCCCAACGATAGCCGATAGATCCTAGCGGAGAGACCAACTCACCATTATTGTTTAAGCCAATGGTTTTCCACTCAGGATTATTCTCTTCACCCAAGCCATCGACTAGGTCAGAGGCGCGTAGATAACGGCCTGGACGACGGCGGCCCGGCTCATCTTCTTCCAACATGACCAATATAGGCATATCAGTGTAGCGCTTGGCGTAATCCAAGAAATAATCACTGGGCTGCTTTAAGTAAAACTCCTTGATAATCACGTGACAGAAAGCTTGAGCCACAGCGGCATCAGTACCCTGCTTTGGATTCAACCAGAGGTCTGTTAATTTAGAGATTTCTGCATAGTCAGGGGTAATTGAAACGGTTTTAGTGCCTTTGTAGCGTACTTCAGTAAAAAAGTGAGCATCTGGGGTACGGGTCTGCGGTACGTTCGACCCCCAAGCGATGATATAGTCAGAGTTATACCAATCAGCTGATTCAGGGACGTCTGTCTGCTCACCCCAAGTCATGGGCGAAGCAGGAGGCAAGTCGCAATACCAGTCATAAAATGACAAGCAAGCACCGCCTATTAGTGATAAGTAACGGCTACCGGCCGCATAGCTGACCATAGACATGGCAGGGATTGGAGAGAAACCGATAATACGATCTGGGCCGTAAGTCTTGGCGGTATAAACGTTACTGGCTGCAATGATTTCATTGACTTCAGCCCAGGTCGAACGAATAAAACCACCCAAACCACGCTTAGATTTGTATTCCACGGTTTTGGTCGGGTCTTCAACGATACTTGCCCAAGCATCGACAGGGTCAGGATGTTGCGCTTTGGCCGCACGCCATAACTTCAAAAGCGGCTTACGTACTTTAGGATATTTCACGCGGTTGGCAGAGTACATATACCAGCTATAGCTTGCCCCACGAGGACAGCCGCGAGGCTCGTGATTGGGAAGATCTGGACGGGTACGCGGATAATCCGTTTGCTGAGTTTCCCAAGTCACCAAGCCATTTTTGACATAAATTTTCCAAGAGCACGATCCAGTACAGTTCACACCATGCGTAGAGCGCACTATCTTGTCATATTGCCAACGATTGCGATAACCGTCTTCCCACCCACGGGACTCGTCCCGTACTTCACCATGGCCGTCGGCGAACTCAGCTTTTTTGCGTTTAAAAAAACGGAACTGGTCGAGTAAATGGCTCATATTGCTATCCTCTAGGTTATAACTTCGATGTACAAAAAGCTCAAAACAGCAGCGTCTAGGCTTGTGCTGTCAGTACGTGAGCAATAGATATCATTAGATGATTGCTATTCTAGGATGTAACAAACCATTCGAATATAATCTTAGATAGGCAGTGCTCTACTACTTTGGGAGTAGTCAGAAAAAGAGAAAATACACCGTGATTTGATTGCCTTACGATTTAGCACAGCCTACTTTTTTGTAACCAATTTAGTTTTTCTCATAAAAAAACACCGCTTTTTAGGGCGGTGTTTTGGTAACGATCAATTTTAGTTTTTAGCAGTCAGTAAATCTAGCAAGGATACTCAGCATTCCCTCGGCTGTAGTACCACCAAGTTAGTACAATACAGACTAGGTAATAAACTATCAGCGCAATGAATGTTCCATAGACACCCAGCCCTGAGCCAAACATTTTTGGAATAAAGAAAGCACCATAAGCAGCAATCGCTGAGGTAAAGCCCACCACTGCCGCTGACTCTTTACGTATTTCAGCAAATAGAGGTTCTGTGCCTACCCTATCTGGATGTTGACGTTCTAAAACAGTCTTAAAGATTATTGGAATCATGCGGAAAGTTGAGCCATTACCAATACCTGTGGTAATAAATAACACCATAAAGGAGATTAAATAACCGATAAAACTACCTTCACGGGTTTCACTGGGTAAAAAGTATATGACAGCACCCACCGCCAATATCATGATGATATAGTTCCAGAAAGTAACCCTTGCACCGCCTAGCTTATCGGCAATCCAACCGCCCGCTGGACGGAATAAAGCACCGACTAAAGGACCTAAAAAGGCAAATTGTAGTGCATTAACATCAGGAAATGCATTCTTAATCAACATAGGGAATGCAGCTGAGAAGCCGATAAAAGAGCCGAAAGTAGCCATATAAAGCACACACATAATCCAGTTATGTTTGCGTTTAAAAATAACTGACTGCTCTTTAAAAGATGCTTTAGCAGAAGCGATATCATTCATCAAAAACCAAGCGGCAATCGAGATTAAGGCAATAAAAGGTACCCAAATAAAGCCCGCGTTTTGCAAGTACAACGCTTTGCCGCTAGCCGTAATTTGCGGAGCGCCCCCCAAGGCACCAAAGATACCAGCACCAATCACTAAAGGCACCACAAACTGCATGACAGAGACGCCCAAGTTGCCCAAACCTGCATTTAAACCCAATGCTGTGCCCTGTTTATTTGCGGGATAAAAGAATGAGATGTTTGACATCGAAGACGCAAAGTTACCACCGCCGAGACCACAAAGCAGTGCGATTATAATAAATACACTAAAGGGCGTACTGGGATCTTGAACTGCTAAACCCATCCATACTGCTGGGATTAATAAAGACGCTGTAGAGATGGCTGTCCAACGTCTGCCCCCAAATATAGGGACCATAAATGAGTAAAAAATACGTAGCGTAGCCCCAGACAATCCAGGAAGAGCCGCTAACCAAAATAACTGACCATCGTCAAAATCAAAGCCAATCTCAGGCAGGTTGACGATGACCGCACTCCATACCATCCATACCGAAAATGCCAATAGCAAGGCAGGAATAGAGACCCATAAGTTACGACTGGCGACTTGTTTACCACCGTTTTCCCAAAAGTCTTCCATTTCTGGACGCCAATCGGTAATAACCTTGCCACCTTTTAATTCCTCTTTTTTAACACTCATACTCACCTCACTTAATAGTGATGTTAGTTAGTAACACTCACCTATATTTATTGCATAAGTAAAGTTACTGCACCTATTTATAATTTAGTATGGCTATAAGGGTTTAATACGGTGGCTTATGTGGGTAACTTGCTGTAGAGCTAAGTGACTACTACTTTAGAGGTATGTCAAAGCTTTGGTAGTAAGTGCTAATTTACCTCTCCTTCTCGGCATTTCTCATAATTTACGTTAAGCTCATAAATTAAAGATCACTTTTCTACCCTTTATATTGTTAAAATTGATAACTATGTGGCTATCTAATCTGATTCCCAACAAACTGACTGTTCGTGCTCAAGTTGCTACTATCACTGTGATCTTATTATTTTTAGGGTCTTCATTGACTAGCGGCTTTTTGGCATGGGCGGCCCAAAATGATGCCAAAGCAATTAACATCGCTGGCTCGATTAGAATGGCTACCTACCGTTTTAATTTCTTATTGGCATCAGATTTTGATCCTTCAAATCTTGGTCTACAAGCGAATCCTAGTGATAAAGACCGTCTTGATTTTAAAGATAGTCTTGGTGCTAAAGCTGGTAGCGTTGCAGACCCTACTGGTCCAACTGCGGCAGACAAAGAGCAAAGGCTTAATACTCTGATTAACGACATGAATCGTCGGCACCAATTACTGCACCAATATCAGAATCAACTTGCCAATCGAAATGAGCGTATAGACCGTCAAATTAAAAGAATCGAGCAACGGTGGCAAAATGAGCTATTGCCTTTGTTGCTTAACAATGATGCTCAAGGGTTTTATAATACCAATTCTAAAAAATAACACTCAAGTCGCACCACTCCCGCTGAGTGATAGACCTAATTAAGTTAGTCTGATTACACAATGCATTCCAAGCGTCACATGCCGCATCGACAATCGCATCATAACTCTCAAAACAGCGATTAGATAACCAATGCTGTTTAAGGTACTGCCATACCTGTTCAGCAGGGTTAAGCTCAGGTGAGTAGGGAGGCAATTTAAGCATGGTCACATTGTCTTGATCCAAACTTGGTTGGTGCCATAGCGCCCCATCCATAACCACCACGGCATGCCGACCTTCGGGAACAGCTTTACTGATTTCCTCCATATGCAATGCCATAGCTTGCTTATTCACATAAGGTAGAACAAGTCCAACACTCTCACCTGTCGCCGGATTAAAGGCACCAAATAGATAAGTTGATTCAAACTGCTGCTGCCTGACTACTCGAGGTCTTTGTCCTTTATAGTGCCAAACCCTTGTGATAGAGCCTTGTTGGCCAATACGTGTTTCATCCTGAAACCATATATCAACTTGCTTGATATCAACACCATCAGGTAGAACTTGCTTTATCTGCTCAAGGAAGTTTTTTTATATGCCTCCATGACTTTAGGATCTGCCTTAGGATGCCGACTACGCGCAGATACCCAGCTCATACCAATACGTTTCATGAGAGGATAGATCGCTTTAGGGGTATAGTTGGCGTTAAATTGCTCCTTGGCGATTTGTGCGATGTCTTTTGCCGTGAGCCTACCACCACCTCTTTGCTGCTGAGCTTCTACTATCGCTTGTTTGAATGGTTCTATGTCTTTTTCTGCTAAAAGACTCTTTCTGCCTCTGCCAGCTGCGTCATAGACACTAGTGATACCATGCAACCAGTATTTCCTTCTTATGGTATAGACGCTTCTAGGGTTATAGCCAAAGTTCTCTGCTACGGTCGCTATAGGATGACCTTGACTCAGTTGATGCAGCATGAGTAGTCTGATTCGTGCTCTGGCATTGCCTTCTGTTTTAGATAATTGCAGAAAATCGTGGTCTGTGAGTTTATGATTTCTAGGGGTTTTTTTCGGCATGTGATTCTATTATGTTGTTGAGTTGGTTATATTGTACCTTATTTTTTGGAATTGGTATAAGGCTTCTCTGCCTTATGTCCAGCAAGTAGATGCGGTGGTATCGCAGCTACAATATAGAAATGAAAGACGTCAAAGCCAACAGCAGCTATTTCAGCTATTTTTCCTAGGCTTGATGGTTTTGATTATGTTAGCGGTAATCGCCGAACTTCGTAAGAAAGCCTTAGCACCTATTCAGAACCTTGTTAAGGCTAAAGAAAGTTTTAAATCAGGTCAGCTCGACACCCGTGTGGCTATTAAAGGTTACAGTGAATTTGAAGAGCTAGGACTTTTTTTCAATGACATGGTTAGCACCATTGAGAAAAACCATCTCTATCTAGAAAATGAAGTACAATCCAAGACTGCTCATTTGACTCAAGCCAATCAAGTACTGGCTTTGCTTTATGATTTTGCTAAATATCTCACTACCAGTCAGGTAAGTATAGTTGAGCTCAATCGTTTAATTGCTGATTTCGGAAAAATTATTCCGGACTTAGAGTTTACGCTATGCCTTAAAAATGATTTGTTGGACAATCAAGATGCTATTGCCATCCATAGTAGTGCATTAAGAGAGTTATGCTCCACGTCAACTTGTGACAACTGTTTAATTAAGACCAACGCTTATACTGAGTCTTTCGATATTCGTCATCAGAAATATCAATATGGTGAATTAAGAGTTCGACCTAAATCTCTAGGCATCAATCGACCGACAGCAGACACTCCGACAGCAGAAACTCCGATAACAGACAATATAGCACCCTCAGATTTCCTGAAACACGGTGCAGCGCCAAACAGTCGTATTCCGTTAATAGAAGAACTAAACGCTTTTCCTGAGTTAGAACAACTTCCTGAAGCAGAACAAATAGCCACTAAAGCTTTAATTTCAGATAATAAAGAAGCCATTGTTGCTTTGACTAATTTAATTAGTACCGCTATGTTTTTATTGCATCAACGCCAGCATGAGCATCAGGTTATTTTGCTTGAAGAGCGGGCAACAATTGCTCGAGAGCTACATGACTCTTTGGCGCAATCTTTGTCCTATTTAAAAATCCAAGTCACGATATTAGAAAAAAGACTGAATCACACTCACTGCGATAGCCCCGACTTAGTATTGGTTACCGATTCGATCTTAAAGATTAAAGAAGGACTAACCTCTGCTTATCAGCATTTAAGAGACCTACTCGTTACCTTCCGTTTAAGCTTAAATGATGACAGTTTTGATGAGGCCCTACATAACTCTGCAGATGAATTTGCCAAAAAAGGAGGGTTTAATATCAAAGTCAGTAACCAAGTGATGTCTTTGAATTTAAATGCCTCTGAACAGGTTAACGTCATTCAAATTGTGCGTGAAGCTCTATCTAATATTTGCCGTCATGCTGAAGCCAATAATGTTGAGATTAGTTATGTTTATATCGCTGATAGTGATGACACTTTACTTACCATTAGTGATGATGGTAAAGGCATCTCTGGGAATTTTGATCACACCCATCATCACGGATTAATGATTATGCAGGAGCGTGCTAAGAGCTTAGGAGGCACCCTAAAAATAACTCAAAACCACCCCAAAGGCACCACAATTGAGGCTCGGTTTGCTCCTGCTTTTTTTACCAACTAGCCATTAACTTAACTTAGCAATTAACCTGAATTAGTAACCAACCTGAATTAGTAACCAACCTGAATTAGTAACCAACCTGAATTAGTAACCAACCTGAATTAGCAACTGATTTGGCCTTAAAAGATTAAAAGCGACTTAAACCTTCAAGAAAATTTAACTTTAATTACCCGTGAGTTTATATGTCTAACGTAGTTTATACCTCTACCTCTCCTGCCAAAATACTATTGGTCGATGATCACCCTATGCTACGGCGTGGTATAGCAGACTTGCTAAGCCTAGAGCCTGATTTTAATGTGGTGGCTGATGTCAGTAGTGGTGAGGAAACATTGGTCTATTTAAAAGACAATGATGTGGACCTCATCATTCTTGATCAAAACATGCCGGGGCTAAGTGGACTTGATACGGTTAAACAAATTAGAGATCAAGGCAATCAAGCAAAAATTCTCATGTTTACCGTGTCTGATAGTGGCGATGACATCCACAATGCGTTAAAGCTCGGCGTCAATGGCTACTTACTAAAAGACATGCAGCCTGAACAAGTAGCCTTAGATATCCGCAAAGCCTTACGTGGCGAGTTAGTAGTGAGTTCAAGATTGGCCGCAGTGCTAGCCCAAGCGTTACGCACCCCAAATCTCGATGACATTGTCAGTAACTTGACCAGTCGCGAGCTACAAGTGGTTAAAATGATTGCCAAAGGCCAAAGTAATAAAATGATCGGTAATGAACTAGGGATTTCTGAGTCCACTGTAAAGGTACATGTGAAGCATATTTTGAATAAGACCAACCTACGTACTCGTGTGGATGTTGCAGTTTGGGCAGTCAATAGCTTAGACTTATAGCTTAGGCCTATAAGCCATGCTTATAACCTATCTTGATAGATTATATTGGTAGTTTATATTAATAAATAATTGCGCTATCAACCAAAACTAACCACAAAAAAAGACGCCTCTAAGCGAAGTGTCTTTTTTGTGTGCATTTTAAGTCAGTAAAACAATTTGCTAGGTCTATTTGCTAAGCTGGGCTACTCGGTCATCTTCCGCAATTTGTAAATCAACGGATGACATTTTATATTCATCATCAAATGCACCTTCAGGCTCTTTTAACCAGAAGAAACAGAGCACCCATGCAATAAATGCACCCGCTGCAATTATAAAAAAGAACTGATGTGGCTCAACAAAAGTAAAAATAAACAGATAGAAAACCGCGCCCACATTACCATATGCGCCTGCCATACCAGAGATTTGTCCAGTTAAGCGGCGTTTTACCGAAGGAATAATACCAAAGGTTGCTCCCTCTGCGCCTTGCACAAAGACTGAACAAGTGATGGTAAACACAACAGCGATAAATATCGGCCAGCCTGAGTCAAGTAACCCCATTAGCCCAAAACCAATGCCAATACCAAACATATAAATAAGCATCACTAAGCGGCGGTTACCCACTCTATCAGATATATAGCCGCCTAACGGACGTGCCCATAAGTTTACAAAAGCAAACGTCGACGCAACTAAACCAGCTGTAGTCGGATTAAGCTCCCATGTTGATGCAAAGAACATCGGCAACATAGAGACAACGGCAAGCTCAGCGCCAAAGTTTGCAAAGTAGGTTACGTTTAAAGCAGCCACAGATGTAAACGGATACTTATCATCCTCTGGTATGCCAGCTTTAAGCATTGGTATGTTAACACTAAGGGCTTTATAGATTTGAAAAAGCACAGCCAGTACAATCACGCCATAGGCAATATATGAGCCCGTATCACTTAAAAAACCCATATTTTTGGTACGATATACCAAGACACTAAGTACGCCGTATAAAGGAATAATAAATAAGCAGTAAAGCAGTAAGTCTTTCCATGTTGATACTTCTAATGCACCCGCTTTGCGTGCTTTTTTATGTGTATCAGCCGTTGGTCCATCAGTAATCAAGAACCAATAAGCGACGCCATAAATCGCCATTAATAATCCAGAAAGTGCAATCGCCCAGCGCCAGCCGTCATCACCACCAAAAAACTGCAATGCTATAGTTGGTATGGTAATGGCTGCTGCGGCAGAACCAAAATTACCCCAGCCAGCATAAAAGCCTTCAGCAAAGCCAATATCTTTTGGTTTAAACCACAGTGAGGTCATATGAATACCTACCACAAACCCTGCGCCCACAATAGACATAAATAATCTGGCTACAAAGAATTGCATGGCAGAGTTACCAAATGCAAAAAACCAAGTTGGTATTGCCATCACTACCATAAGTATCGAGAAAACTCGCCTTGGCCCAAACTTATCGAGTGCCATACCCACAACCACACGCCCTGGTATGGTCAAAGCCACATTAGCTATCAAGAATAGTTTAATGTGATCATTAGTTAAGTAGTTTTCGGTCGCTAGCATTGAGGTTGCTAACGGTGCCATATTAAACCAGACATAGAAGGTTAGAAAAAAAGCGATCCAAGTATAGTGTAATGACCTAATATCCCGTCGCTCTAGCTCAAGCAGCTCTTTGGCATGCATGATATGACTCCTGTGTCATTGATAAAAAAAGACAAGCAGACTTCAGGTTGGATCTTCCTTAAGTCAAGCTTATCTATCATTGTTATCAATATAACAATTGCCTTAATTCATAAGTATCGAGCAAAAGCATTATAAAGAGTAGGTTATCTACTACTTTAGGAGGATAAGGTACTGCTATAAGAGTGATTAAGTATCTATTTTTAATTGAATAAAAATTATTATCATTTACTTTTGCATTTAAAAACCGTACCATATGCTCATTATTAAAAAACAGCAAATATCTGACTGCACACTATGCAGTTAATTTAGATGGCTTCTGAGCTATTTGAATAGATAAAAAAGTTTAATTTTTTCACCTCCTTTTATTTAATGGCCATTTTCGTGTAATGGCTTTTTTAACGACTAAGTTTAATGATTAAGTGAGATTTTATGTTTATCAAAAGCCTATCTTCTTATGCATACCCTAAAGCTAAGCTGGCTCTGTTAACTTTAATGGTGAGCGGGGCTCTTTTTGGTTGTGGACCCAAAGAGACGGATCATCAAAGTGATATAAAAGCTGAGACTCAAACTAATTCCAGCTCTGAAGCAACTAATGTAGAGTCCAGTGCCACTGACAGCCAAGCACAAATAAGCATTAATACCACTCGCGGTGAAGTAACTTTACCCGCCAATCCTGAGCCGCTAGCAGTGTATGACATGACCTTGATGCAAGATTTAGCTGCTTTGGAAGTACCCGTTGCCGGCTTACCCGGTAGTTTACGGCTTGACAATTTAAAAGCAGCGGGCGCTCCAGAGAGTAAAAATATCGGTACTTTATTTGAGCCTGATATGGAAGCACTTAATCAAATGCAGCCTAAAGCCATTTTAGTCGGCTCACGTATGGCAGAAAAATATGATTCGCTTAGCAAAATGGCGCCAACTTTAGACCTTACTTTAGATACAGAAAATATTTACGAGTCTAGCAAACAGCGCTTAGCTGACTTAGGAAAGCTATTTAATAAAGCCGATAAAGCGGCACAGCTGCAACAAGATATTGATCAAGCCATCGAGCAAGCCAAAGCAGCCAGTGCTGGTAAAGGTAATGGTCTGGTTGTGTTAGTCAACGGCAATAAAATCTCAGCCTATGGCGAAAAATCTCGCTTTGGCTTTTTGCACACTGTCTTCGGCATTCCTGCGGCTGATACCCAAATTGAAGAGGGTCGACATGGTCAGCCAGTATCTTTTGAATACTTACAAAAGGTCGATCCCGACTGGTTATTTGTATTAGATAGAAGCTCAGCCATCGGCGAGGAAGGCGCCGGTGCAGATACGGTATTGGATAACCCATTAATGCATCAAACCAAAGCTTGGAAAAACAAACACATTGTCTACTTAAGCCCAGACTCATACCTAGCTTTCGGTGGTTATTACCAATGGTTAAAAGATGCCAAGATTATCACTGACGCTTTTAATAAAGCCGAAAAAGTTGAAAGTGCTCAATAAAAGAACACTTATCACCTACTTCTTTAGTATAAATAAAGACCGTTATGTTTGATTCTTCTGCCAAACCCAAAGCTCGACCTATTTTGCTATCACCCATGCTGCTCAACACTTTAAGTGTGCTGCTGTTGATGGCTTTAATATTGCTAAGCTTATCGTTGGGTGTGGCAGATTTTTCATGGCAAGGGCTGTGGCAAGCGTTGACCCAGCAATCCGTTAGTAACGACCTGCAGCTATTGCTGGTGAGTCGCCTACCGCGCACGCTGGCCATTATCTTAACCGGTGCTTCCCTAGCAGTGGCAGGGATGATTTTACAAGTGGTATTAAAAAATCGCTTCGTCGATCCCTCTATGGTGGGGGCCACTCAAAGTGCAGGTTTAGGCTTACTTTTGGTAAGTTTGTATTTGCCCACAAGTAGCCTATTTAACAAGATGTTAATTGCCACCTTGTGCGCTATCGCTGGCATGGTACTGTTTATGCGTCTAATTAAGCACCTGCCTGCCACGGATATCTTAATGGTGCCTTTGGTGGGCATTGTGTTTGGCGGCATTATTGAAGCGGTCACCACCTTTATTGCCTATGAGACAGAATCTTTACAGATGCTGTCAGTATGGCGTTTTGGGGATTTTTCCACCATTTTGGCAGGTCGTTATGAGCTGTTGTATGTGACCGGTGCTTTAGCACTGGTGGCTTACTTTTTGGCTGACAAACTAACCATTGTAGGATTAGGCGATGCCATTGCTATTAACTTAGGAGTGAACCAGCGCTTGATAACCTGGTTTGTGATATTGACCGTGGCCATGATTAGCGCCGTGGTAGTGGTCACCGTAGGCGCCATTCCCTTTGTCGGACTGGTAGTGCCGAATATTATCAGCCGCTTAATGGGCGACAGTCTACGCCGATGCTTGCCTGCAGTGGCATTATTTGGCTCAAGTTTGGTGTTACTGTGCGACGTTATTGGTCGCAGCATCCGCTATCCTTTTGAAGTACCGGTAGCGACCGTATTTGGGGTTATTGGAGCAGCGATATTTTTATGGCTGTTATTACGTAAACCTCGCAAACCCAAACCTCGTAAACTTGAAGTTAATCCGTCAGCCCCAGCTTAAGCTCACTATAGCAGCCTTTAAGTCTTATCTTTTATTTACCCTTTTTGCCAGCTAAGCTTATTATGAATTCACCCAAGCAAGCACCAGTCGACTCAATACCCAAGTCCTCTGGCACTATTAGGAAATATGCAGGCTCGCCGTTAGCGCCTTCAAAAAAGCAAACTTCGGAAAACCCACTTAACCTTGTCATTCGCTCTACCCAATCGCGTATTAATCCCGGCTTGGTGTTTAGCAAACCGGTGTGGATTGCTTTACTAACTTTACTGATTAGCTGCGTACTGTTTATGACCTTACAGGCCAATGGTAACTGGGACTTTGTGTTGCCGTTTCGCGGGCAAAAGCTGGCAGCACTTATGATTGTGGGTTATTGCATTGGAGTTTCTACGCTACTATTTCAAAGCCTCACCCACAACCCTATTTTAACACCCGCTTTACTAGGCTTTGACTCGTTATATATTCTCATCCAAAGCCTCCTAGTGTTTTTTTTGGGTGCGGTTAATATGTTTACCAGTCAGCCGTTACTAAAGTTTGGTATTGAAGTGGCGCTAATGATAGCCGCCTCTTTATTACTGTTTCGTCTATTATTTAATCGCACTGAGCACTCTTTATCTCGGCTGATTTTAGTAGGCATTATCTTTGGGGTATTGTTTAGAAGCTTATCAAATTTAGTGGCACGCCTGATTAACCCCGAAGACTTCGTAGTGATACAAGCTGCCAGCTTTGCTCAATTTAATATCACCAACCTACATATGATGTGGCTGAGCCTAGCCATTTGTATTGTCAGTGCTTGGCTTGTTTGGCATTGGCGCTTTCAAATCGATGTGCTAATGCTGGGCCGCTCTGACGCCATTGGTCTAGGCATTAATTACCAAGGCCTAACCCTGCGTTTATTAGTAGTCATCTCAGTATTAGTCGCTACCGCAACCGCTTTTGTCGGTCCCATCGTATTTTTGGGATTATTGGTATGCGCTTTGACCAACCGCATCAGCCACAGTATGTATCATAGCGAGCGCATCGTCTTGGTCAGTTTAGTATCCATGATTACTTTGGTATTGGGTCAGACTTTGTTTGAGAGGGTGCTGGGTATGGCGGGTGTGCTTTCAGTGGTAATTGAACTTCTCGGCGGTATGGTATTTATCGGCCTAATATTAAAACAATATCGTAAGCAAGTAGTTTAGGTAATAAATAAGGCAGTTAAGCTGCTTATTTAAAACTTACTATTATAACCCCCTAATTTTCACCCTATTTTATCTCTAGTAGCTGACTACCTTTATGATTACCATTAATAATGTAAGCCATCACATCGATCACACCCCTATCTTGAACAATATCAGTTTAAGCTTAGAAGATGCCCAAGTGATTGCATTAATCGGGCCCAATGGAGCGGGTAAATCGACTTTGTTTAGTGTAATGTCGCGATTGCAACCCTTGCAAAGTGGTTCGGTTCAGTTTGGTGAATATGACATTGCACATACCGACAGCAAGGTTATGGCTAAGACAGTAGCCATATTGGCACAAAGCAATCAGCTACAGGGCCGTCTGCGCGTGGAAGAGCTATTGATGTTCGGCCGTTACCCCTATCATCAAGGCCGGCCCACCCCAGCTGATCGCCAGAAAGTGGCTGAGATTATTCAAAAGTTCGAATTACAGGATATGGCGGATCGTTATTTATCTACCTTATCCGGTGGGCAACAGCAGCGGGTACTTATTGCTATGATTGTCTGCCAGGACACACCGTACTTACTACTTGATGAGCCGCTTAATAACTTAGATATGTACCACTCAGGTCAGCTGATGCGTGCCCTACGCAGTTTAGCGCATGAACAAAAAAAGACCGTGGTCATTGTGCTGCACGACATTAACCAAGCAGCACAATTTGCTGATACAGTGGTGATGATGAAAGCCGGTCAAGTTATCCAAACCGGCCATCCTATTGAAGTGATTACCCAAGAGACCATACAGGATTTGTATGGAGTGAAAGCCACTGTGATTGAGCATAAGGGCTATCCAGTTATTATTGATAGCCGGGTTTAGCGTATTGGCCTAAACCTCCCTACCTCTCACCCCACAGAGCTTGAAAATAAGTTAAGCACCACAACGCCGGCCACAATTAAGCCGATGCCTATCACTGCCGGCATATCAATACTCTGTTTGAAGACAATCAGACCAACGATAGCGGTCAAGACAATCCCTATCCCGCCCCATAGCGCATAAGCGATACCAAGGGGAATCTCTCTTAACGACTTGGTCAAAAAGTAAAAAGAAAAGGCATAAAGCACCACAGTCGCTAAAGTGGGATAAAGTTTGGTAAATTCTTGCGACTTCACCAAAAAGGTAGTGCCAGTAATTTCGAAAAGAATCGCACCTGCTAAATACACATAAGCGATGAGAGTTGGGGACATAAAATGAATACTCTTAGTTGGAAGCGCCTAGCGAGTCAACTGAACTACTTTTAATGATGAGACGACAATGCTAGCGTATAATATGGATTACTTGTATCAATTTTACCATGACATCCTCTGTTAACTCCTAAGGCCTTTATGGATTTTCTTAAACTGTACTTTGATCCGACTCTAACCTCGAGACAACGACTACTGTGCCGGATTTTTTGGCAGCAGTGCAAATTTGAAGAGTATGATGATGTCGCTAAACAAATCAAATATTTGCAAAACTATTTCCAATTGCTCGACGTCTCTGAAGTCTTCGCTATTTTTGACAACTGTTACGTCTATGACTCTCGGTATCACTGCCAAGTTTGTGACCAATTAAGAAGGGTCGACTCACCTCTGCAATTGAAGCACTCTATTGAGACTCCCTGGCGCTGTAAATCTTGCATGCTGTTGGTTTCCTAACAGACAAAGCTGAGTTTATTAATCAATACAGCTTGGCTTATTGCATCCTCAACTCCAATCACTGCACTCTTATTATTTTCTCTATCAATACCCTATATTTCTAAATTCCTTTCAAAAGCTTATCCCCTACTTTGTGCCTCCATTCATCACTGGCGTTTTATAGTAGGCAATTTTTATAGTAAACAGCTTTTAGCGCCTGTTCTATTAATCTAATCGTGCCTACTTTTTCACCCCCTTTAACATTTTATATCTTTTTATAACAAACCCTGTCATGGTTAACCGTCATAATAAGGTTTAATCCTTCCAATCTAAGCACCATAATAGTTAAGTAACTTAATAAAGATATTAACTATAAAAGTGCTAATCGATAACAACGGTGTTGGCAGCTGTTTATAAACCCTGACGTCTAGCAGTAAAAAAGTCCTTCTAAATAATAGATTAGCATGTACCTGTATATGGCTATAAATGACTGCTTTTCACTTATAACAAAAATAGGAGACATAAATGTCTGACAAAATTATAGATTTAGGTTCTGGATTCTGGAACATTCAAGGTACCTTTAAAATAGGCGGTCTGATTAATATTGGTACTCAATGCTCATTGGTCAAACTTGACTCAGGTCGGTTTATATTCTTAGACAGTTATACTTTGACTGATGAAATACGTGATGAAGTGATGTCTCTGACCAACAATGGCGATGACGTAGAAGCCATCTTGAATCTACATCCTTTTCATACTATTCACTGTGCCCAAATGGCAAAAGACTTTCCGAAAGCCATTGTTTATGGTAGTGAACGTCATAAGATAAAAGTTCCAGAAGTAGACTGGGCGGAAGACTTGGTAGAAAGTAAAGCAGTTGCAGAGCGTTATCCTGAACTTGAATTTTCATTACCGAAAGGTATTTACTATATTTCGCCCAATGAGATGGTACATGCCAGCTCCCTACTTGCTTACCATCCAGCAAGCAAAACCTTGCATGTCGATGATACTTTCGTGACCCCACCTGCCAAAATTCTGCAAGCCGTCATGCCGGAACTTGGCATTCATCCTACCACCAAAAAAGCATTAACCGACCAACCTACTGCGGGTAGAGATTATTGTGATTGGGCGGAAAACCTTGCGGAAAAATGGCAGGATATTCGACACGTCTGTGCCGCTCATTCAGATGTTATTCATTTCGAAGCAGGCGGATTTAAAGCAGCCTTATTAAAAGCGATTGAAAAAGCCCGTCCTAAACTTGAAAACGCTTAATTGAGTGCCTAAATAAAGGGTTTTATTTAACAAATGACCTTATTTAATAGATAAACTTATTTAATAAGTAACTTCATTTCAACTTCTAGGTTTGTTCTGACTCTATTTTATATATAACAAGTGTATAATTAGGTATAATCAGACTGTATCTCAATAAAGCGCTTGTTTTATTTCGCTAACTGAATAATATTTTATAACCGGATTGGCCACCTTGCTTAAAACAAGGTGGCCCTTTTGGTAATTGTTAATTCAATATCATTTTATTTGATAAACTATCTTTCAGATGAACTGTCGGATAGATGAGCTGTCTGGTAAATAACAAACCATGAATTCTATAAAATTATTGACTAGGTTACTGATTGATTTATAACTTTAAATAAGTGATTGGGAGTTGTATCATAAGTAGCGCTATCAATCTCTTGACAGTTCCTAGCTTTTCTTTCTCATCGAAAAGTAAGCGCTACCCCTCTTGTATTCTAATTAACAAAACCATTTTTCTATAATATGTTTGTTATTAGCCAGTTGATAATTGCTGACTGCTCGACAGCCGCAAGCTATATAATAGGGGTCGTCAACGCTTGGTCATTGATTGACTTGCTTTTATTCCTTTAACTCTTTAATAGCCAGTTGCCAATATGTCACTACTTAAGTTAAATCGTACTAAGACTCTTGATGGCTCAGTCTTTAAGGCAGTGCCTTCACGTGCTTTATACCTTGATAATTCAACGGTTAATAGTCATCGCTTCAAGCTCAGTCGACTCTCTTTAGCGTTAACCTGGCAAACGTCGTTGGCAATAGGTCTGTTTTTTAACCTATTAATGGCACCAGCCAACGCCGAAGACAGCGTGCAGGCAACTAATAATGCTAATGATGAGTACATATACTCTCAAAAAGCGCCTCAAGCAGTCACCTCTACAAATCAAACAGTGAACATCGCTGAAATTAGCCAAAACCTTGAAAAAGGCAGCTACCAGCCTATTCCTTTACAAAGCATTATTGACCCCTCTACCGGGGTGCCTATCGATGATGTTTATCGCATTGATGTGCCTGAGAAGCTCAGCCTGCTTCAAGCTCAAAATGTTTTACTTCAAGTTTCCCCTAAGCTTGCCAGCAACAATGCCGGTATTATCTCAAACGAATTAACTTCTGAAGCCACGAAGGACCTTAATCAACCTTTGGTATTTTTGCGAGCAGGCGCCACTCATTACAATTTGGACGCTAATTTGGACTTAAGTGGTCTTCAAGCAGGTATTCAAGAAAGGGTAAACGAAGCTAAAGATCCTGCAACAGGTGAGCCTTTATTGTCTGAAGCAGGTCAGGCTATTATTGGCGATATTATCGATCAGAGAATTCCGGATAGTTACGATATTAAGCGCAAGGGCGATACGACGTCCGCGGGAGTAGCCATGCTGTGGCCCGTGTATACAGCGGGGCGCACCAAAGCCGTAACAAGTTTAGCAGATGCCAGGACTGAAGAAAGCCAAGCAGATGCTCTACTCGATAAAGACCAATTGCAAACCACGTTAGTAGAACGTTATTTTACGGCTCAGCTGGCGATGCTTGCTGCTTATCTTCGTGAAGATGCCTTAAATACCGTCAAAGAAACTGACCATATGGCTCAGCGTTATTTAGAAGAAGGTTTTATCTCTGGGGTAGATAGATTAGAGGCAAAAACCGCTTTGGCCGAAGCGGAAAGTGAGGCCATTAAAGCGCGTCATGATGCCAAACTAGCCATGACTGCCTTACAAAGGTTGTTACGCTCACCGCAGCCTATTAAGCCTACTACGCCTTTATTTGTGTCCTCAAAGCCATTGCCTTCGCTTCAGTATTTCCAAGATTTGGCTTTAAGAAACCATCCTGGTCTTAAGAAAGTAGACGCTAAGTATGCGCAAGCCCAATCTTTGAGCGATTTATCGGACACGGGCTTTAAACCCACAGTGTCTGTATTCGGGTATCACGAGCTAAAAAATGACCCAAGCTGGATTGCGGGGGTTTCAGCCAGCTGGAAACTATGGGGCGGCTTAAACAAAGATGCTCAGCATGCCTCAAGTGAAGCTAAGATGCGTCAAGCACAATTGGCGAAGATTGATGTCAGTGATAATATTCTACTTTTGGTAGAAAAAAACTGGCAATCCGTTGAAAATGCGCGGGTTCGTTTCCAATCGCTAAATAGCAATGTATTGTTGGCTCAAGAGCTTCTGCGTTACAAGCAGTTGGGTATGAAAGAAGGGGTTAATACTGCCTTAGATGTGACCACAGCACAAACTAAGTATCTGCAAGCCCGCACCGAACAAGCGTCTGCTGCCAATGATTATGTGCAAGCTCTAGCAGCCTTGATGGAGAGCATCGGTACCCCTGAGGCCTTTAATGAATATATGGCGGTGGCTGATATTAGACTGCCAACCGTTTACTGATGCCCATTAGCCTTATTTTCGTTTCAATCATCTTCTTTATTATTAATTTTTTATCTTCCAGGATAAATACATGAATGCTTCAAAAAAGCCGAGCCCAACAATGATTAGAAATATCGTCTTAACCCTAGTCCTCGTTGGGGTGATAGGGGTTATTATCTATGGGCTTAACAAAAGTACAGAAAGTACGGAAAAACCCATTGTCGTTCAAGGTCAGATGGAAATGCAGTCAACAGCTATCGCTGCCAAAGTTCCTGGACGAATTTCAAATATTATGGTGACTGAAGGCGACACGGTCAAAGTAGGTCAGCAGCTCATTGAGATGGACTCTCCAGAAATCACTGCCAAAATGAACCAAGCTTTGGCCGCACGTGATATGGCTCAAAGCCAACTAGACAAAGCTGAAAACGGAGCCAGACCTCAAGAGATTGGACAAGCAAAGGCCGCCTGGCAAGCTAACCAAGCTGCAGCTGACTTGGCCAAGAGTACTTTTGAGCGTGTTGATCGTCTCTATCAAGAAGGTTTAATGGCACGTCAAAAGCGTGATGAAGCTTATACTCAATATGTGGCGAATCAAGACAAAGCTGATGCGGCACGCCTGCAATATGAATTGGCACAAGAAGGGGCACGTGGTGAAGACAAAGATGCGGCTAAAGCACAGGTCGCCCAAGTAGATGGTAAAATTCAAGAAGCTCAAGCAGCTCAAGATGAAGCCAACTTGAAGAGCCCTATCTCCGGTATCGTTGATGATGTCATCGTCAATCCAGGTGAAGTTATTGGTCAAGGTGTGCCTATCATGACCTTAGTTGACCCGAATGACCAATGGGTGGTCATCAATGTCACTGAAAATTTGTTAAACCAATTTAGCATTGGTAAAGAGTTTGTTGGCAAAGTCCCAGCTTTATCTTCACCAGACCATTCTTATCAAATGACTTTCAAAGTATTTAACACGGCAGCAATGTCTGATTTTGCCACTTGGCGTGCTACCAATACTGAAGACAATTTAGATGTTCGTACTTTTGAAGTCAAAGCACGTCCCACCAAAGCGGATACCAAAATTCGTTCAGGGATGAGCGTTGTGGTAGAGATTGATCCCAAAGCAGTAAACAAAAAGTCCAATATTGCTCAATAATCTCTATGAAATTGATAGGCTAGAATATGTCCCAGTCACAACCTGATAATAATGAAAAGCTACAGATAGTCTTTGGTGATAAGGGTAATCGCGAAGCATCATTATGGTCTGTTTTTGTACGGAGTGCCAGCTATGAGGCTAGATTCCTCAAGGAGCACCCCTGGGACTATGTCATGCTTTTATGGTTACCCCTATTGACCATTTTAAGTGTCTGGTGGATGTTTTCTAAACCCTATATTGTTGATATTCCAATTGGGGTCATGGATGAAAACCGCAGCAGTTATTCTCGCACATTAACCCGTTATTTAGATGCTAGCCCCGATTTGCAAGTCAAACACCTCTACCACGACACAAATAGTGCTCGAAATGCGATTTTGAGCAGAGAGATTTATGCGGTAGTTTATATACCTGAGGACTTTGACGAGAAAATCAATAGAGGTCTACCCTCTCCGGTTATTCTAAAAGTAAATGCTCAATATGGTACTCACTCTGGCATTATTCAAAAAGGGGTACAAACGGTAACGGGTACCCTATCGGCAGGTGTAGAAATCAAACGCAGTATTAAACAAGGTACTTATGGCGAGCAAGCGATGATATCGCATACGCCAATCTCGGTAGAACGTATCGGTTTGTATAATATCGGTACCAACTATCAAAAGTTTCTGGCTTCGACTGTTATTCCTTCTTTGTTACACATCTTAGCGATGATTATTGGCGCTACCACTATTGGACGTGAGATTAGGGACAAAACTTTTTCTCTGTGGTATCACAATATGGTGTTCCCAGACATGCCCTACCCTGACTTTAAAACGTTAAAACATATTCCGCCAGAACAAAGATTGGCTTACCTGCATTCAAGTTTACATGAAAGCTGGCAACAGCCTGTTGATTATAGTTTGATGAATTCTAGGACATATGAGCTGGTAAGTGAATCGCATTTTATCTTGTCTAATCCTAATCTTCGTTATCGTTTGAATTTCAATAAAAGTGCAAAACCCAGAATGCCTACTAAGGTATCCATTATGGCACTGGTGATTGGCCTCAACGGCAAGCTGATTTGGGCTTTGTTGTCATATATGATATGGGGTATATTGATGTTGGCCTTAATTGTGTCGATACATCCTGCCAGCTGGATTGGCCTGACGCTTGTGTTTATCGCTTATGTGGCGTTAATTATGATATCACTTTGGGTAGGCGCTATTTTCAGTTTAACAAGCTACTCTTTACGTATGGGTTTATCGAGTACTGGGTTTGTCTCTGCGCCCTCTTTTGCTTTTGCAGGCGTTACTTTTCCGCTAATGGCAATGAGTGAAGGTGCTCAGAGATGGGCCAATATGTTGCCACTGACTCACTACTTAAAAGTCCACTTAACCCAACTCCAGATGGCAACACCCCCTGCTATCGCTATGCCTTCAGTCCTAGGATTAATAGCGGCGGTAGTGGTTACTTTGGTTATCACCGCGCTGCTGTGTTTAAGAGCTTTCAGAAATCCAGCGCGTTGGGGGGCTCGATAATGTCTGATAATGATTACAAACCTGATGCTAATTTAATAAAAAAGCCAAGACCTAAGCGCCAAGGCAATTATGTTCATACCTCTTTTTTGCAAGGGTTTTTGCAAACTTTAGCCTCTATCTTTAGAGACAAAGGCGTGTTATTGATGTTGGTAATCGCCCCTATCATTTATGGTTTTTTCTACCCTTGGCCTTATAAAGCCGAAGTTGTCCAAGAGGTTCCAGTCGGCGTGGTTGATTATGACCGTAGTGAATTATCAAGTACTATAACCCGCTATAGTGATGCCAGCCCTAACTTGATTGTTTACAAGTATGTAGATGAAGATGCGGCGATAGAAGCCATGTATCGAGGCGATATTGCCGGTTATCTCATCATTCCAAGAGACCTTGAGCGAAATGTCTTTTCCAATAAGTCCGCTTATGTCTCTGTACTGGCCAACAACGGCTACTTTTTGCTCAATAAGCAGGTACAAATGGGTTTTACAAAAGCCATAGGCACTGTCTCGGCAGGTGTGGAAGTAAAAAGAAGCGTGGCCAAAGGCGCCTATATGGATACTGCCAAAAACAGTACTCAGGCTGTTCCGCTACGCATAGACCCCATGTACAATCGTTCAGAGGGCTATGGGGCTTACGTGGTGCCCGCAGTGTCTATTCTAATTTTACAACAGACGCTATTAATGGGTACCGCTTTGCTTATTGGTACTTGGTACGAAAATAAGAAACAAAATGCGACTGCTACGGGCTGGTTGGGACGTATTATGGCGCTGTCTGTGGTCTCTTTTTTGATGGGTTGTTTCTATTATGGCTGGGTATTTTCTAATCAGAATTACCCTCGAGGTCATAATATGTCAGGCACCTTGCTATTTTATGCCCTATTTGCTCTTACCGTTTCGACTTTAGGCTGTCTACTAGGCATGTGGTTCAGAGAACGTGAACGCAGTATGCAAATTTTAATTTTTAGCTCAATGCCTATATTTTTCTTAAGTGGATATCCTTGGCCCACTAGCCAATTGCCTGAATTTTTACAATATGTTCGTTGGTTATTCCCTACCACCTCAGGCATGCATGCTTCGGTACAGCTGAACCAAATGGGTGCCTCGATAGCTCAAGTGAGCGAACACTTCTACCATTTGGCTATTTATTGGGTGATTGCCTTTATACTATTAATTGGCGTACAGCATCGACAGATTAATAAAGCTGAAACTAAAGTGTTTTAATCACCGCCTTGCTCAAAGCTGGCTTTTTAAGCCAGCCCTCTTATTTTGAAGACATGTCTTCCCCTCTCCAACTATTATTGACTTTAGGCACAAATAAAAATGGAAACCCTAAATATTGTATATTTGGTAGGTGCGATTCTTATTTTTTCTAGCATCATGGCCAGTACCTTATCAGCCCGACTGGGCCTACCCTTATTATTGCTATTTTTGGGCGTTGGCATGTTGGCCGGTGATGAGGGGATTTTAGGCATTGAATTTTCACAATATGGTATTGCAAACTTTGTCGGTCAAGCTGCCTTAGCTTGTATCCTATTAGATGGGGGGCTGCGCACTTCTTTTAAGTCTTTCCGAGTCGGCCTAAAGCCAGCAGTAGTATTAGCCACTTGGGGGGTCTTTGCCACTGTTCTTATCCTTGGTATCTTCGTCACTTGGCTGCTAGATGTTGACTGGCGCATTGGAGTGTTAATGGCGGCTATCGTAGGCTCAACCGATGCGGCTGCGGTATTCTCTTTATTGCGTAATGGTGGTGTTAAACTAAACGACCGCGTTCAAGCCACGCTTGAGCTAGAGTCAGGAGCGAACGACCCCTTTGCTATCTTATTAGTTACTGGCTTAATTGCCTTAAATGTTGATCCTGAGAGTCAAAGCGTCCTAGGATTCTTTGGATTACTGGCCCAACAGCTTGGCTTTGGGATGATCATGGGCCTAATCTCAGGCTATCTATTGTCCAAATTAATTCCCAAGCTGCATTTAGCAGTTGGCATGTACGCTATTTTGATTATGTCAGCTGGCTTAGCGGTATTTGCAGCCACCAACTTACTGGGCGGAAGTGGATTTTTAGCGGTGTACTTAGCCGGTATTTTAATTGGCAATAATAAAGTACGTGCCACAGAACATGTTTTAAGGGTAATGGACAGCTTTGCTTGGTTATCACAAGCGGTTCTATTCGTGGTTCTGGGCTTATTGGTAACGCCTTCTAACGTATTGAACGTTTGGTATTATTCGGTAGCGATTACGGCCTTTATGATACTGGTTGCCCGTCCTATTGCGGTTTATTCAAGCATCAAACTCTTCGGTTTTAAAGATAGAGAGATTGGCTTTATTTCTTGGGTTGGCCTGCGTGGTGCGGTACCGATTACCCTTGCCATTTTACCGGTAATGGCAGGTTTAGAAGATGCCTTCCTGCTTTTCGATATCGCCTTCGGTGTGGTTATCTTATCGTTAATCCTACAAGGCACAACCATCCCCTTTATGTCTAATCTATTTAAGGTAAGGGTTCCTAATAACAATGAACCTGATGAAGAGATGGAAATTTGGGTTTCAGATCAATCGAGTATTACCTTATATGAGTTTGAGGTGAAGCCAGGTGCTTTTGCCATGGGTCGTCATCCTAAAGACATCTCTTCTACCATTAGCACCGACGAGATTGCTATTTTTGCTTTAATCCGTAATGGGAAGATTATGGTGGTCGATGACGATACCAGATTACAGCATAGAGATCGGGTTTGGTACGGTCTTAGAGGCAATCATGCGGCTAAAATTGCGCGCATATTTAACGACATCAAGATAGACCTGCGTGAGGTTGAAGATTTCTATGGCGACTGGATGATTTCTCCCAATGTCAAATTAGGCGATCTGCCTTTCTTTGATGAAAGCATCCCCTCTACACCGCCTAACACCAAAGTAACTTATAACAAGGAGGGTGAACCTATTAATATGTGGCAGCAAACCGTTGCAGAATTCATTAAAGCCAATTTAAATGCCCCACCTGTGCCAGGAGATACGGTCCAAGTTGATGAAGAATGGGCACTCATTATTAAAGAAGTAGATAGCAGAGGCATCTTACGTACTATAGGCCTAAAGCATCGCTCAGTAGAGTAAAGTAATAAAATCTTCATAAACCTCTGATATATTTAAAAATATTGATAAAATATCGCTGCTGTATAATCTAAACTAATGTCTAGCAACTTAGCATTAAGTTAGAAGCCAAGTTAGTATCTAACCCTATCTCATCACTAAACCTACATTAATATTTTGAACTTTTGGCGATGAGATAGAGATAATGATTATTATGGCTAAGCACGTATATAGCCTTGGTATCGATATTAACTATCATTAACTGTCTTGGACAATTGAAATTATCAGGGTTTATTGAGTTTTAGGATCGTCGTATTTTTTGGGCAAGGATTGCATCGTATAGAGAGATAACCCACTGATATTTCTACCAAATCCAAGGTCTTATTTCATTAACGATCACTGGGTATTTAAGGGTAGAAGATGCAATCAATGAAATTATCTGCTGCGGGACGTATAACCGCATTAATGGCTATCACCTCACTGTCAGGCACAGCAATGGCAGACATCCGTCCACTCGGAGAGGTTAAGGTACAAAAGCAAGCAAATGGTGTTGAAGTAGTGCAAATCAACGCTCCGAATGCCCAAGGCTTGTCTCATAATAAATACAATCAATTTAACGTTTATGAGCCTGGTGCTGTGCTCAATAATGCAACCCAAAGCGGACAGTCAGTTCTGGCAGGTAACTTAGGTGCCAACTCAAATTTCAAAGATCAAGCGGCCAATGTCATTTTAAACGAAGTCGTAAGCCGTATCCCCTCTTTACTACTGGGTAAACAAGAAGTTTTCGGTATGGCAGCCGATTATGTGCTTGCCAACCCTAACGGTATTGCTTGTGAAGGTTGTGGTTTTATTAATACACCAAGAGTCAGCTTGGCAGTGGGTACGCCAGAAATTACTAATGGTAAGCTATCAGGCTATAACACCAATAATGATCGGGGGTTACGCATCGCCCGTGGTGTGACATTCGATAATAGCAAAATTGTGGATTTTATTGCTCCTCAGGTTTATTTAGATGCTGATATTAAGAATGCTGATGCGGTAAACGTTATTATCGGTCGTAATGATGTTGATATTAATCCAGATGGAAGCTTAAGCGCTAAGTCTATCGGCAGAGCTAACGCCCCAGTATTAGATGGCAATCTTCTAGGAAGCATGCAGGCAGGACGAATTAAGCTTCACAGTACCGATGACCGCGCCACGTTAGATGTGAAAGGGGTGAATTTTAAAGCCAATGACTTCCAAGCCAAAGTAGGCAACTTAAACCTGCATGGTGCGGTACAAGACTTTGAAAAACAA
The DNA here is from genome assembly GCF_020736705.1 of Psychrobacter sanguinis. NCBI lineage: Bacteria > Pseudomonadati > Pseudomonadota > Gammaproteobacteria > Moraxellales > Moraxellaceae > Psychrobacter > Psychrobacter sanguinis. Next base: position 76,985 of record NZ_CP085990.1, read on the forward strand.
TACGACAAAAAAGACTCACCACTGATCACCTCCACTACCCTTCAAATTGGACAACACTATACGCCAACACAAATTGCTGCGGACAATATCGATTTGCAGGCTGCGCATAATTTATCACTTAATGGCACTCAAGTGATTGGCAATCATGTAGATCTAAAAGCCGAAAATGTGGCCCTTAATGGTGAAAAAACAATCAATACCATTTATCGGTCCACCAATACCCAAAAAGGTGGTCTGAAAGAAAACACCTTATTTCATACCGCTAAGGTAACTGCTTTGTACGGCACTGATATTCGTGGTAATACTATTAATGTCAATGCCAAAACTGGCAGCCTGACTGGTAATTCGGCACAAATGATTGCCCCTGTTGTCCGTCTAAATGCAGGTAAAGACATTATATTGACGGGAGGGAATGCCAACGAATTTCACAATATCACCAATGAGGATAGGCTTGGTACCATTGCCCTTAAACGTGTTATTGATTCGGAATCCGCAAGTAAAGACTATTATATCCCAACTGCTATTCTGGCCAATAAAGCGGCCATGACCAGCGGCGGTAACCAACAATATGCCGGGGCACAAATGGTTGCCAAGGACATAGAGTTCAAAACCCCTGGTACCGTTTCTTTTACCGCTGAAACCAGTAAAGCCACTCACAATATAGATCATAAAGTCACTTATTGGGGCGGACTTTTCGGCTCACAAACCGATAATAACGACACCACTATCATCACCCAAAATGGTGCTGACGTACAAGCCAGCAATTTATTATATATTGACGCAGCCAAAGGCTTAAACCTTACTGGCAGTCGTGTATTGGCAGTAAATCACTCTTATTTGAACTCACCTCATGGCGATTTCAATATTAAAGGCGCTACTGAAAAAACAACCAATGTAGACTTACACCGTACCGGCACTATCTTTGATATTCCCGTCGATGTGACCACTACGACGACTACCGATACCAAAAACAAAGAATCAATTTTAGAGTCCTATACCAACTTACAACTGGTCACTGATCAAAATATAAACGTGGTCGGCAGCCAAGTGAAAGCAGCAGGACTGCTAGATTTAGAGGCCGGTAAGACGCTTAATATTGTCGGTGTAAACGACAGTCATGATGTAACCACCGTTCATGACGCCATAGGTATTGTTGCTGATATCACCACAAAGCCATCGCTTTATACGGTTGCTGCTAAAGGTGCCGAAGCCAAAGTGGCTGAAACTAATGTAGCAGCACGTACTGTAGCCACACCTATAACGACAGCGCTATATGTGGCTGAGCCTAAAGCAGATACCTCAAAAAAAGAAGAACCTAAAGCAATAGCCTTAGAGGATGCTTCTGTTGACTGGCGTTTAGGCTTGGGTATTACCCATGATGTGGATACTGACAATACCCAAACCGTAGCAGGCTCGCTTGTTTCTGGTGGAACGACCCACCTAAAAGGAGGTAATGTCAACATTGCAGGCAGTAAAGTGACCTCTGACAATAATCTTAATATTAGTGGAAATAACGTCACTACCTCTGCTCAAGATAATAGTCATACGGTCGCCAGTGACTATACTGATGTATTCTTAGGTCTGAAAGGTAGTGTTAATACATCAGGCGCGACAGTTGGATTAGGTCTTGATGTCAATAATCAGAAGAAATCTGATCAAACCACGGCTCCAGTGGCCAGTGAGTTAAACGGAAAAAATATCAATATTACAGCAGACAATGATATTCATCATTCTGGTACGCAGATTACGGCTCAAGACACGGTTAATGAGCAGGCGAATAACATTACTCATGACCAAGCTCATGCTACCCATACTAAGTCCGATACAAACGTTGATGTTAATATTGGACTTTCTGCCTCAGCAGACTATAAGGGTGGACTAAGTGCAGGTCTCAATATTGGCGCGAGTGGTTCGGGCAACACTAACATTGAGACACAGGGGTCAGGTACCAAAATTACTGCTGGTACTATCAATGAACAGGCCAAAAACGCCCTTAATGATGAAGGCACCCATTACCAAGCCACAGGTGACGTTAACCTTTCAGCTAAAGATGTGACCCTTGCTTCAGGTTATGACAGTACCAAAAACACCAATAACGCTGGTGGCGCAAGCATTAATCTTGGCATTGGCGGTCTTGAAGGCGCTAGCCCTACAGGTTCAGTTGGCGTATCGGCCAATTTCCAACACGATGAGGCGGGCACTACCACTGCCAAGTCAGCGACTATTACCGGTGCGAACGTCAACATTCATGGCGACAACTCGGTCGTCTCTCAAAGTGATATCACCACACCTGGTAGCCTAAATGTAGACGCGGGTAAAGAAGTCAGTCTTGTACAATCTAACAATACCAGTAATGCCTCAGGTGGTGGCTTCGATGTTAGCGTGAAAGTAGGTGGACTCGCTTTAGACAAACCTACGCCTCAGCCATCCGTTGGCGTATCTGTTGGAGCCAATGGACATAATGGTGCCTCTATTGAAGGGGTCAATAATACGGTCACCGCAGGCAACATAAATCTATCAACATCAGGTACCAATGGCACTGTCAACGTTCAAGGCACAAATGTTAATACAGGTACGCTTAATATAGACACCAATACTGCCAATATTGCTGGCACTATCGATAAAGCACATAGTGGCTCAGGTTCTGTGGGCATAAATGTTGATGTGGGTTCAGGGGGTAGTAGCTTAGAGCTAGGCGGAAATATCAGTGCTGGAACCAGTCAAAGCCAGCATAATGGCACCAGCGAAGTTAAGTCAGGTCCACTGAACATAAACGCCAATCAAGGTGTGAATATCAGCAATACTAACGTGACAGCTGCCAATACTAATATCAACACCGATGGCAATTTAAATATCAATGCAGGCGTAAATACCAACCAACATACCTCAGTAAATCTTGATGGCACGCTTAATGCAAAAAAAGAGGGCGACGTACTTGCTCCCGAAACAGGAAGTGTCAGTGTTGGTGTTAATACTGGAGACAGCCTATCGCATACGCCTGCTAATGTGAATATCGGCAAAGATGCCAATCTTAACGTAGGTGGTGACCTTAATGTTACTGGTAGCAGTGTGAGTACTGGTACAATTCAAGGCAATATTGGTGGCAATGTGAATAATGAAACCTTGCAAGGCCATAGTAATCAAACAGACGTTAATATCGCTATAGGTGCGCAGGGTTCACCTGTTAAGTATACGTCAGAGAACGCCGGCTCTCAGCTTGTCTCTGACATCAAAAATGGTACGATAGCGGGTGTTAAACCTATAGCGGATATTGACATTCATCACAGTGATGCCACTACCACTCAAACCACACCTGTTGGTATCAAAGCCAATAATGGTCAACTTAATGTGGGCGGTAACGTTAATACAGTGGGTGTGAGCACACCTAATACTCATAATAGTTTTGATTTTACTTTCAATCCAAGAGCAAACTATGACCCAATGGCGTATCTCGAGGGCTTTATCAATAACAATAAATAAAAGATTAAATAATAAACTAATAAAATAGCTTCAATATGAAAATAAAAACGCGATAAGTTGCCTTATCGCGTTTTTTAGTCTTAGTGTTTTAAAGTATTTAAATATCGTTTTAGGTAGGTGCAAGTTTGCCACAAGGGATAAAACTAACTAATAAATCCCTGCCTCTACCCCAGCCGCTAACGTCATGGCAAGCTCTTCTACTTGTTGAGTGAAACTCTCTTGCCAATCCCCTTTAAGTATTAAGGCTTCTTGAATCCACTCCCAACGTAGACCCGTAGTAATAGTTTTCATTGCCAGTTTAGTACCCGTACCATCTTGTCCGGCTCTAATATATAGCGCAAACGGCAACCCCTGTTTCTTTTCTAACACAGGATAATAACAGCGGTCAAAAAAGTCTTTGGTTAAGCCTGCCATATAAGCTAAGTTTTCAGTAGTGCCTAGTAGTAGCGCGTCGGCAGCCAAGACATCTTCAGGTTGCGTTTCTTGCGGTGATTTTAATATGACATTCACATTTATATCAGGGTGATTGACCCCATCAAAGGCCGCTTGTGCTAACTTCTTAGTATTAGGCGATGGCGCATGAGCAACAATAAGTAAAGTCTTGACTGACATCTCACTCTCCTATTTTTTAGCTGCTTGTTGAGTAGCTAAAGCTTACGTCTTGTTTGATATCAGGGTGAATACTTTTGGCCACTGGGCAAGTTAGCGCTGCGGCTTCTAATACCTTACGAGTACGCTCATCAAAGTCTTTAGCAAACTGAATATTCACTTTTACTTCGCTGACTCGTCTAGGCTCTGCTACCATTGTTTTAGTCACTTCTGCTTTAGTTCCAACGACATCAATTTCCATACTTTCAGCCTTAATACCAATAATAGTTAGCATACAGCTCGCTAAACTGGTGGCCAATAAATCTGTCGGTGAAAACGCCTCGCCTTTACCATGATTGTCTGTCGGCGCATCGGTAATAATCTGGTTATTTGATTGAAGGTGTAAGGCTTGAGTACGTAGATTGCCTTGGTATTCGACGGTAGAGGTGGTCATAAAACTTATCCCTTAACTGATTTAATATTATTCTATAAGATCCATAGTAACTTATTTCAGCATAATAATGAAATAAGCCGAATATTTGATTTGAAGTAAAATATTTACCATCAAAGGAAACATAGAAAATGCAGACAAAGGAAAAAGCCCCCATTCAAACTGAATGGGGGCTTTTAGGGTATAGGGAGCTGACGATGACCTACTCTCACATGGGCGAACCACACTACCATTGGCGCAACGATGTTTCACTTCTGAGTTCGAGAAGGGATCAGGTGGTTCCATCGTGCTATTGTCGTCAGCAAAGGGGGTATAGATATGAGTTGGTTAAGCTATTAGCTCAACTTTGTTTGACTATTATATCAGAACCTGAATCAATATTATCAGGGTGATATCGAAATAATTATAGCTTGCTCTTTATAAGGAGCTACAAAACCACTTGGGTGTTGTATGGTCAAGCCAAACGAGCAATTAGTACAGGTTAGCTACACGCATCACTGCGCTTCCACACCCTGCCTATCAACGTCCTAGTCTTGAACGGCTCTTAAGGGAAATCTAATCTTGAGGTTGGCTTCCCGCTTAGATGCTTTCAGCGGTTATCCAATCCGAACGTAGCTACCGGGCAATGCCATTGGCATGACAACCCGAACACCAGCGGTTCGTCCACTCTGGTCCTCTCGTACTAGGAGCAGATCCTCTCAAATTTCCAACGCCCACGGTAGATAGGGACCGAACTGTCTCACGACGTTCTAAACCCAGCTCGCGTACCTCTTTAAATGGCGAACAGCCATACCCTTAGGACCTGCTTCAGCCCTAGGATGAGATGAGCCGACATCGAGGTGCCAAACACCGCCGTCGATATGAACTCTTGGGCGGTATCAGCCTGTTATCCCCAGAGTACCTTTTATCCGTTGAGCGATGGCCCTTCCATACAGAACCACCGGATCACTAAGACCTACTTTCGTACCTGCTCGACTTGTGGGTCTCGCAGTTAAGCGCGCTTTTGCCTTTATACTCTATGAACGATTTCCGACCGTTCTGAGCGCACCTTCGTACTCCTCCGTTACTCTTTAGGAGGAGACCGCCCCAGTCAAACTACCCACCATACATTGTCCTCGGTATTGTTATACCTGAGTTAGAACCCCAACATGACCAGGGTGGTATTTCAAGGATGGCTCCACAAATACTGGCGTATCTGCTTCAAAGCCTCCCACCTATCCTGCACAAGTCAGGTCAAAGTTCAATGTAAAGCTGTAGTAAAGGTTCACGGGGTCTTTCCGTCTAGCCGCGGGTACACAGCATCTTCACTGCGATTTCGATTTCACTGAGTCTCTGCTGGAGACAGCGCTGCCATCATTATGCCATTCGTGCAGGTCGGAACTTACCCGACAAGGAATTTCGCTACCTTAGGACCGTTATAGTTACGGCCGCCGTTTACTGGGGCTTCGATCAAGACCTTCGCATACGCTAAGCCCATCAATTAACCTTCCAGCACCGGGCAGGCATCACACCCTATACGTCCACTTTCGTGTTTGCAGAGTGCTGTGTTTTTAATAAACAGTTGCAGCAGCCTGGTATCTGCGACTGTCAATAGCTTACGGAGCAAGTCCTTCACCATCGACAGCGTACCTTCTCCCGAAGTTACGGTACCATTTTGCCTAGTTCCTTCAGCAGAGTTCTCTCAAGCGCCTTGGTATTCTCTACCTGATCACCTGTGTCGGTTTAGGGTACGATTCGTTTATGACTATAGTTTAGAAGCTTTTCCTGGAAGCATGGTATTTGCCACTTCGCTGTACAAGTACAGCTTGCTATCAGATCTCAGTATTAACAGCCCGGATTTGCCTAAGCCGTCTACCTACATCCTTCCACCTGGACAACCATCGCCAGGCTGGCATAACCTTCTCCGTCCCTCCATCACATCATAAACAAGTATCGGAATATTAACCGATTTCCCATCGACTACGCCTTTCGGCCTCGCCTTAGGGGTCGACTCACCCAGCCCCGATTAACGTTGGACTGGAACCCTTGATCTTCCGGCGTGCGAGCTTTTCACTCGCATTATCGTTACTCACGTCAGCATTCGCTCTTGTGATACCTCCAGCATGCCTTACGACACACCTTCACAGGCTTACACAACGCTCCCCTACCACTTGAAACAATTTTCAAATCCGCAGCTTCGGCTCCTAGTTTGAGCCCCGTTACATCTTCCGCGCGGGCCGACTCGACTAGTGAGCTATTACGCTTTCTTTAAAGGATGGCTGCTTCTAAGCCAACCTCCTAGCTGTCTATGCCTTCCCACTTCGTTTCCCACTTAACTAGGAATTTGGGGCCTTAGCTGGCGGTCTGGGTTGTTTCCCTCTCCACGACGGACGTTAGCACCCGCCGTGTGTCTCCCGGATATCACTCATCGGTATTCGGAGTTTGCATCGGTTTGGTAAGTCGGTATGACCCCCTAGCCGAAACAGTGCTCTACCCCCAATGGTGTTCGTCCGAGGCGCTACCTAAATAGCTTTCGGGGAGAACCAGCTATCACCGAGTTTGATTAGCCTTTCACCCCTATCCACAAGTCATCCCCTGGCTTTTCAACGACAGTGGGTTCGGTCCTCCGGTGCCTGTTACGGCACTTTCAACCTGCTCATGGATAGATCACTCGGTTTCGGGTCTATACCCTGCAACTATACGCCCTATTAAGACTCGGTTTCCCTACGGCTCCCCTAACGGTTAACCTTGCTACAGAATATAAGTCGCTGACCCATTATACAAAAGGTACGCGGTCACCCAACAAGTGGGCTCCCACTGCTTGTACGCACACGGTTTCAGGTTCTATTTCACTCCCCTCACAGGGGTTCTTTTCGCCTTTCCCTCACGGTACTGGTTCACTATCGGTCAGTCAGGAGTATTTAGCCTTGGAGGATGGTCCCCCCATCTTCATACAGAATTTCTCGTGTTCCGCACTACTTAATATGCTTCATTATATGTTTCGAATACGGGGCTATCACCCACTATGGCCAGTTTTCCCACACTGTTCTTCTACATATAAATCCGTCGGCTCCTCCCCGTTCGCTCGCCGCTACTAGGGGAATCTCTATTGATGTCTTTTCCTAAGGGTACTGAGATGTTTCACTTCCCCTCGTTCGCTTACTAATAAATTAGTATACCTAGCTTACGCTAAGTGGGTTTCCCCATTCAGAAATCTCCGGATCACAGGATATTGCCGCCTCCCCGAAGCTTATCGCAGGCTGTCACGTCTTTCATCGCCTCTGACTGCCAAGGCATCCACCATGTGCGCTTAATTACTTGACCATACAACCCCAAAGGGTCTTTAGTCTGTAATTATAACGATATCACCTTGATAATTTACGCTTGATTCAGTTCTCTTTACTTTGATAACCAACCCCTTGGGATAACAACTGATGTCATTAAAAGGTTGGCTATCTGGTTAGACAATGGCTCAGTGAATGATTCATTTTCTAACCGTATATTACAACTCATATCTATGTTTTTAAATAGTAATAACGTCTTCATCAGATCGTCATATATTTTCTGTATAAAACAGAAGTAAGTAATCATTACCTTCATTATAAAGATGAATCACTTAATTCTATTTTATGCACTCTTAATCCGTAACCAATATGGTGGAGCCAAGGAGAGTCGAACTCCTGACCTCCTGCGTGCAAGGCAGGCGCTCTACCAACTGAGCTATGGCCCCGTATCGGGATAAGTGGTGGGTCTGATAAGACTTGAACTTATGACCCCCGCGTTATCAACACGGTGCTCTAACCAGCTGAGCTACAGACCCTTAAGAGCTTGCTAAATCAAAGAACAACTTGTTGTGAATTCTTGCTGACCGAATGCGTCAATAAGGAGGTGATCCAGCCGCAGGTTCCCCTACGGCTACCTTGTTACGACTTCACCCCAGTCATCGACCACACCGTGGTGAGCGCCCTCTAAAAGTTAGGCTACCCACTTCTGGTGCAATCAACTCCCATGGTGTGACGGGCGGTGTGTACAAGGCCCGGGAACGTATTCACCGCGGCATTCTGATCCGCGATTACTAGCGATTCCGACTTCATGGAGTCGAGTTGCAGACTCCAATCTGGACTACGATAGGCTTTTTGAGATTCGCATCACATCGCTGTGTAGCAGCCCTCTGTACCTACCATTGTAGCACGTGTGTAGCCCTGGTCGTAAGGGCCATGATGACTTGACGTCGTCCCCGCCTTCCTCCAGTTTGTCACTGGCAGTATCCTTAGAGTCCCCGGCCAAACCGCTGGTAACTAAGGAAAAGGGTTGCGCTCGTTGCGGGACTTAACCCAACATCTCACGACACGAGCTGACGACAGCCATGCAGCACCTGTATTCTAATTCCCGAAGGCACTCCCGCATCTCTGCAGGATTCTAGATATGTCAAGACCAGGTAAGGTTCTTCGCGTTGCATCGAATTAAACCACATGCTCCACCGCTTGTGCGGGCCCCCGTCAATTCATTTGAGTTTTAACCTTGCGGCCGTACTCCCCAGGCGGTCTACTTATTGCGTTAGCTGCGTCACTAAGGAATCAAGTTCCCCAACGACTAGTAGACATCGTTTACGGCGTGGACTACCAGGGTATCTAATCCTGTTTGCTACCCACGCTTTCGAACCTCAGTGTCAGTATGATGCCAGGAGGCTGCCTTCGCCATCGGTATTCCTTCAGATCTCTACGCATTTCACCGCTACACCTGAAATTCTACCTCCCTCTCACCTACTCTAGCCCAACAGTATCAGATGCAGTTCCCAGGTTAAGCCCGGGGATTTCACATCTGACTTATTAAGCCACCTACGCTCGCTTTACGCCCAGTAATTCCGATTAACGCTTGCACCCTCTGTATTACCGCGGCTGCTGGCACAGAGTTAGCCGGTGCTTATTCTGCAGCTAATGTCATCGTCTATGGGTATTAACCATAGAGTCTTCTTCACTGCTTAAAGTGCTTTACAACCAAAAGGCCTTCTTCACACACGCGGCATGGCTGGATCAGGGTTGCCCCCATTGTCCAATATTCCCCACTGCTGCCTCCCGTAGGAGTCCGGGCCGTGTCTCAGTCCCGGTGTGGCTGATCATCCTCTCAGACCAGCTACAGATCGTCGCCTTGGTAGGCCTTTACCCCACCAACTAGCTAATCCGACTTAGGCTCATCCAATAGCGAGAGCGCAAGCGCCCCCTTTTCCCCGTAGGGTGTATGCGGTATTAATACGAGTTTCCCCGTGCTATCCCCCACTACTGGGCAGATTCCTAAGTATTACTCACCCGTCCGCCGCTCGTCAGCAAGAAGCAAGCTTCTCCTGTTACCGCTCGACTTGCATGTGTTAAGCCTGCCGCCAGCGTTCAATCTGAGCCATGATCAAACTCTTCAGTTTAATCTTGCTATGAAGCTCTTTAAAGAAGCTTCTAAACTTGGCTCATTCAATACTAGCAAATTGCTTTTCCGTATGTTTCATATAATGAATTAACTTCGAGTTTCTTTACTAATAAAGAATGATAATTTTTATAGTTAGTCACATCACCGAAAAGATGATGTCCCAACTTTAATTTTTAGCATTCTAAATCAGCAAAAATCCACACAAGTTGTTCTTTGATTTTAGCTTTTAAATAGTTCTTAGCTTGTCGTCCAAGCCTAAGTTAAATCTTTAGCTGCACTCAGTTATTATTAATTAGTAATAACGTTGTTGCTTAGCAGGCTGACTATTATATACATTTGAATATCGTTGTCAACACTTAATTTTAATTCTTCCTAAGTGAACCAGCTTTCAATCTCTCGATTTATTGCCTCATGTCCGTCTTAGTGAGTGCGTATTATAGACCCTTAATTTTTTGTGTCAACCGCCTTTTTCAACTTTTTCGAATTTATTTTGAGATCTTAATTTTTAACCTTAAAAGCTAACTGTGAAATAGATGACTTATACCAAGACCCAGCACGAACAACAGGTTAACGATAAGCGTCAACTTCACAATGGATTTTAATTGACTGCCTATCAATACCGTATCTATTTTACTGTTCCTAGTGCTAACCTTACTGTAGCTAGAAGCACCAATTGGTCTCACAGAATAGATAACTGATAGATGTTTGGCCATTAAAGGCAGGGCCAATACCCATAACAAACTATATAGATTATAGACAATACCATATAGCAAATAACATAAAATAGATAAGGCCATCAATAACGTATAGCCTACCCTCATCCTCTTGCTACCTAATAGGACAGCAAGGGTTATTTTCCCTGCTTGTTTATCACTATAAATGTCTCTCATGTTATTAACATAGAGCACGCAGGCAGCCAATCCCCCACACCCTGTTGCTGGCAGTAAGTGACTTAACTCAACTTGACCGGTTTGCAAATAAATACTGCCAAGCACTGCCAACCAACCGAAGAATACCAGAACGGCTACCTCTCCCATTGCTCGATACCCATAAGGGCGCTTACCCATGGTATAAGCCATAGCCGCAATAATAGCGATAATGCCAAATGCTAGGAAGATCAAAAAGTCACGTAGATTATCAAACCCAATGCTGATTAAAGCCACCCCTGAAAAAAAGGTAATTGTCGCCCATCCAATAATTAAACGTTTAAGCTGTTTAGGCCGCAACAGACCTTGTGCTATCATACGTTCAGGGCTGTTAATGTCACGCAGATTATCTGTTCCTTTAACCCCATCCCCATAATCATTGGCTAAATTAGACAAAATTTGCAAAGCCAAAGCTACCCATAACGTCAGTAGGAACACCGTAATATTATGCCAACCGAGGGAGGAGAAGGACGCTACTTGAGATAAAGCTAAGCCATTGCCGCAAACGATGCTGGCAATGGCTAAAGGAAAGGTTCTAGGACGAGTGGCTTGCAACAAAGCCTTTAATGATGAGGTGATAGACTTAGCCACTGTGTATTTGAATAAACTATTTATATGAGCAGGTTATTTGTTTAAGCAAATTGTTTATTTAAGCAAATTACTTAAGCAAATCATGCTAGTTATTAATTTCTTACCTTAGCTTGAAGAGTCGAAAAGATGCCTGATAATGCATAAATGACACCAATGGCTAGAATACCCACTGGAATATCATAAAGCACAATCGCCATGACTAACACACCGATAATAAGAGCCACGAATGGCACTTTCTTTTTATCAAACTCTTTAAAGCTATAGTATTTAATATTACTGACCATTAATAAACCGCATATAACCACCCAGATAGCAGCAATAATCATAACGTGTGAATCATATTGTCCTATCCACTGATTATGATCAATAGCCACCATGACCGCACTGGTTACCAATATAGCAGCCAGTGGACTTGCTAAGCCAACAAAGTATTTTTTGTCCACTTCGCCTATTTGCACATTAAAACGTGCCAAACGAAATGCGGCACAAGCGGTAAATATGAAGGCGCAGCCAATACCCACTCTACCTAAAGGCTGAAGGGCAAAGCTATAAATTAATATGGCAGGTGCCACACCAAAAGCAAGCATATCTGCTAAGGAATCGTATTGCTCGCCAAAAGGACTTTGGGCGTTTAACATACGTGCCACCCGGCCATCAGCTCCGTCCAAAATAGCAGACAAAAATATGGCCAAAGAAGCTTTGTAAAAGTGGCCTTGGGTACTTGATAGTATAGAGAAGAATCCAGACAATAAAGAAAGCGTGGTAATTAAGTTGGGAGCTAAATAGACACCTCGGCTAACCACTGGCTTACCATCGGTCACTTCCCGCTCAATAACTTCAAAAGTCAAAGTATCTAAGCCGTCAATGCCAGACTCAGTAGGCTGCGCAGGTGTAGAATTATCGGGTTGTACCGAACCTGCTTGTACCGTATCTGAATGCGATTGATGTGGAGTCTTCATACAAAATCCTTTATTGATCAAAATCCAAGTTGCCTACTAAGTAGCTACTCACCTACTAGCCAGCGTACGCTTACCGCTTGGCTCTGTGGTAACTCAGGAGCATCTTCAGGACGCAGTAAAGGCTGAATAAAATTAAGAATTTCACGAGCATCTTGATCAAATTTCCAAGGTGGATTAATGATCAGCATGCCGGTACCGTTAAGACCTACTGCAACATCATTAGGATATATATTTAATTCACATAGAAGTTGCTTACGAATTCCAGTGCGCTTCATTTTTTTATAAAAAAGCTCAACCGCTTCAATGTTCTTAATTGGGAACCAAAGTGCATAAATCCCCTGAGGCCATTTGGTCATAGTAGCCACTAATAACTCTACCAAACGGGTAAAGTCTTTATGTTCTTGCTCATAAGGCGGATCAATTAGGATCACCCCTCGACGTTCTACAGGAGGAATAACCCCCAAAATACCTTCGAAAGCATCACGGTTTTGAATACCAATAGGCAGTTGGTATAACTGATAGTTTAAAGCATCGTATTCGCTATTCTTTAATTCAAAAGCTTCAGCACGTACCTTTACGTCTGGATTTTTTTCAACATGATTGGCAATCCACCAAGGTGAGCCTGGATAAACATGCTTGTCATAAGTTTGACGGGCTTGTTTGATGTCATCAACATACTGACGAACCGCAGCAGGTGCTTCAGAGACATCGGCGTCCAAAATCTTTTGGACACCTGATTTGGCTTCCCCTGTCTTGCGGGCTTCTTCACTGCTTAACGAGTAAAGACCTCGACCACCATAAGCGTCTAGCGCATAATAAGGCTTGCCTTTGGTACTCATTTGATTAAGTAATTGCACCAGTAAAATGTGTTTTGCAACGTCGGCGAAATTACCGGCGTGATAAGCGTGTTTGTAATTCATAATTTAGCTTGTGTTATGGTAGAAAGGTTTATTTTCAAAAATTAGTTCTATGGTAGCATAAGCTGGTTTAAAATAAGTATATTAATGGTTAATACCCTTAATATCGCCCTAATATTTCTGGGTAGTTCTTCACTTTTTTCGGTCATTTTCACACCTCTAAATCCTAGGGTGATGTTAAAAATGAACAACAGAGAATCCGCCAATGACTACAGTCGTTAAGACGACCATCGAAAGCAATTTATCTCCAACTACTTATCACTTCCAAGACCCCATCACCGCAGCTATACCACCTCCGCTTACACCGCAAGACTTGGCTGACTCTAAAAAACAAGCCTATAAAGCCTTACAACAATTACCGCCCAATACCCCATTTACCCAGCAACATAACCGCTTGGTTAATATTGATTTGTCTGAAACTCAAAAGAGCCTAGCGCAATCAGACTTCGCAGTAGACTGGGAACAAAGAATAAAAGATGACGTATTAGACTACTTTGTGAGTGACGGGTTCATCGTCCTAGATGACCTCTACCAATCCACCGCTCTACTCGCTTTACAAGCTGAGAGTGGGTTTATTGATTATCGTGACGCCAAACTCACTGAAGGCGTGCGCAAAACAGATATTCGTGGAGACCGTATTCGCTGGATTACCAAAGATTTTTATGCAGGCTATCATTATCTACAAAGTATCAATGAATTGGCATTTTTCCTAAACCGTACTTTGTTCGCTGGTATTCGTCATAGCGAGGCACATTACGCTTGTTATCCGCCTGGATTTGGCTATAAATGGCATTCTGATAACCCTATCGGACGTGATGAACGTGTTATCTCTGCGGTATTTTATCTCAATGATGAATGGGAGGATGCTGATGGTGGGCAACTTTCTATCGTAGATGAACATAACCAACTGCACCAACTGTTACCTAAGGCCAATCGATTAGTCATCTTTGACAGTAATTTGCAGCATCAAGTCGAGATAGCGCATCGTCAACGTTATTCTATTGCCACTTGGCTACGCCGTGATGATGCACTTATCATTACCGACCCTTTATAGATGCGAGCTATTAAAGTTTTAAATTAATGTTAAGGCAAGACGCTAAGCTAGCAAGTCAAGCAGTAGCGAGGCAAAATAAAGCCGATGCAGATAGGATTTATTTTAACTATCGGGCATACTTAATTTATTTGACATGATATGGTTCGCTTAGCATGGCAGGTAGATAGACCTGTCATGTTAATTCCAACCTTCCCACTTTATCTGATGCGATGCACAAGCTCGCTATCAGCTTTTTATTTGATTTTGTATATTTGAGGCAAGTTATGAGTTCTAGCGACACTACTGGGCAGTCTGGCCATTTACAACAAACTCCGCAGCAGCAAACCTTGGCGTTAAGCATTGATCTGATGCGCCGTGATTCAGTCACACCAGAAGATAAACACTGTCAAGATGTCTTAGTAGAGCGTTTAAAGCCTTTAGATTTCAACTGCGAATTCATGTATTTTGGCGATAAAGAGACAACTGCGCCCAACTTTGACAAAAATAATGCTGAAGTGAAGAACCTTTGGGCCAGACGTGGTACAGCCGATCCAGTGGTTTGCTTTGCCGGTCATACCGATGTGGTGCCTACGGGCAATGTTGATAACTGGAAAATCCCCCCGTTTGAGCCGACTGTCAAAGATGGCTTTTTATGGGGACGCGGTGCTGCCGATATGAAAACGGGTATTGCGGCCTTTACCGTCGCTACAGAAAACTTTGTCAAAAAACACCCTAATCATAACGGCTCTATTGCTATGCTGATTACCTCTGATGAAGAAGGTCCTTCTATCAACGGTACGGTAAAAGTAGTCGAAGCTTTGGAAGCTCGTAATGAAAAAATCACTTATTGTTTGGTTGGCGAGCCATCAAGCACCGATACTTTAGGCGATGTTATCAAAAACGGCCGTCGTGGCTCGTTAGGTGGCATACTTACGGTCACCGGTAAGCAAGGTCATGTGGCTTACCCTCACTTAGCGATTAACCCGATCCATGCTCTCCTGCCAGCATTAGCCGAATTTACCCATACCCAATGGGATAGTGGCAATGACTTTTTCCCGGCTACCTCTATGCAAATTTCAAATATTAATGGAGGCACCGGCGCCAATAATGTGATTCCTGAAACGGTAGAAGTGGTGTTTAACTTTAGATTCTCGACTGAAACAACAGAAGAAGAATTGAGAGCCAAAACCCATGAAATTTTAGACAGACATTTTAATGATACTGAAGCCACTTACGATATCGACTGGAAATTATCGGGTCATCCGTTCTTAACGGCTGAGGGTAAACTTGTTGATGCGTGTAAAGTAGCCATTAAAGACGTCACTGGTATTGACACTACCTTATCCACTTCAGGCGGCACTTCTGACGGCCGTTTTATCGCCCCAACTGGTGCGCAAGTGGTTGAACTGGGTGTGCGTAATGCTACCATCCACCAAGTTGATGAACGTGTTGAAATTGATGATATCGGTAAATTGGCTCAGATTTATGAGCGCATGCTAGAAGAGTTGTTGTTGGATTAATAGTCATAAGGATACGAATCGCTAAGCGTAGTATCCTCAGTCAATTGATCTGTCTCTACTTTATAATTCTTTGACTACAGTTACCACTTTATAGCCCTGAATTAGACCTTATAGGATAAATCAGGGCTTGGATTAAGCAAAAGTACAAATTTTTTCAATTTTATTGCATTCAAATACTATTTAGCTTTATGAATCTTTTTAAGTTTAAAGAATAAATTTGTTGCTTAATTTAGATTCTAACTAAATAAGTATTATCTACTATTAATAGTTCATAGTTATACAAGTATTTATTTTATTAGTGAAATACTTATAGCACTTCAATATGACTATCGAAATAACTACAATTCTCGATAATCATCCCTATCAACATCAAAAATTTCAGGCAACACTTCTTTCAGGCTTTCTAAATCTTCATTAGCCCTATCTTCGTTGTAATCTAAAGTTGCCTCAAAAGTTTCATATAGCCTTTTGTTCATTATAGACATACTGCTATATGTCATACCACCTGAAATAATACCACCAAGCACTGGTATAGCTTTAGAAAGACTTTTCGCAAAAGATTCTTTAGTAACTTTAATACCAATACTCTTGGCAATAGATTTTATGATTGGGTAATAGATAGTTTTAGTCAGAGCTTTCTTAGGTAGGTCACTAGCTATTTTTTTAGCAAATTGACTAGCAAATAGTCGAGTAGCATGCGATGCACCTCCTACTCCCATCATAACACCTAAAAACATGACGAGTTCGCTTTCTACTTTTTCATTATTTAGAATATCGCCATTCCAAAAGTCCTCATAACCATATATATAAGCAACTTGTTGAGCTATTCTAAGACTAAAGCCAAAAAACTGAATAGTATCTAAAGGTATAGTTGCAGCCACTGCAATTCCACCTGGAAAACCTGATGCAAAAGATGTAGCAGAGCATGACCATTTATTAGAATTACAACTTTTAATAGCAGCTTTTTTCAGATCTTTCCTATTGATGAGACCAGACTTTGAAGGTCCAAGATCTAACAACTTTAATAAATCTTCGTTGCTCAAGCTTTTACCAAAGGTATCTGACAAAAATTTTCTTCTATCAATTTTAACACCTGGTAATGCTAAAGCCTTTTCAATTATTTGAAGCGTAAATGATGACTTGTCATTCCCATCCATAGCCATATATATACCCTTGAAATTAATTATAGTTTTTTAATGTATCGCTCTGCTAAATTTTTATACTTTTCCAAAAAATTATCAACCTTCTTTTTGTCGAATTCTTTTAAATAACTTCCTATTTCTTTAGATGCACTAAGATCAACTTTTGAAGTTACACTAGCTACTTTTTCAACAACATCACAAAACTTATTAGACCTAAATCATAATATCTCTCTATCAACTGCAGCAGGTAATCAACCTTGTCCACTAAAAACTAAGTACTTTCCTGCTGGAATAGTGACCGGTTCAAGAGTAGAATTTTCGAGCTCTGGGTTATTGCCATTCTGCTTCCAGCTAGCGGCAACCTCTAACTCCCCATTAGCATCACTTTAGTATCTATGATAAACCCCATAAATACAGCTATCTTTTGGAAGTTTGGAAAAATAGGTATTGAAAAAGGTTTACCATAGCCCTCCAATTTTAGCTGTCTCTTGATTTAATTCTGATTGATTTGTGGTACGAATATTAACCCCTCAACAAGCTATGTCATTGGATAGCTCCTTAACAGTGGTACTCATAATAATTCCTTTTAGAATTTTATTTGTGAGGTGCGAATTGAGCGTCCTCGAAATCGAGCTTAAGAGACAGCTACACCAAAGGTAGGATTCACAATAACCTATTTATATTTCATCTATAGCCGTTAAACTAGTCCGCCTCATCAATCCAATTCATCTGAATGGCTTCTAAGATACCTTCGTTTGATTTGTTAGGATCGTCATCGAAGTTCTCAAGCTCGGTTACCCAGCGGTGTAAATCAGTAAAACGGATATATTGTGGGTCAGTTTCTGGAAACTTTTCCACCAATTCGATGGCGATGTCTAGGCTGTCGGTCCATTTAAGTTTTTGATTCATAGTGATTTCCTTTTTATGAAATTATTTTTTAAGTATTGGGTGAACTTAAAATAGTTATAACCTTAATGCTAGCAAATTTCAGAGTATGTATATAGCCAGTTTTATCAAAGCCAAACATTATTGAGACTTAATGGCGGTCTGGTTTGCATTCCAAGTTTTAATAACTTCAGTCAAATGCTTACCTTGCATTCCCAATACTGCTGGCGACTGTTTGCCTTCTTTATTCATTAATACAAATTTGGTTAAGCCAATTGCCATCAAAGTATTTTTGACATAAAAGTGGTGCTGAAAATAAACATATTTCTCATCCCAGCCCTCTAAGGTGCTGCTCACCGTCATCTTATTTAAAAATTTAATCTCTTTTAAATAGACCATCTCTTGCATAGAGATAATCCAGTCCATACTCAGACCACCCAATTGATTTTTCTTCAAAATTTTATACAGCCAACCGGTCACGTTAAGTTCAATAAACGACAAATAACGATAATTGGGTAAGTGATTACGAAAGCCCATATCATGTGGCAATATGCGATAGCTTCGGCTAAAAGGTTGAAATAAGTCAGCAGAAACATTGTTTTGAGAAGCACTGCTATCTACAGAATTTTTCGCCTTTTGCTGCTTACCTTTATTTTGCTCAGCATGCTCACGTTTTAATAACGCCATCACTATAAAAAAACGTATTAGCATATTCATTTGCCGTCTCCAAGTCAGGTAAGTCAGGTTTTAATGGGATGTTTGTCGGATGATATTCAATAAGTTACACAAAGCATAAATTCTGTACAGGCGTTAGTCTATACAGGCAAGGGTCACTTGTCAGCCAACTTAATAAAAAAATTACTTTTTTAAGGTTGAAAATATACTCAGCTAACCCCACTTTTAGGACAGCCCCATAGCTCATAGCAGAAACAAGAAAATTACCCTTGAAATTCTGTTAAACAACAATATCTTCATGAGTGATATGGGTAAACTTTTATCAACTTAATTGAACTTTTAATGGAGTGAACAATGAATATTCGCCCTTTACATGACCGCATCGTTGTCCGCCGTGTGGAAGAAGAACAAAAAACTGCGGGTGGTATCTTACTACCAGGTTCTGCACAAGAAAAACCTTCTCAAGGCGAAGTCCTAGCTGTTGGCAATGGTCAAATCCGTGACAGCGGTGAAGTCCGTGCTTTAGACGTAAAAGTTGGCGACAAAGTTTTATTCGGTCAATATGCAGGTCAAGCTGTGAAAGTTGACGGCGAAGAATTATTGATTATGAAAGAGTCTGACGTATTAGGCGTCTTGGAAGGTTAATCAAAAGGATTAATAACTTTCTACTTTTGGGTTAGACAGTTGGCGTAGACAATCCACTATTACAACAACAGATTGGCTAAGCTTATAAATTTTCCCAAACTCTTATAACTAAACACTCATTAACTAAAATAACTGGAGAGTATTCTCATGGCTAAAGACGTAAAATTTGGCATTGACGCTCGTAAACAAATGATGGACGGCGTAAACATTCTTGCTAACGCTGTAAGAGTAACCCTAGGTCCTAAAGGCCGTAACGTGGTTATCGATAAATCTTTTGGTGCTCCTGCTATCACTAAAGATGGTGTTTCAGTAGCCAAAGAAATCGAACTTGAAAACAAATTTGAAAACATGGGTGCGCAGCTGGTACGTGAAGTGGCTAGCAAAACCAATGACGTGGCTGGTGATGGTACTACTACAGCAACTGTATTGGCTCAAGCTATCCTAGTTGAGGGTATGAAGTCTGTTGCTGCTGGTATGAACCCAATGGATCTTAAACGTGGTATCGATAAAGCAGTTGCGGCTGCTGTTGCTGAAATCCATAAGATCTCTACCCCAGCAGATGACTCTAAGGCCATCGCTCAAGTAGGCTCTATCTCTGCTAACTCTGACACCAAAATTGGTGAGCTTATCGCTGAAGCAATGGAGAAAGTAGGCAAAAAAGGCGTTATTACTGTTGAAGAAGGTTCAGGCTTCGAAGATTCACTAGAAGTTGTTGAAGGTATGCAGTTTGACCGTGGCTATATCAGCCCATACTTCGCTAACAAGCAAGACAGCTTAACTGCTGAGTTTGAAAACCCATTCATTCTGCTTGTTGACAAAAAAATCAGCAACATCCGTGAAATCGTGCCATTACTTGAGCAAGTAATGCAGCAAAGCAAACCACTACTAATCATTGCTGAAGACGTAGAAAACGAAGCATTGGCTACTCTAGTAGTAAACAACATGCGTGGTGGCTTGAAAACTTGTGCGGTTAAAGCACCAGGTTTTGGCGACCGTCGTAAAGCAATGCTACAAGACATCGCTATCTTAACTGGTGGTACGGTTATCTCTGAAGAAGTGGGTCTAAGCTTAGAAAACGCGACTATCGAACACTTAGGTACTGCTAAGAAAGTAACTGTTGGTAAAGAAAACACTGTGATCGTTGATGGTGCTGGCTCTAAAGCTGAAATCGAATCACGCGTTGAGTCTATCAACCGTCAAATCGAAGAATCTACTTCAGATTATGACAAAGAAAAACTACAAGAGCGTGTGGCCAAATTATCAGGTGGTGTTGCCGTTATTAAAGTGGGCGCAGCTACTGAAACCGCTATGAAAGAGAAGAAAGACCGTGTAGATGATGCGCTACATGCGACTCGCGCTGCGGTTGAAGAAGGTGTGGTACCTGGTGGTGGTGTTGCTATGGTTCGTGCTTTAAATGCATTAGCTGATCTACAAGGCGACAACGATGACCAAAACGCGGGTATCAACATTTTACGCCGTGCAATGGAAGCACCACTACGTCAAATCGTTACTAACGCAGGTGATGAAGCTTCTGTGGTAGTTAACGAAGTGAAAAATGGTTCTGGTAACTTCGGTTATAACGCAGCGACTGGCGTATACGGCGATATGCTAGAGATGGGTATCCTTGACCCAGCTAAAGTATCTCGTTCAGCGTTAGAGCACGCAGCTTCTGTTGCTGGCCTGATGCTTACTACTGAAGCCATGATCACAGATAAGCCAGAAGACAATGACGCTATGGCTGGCATGGGTGCTGGTGGTATGGGCGGCATGGGTGGTATGGGCGGCATGATGTAATCGTCCCCCTTCCCCTTAATTGTTCATGATACGCTAAAGGCGTAACTGGCAAACGAAACCCTGATAGGCAATTGCTTATCGGGGTTTTTTATTGTCTAAGTGCTTGCTTATAACTTACAAAACTTAAGGTTATTGATCAGCCTCATCCCGTCTAAATGTCCAGTTATGCTCATCAGACAGTTCTTCCACATAATAATAACCTGCCAAATCAAAGTTTTTTAAGTCCTCTGCCTGAGTTATTTTATTGTCAGCGGCGTATTTCACCATCAAACCACGTGCTTTTTTGGCATAGAAGCTGATCACTTTATACTTGCCACTTTTTTCATCTTCAAATCGCGGTGTAATAATCTGCGCTTGTAATGACTTTTTCTTTACTGACTTAAAGTATTCATTAGACGCTAGATTAATCAACACATTGTCTTCGCCCTGCTCAGCAGCTTGACCCATTCTTTGGTTAATCACCTCAGTAATATGTTCACCCCAGAATTGATACAGATTATCGCCGCGCTCGTTTTCAAGCTTAGTACCCATCTCAAGACGATAAGGTTGAATTAAATCTAGTGGTTTTAGTACCCCATATAGTCCTGACAAGATACCCAAATGTTCATTAAGATAAATCACTGTCTCTTTATCTAAATTATACATATCAAGACCGGTATACACATCGCCGTCAAATAAATAGCCAGCCGCTTTGGCATTGTCTTGAGTAAACGGACTGGTATCAATCCATGACCACTGTTGATTTCTTTGTGCATTTAGCTGAGCCAAATCATCAGAAATACTCATCAACTCCTGTAAATCTACAGGCTCTTTAGACTTTAATACTTTCATCAATTCTTGCGCATGCTCAATGAGCTGTGGCTGACTGTAGTGGCTGCCCAGATTAACAGGTATCTCATCGCTCTCATTTAGACTTTTTGCGGGAGACAATACAAAGTACATAATTTTATCCTCAATTTATTTATTTTGTGGTTTTAACCTAATCCAAAACTTTTAATTTATATAGTTTAACAAGTTTAAGTCGACCATGACTAATTGCTATCAATAACTAATCACCTATTTGATTTTATAGTGAGTCATTCAGAGCAATTTTTTCTCGCATTTATAGATAACCTTGTGTTATGTTTCACGTTAACTTTCGAAAAGTACATAAATTAAAGTTTTTGATTAAATTTAACTGGTCGGTCATATTTCTACGATGAATTTTTTTAATTTATATTCCTATAATAAATTCCCGTGATGGTATTCACTTAGCCATTTATTAAATTGATAACCTTTAGTTCTATGACTATAAACCAGATGTTTTCATCAAGGAAGGTTAGATGTTTAGATGACCTTATGTGAATAAAGCCAAAATTTACATCCATTAATTAAGCTAGGAGCGAACATGATAATAGGCACAATTCAAGCCAAGCAGGCATTTGAAGGACGCGTTGCAATTACGCCCGACTCAGTAAAAAAACTTATTAAGCTTGGCCATGACGTGATTATTGAATCTGGTGCAGGTCAACATGCCTATTATGATGATACCGCTTATCTCAATGCCGGCGCTAAAGTCGCCAGCGAATCTGAAGTATTGTCTCAAGCAAACATTATTTGTGTGGTTCAAAACTTAACCGCAGAGCAGATCGCTCAACTGTCTACCGGTAGCATCGTCATCGGTATGCTTGACCCTTACCGCAATGATCAGTTAGACAACTATGCGCAACAAGGGGTAACTGCCTATGCGATGGAGCTACTACCCCGCACACTATCTCGTGCGCAAAACATGGACGTACTGTCCTCCCAAGCCAACTTAGCCGGTTATAAAGCAGTACTGATGGCGGCCAATGAGTACGCCCGTCCCTTCCCAATGTTTATGACCTCGGCTGGTACGGTTAAGCCTGCCAAAGTGGTTATCTTAGGGGTGGGTGTGGCTGGTCTTCAAGCCATTGCTACTGCTAAGCGTTTGGGCGCTGTGGTTGAAGCCAGTGACCTACGTCCCGCAGCCAAAGAGCAAGTGGAGTCGTTGGGTGGCAAATGGCTAGATGTACCGATGAGCGATGAGGAAAAAGAAAAGGCTAAATCAACAGGCGGCTATGCTTGGACCCCTTCTGAGCAATACATGAAAGATCAGGCTGCCGTAGTCGATAAAGCGGTCTCAAATGCAGATATTGTTATTACCACAGCTCAGATTCCAGGTCGTAATGCGCCAAGATTAGTGCATAAAACGACACTAGACAAAATGAAAGCAGGTTCAGTATTAATCGATATGGCCGCAAGCTCAGGTGGTAACGTTGAAGGTACTGTCTCTGGAGAGACCATTGTCACAGGAAATGGCGTACGTATCATCGGCGCCGCCAACATTCCAGCAAGCTTAGCGGCGCAGTCCTCTGACTTATATGCCAATAACTTAGTGAACTTTATTACCACTTTATTTGATAAAGACAACAACAATGCCTTAACGATTAACCTTGAAGATGAAATTCAGGGAGCTTTAGCAGTGACCCATAGTGGTGAGGTGCGTTTACAGCGTAGATAAAGGTTTGATAAATCAGGCAAATATTGCTGACTAAAGCCTCTGCGCTGTCGAAAATAATCCAAAAAGCTAAACATGAATATTTCAGAAAGATCTTAGGAGAAGATTATGCTTGCTACTTTATTAGCAACCGCACCACTGGGCGTTGCCGTAACTGGTGCTACCCCATTCGTGGCCATATTTACCATCTTTGTATTGGCCGTATTTGTGGGTTATTACGTTGTTTGGGGCGTTACCCCTGCCCTTCACACCCCTTTAATGGCAGTAACCAATGCCTTATCAAGTATCGTTATCGTGGGTGCGATGCTACAAACGGTTCATATTGATGGCAATGCCATTTCAGTGACCAGCTTATTGGGTGCCTTCGCTGTGTTTTTAGCCAGTATTAATATTTTTGGTGGTTTTGCAGTAACTGAGCGTATGCTTGCCATGTTCAAACCTAAAGCGAAAAAAGTAAACACAGCGGCTGATCAAAAAGGAGGTGACGCATGAATCCTGAATTAACTCAAATGAACTGGATTGCTGCTCACGCTGATTGGTTCTATTTAATAGGCGCTGTATTGTTTATTCTTACATTACGCGGTCTATCTAGCCCAAAAACGGCCATTCGTGGTAATCGCTTTGGTATGGCTGCTATGGCCATTGCCGTCATTACTACCTTCTTCTTAGCGGAAGGTCCTGTGCTTTGGCTTATCATCGGTGCAATGATTTTAGGTGCTTTAGTCGGTATGTGGAAAGCGAAAACCGTTGCCATGACCGAAATGCCGGAAACTGTGGCATTAATGCACTCTTTTGTTGGTTTGGCTGCGGTCGCTATCGCCCTAGCCACTGTGCTTAACAGCACACACGAACACAGCACAATTGCTCGTGTTGAACTGTTCATTGGTTGCTTTATCGGTGCCATTACTTTCTCCGCCTCAGTGTTTGCCTTCGGCAAATTAGGCGCTAAGAAATGGGCTAAAACTGTCAATGGCGGCTGGGTTAAGCCCTTACAGTTGATTCTTTTTGTGGCTATGGTTGCTTGTGGTGGCTGGTACTTCGTCACTGAGTCTATGCCAGCATTTTACGCCATGACAGTATTTGCAGTGTTATTTGGCTGGATGTGGATTGCCCCAATTGGTGGCGGTGATATGCCGGTGGTTGTGTCTCTACTTAACTCTTTCTCGGGTTGGGCAGCAGCAGGTATCGGTTTCACCTTAGGCAACTCAATGTTGATTATTGCCGGCTCGTTGGTAGGGTCATCAGGTGCGATTTTATCTTACATCATGTGTAAGGCTATGAACCGCTCATTATTAAACGTATTGTTTGGTGGAATGGGTTCAACCGCTGCTGTCGCCGGTAGCGATGATGGCGCACCAAAAACTTACAAGTCTGGCTCTGCTGAAGATGCGGGCTTCTTAATGAGTAACGCCAGTGACGTTATTATTGTTCCAGGTTATGGTATGGCCCAAGGCCGTGCGCAAAATGCGGTGAAAGAACTGTATGAGCTTCTAAAGGAACAAGGCGTCAATGTTCGTTTTGCCATTCATCCTGTTGCGGGTCGTATGCCAGGTCATATGAACGTACTGCTTGCTGAAGCAGATGTGCCTTATGATGACATTTTGGAGATGGATGAGATTAACTCAGACTTCCCAAGTACAGATGTGGTGTTAATTATTGGTGCCAACGACGTGGTTAACCCTTCTGCTAAAGATGACCCAGGTTCTCCAATCTTTGGTATGCCCATCCTTGAAGCCTCAAAAGCGCAAACGGTTATGGTAATCAAGCGCTCTATGAGTACCGGTTATGCTGGACTAGACAACCCGCTATTCTATTTAGATAAGACCATGATGATCTTTGGTGATGCCAAGAAAATGGTTGAAGAAATGGTACGCACTATTAACGGTGGCGGTCACTAGGCTTTATATTTGCTCACTACGTTCATTCTAGATATAAAAGGCAGCTTAGGCTGTCTTTTATATTTTCTGAATGGCTTTCTGTTGATAATAAATCGACTCTTTCAGTAAGAAATGCTAACAAAATACCTTCAATACTGCCCTTGGAAATGTAACAAGGTATGACCATATATAGAGTATAGTTAACTTTAATAGGTTTTCGCTTCAATAGAGAGAAATCTATTAATGAGTGACCTATCTCATTGATAACAACTTAAAGAAAAGAAATAAATTAAGGGCAAAAATATGTTTAACAAATTAAAAAATATGAGAGCGAAAAAAATTGTTGCTGGCGTGAGTTTAGCAACGGCAACAGCAGTGGCTTCAACTGCAGGTATGGCTTCAACCGCGTTAACCCCTTCAACTGCAGACTATTCTTTCACTGTTGAAAATAAATATAAAGGTACTGCCACCCGTACTTTAACCAAGTCAGGCAACTCTTGGAACTATAAAGTAAATGCCAGAGTGGCCGGTGTGGCTACAGCGAATCAAAGCAGTACCTTTAGCTTAAGTGGTAACAATATTATCCCAACCAGTGCCAGTACCGCTTATAAAGTATTCGGTATCGGTAATACCCATAATATGAAATTTAGCGACTCTGGCAAAAAAGTTGCCAGTACTTACCGTGGTAAGACCGTTAATTTATCAGCACCCAATAGAGCTTTTGATGACTTAAGTCTGGAAGCCCAAATCAGACAAGATCTATTAACCGGTAAATTTACCGGTAACTACTACATGGTCAAAAAAGACAAAGTAGAAAAAACACCTTTCAAAAAAGTAGGCAATACCAAAGTGACCGTACCAGCAGGTACTTTTGATACCATTCGTGTTGACCGTATTCATGAGGACAGTGACCGTTCAACTAGCTTCTGGTTGGCACCTAGCTTAGACTATTTACCGGTGAAAGTTGCTCAGGTTAATGATGGTAAAAGAATGGAAATGGCATTGACTAAAGTTCGTTAATCGCCTTTTTATAAGCTAACTTTTTATAGGTTACCTTTCTAACCAATACTTTATGTCTTGTTATTGAAAAGGCCCCCATAGATTTATGGGGGCCTTTTTATGCGTTCATTATTTGCACTCTTTATGAGATTTTTACTCTAGCCTTACAGCACTTTATTCGAAAAATATTTTGATTACTATATCAGCGTTATTTTATTAAGCCGCTTTCAAAATAGCCAACTGTGTTTTATGCCGTCTCATTTGCAACCCATATATTACCGCATACAAGCTTAAGCCGATTGCATAACTGATGTACTCATACGGTAAGTTAAGCCAACTTTGAATGACGTTGGGTATCATCAGTAGCAAAGTAATCGCTATCAATAAAACAACCTCTAACCCATTGGTTTTGACCCGTATCCAACGCTGTGTTGCTGACGAAAAAGCCAACATACCAAACACTGCCATAGAAAAAATAAGACCAATCTCGAAAGGATTGGTAATCCACTGCCAACCCGCAGGATCTTTAGGATTAGTAGGATCTACCCCATCGATTAACAACAGTTTAGAGTTAAAGAAAAACATAAACGGTAAAATGGCAGTTCTAATATCATAAGCAAAACCTTGAATACCCGTTTTAATAGGATCGGATTTAGCAATACCTGCCGCTGCATAAGCTGCCATACCTACGGGAGGGGTATCGTCGGCTAAAATACCAAAGTAGAACACAAACAGGTGAGCCGCAATTGCTGGGACTAGATACCCTAAATCTCCACTCAATCCTAAGATAACTGGTGCAGTTAGAGACGCCATCACAATATAGTTTGCAGTAGTGGGCAAACCCATACCAAGCACTAGACACACCACTGCTGTTAATACTAGCACTGCCAGTATATAGCCATGCGACAGCACTTCGATTACATCGGCTAAAATTAAGCCAATACCTGTGAGCGTAACTGAGCCAACAACAATACCTGCCACCCCGGTAGCAATGGCAATAGGTACCATGTTCTTAGCGCCATTGACCATGCCAACAACAAGATCATTTATCACTGTGTTTAAGTTTTCGGAAAGATTTAAGCTTTTTTTAGTCCATAACGACTTAACAAAGGGCTGGACAACCATAATGGCCATCAATACTAAGATACCATTAAAGGCGGCCCGCTGTGGCGACATACGCAAAACGATTAAGGTATACATTAAGTAGAATACTGGTAGCAAGAAATGCAATCCGCTAATGAATACCCCCCACACTTGTGGCAAGCGATCTTTAGCTTCCCCTTTAATGCCTAACTTTTTGGCTTCCAAATGAACGATATAAAATAAGGCGATATAACTGACAAAAGCAGGAATTGCTGCTGCCATAATCACGCCCGCATAATCCATACCCAAAAACTCGGCGATGATAAATGCTGCCGCTCCCATGATTGGTGGCATTAACTGACCATTGGTCGACGCTGCAACTTCCACTGAAGCCGCCTTATGCGCAGGAAACCCCAATCGCTTCATCAAAGGAATGGTAAAAGTGCCTGTAGTCACTGTATTGGCAATAGACGAACCTGAGATAATCCCCATCATCCCAGATGCGGCAACCGAAGCCTTAGCAGGTCCGCCATCAAAACGGCCCAATGCCGCATAAGCCAAATCAATGAAGTACTTACCTGCCCCGGCCCTCTCTAGTAGCGCCCCAAATAAAACGAAGAGAAATACATAGCTGGCACTCACCCCTAGTGGTACCCCAAAGATACCCTCTGTGGTCAGAAACATCTGTCCCATCATTTTATTAATGCTGGCCCCTTTATGCGCAATCATATCCGGCATAATTTGGCCAAATTTAACATAACCTAAAAATACAATGGCAATAATGGCCAGCGCCGGCCCTAAAACTCGGCGAGAAGCCATCAGTAACAGTAAAATACCTGCCAACGCTACCCAGACATCCATCGCTATCCAAGCACCGGAGCGAGCATTAAGCGCATCGTAAAAAATGAAAATATATAACGCGGTAGCCGCAGCCATCAAACCAAGTGCATAGTTCCAAATTGGAATACTAGACATTGTTTTTTTTGTACGAAACATTGGGTACATCAAAAAAGTCATTAGCAATGCAAAGGCTAAATGAATGGATCTAATAAATACATCGTTAAATGGGATTAGTACAACATACAGTTGAAAAAATGACCATAAGAAAGCAATGACACCAATAATTATATAACCGAGGGAATTGGTGGGTAGAACACGCTTGCCTTCTAAGACATCTGCGTTATCGATATTGGCATCATCTACGACCATATCTTGTGAAGGATAGTTGTTCATAGCATTCTCCGAGAGACTTTTTCAAAAAAATAAGCACAGGCCGATAAACCTGTGCTTATTCATAAAGTTAACGCATCACAAATAATTTTATGACTGAGCATTAGCCGAAACAATTCCCGCTTTTTCAAATACTGCTATAGCGGCAGGATGTTGTGGCACTGCTAAGCCTTCAAGTAAAGACTCTTTAGTAATATTTTTATAGGCAGGATGTGCGTCCTTAAATTCATCAAAATTATCTAGTACAGCTTGGGTAATCGCAGTTACCGCATCATCAGCCATATCATCACGGGTTACCAATACTGCCTTAACCCCAATACTTGGTACGTCTTGATCTATACCCTGATAGTCTGAAGCTGAAATCATCCCTTTAGCATAATAAGGGTTGTCTGCAATAAGCTTATCAATAACAGCGCCTTCAATAGGCACCAAATCAATATCTACAGAATTAGCTGCATCTTTAATATTGGCAGTAGGATGACCAAACATACCAAAGTAACCGTCTACTTTCTTATCTTTAAGCATGGTTGGACCTTCAGAAGATTTTAGCTCATTTACAAGCGCTAAATCGTCCAAACTAATTCCAGAAGCTTCAAATATTGCCTCGGTCGTCATACGTGTACCACTACCCGGCACATCAATATTGATACGCTTGCCCTTAAGGTCAGCTAAGGTTGCGATATTAGAATCTTGACGAACCACTAGTGCTAAAAGCTCTGGATAAATAGCTAATATACTACGTAACTCTTTAACAGGGGCCTCACTGAATTTACCTTCACCATTGTAAGCTTGATAAGCAGTATCACTTTGGCTGATGCCAAAATCTAACTCACCTGCTTTAATGGTGTTTACATTATAAACTGAGCCACCCGTTGACTCGACGGAACAACGAATGGGCGTTTCTGCCGCTTTTACCATACGGCAAATAGCACCACCTGTCGGATAATAAGTACCAGTGACACCGCCTGTACCAATGGTGATAAATTTAGTATCGGTGACCGTAGCAGATTCGACATCTGATGCTTCATCCGACGATGTAGAGCAACCGGTCATTATTAGCATGCCGAGTGTCATCGCAGATAAAGTGGGAAGTAATTTCATGAGTACTATCCTGTTGGTTATTGTTTTTAATCTTAGAGAAATATTATTTCACATATTATTACAAATATGCATCAATACATTCATACTATTACACATGTTTAACCAAGTCCAGAAGTCATCTCAATTCATATTTTGGAGTCAAGTTCATTTTTGGGTCTAATATAAAAAAAGCCCAGTCCGCCCTTAGGGCTGAACTGAGCTTAAAATTAATAAAAAAATTTTGACTTATTACGTTATAGCAATTAATAAATTTATATTAAAAACTTGTTTAGTATAAGATCATAGTGGGTCTTTAAACTTGTCATTCATTGACGGTAAGCGCTTTAATAATTTAAATAACCAAACATTGATAAGCAGAATAAGTATCAGATCTATGGCATAGACCCACATCACACTACTGCCGCTGTCATAAAACCTAGAGAATAAAGTAACGCCGCTGGCACCTAAGTAAACCAAGGTCAGCATACTACTCATTAGCAGAGCATAAGGCGATTTACCTTTGATTACCCAAGGCGTGACGATAAGCGCTGGAATCAACCACAGCAGTTGCCAAGCGATACCTCCGATGACATCAGGCTGGGTCGCCAGTAACAGGCCTAACAGCACAGGTAAGCCGATACCGCGATAGACCAGCCAAGCGATCCAACTCATCCGTAGTCTTGATTGTAACTTAGCAATAAGGGCTATGTTCTCTGGACTACTTCTATCCAGCACCTCTCTCTTAGCCATATATTACAACCACTTAGCATTAGCTAGCGCTTTGGCAGCACTAGCAAGACGACGACCTTGAGCAATTGCTAAGCTGCGCTCATCTTTGGTCACTGGTTGGTCGTGAGCGCTGCCGCTGACATGCGTTGAACCATAAGGCGTACCCCCACGATTGGTGCGACTTAACTCAGGATTTGAATAAGGCACTCCCAAGATCATCATACCGTGGTGCAACAAAGGCATCATCATCGTTAGTAATGTGGTCTCTTGTCCGCCATGCATTGAACCGGTACTGGTAAAGACCGTGGCTGGTTTATTTTGTAAATTACCAGCCAACCATAAGGTCACGGTACTGTCCCAAAAATGCTTCATTGAGCCTGCCATATTACCAAAATGGGTCGGACTTCCTAAAGCAAGGCCAGAGCAGTTTTTTAGATCAGACATGGTGCAATACAAGTCACCTTCATCGGGGATGGCCGGTTTAGCGACTGTGGTTTCTACTGCCACAGTGGGTACTGTACGAATTCGAGCGGTCATGCCCGCCTCTTCAATACCTTGTGCGATAGCATAAGCCATCTCTTTGGTTGTACCATGTTGCGAGTAGTACAACACCAATACATAGCTGCCTTCAGTAGAGGGGATAGAGACATTGTCATTTGTCATAAGACTTCACTTCCGATTATTTTAAATTGTTATTGCTCTATAATAGAGCTTGAACAAGGGGTACAACACTTAGTTTCAAGATTTAGCGCCGCATTTGAATCTAATAGTTTTGGTTGGACACTTCTAATTCAGTACTTTCAATTCAACATTGTTGGTTCGGCACTTCTAATTTAAGAATAATTAGTTTCATAAAAAGAGGCTACCGTTTAAAAGGGGCTATTTTTGTGTAGTCAGTGCCTTAATACTAAATACGAACATAATAAGTGTCTAACTCATTCTAAGTTAACGATATCATATCATTAAGACACAAACATTCTTCACATTTTGATTATCAATATTTGGTAAACTATGCGCTTTTAGTGCCCCTCTTATCTTTCACTACACTAATATAATGATTCTGATATGGAAAACCTGTTAAAAAAGCTGCCATTTTACGACAAGACTTGGTTTAACTTTTTGCGTTTCTTAATTCGCAACTTTATTGAGGACGATAGCCAACAAAAAGCGGCTTCATTGACCTATACCACACTATTATCAATTGTCCCTATTTTAACGGTTTTATTGATGATTTTGTCATCAATACCCGCATTAGAATCGGTACGCGAGCAAATCTCTGATTTAATCTATAGCAACTTGCTGCCTCAGTCAGGATTACAAGTTTCTCAATATCTGAATGACTTTGCTGAGAAATCAAGTAACTTGACTGCCATAGGTGCGATGGCTTTATTTGTCACCAGCATAATGACCTTGACCACCATTGAACGTGCTTTCAACCAAATTTGGCGCGTTGAAGATCGCTCTGGTGGGGTGAAAAGTATTGTCCGCTATTGGACCATTATTACCTTGGGTCCCTTAGTATTAGGAACGGCTTTTATCGTCTCAAGTACGGTTCAAAGCTTAAGTTTTTTAAACCAGCAAATTGGCGGTTATGGGATTGACTGGAACTTCTGGATTCAGTTGGTGTCGTTTGCGATAACTATCGCAGGTTTCATCGGCATGTACTGGTTTATTCCCAAAGCAAAAGTTCCGTTAAAAAATGCAGCTATAGCCGGTGTCTTTGTGGCGGTTACCTTTGAACTGCTGAAGTACTCATTTGGTATTGTCATGACCAACTTCACCAGTTATGAAGCCATTTATGGTGCCTTTGCTGCCCTGCCTATTTTCTTATTATGGATTTATTTGTCTTGGAACATTATCTTATTGGGTGTGGAAATTAGTTATACCTTAACTATTTTTGCGACCAAAGAAGTGTACCCTCGTCATCCTCTTCTTAGTCTACTCGACATGCTAAATCTAATTCATGATCGCTATCAAGAAGGTCAGTCAACTAGCGAAGAAGAGCTGCGCAGTGTTCTAGGTCGTAAAGAGCTGCCAAAATGGTTCACTTATCTGAACTATTTATTAGACAGCAATTTGATTACCGTTACTGAAAAAGGAAACTATGTACTAAAAAGAGATTTGGACCATATCACGTTATGGGATTTTTACCGTACCCTACCTTACCCATTACCTATCAAAGATGAGCTTGATGAGGTAAGTGACAATATGGACACCCCTTGGTTAAACCTATTGGTTGATCGCTTTAAAAACACCGAAAATCATGCCAAAAATGAGTTGGATATTCCGCTGGGAAGTATCTTTGAACATAGCTTACCCCGTGAAGGCGTAGAAACGACTGAACCTATGTTTGCTGACTCTGGGGAAAAAGCGAAATCCAAAAATCAGGGCAAATTGAATTCAGTTAAAGGAGATTTTGAGGCTGAAACTTTTGATCCTGATGCCAAAGTGGTTGAAGACAATAAGAGAAACGAAGCGGTGATGCCACCTGAGGGTGATTTGGTACCTAACAGCAGTGTTAAGTCTACTTCTTCAGCTGAAACGGAAAAACCTAAAAAGAGATCAGGCTTATTGGGTATGTTCTCACATGACAAAGATGCACCTGTTATTACTGAAGAGGATAACCCTGACCGATAATAGTGTGACAACGTCTATACGATTTATTGATGGTCGCAATAGCAAAACCATCAGCACGAGTAATACTAGCGTCCAGCAAAAATAGTACAAAAAACAAGCCATAGCCATTAGCGTACGACCGTTGAATTCAACCACAAATACAGGATGAAAGTTAACACCATGGAGCACGCATCAGGACTTACGATATTAGAAATCAGTGCCATATTTTTGAGCCTGACCGCCCTACTTGCTTATATTAATAAGCGTTTTATTGGTTTGCCAACCACCATCGGGGTGATGGTCATCTCTTTAGTATTGTCTATCGTGGCCATTTTTCTAGGCTTAATGGGGTTCGATGAGTTAATTGACTATGAAAAAGGACTGCTGGCTGAATTAGATTTCACTGAAGTGCTGCTCGATGGCATGCTTTCTATGCTGCTGTTTGCTGGCGCCTTGCATGTGAATATTAATGATTTAAAAGACTATAAACTGCCTATTGGAGTGCTGGCCTGTTTGGGTACTATCGTTTCCGCCTTATTAATTGCGCTGGCGGTTTACTTTATTATGCCCTTGGTTGGCTTTGAATTAGGGTTTATCTGGTGCTTGCTATTTGGTGCTCTAATCTCCCCCACAGATCCTATCGCAGTGATGGGAATTTTGGCTTCAGCAGGTGCGCCTAAAAGTTTAGAGACTGTTATTGCCGGTGAATCCTTATTTAATGACGGGATTGGCGTGGTGATATTCGTTATCTTACTGGGCATATTGGCCAGTGGTGACATCCCTAGCGCCTCATATGTCTTCCACACCCTTGCGGTTGAAGCAGGGGGCGGTATTTTATTTGGCTTCGTCTTAGGTGGTATTTTATATTACTTGCTTAAAAGTATTAACAGCTATCAAGAAGAGGTTTTATTGACCTTAGCTGGGGTATTGGGCGGTTACGCCTTGGCCAGTCACTACCATCTTTCAGGTCCGCTAGCGATGGTCGTTATGGGGCTGATGGTGGGTAACCGAGGTCGTGCTTTGGCAATGAGTGATGAGACCCGTCATTATATTGACTTATTTTGGGAGCTTATTGACGAAATATTAAACGCCCTTTTGTTTGTCTTAATTGGCTTAGAGGTCGTGGTTATTGCCTATTCTCTCAATATCTTTGTAGCGGCTATTCTTGGCATTATTATCGCTTTGGCGGCACGCTTTGTGGTGGTCGGTCTAACCACCAAAAGCTTGCACAAGCAGCTTGATTTACCTGAAGGGGCATGGAAGGTATTGACTTGGGGTGGCCTGCGTGGCGGTATATCAATCGCTTTGGTATTACAGTTGCCTAGCGGACCTGAAAGAGACATCTTACTGGCGTTAACTTATGCGATTGTTATCTTCTCGATTTTGGTACAAGGTCTCACCATTGGTAAGGTGGCAGAGAAGCTACCTAAAGAGAATACACCGCGAAGACAACACTAAAAACCTGTAGTTTCTTTAATATGTGATAGCCATACAGCCTCTCTAAATGCCGTAACAGAACGATTTAAGCATTGTAACGGCTACAGGAGAGTCTGAGAGCTAAACGGTTTGTGGTTCGCAGTCAGTGATTTACCTAATATAACGATATCTGCAATGAAATCCTGCATATCGCACACTTTGGGCAATGTGCCCCAATGCTCAAAACCATATTTTTTAAACAGAGCCAAACTGGGCTGATTATGGCCAAATATAAGTGCTAAAACATTCTGAATACCGAGTTCAGGTGCTTCGGCCATCATCCATTTTAAAAAAAAGCTACCCAAACCAAGACCTTGGTATTGATTGCCGACATAAATACTAATTTCACTACTAATGTTATAGGCCGACCGACTTTTTACATCACTGAAGCTGCCCCATGCCATGATTTCTTCAGTCGTACTGGCCTGATTAATCAGCACATAAATAGGACGATTCGGCTGAGTAAGATGCTCATTAAACCAAGCCTGTCTATCCTCAATACTCACCGGCTCTAGGTCTGCTGTTGAGGCTTTGGCTGGTATACTTTGATTATAAATGTCTACAATTTCAGGCAAATCTGCAGGCTGTGCTAAACGGATGTGATAGGTTTGGGTGGGATTTTGTGTCGTGCTATGCAAATATGAAGGATCAGATGAAGGTTGCGTAGCACTCTGAAAGGTATTGGTCATAAACTTATTTCTCATAAAATAGACATTGAGTTCATTTTGAGCCTCAATAAGGTCAATTTTACATTATAATGGGCAGTAATTATCTATCAATTAGCAGCTTTAGACTATAATTTTTAGTCCGCTTTGTGTAGCGTTATCTGTTCAATTTATCCAATTAGCTGTTTATCAAAAGTAGCTTACAACTCTCTTCGTGTTTATCGATAAGGCTTTATGAAAACAATTTTTTTAGACTTGGCCACAATCAATGCTGGTAATAGCCATAGCACTTTAGACTGTGACAATGTATTGACTATTGGGAATTTCGATGGTGTTCATCTCGGCCATCAAGCCATGTTAAAACAGCTACAGACCAGTGCTAGTGAGCAGCAATTGGCTACCATGGTAATGATTTTTGAGCCACAGCCGCGCGAATATTTCGCTCAACTAAAGTCAGACCCTCTTGCTGCCCCTGCTCGATTAACCTCACAAGATGAGAAACTGTCACTACTTTCAGAGTTTGGTATAGATACAGTGGTGATTGCTAAATTTGATGAAGCCTTTCGCTCTTTATCGGCCGCTCAATTTGCCGATATGCTAATACATCATTTACGCGTCAAGTCTCTGGTCTTAGGCGATGACTTTAAGTTTGGTCATGACCGCACTGGAGACAGTGAGTTCCTACGCAATTATGGATTGCCAGTGACTAATCTACAAACTATCACTGATACCCAAGCCGTTGCCGAAAAAGCACCTTTAACGCTCCAAGACAACCGCATTAGCTCTACCAGAATACGCGAGCTACTTGCGAAAGGCGACTTAAAGACGGCTGCTCATTTGTTAAACCGTGACTATACGATAACTGGCGAAGTGGTCGGTGGTGACAAAATTGGACGTACTTTGGACTTCCCGACTGCCAATATCGAGTTAAACAGAATACGCCCCGCTCTACATGGTGTGTATGGTGTCGATGTGGTGGTATTAGATGCAGAGGGTAAAGTAATCCCTCATGCCTTTGATAACTTAGCGAATGAAGGTAAAACTGGCATTGCTGGGCTACTTGAGCACAGCCTATTTGGTACCGCTAATATTGGAGTTCGTCCTTCCGTTGATAAGCCTAATGACTGGCGGCTTGAAGTATTCTTCCCTGAGTTCTCAGGTAACTTGTATGGCAAAACGCTACAAGTTAGATTCTTGCATCATTTACATGATGAACGTAAATATGATGGCTTAGAGGCCTTAAAAGCAGGGATTCAACAAGACGTTGTTGACCTGTTGCAATGGCGTGAAAATGCAGAATAAGCTTGATACAGATTATTTTTCAAGCATCAAAAATTCAGGGCTTTGAATAAAAATCACAAATAAAAGTCCTTAAAAAAGGCGAAGGGTTTCCCTCGCCTTTTTTTGTGGCTGCTGATTTTGGTGATTCATAGAGCCTTAAACTGACAGCTTCTAGCCTGCGATAGTTTGCACCACGTTAGTAGCTGTTTTAAAGCAACTTTCTATACGACCTTCATCGCACCAATCACCAGTAACAACCCATTGTTTATTATCATCGACATAACTGATTTCAGAAGATTCATTGTCATTAGTGTGCTTAGTCGCCGCATAACGCCAACGGTGGCAGTCTACTAGTTTCGGTGCAGTCTCGTCCTTCCAATCCAGTAATGAGTGCACCGCTCGCAACAGTTGGTTTTTTACCACAGTCATATCCTCATCAACCTGAGCCTCTGACCATTGATTGGTGGCATGCACCGTTATACTCGGTAACATAGCCTCTCTTCCTGGCTTATGATGTTCAACAAACACTCGATTGACAATGGCATCTGCCTCATTGACTTGAAGCACATCCCACTGAGCATGACTGAGGGTTTGCGGTAAATCAGATAACGACTCCCAACCCAACATTAAGGTATAACACGCGAGCATTTTCGGCTGCTTGATATGGTCTAGATGCACAAAGTCTGTCTGCTGCAAAAGCTCAATAGCCTGCTGCTGTGGCGCTGTACAGATGACCCAATCAAAGACACCCAAATCATTGCCCTCAATATCTACTAACCAAGTTTTATTATTAGACTGAGTATGCTCTATGGTTTGCTCGGACGGTTTTAATGGAGCGACTCTGGTTTTGTAATGAATCTCAGTGTGCTTTAATACCGCTGCCAAATGTCGACCAAAACTGGTCATTTTTGGGCTGCCAATATAACGCGGCTGATCACTCTCCCATTGACCGGTTATCTGTATTTCTGACGGTTCTGTTGTACTGTTAAGGGTTGCTGTTTTGGCCAGCCAAGGCTCAATCACTCCTTGCGCCAACCAAGGCTGCAAATAATCTTGAAAGCTTTGTGATTTGGCGGTAAAAAACTGAGCGCCAAAGTCAAATTGCCATTGTTGGTCGCGGTTAACTTCAGGATTCTTATACCGTGTGGCCAAACGCCCCACCCCAG
The DNA here is from genome assembly GCF_020736705.1 of Psychrobacter sanguinis. NCBI lineage: Bacteria > Pseudomonadati > Pseudomonadota > Gammaproteobacteria > Moraxellales > Moraxellaceae > Psychrobacter > Psychrobacter sanguinis. The sequence goes on from NZ_CP085990.1 coordinate 114,708, forward strand.
CTGACTTTTCAAAAATTACAATATTGAGAGCTCGGTTTTGTGAGACGAAAGCTTGTTCAAGTAAATGAGAGATCATTAGCCCAGTAAGACCGGCACCAATAATGGCTATTTTAGGCGTGGCATCAGATAAGTTTTGAATGTCATAAGCAGTTGTTGGTTTTAAATTTTCAGTCATATAGATAACAGTATTTACAGTAGGTAGAAGATTAAGGAGTGAATAGCAGGTAGTCCAGTAAGCGGCTCAGTCATGAGCCTATATGTGCATAGTATCTTACTAATGATTTTTATTTAAGTACGCTGCAATTAAGTAAGAATCAATTAAATTAATCCTAATTAAATCAGTGCCAATTTTAATAATGATTAAATCAGTATCAGTTAAAATTTGGGATATCTTATATTCGTAATAAACAAAAAAGTTCGTACTTTATGTACTCATAATGAGAGGTTTATCATACATGCTCTAACTTTTTAATACTGCAAATTAATAGGTCACATTTATACAAAAAACCACTGCCTACTTATAGACAGTGGTTTCCGATATCTTGAGACTAAGTAATTTTTTAACCATTAGCCAACTTTGAATAGCCTATTGTAAATGACTTAAGCAGATTTAACCGTTTTGATTAAATCATCAACCACACTGGCTTCTGCCAAGGTTGAGGTATCACCCAGACCCTCAAACTCGCCAGCAGCAAGCTTACGTAAGATACGGCGCATAATCTTACCAGAACGGGTCTTCGGCAGGGCTTCCACGATATAAATGGTGTCAAGGTTGGCGATAGGACCAATTTCAGCACGCACATGACGGTTTAATTCGCCACGTAATCTCTCGGTGTCTTCCTCACCATGTCTTAAGATGATATAAGCGCAAATACCCTGCCCTTTTAACTCATGAGGCATACCCACAATGGCAGTCTCTGCAGCGGCAGGATGCGATACCAACGCACTTTCAATCTCGGCAGTACCAATACGGTGACCCGATACGTTAAGCACGTCATCCACACGACCTGTAATCCAATAATGACCTTCTTCATCACGCATTGCACCATCACCGGTAAAATAGCTGCCAGGATAAGTGGTGTAATAGGTTTCCAAGAATCGTTTGTGGTCACCATAAATGGTGCGCATTTGACCTGGCCAGCCATCGGTAATAATTAGGTTGCCTGCTGCAGCATCTTCAAGCTCGTTTCCTTCTGAATCCACAATAGCGGGCTTAATGCCATACAGTGGATTCATCGCCGCCCCTGGCTTCATGTCCACAGAGTTGGGTAGCGGAGCCATCAAAATACCTCCGGTCTCTGTTTGCCACCAAGTGTCTACGATAGGGCAACGTCCTTCACCAACTACTGTATGATACCAGTCCCAAGCTTCTGGGTTAATCGGCTCACCTACTGTACCTAGCAGACGTAAACTTTCACGGTTAGACTCACGGACAAAGGCATCGCCTTCTTTCATCATCGCACGAATGGCAGTAGGCGCGGTATATAAAATACTCACATCATGCTTATCAATAATTTGACCGATACGCGCCCAAGTAGGATATTGAGGCACCCCCTCAAACATAACAGTAGTGGTGCCATTGGCCAAAGGCGCATAGGTCACATAACTGTGTCCAGTAATCCAGCCCACATCCGCGGTACACCAAAAGACGTCATCTTCTTTGACATCAAACACATCTCTAAAAGTCGACAGTGCATAAGTGATATATCCACCTGTAGTATGCACTACCCCTTTTGGCTTACCAGTTGAGCCTGAGGTATATAATAAGAACAAAGGATCTTCCGCGTTCATTGGCTCTGGTTCGCAGTTCTCATTGGCATTATCAATAACGGTGTGATACCACACGTCTCGTCGACCACTCATTGGCACTGAATTACCGGTACGATGCACGACAATGACTTTTTCAATACATTCGGTACCATCGACATCTAAAGCTTTATCGACATTGGTCTTAAGCGGAGTATATCTACCACCACGTACCCCTTCATCAGCAGTAATAACCAATTTGGCCTGGCTATCCACAATACGACTGGCCAAGCTCTCAGCAGAGAAGCCACCAAATACCACAGTGTGGATGGCCCCAATACGAGCACAGGCCAACATAGATACCACAGCCTCTGGCACCATTGGCAAATATAGTACGACTCTATCACCTTTGCCCACGCCCATCTTACGCATGGCATTGCCCAAGCGGCAGACTTCAGAATGCAGCTCTTTAAACGAGATAATTTTGTGTAATGAAGGGTGATCACCTTCCCAGATAATGGCAGGCTTAAAAGGATTCTCGACCAGATGACGGTCTAAGCAGTTGACCGAAACGTTTAGCTCACCATCTTCGAACCACTTGATTGTAAAATTATCCAAATCGTAATTAACATTTTTGATTTTGGTAGGTGGCTTTATCCAATCAATTAACTCTGCCCGTTTGGCCCAAAAAGCCTCATTGTTCTCCTCAGACTCAATAGACTGCTGATATAACTGGGCATATTTCTCTGGGTTGGTATTGGCTTGAGCGGCAAATTCAGAACTGGTGGCGAATTTTTTCATATTATAAAGTCCTTTTTTTATAGTGAATCTATCCTAGAAATCACGGGGTATTACTGATAGTAATAACAGCAAACGTCATACGAGCTGTTATCATGATAAAATGTGATAGGGAATGAAGCGGAGGGTGGTAAAACAAGCACGATAGATAAAGGCGAAAGACCTATTGTTGAAAGATTAGGGTTAGTTTATTCCCTACAACTGTCTTTGTATGCCTATTATTAGGTATTTATTGTGAGTTTACTCAGTCCTATCCCTATGACTGTAGCACCCCATAGTTTTACTAGATTTTGATACAGTTGTAAACTGTTATTTGGTCTAAACTCATAAAATGTTTATGATTTTTAACCTATTATATTGGCAAAATAGCCATTTATTCCCTCAGTTACCCCCTATAAACACATACCCGCTATACCCTCTCTATAATTTCTTTACTGTCTCTGTTGTCAATTATTTAAAAAGCCAAATTTATGACCAAAAATACTGTTAATCACACTACCGCTAAAGCATCTCTTGTTAAAAATGAGGCAACAACAAGTGCCCCTACTCCTAAAGCCAAGGTAACTGTTGATGTGGTCATAATAGGGGCTGGTGCTTCCGGTCTATATTGTGCCATGACGGCTGCTCAAAGAGGCCGTTCGGTATTAGTCATAGACCATGCCAATAAGGCTGGTAAAAAAATATTAATGTCCGGCGGTGGCCGGTGTAACTTTACCAACTATGTGGTGGAGCCTGAAAATTTTATCGGTGAAAATGCCCATTTTTGTAAATCTGCTTTAACCCGCTATAACCCTTGGGAGTTTATCGGTTTGGTTGAAAAGCATGGGATTCCCTACCATGAGCGTGACTATGGACAGCTGTTTTGTGATGACTCTTCAAAAGACATCCTAAACTTATTGCTCGATGAATGCGCTCAAGCGGGAGCCAAAGTGCAATTAAAAACTGACATCATAGCGATTAAACCCGTCGTTAACGACAGCGAAGCACAAGGCTTTATAATCGAGACCTCAAAAGGCACCATTCAATGTGCTTCTTTGGTCATTGCTACTGGTGGTTTATCTATCCCTACCATGGGAGCCACCGGCTTTGGCTATGAGGTGGCGCAGCAGTTCGGCCATGATATTATCCTTACTTCAGCAGGCTTAGTACCGTTTACTTTTACCGATAAAGTGGGTGATATGATTGCCTCTCTAGCAGGTATTAGCCTCGATGTGGTTGCTTTTAATGAGCGCATTTCATTCCCTCGCCCAATGTTATTTACTCACCGTGGCTTATCTGGTCCTGCCATGCTGCAATTGTCTAACTACTGGCAAGTGGGCGAAGCCATTCATATTAATCTTGTACCCAATGTCAATATCAGCGACTTATTGATTGAGGCCAAAGCCAATCATCCTAAACAGTTAATTCGTAGTGTGCTCACCGAATACTTCCCTAAAAAGCTGTTATTGGCGTTACAAGATTTGCATTGGTCAGAATTTAAAGATAAAGAATTAGCAAATATCAAAGATGAAAATTTAATAGCCATTGGCGATAAAATAAATAACTGGACCATCAAACCTTCTGGTACTGAAGGCTATCGCACTGCTGAGGTCACTCGAGGTGGAGTTAATACTGATCAAGTCTCTTCTAAAACTTTTGAAAGTAAACTGCAACCTAATCTGTATTTTATCGGAGAAGTATTAGACGTTACTGGCTGGCTAGGGGGCTATAATTTCCAGTGGGCTTGGGCCAGTGGTAAGGCCTGTGGCGAGGTAGTTTAGGGTTACTAAAGCTATTTATATTGCCTTTTGAATGTTTGAGGTTATAAACCAAAATGATGAATAACTATGTCTACTCAGAACTTTAAAAGTAAAACAATTGGCTCCAGAATAAAAGACATTTTTGTTACCTTGGTAGGGTTATTCGTACTCTCTATCATTGGCTTACAGTACTATTCAGTTTACCAATTTAATAAGCAAAACCCTGATTTATATACTCCGAGACCTGTAAAAGGGGAAAAACCAAGTAAAGAAGAGCTGATAAGACTTATGAATGATATTACAAACAACCTGAACCAACAAAGCCGTAGCTATTATAGGAATGAGGGCGTATACGAAGGCTTTATTTTCTTATCTAAAACCTATACCAATCCAACCCAGCAGACGATTAATCAAGTAGAAAACAATATCGCTCAGCAAAATATTTGGGCTAAAATCAACTCAGAGCAAGCCAATACTCAAATATTTTGTCACGAGCAAATAATGCTAGAGAAACATTATAATCGCAATGAATTAGAAAAGTATCTCTATATATCTATCCGCTGGGATAGTACTGGCGAATGCCGTGACTTACATTACAACCCTGATAGTAACCTTGCAAAGCGGCTTTTGCAGTCTCCTTAACTATATTCCCTTTCAATGTAGTTTCCTTAACTGTGTCTATTTTAACAATTAAGTAACATTGGTAACTTTTTGAAGTATATCTTAAAAAATATTGACATTTATACTACAAAATAATATAACTGTAACTGAACTATTACTTTTTTAATTACCTAAAACTTACTCATGCTGATTTTTCTTAGTTCACATGTCCTAACTTTTAGTACAAATATGAGAGAATTATGAAAAAGGGTTTAATTGCAGTAGGTATTTTGGCTTTATTGGCTCAAGGTTGTGCGACACCACACGTGGTTCAAACGACAAAAGCTACTGATACAAATTTGTCTTGTAAGCAGATTGTCACAGAAATATCAGAAGCAGAAAGATTTGAAAAAGAAGCACGTGACGATCGTAAAGTTACAGGTACCAATGTTGCCGCTGCTGTATTATTTTGGCCAGCACTAATTGGTACTTATGCAAATACAGAGGAAGCCATCGATGCGGCAAAATTGCGTCGTGAAAACCTCACTAAATTACCTCTGCACACGACAAAAAAATCATCCCCACCGGATTTTCATAGGTTTAGGGGTTAAAAAGCTAACTAACTGTCGAAAGACAGTCTTATCATTGTTAAAAAACACCAAACGAAGACCTTCAATCAATAAATCCAGACCAAGCGCAAACAAACTGGCTTGAGGTCGAGCGTTTGACTTCAACTTGCGTTTTAACGGCTTATCTTTGTCTTTATAAATACCGACATGATAAGCCCAACAAAATGCTAAGGCGTTCACTGCGACTAATTTACTGACCCGATCAAGATGGGTTAAGTGGGTATCTTCAAGATTAAAGCCACTCCCCTTTAGACAAGCAAATAAAGTCTCAATTTCCCAACGCTTGCCATAGCTTATCATCGCATCCACTGTTTCTAGTTGATTGGTTGCCACAATCACTAAACCGTAGTCTTTATCACGCTTGGCAAATACTCGAACCAAACAACCATCGACAGTCAGTATTCGCCCATGTCGATATGTTTCTTGATGGCCAACATGGCGAAATAACTCTTTAATCTGTACCAACTTGCCATGATGATTCTTAACTTTACTGTTCTTCTTAATCCGTATGGCAAAGGGTATGTGATTATTGGTGAGCCAGTTAAACCATTTTTCGCCAACAAACTCTCTGTCTGCTACTATCATCTCAAGGTTATCTTTGCCAAATTGTTTGATAAACCGCTCAATAAGTTCACAGCGTTCAAGATGGTTTGTATTACCTCGCTTATCTAGCATTTGCCAGTATAAGGGGATGGCTATCCCTTTATATACCACCCCTAGCATAAAGATGTTGAGGTTACTTTTACCCCATTTCCAGTTGGTGCGGTCAATGGTTAAGGTGACTTTGCCTAGCCCAAACAGTCGATATATCATTAAAGCTAATTGATCATAGTCTATCCTCGCTTCGGCAAAAAATCGCTGTAGTCTGCGATAGTGACTGTCGGTCTTGCCACCCTTAGGAATGTGTCTTGCTATTTTTTTTAAGATTACTGCTTTGAGCAGTAATCAGGGCTATTATCATTAAGCTCAAACATGTGATTCTTGCCTTGTTCATACTCAGGTTTTGGGTTAAAGTTTCACTAAGTCTGTTAAAGTTTGGCATGGTCTGATTCGTCTTAAAAATTACTATTATGCCTTTGCTTTAACAGACTTTTTTGTTTTTTTTGTCGTGTGCAGAGCTAAATTACATACCAAAAAGAGCTGCTAGTTCCTTGTTTATACGATATTAATAATATGACCATCTAATTAAGGTAACTCTTTAATCAACATAGTCATTTAATAGTCATTTAATAGTCATTTAATAGTCATTTAAAAAGAGCCTATTACGACATCGTAATAGGCTCTTTTTATATCGCATCTTATTAAAAAAAAGATTAAGCGTAGCAAAGCACTCAAGCCATCCTCAGATTACTTCGTCCTAAATCGCCGGTTCAGTAAACAAGCCAGCACTTTCAAACTGGGCAGCCAAAGCAAACAATCTAGCCTCATCATTCATACGGCCAATAAACTGCATACCAATCGGTAAACCTTGACTCGTCATACCTAGGGGCACAGACATCGCTGGCAGGCCAGTTATGTTACCTAGCGTGGTGAAGGCCATTTTACTTAATACTGGTGCGCTAAGACGTTCTACTATGCTTGAATTATAGATCCATTTGCCTATATTGATCCCTTTCTCAATGAGTCCGCTGACATTAAGTAATAGCTCATCAATACGACCGGGCGGCAATACCCCATGCTTTACAGCAGCCGTGGGTACAGTGGGGCACAATATCATGTCATATTGCTCCAGGATTAGTCCGGTTTGATACTGCACCTCATGCCAGCCCTGTTTTGCTTTGAGCAAATCCATAACGCTTAATGAGCGCCCTATCATCGCCATATTACGGGTCTGTGGCTCAAGATTGGCCACTTGCTGCTTACCATATCGCAGACCCAAGTCTTCAACAAGATAAGCAGTGTGGGCGCAAACTACGGTAAAGAAATCGCGCCACATCCGGTCACTGTCAATTTTTGGCGTATCATAGTCTACCCTATGTCCCATGTCCTCAAGCTGTCTGCCTGTTTGTTCTAATACCGCCATAACTTCTTTATCTACTTTTGCACCCGGAAACAACGGCTCTCGCATTAAGGCTATCTTTAATGACTTAGACGGAGTCTTGGTGGCCTCCAAAAATCTACCTTGGTCTGACGATTCTGCTATAAAAGCTGCCCCCACCTCTCTGCCAGCAGTAGCGTCTAACATAGCGGCGCTGTCGCGGACACTACGAGTGATAACATGATCAGCGACTGCCCCTTCCCAACCTTCGGCGTACAGAGGCCCACTAGGGTTACGACCTCGGCTTGGTTTTAAACCGAATACACCACACCAAGCTGACGGAAAGCGTATCGAACCGCCACCATCACCCCCACCTGCCATAGGTACAATACCGGCACTAACCGCTGCTGCACTGCCCCCTGATGAGCCACCACTGCTATAGCCTTTTTTGAACGGGTTATGAGTGGCCCCGAAAGATTTAGGCTCTGTGGTAATGATTAAACCAAACTCTGGCGTGTTGGTCTTACCAAAGGTATTGACGCCCGTGGCTTTCATCCGCCTTACCAGCTCACTGTCTTCTGTTGGCACAATGTTGACACTACGGCTGCCCATTTTGATAGGCTCATCAGCAAATAGATAGTTTAAATCCTTTAGCAGGTAAGGCACCCCTGTAAAAATTCCTTGAGGTAGACCTTGCTGTGCTGCATTAAATGCACGTTCGTCAAAACGATGAATAATGGCATTTAATTTAGGGTTGAGTTTATTGGCTTGATAGATAGCAGCTTCTAATGCTTCTTTGGCACTGATATCGCCTGATTTGATTAACTGCGCCAATCCAAGGGCGTCATATTGCGGATACTCTTTAAACATAGCCTTCCCTGCTTGAGTGTGATGGTCGATAATTGGATAGCTTATAACAATGCCAACAAAAAAGCCAAACCCAAAGGTTTGGCTTTTGATAGATAACTATGAGTAAAGGCGAAAATAATCAAAGCCAATGACTTAAATTATCTAAATTACGCGAATTACTCAAGTTGTCTAAACTACATGGGAACTTCCATTAGTAACACACGAGAGCCTTCTAGCGCTTCTACCTCGAAGCCTTTGGTATCCACGATACCCATACCATCACGAGTTTCTAGAATTTTATCACCGATTTTTACTTTGCCTTCGATAACAAAGGCATAGACGCCATGTTGGTTCCCTTTTAGATCATAGCTAGCACTCACCCCTTTATCAAGGTTGCCCATATGGAACCAGGCATCTTGGTGAATCCATACGCCTGCATCATCTGGGTTGGGCGATAAGATCTGACCAAATTCATTAGGCTTCAACATATCTGCTATTTTTAGCTGTTGATAACGAGGCTCAACCCCTTGTTTATTTGGCATTACCCAAATTTGGAAAAACTTAACGGGTTCACCAGGTTGGCCATTCATCTCACTGTGTGCGATACCAGTACCGGCTGACATTACTTGAATTTCACCACTTTCGATAATGCCGTTAGTACCAATGGTGTCTTTGTGAGCCAATTTACCTGATGTTGGAATTGAAATAATTTCCATATCACGGTGAGGGTGAGTACCAAAACCCATACCCCCTTCGACATGGTCATCATTAATCACACGTAATGCGCCAAATCCCATACGCTCAGGATTGTAGTAGTTTGCAAAGCTAAAAGTGTGTTTGCTTTTTAACCAGCCATGATCTGCGCTACCACGAGTATTGGCTTTATGTACGATAGTTTTCATAGGTAATCCTCATTTTTATATCTATGTTTCGTTTTAATGAAGCCATTATATCATGAATATATACTTAACCAACACTAGTCACTGTTAACTTTAGTTTAATTGTGTAAAGAGTTCAATGCCTATTAAAATAACTGTTAAGTGGGTGTTAAATGACCTAAAAAATAGCCATAAAAAAGGGGCTTAAGCCCCTTAGTTAATACCTACGTTACTCATTTGAAATCATTACATCAGTAGTTCACGCTTGCCACTTTTACCCATGGAGCTGACCAGTCCTGCCTCTTCCATAGAATCAACAATACGCGCAGCTCGGTTGTAACCAATACTAAATTTACGTTGGATACTAGACGCAGAGACTTTACGTGTTTCTAAAACGAAAGCCACCGCCTCATCATAAAGAGCATCGTCCTCTCCTGAGGTATTACCTGCCCCACTACTGCTCGGACTGGTTAGATCGAAGTTATTGGCCATATTATCAATGTAATCAGGGGCACCGCGCTCACGCCAAGCATCACACACTCGGTTGACCTCTTCATCACTGACATACGCACCATGCACACGATCAGGCTCAATTTGACCTGGGCCTAAGAACAGCATATCACCGTTACCCAGCATGTCCTCTGCCCCGCCAGCATCCAAGATAGTGCGAGAGTCTACTTTAGAGTTAACCCGTAATGCCGCACGTACTGGAATGTTGGCTTTAATTAGACCGGTAATAACATCGACAGACGGACGCTGCGTCGCTAACATTAAGTGAATACCAGCCGCACGAGACTTCTGTGCCAAGCGGGTAATCAGCTCTTCTGCTTGTTTACCGACTTGCATAATCATGTCTGCGAACTCATCAGCGACAATGACAATCATTGGTAGGGTCTTAAGCTTAGGCGCTTTATCGATACTGACGCTGTCATTAGGACGCCATAATGGATCAATCATCGGTCTGCCTGCTTTTTCAGCGGCGATTACCTTTTTGTTAAATTCACTTAACTTACGTACTTTAAGTAAGCTCATTAACTGATAACGGCGCTCCATTTCTGCCACACACCATGCCAAGCTACTGGCTGCTTCATTCATATCCGTCACCACGGGGGTTAACAGATGAGGAATGTCATTGTAGTTGGCTAATTCTAGCTGTTTGGGATCAATCAAGATTAATCTTAATTGTGAAGGCGTGTATTTAAGCAGCATAGATAACAGCATGGCGTTGACCAATACAGACTTACCCGAGCCGGTGGTACCCGCTACTAACATATGAGGGGCACGTGCTAGGTCAGTAATGACAGGCTTACCACCGATGTCTTTACCCATAGCCATACTAATCTGAGCTTTGGGATTTTTATAATCTTCGGTTTGCAGCAGTTCAACCAAACGCACCATTTCGCGTTTTTTATTGGGCACTTCAATACCGATATAAGGCTTACCGGGGATGACCTCTACCACACGCAATGACGCCATAGATAAAGAACGCGCCAAATCTCGTGAAATACCGGTCACTTTACTGGCTTTTACCCCAGGTGCTAAATCCACTTCAAAGCGCGTGACTACAGGCCCAGGAATGGCGTTAACCACTTCGGCTTTTACATTAAATTCTTGCAGTTTAATTTCTAATAACTCAGACAGCTGCTGTAGTTCAGCCTGATTATAGCTTGGCGTACGATCGGGGTCTGGCTTATCCAAAATGGACAGCTCAGGAATAGGTGATAAACCTTCACGATACTTAGCCGTTTGCATGGCACGACTACTAGACGCAAAAGCCGCATCATCATGAATTTCAGGAAGACTTATATCATCATCTTCTTCATCGTCTATATCAGGCACCATGTCTTCAATATGGTTACTTGCATCACCATCAGGCGTTGCAAATCGAATAGTCGGGGCGACTCTAGTTTCTGTATTCTGTGCCTCACTCGGCTCATGAGGTTTCTTTGGGTTCGAAGGTGGGGTATTGGTCGGTGTTAGATCCAACACCTCATCAACTTCGATATCAGACTCAACGTCAGTCGCCTCTTGTTCTGTCTCACGGTCTTCGAGTTCACTATCGACTAGTTCAATCTCTTCTACTTTATTGTCTTCTAACGCAACGTCAGGTTGCTCATTATTGTCATAAGCATCCTCATCAACAGGCTCATTATTTTGTTGTGCAGCACTGGTTGGCTCTATTTTAGGTTTATCTGCTAATGTTTCAGGTTCAACTGTGTCTATAGCTACAGAAGTTTTAGCGATAGAAGGGAAAGTCTCTGTCTCTGGCTCTAATGTTTCTAAATCGTCTGCCGCTTCATGCACTGTACTGACTGAGTCAAGGGTCTCTTCGGTAGCTTCCACGTCGCTGGCTTTATTGTCTACGTTATTAGAGGTAGCGGTTACACTAGAAGTCACAGCAACGGCAACCGGTAAAGCTTGTTCATCTAGCAACTCATTAATAGCATTTTGGTCATTCCAAGCAAAACTTGGTTCCTGCTTTTTTAGAACAGGGTTTGCTTTTATAGGCTGCTGATCGGCTTTGTTTTGTTTTTCAGAATTGCTACGCGCTTCTTCTGCCTCTTGTTCACGCAGCGCCAAGATACTTTCAGTAAGGCCTGAGTTTACTAGGAATTCATCTAATACATTAGTTAATGCTGGGTCAGACTTTCTACTGTAGGCTGAGTGGCTATTGGCTAGCAAATCAGCCTCTTCATCATCCGCTGTTTCAGGCAGTTTTAATTTTAACTGTTCAAATAAAGGAGACTCAGTATCTGTTGGATGTACTTGATCAGAGGTTTCATCAGTGGTTAATGCGTTATCCTCTGCTAATTCAGACGCTTCATTGGCCGCTGCTGCATCGCGTTGTATGCCACTGCCTAACCACGATAAGCTGAAGACTTCTTTGAACACCCGCTTCCAATGAATATCAAAAGCAAATGTCGCCGTAATCAAGCTAAATACTAGTAAGAATAAAGCCGCCCCATAAATGGTCAATAGCCCAGACAAAGGCGTGGCGACTTCTACCCCTAAAATACCACCAAAACGGGCACCATTATCAGAGATCAAACCCGACACTTGCGGTGTGACTGCTAAAAGACCACAGCTAGCCAGTAGCAAAAACACATAGGCAATGGCTCTTAAAGGACCAGAAGCTTGATCACGATGCCACCACATACAAACCGCTTCATAAACCAAAAAGGCCATTAACCACCAGGCTGGCCAGCCTAGAAAAGTATATAAAAGGTCTGATAGCCATGCGCCCACTGCGCCGCCCATATTACTAATCTGACCCATATCACTGCTGATACGCGACCAACTTGGATCATTGGGGGTATAAGTAACCAAGATAACGAACAAGAATGCGGACAGCAGGACGGCAAGTAAAGTAAAAACAATTTTTTTAAGCGTATGAATGAAAGGTGCCGTTATCATTAATTTTTCCCAACGTTTGAAACTTAGATATAAACCATAAACCTGATATAAACCACAAACCCATAATGACCCTGCACTGCTTATCACTGACTATTACGGATTTCAGTTTAAGCAATAAGGCCAGCTGCTTTTTGAGCAGGAGTTAACGGTGCAATTTTAAATAAAGAATGGTATAAAATAGACGTTTATGACTGGTGAACATCGGCCATTAAGCAAAATTATTAGCCTAGTTTTTATAATCCTCTATAATAGCAAATTGTGCTCTATTTTCGAGCATTGACTGGCTTATTTATCATATAAATAAACATGATAACTTAAACTCATTTGCTATTGTAAACAAATGCCCCCATTCTTATAAATACCAACGTCGATAAATTGTCCTTTATAGTAGCGCCTTTTGTTACTTATGGCATTTACCACGCTAACGCAAACTTTCAAATGTTACTCAAAAATCAAAATAAGGAAAGTACATGACACAAGAGACCTCAGCACCTCGTCACGAAAAACTAATTATTCTAGGCTCAGGCCCTGCAGGATACTCAGCGGCTGTTTACGCTGCTCGTGCTAACTTAAAGCCAGTTATCATTTCAGGTATGCAAGTCGGCGGTCAGTTAACTACGACTACCGAAGTTGACAACTGGCCAGGTGATGCTCATGGTTTGACCGGTCCTGATTTAATGGTACGTATGAAAGAGCATGCCGAGCGTTTTGGTACTGAGATTATCAATGATCATATTAACTCAGTGACCTTGACCGAGCGTCCTTTCAAACTTGAAGGTAATGCTGGCAGCTACACCTGTGATGCGCTAATCATCGCTACCGGTGCTTCAGCTCAGTACTTAGGTCTTGAGTCAGAAAATAAATTTAAAGGTCTAGGCGTGTCTGCTTGTGCCACTTGTGATGGTTTCTTCTATAAGAACCAGAAAGTAGCGGTTATCGGTGGCGGCAACACTGCTGTCGAAGAAGCGTTGTACTTATCAAACATAGCCAAAGAAGTCATCTTAGTGCACCGCCGTGACAGCTTACGCTCTGAGAAAATCTTGCAAGACAAGCTGTTTGAAAAAGCCAAAAAAGGCAACGTCACTATCGAATGGAACCATCAAGTTAAAGAAGTGGTCGGTGATGACATGGGAGTTAACGGTATTGTTATCGAATCGACAAAAGATGGTAGCACCAAGCACTTAGATGTCATGGGTATGTTTGTGGCTATCGGTCACAAACCAAATACAGACATGTTCGATGGTCAATTAGATATGAAAGATGGTTATATCGTGGTCAATAGCGGTATCCAAGGCAATGCGACTCAAACCAGTATTGAGGGTGTATTTGCAGCGGGCGATGTGGCTGACCATGTTTATCGTCAGGCCATTACCTCAGCAGGTACTGGCTGTATGGCCGCACTGGATGCGGAAAAATACCTAGACTCAATCGGTGAGGCCGATGCGAAAGATCATACTTACGCCTCTACTTTAACCGAGGATGATCAGGCTTAAATCTATTAAGTTCGTTAAGCGCTTGCTACTTATAAATCTAGCTACTTATAAGTTTGGATGCTGAGCTTAATCATAAGAGGTGCCAATCAAAAACTGATTGGCACTTTTTTTTATGACGGGCTATTTATGAAATAATAAAGGTGAATTGTTGTCAATGCTTAAGCAATTGATATACTAACTCTTTGTTTATTTTAATCTAGCACTTAGTTTAACGTCGTACTTAACGCTGTTTTCTAATGCTAACTGCTGACTTATCATGTTATCTTACGTGGCTTTATTTACTTTATTAATAAGAGATAAACTTTGTGACCTCAGACAATCAAAGCAACTCAGACACTCCCTCACAAAGTAGGCAAACCGCACAAGCGTCCTCTCCCCTATTTGACTGCCCCTACTTATTTCCTGAACCCAGTGTGGCAGATCCTGATGGTTTAGGACTGGTGGCTATCGGTGGAGATTTGTCCCCCGAAACCTTGTTAGCAGCTTATTCTCAAGGCCTATTTCCTTGGTTTAATGAAGATGAGCCTATTGCATGGTGGTCTCCTGAGCCCCGCTGTATCTTAGACCCTAGCTCCTACGCTGCTAGTAAATCACTCACACGACTCGCCAAGTCTAGTACGTGGCACTGGAGCATTAATAGCGCTTTTGAGGAGGTTATTCACGCTTGTAGCTTACCGCGTAGCTATGCCAAAGACACTTGGATTCACGAGGAGATGATAGAGGCTTATACCGAGCTTCATGAGCTTGGCTACGCCCATAGCTTTGAAGTATGGGAGGACGATGTCTTGATTGGGGGCCTATATGGCTTAAAAATAGGACAAATTTATTTTGGCGAATCCATGTTTCATCGTAAGAGCAATGCCTCAAAAGTGGCTTTCTGGGCTCTCAATAACTTTTGTCAATTTAGCAACGTTAAGCTTATAGACTGCCAGTTACCCAATCCCCATCTGCAGAGTTTAGGCGCCGGTATCATGCCACGCGAACCATTTTTGCAAACTTTATCTAAGCTGGTAGTACAAAGCAGTTCCAGTTGGCACGCTCAGGCTCACACTCGCTTTTTGGTGAATCAACTGCCCCATACCACTATGCCTATCCCCTCTACCTCACTGACCCAAGACCGCAAGGATTAAGTTAGATGCATCTTTATGCAGACAATATGGTACACCTCGATAATTTTGAAGTTGAAAATAGCTTTAATCTCTCTCCTCCCAGTCTATGTAGCTATATCCCAGAACAGGTATCGCAGCTGACCTTTATGCTGTTAGACACCAACCAAAGTATTGATACTGAGCTATATACTCAGCTATGTGCCCAAGGCTTCAGACGTAGTGGTACGGCTTTCTATCGACCCAATTGCTCACATTGTTTACAGTGCATCTCGAGTCGTGTGGTGGTAAATAAGTTTGTGCCCTCAAGACGCTATCGCAAAGTAGTTAATCGTAATAGCGGGGTGACGACCAAATTTATAGCAGCATCTGAGGCCGGCCAAGAGCATTATGCTTTGTATCAAAAGTACATCTCTGCACGACATGCTGAAGGCGATATGTATCCCCCTAGTCTGCATACTTTCGAGCAATTTTTAGTGGACAGTCCAGCAGATACGATGTTTATGGAAGTGAGAGAAGCCAATAATAAGCTGATTGCGGTGGCAGTGACTGATAAGCTAAGCGATGGCTTATCAAGCATTTATACCTTTTTCGACCCAGACCCAAGCTATAATTCACGCAGCTTAGGTGTTTTTTGTATATTAAGCCAAATTGAAACTGCCAAACAGTTGGGATTAGAGTATGCCTACTTAGGCTTCTGGATTCCTACGGTGAAAAAGATGAGTTATAAGACCGACTACACTCCGATTGAGTTATTAATCAATAATCGCTGGACCTACTTTGAGCAGACGCCAGACAGCGACGAGGTATTGAGACTACTACAGACCTCCACTGTACAGTTTATCTTGTAGCTTTTTCATAGACAGGGACATCAGTGTAGATAAAAACACAATCTTAGGCCTGCCTTTCATACTGCATGATTAACGCATCACATCGTCGTTCTATGCTGCTGTCTTCAGCAGGGATGGCGTAATACCCTTTACGGGTATGAATGACCTCAAAGCCCATTTTCCGATACAACGCAATCGCTTTGGTGTTATCTGCTCTAACTTCTAATAAAATTCTATCTAATTGCTTATGTGGCATATCCTGAATTAATGCCTGTAGCAAACTGGCAGCCAAGCCTCGACGCTGAAAGTCAGGATGCGTACCAATGCGTAATACTTCAGCCACTTCAAATACAGTGCTTATAAGACAATAAGCGACCAGTTGCTTATCTTGTTGCTGGGGTTGGTCTGCCTGTACTATCCCCCAACACTGATTAATATCTTGCTGTAAAAGAGCGTCAATCTGCTGTTGGTTCCAACTATCTAACTGCACCTTTCGCTCAATATCAGCCACTTGTTGAAGCAAATGAGGGTCAGCGTTTGTGATAGATATGGGACATAGATTGGTAAGATGAGAATGGGGCATGGGCGAAACTCAAATAAAAACTGTCATCACAGTATATAAAATTAAATAACTAAAAAAAGTATTAAAAAAGCCCTCAATAAAATATTGAGGGCTTTTGATTGCTCAAAAAGCAATTTACTAAAAAGTAGTTTGCTTAAAAAGCAGCTTGCTAGAAACTAATTTAGTAAAAGTTAACTGGCAAGACAAAAATTACAGCTTGCTGGTTAACTCAGGAAGTACGGTAAATAAATCGCCTTCTAGGAAGTAGTCAGCAACGCTAGCAATTGGCGCTTCTGGATCGTTGTTGATAGCAACGATAACTTTAGAATCTTTCATACCTGCTAAATGCTGAATAGCACCTGAGATACCGGCAGCGATATATAAGTTTGGTGCAACGATTTTACCTGTTTGACCTACTTGCATATCATTAGGTACATAACCGGCGTCAACAGCGGCACGTGATGCACCGATTGCCGCGCCTAGTTTGTCTGCTAGTGGCTCGATATATTTTGTGAAGTTTTCACCATTGGCTAAAGCACGACCACCTGAAACTACGATTTCAGCAGAAGTTAGCTCTGGACGATCAGACTTCGCTAATTCTTCGCTAACAAAGCTTGATTTAGCAGCATCTTGTGAGTTGTCTAACTCTTGGATTTCAGCAGAACCGCCTTCAGCAGCCGCCGCATCAAATGCAGTAGTACGAACTGTAACTAGTACTTTATCTTCAGAAGTTTTAACGGTCGCTAAAGCGTTACCTGCATAGATAGGACGCTCGAAAGTATTGGCGTCGATTACCTGCATAATATCAGTAATCATGCTAACGTCTAAAAGAGCTGCCACACGTGGCATGAAGTTTTTACCGTTAGTCGTCGCTGGTGCAACGATATGGCTGTAATCGCCAGCAAGATCTTTAACTAATAAAGAAACATTTTCAGCCAATTGATATTCATAAGCTGGGCTATCGACACAAATTACTTTGCTTACGCCTGCTACTTTAGCCGCTTGTTCAGCCACTGGCTTACAACCAGAACCTGCAACCAATACATGGATGTCACTGCCCATTTGAGAAGCAGCAGTTACTGTGCTTAGCGTTGCTTTTTTTAGCTCGGCGTTATCATGTTCTGCATATACTAAAATTGCCATGAGATTATTATCCTTTCAAATAATTATAAAAAATTGTGATTTGGTAACTCTTAATTACCGCCTGTCAGCTTCAAAATATTTCGGCTTTAAAATAGGTTAACTTCAAAACCTCTAGAAATAATGACAGGCCGATAACGTAACGAAACTAATCAAATTTATAAGAAGTCAGTTCAACAATTAAATAACTTTGGCTTCATTTCTTAGTTTGTCAATTAGCTCATCCACTGAACTAACTTTAATACCTGCAGAACGCTCAGGTGGTGGAGTTACTTTCACAACTTCTTGCTTAGAAGCCATGTCTACACCGAAATCTGCTGGTGTTTTCTCATCAAGCGGCTTCTTCTTAGCTTTCATGATGTTTGGAAGTTTTGCGTAACGTGGTTCGTTTAGACGTAAATCAGTAGTGATTACTGCAGGTAATGGTAACGCTACTGTCTGTAAGCCGCCGTCGATTTCACGCGTTACATTTACTTTATCGCCTTCAACTTTAACTTCTGATGCGAAAGTACCTTGACCGATACCCATTAATGCAGCAAGCATCTGGCCAGTCTGGTTGTTGTCGTCATCAATTGCTTGTTTACCAAGTAGGATAATGTCTGTGCCTTCTTGCTCAGCGATACCTTTAAGGATTTTTGCAACTTGTAGAGGGTATGCTTTGTCATCAGTCTGAACCAAAATACCACGGTCAGCACCTAGCGCTAGAGCAGCACGAATTTGTTCTTGAGATTCTTTAGGGCCGATAGAAGCAACAATTACCTCATCAACCACGCCTGCTTCTTTCAGACGTACTGCTTCTTCAACAGCGATTTCACAAAATGGGTTGATAGACATTTTTGTGTTACTAAGATCAACGCCAGAATTATCAGCTTTAACGCGAACTTTTACGTTATAGTCAATCACACGCTTAACAGCGACTAATGCTTTCATACGTTCCTCGTTTATTAATGTTATGAGTTATCAAAATTACGATTCTAAACAAAGTGCTCAGTATATCTTATCTTGCACTTCAAAATTAATTCTTATACATCTTAGCCAATATAGGGACCAATATATATAACAATTTGTTGGATTTAATTAACAGGATTTGTTCAGTCATCTGACTCGTTAATCAACCCAATAGTCTACTAAACCGAAAATAGTTTTTACCAACCATTTTTTAGGCTTTGGTGCAGTATAAATAAACATTTATTATCAGACGACATTATATTGCGTGACCAACCCATGAAGGTCAAGCCATGGACGTGAATAAAGGGTCATAAATTTATTCATTATTTATGATTTTTGCCCTAGAAATTTTGAATATCTTCCCTAGCGACCTTTAATTTTTACATTTATAACTGCTTTTTTAGATTTGAACACGTTTTGTCGTTTATTAACGTTGCTTTAGTTAACCTTGCCGAACTAGATACCCTAAAATTATTTCAGTGTTACTATAAGTTGTGTATCAGTTATACAGCTTCTAAAACTTAAATATAGCGGCTAGCTCTAATTTCGGACCAAAAAAAAGACAACCAAGTGGTTGTCTTTTTATAGCATCATCATCTTTATAGATAATTTATGCTTTTTGTAGGACAAAGCCTACAATAAATTATTCAGCTGATTCGATTTGTTCAGCTTGTGGACCTTTTTGGCCTTGGCCTAATACGAAAGTAACTTTTTGACCTTCGGCTAGGGTTTTGAAACCGCTGCCTTGAATAGCACTGTAATGAGCAAATACGTCTTGACCGCCATCGTCTTGTGCGATGAAACCAAAACCTTTAGCTTCGTTGAACCACTTAACAGTACCTTGTACACGTTCTGACATAACTTTTCCTAATATAAAATTGATTTAACTATAGTCATGATGCTTTTAACTGACCCGCTCTACTTGGTAGAGACTGTGTCGGTAGAAAACGTAAAGCGAGTAGTATTGATTAGAATGTTGACTAATCTTCACTCTAATAAATAACCACTTTTCTTACATTTCTACATGTTAATGCAGTCATGTTTGAATTAGTAGCTGTGCTATTCATTCAAAAAGTAACTTACTTACTACGGACTAGTATAACAGCTTTAAGCACGTTGTCCTAATAATATCTGTAGTTTTAGTTAGTTTGATGTAAAAAATGTAAATATTATCTAACTAGTTTGCTTAGCAATGAATAAAACAAAAATACATAACGCAAAAAAAGTAGTCGCAAAAGCCTGACTAAAAGCAATATAAGGCTTAGGAATGACGAGTTCTTCTGGCTTCGACGGTAAGCCTGTTCGTCTTAATAGACGACTGCCATACACCCAGCCTGATACCGTATAAATCCAATATGCCACAGGCACTGCCATTTCGATAGACTTAAAATCAAACCAGTACACTACAGCAATAGAAACAAATAGCCAAAAAGTATCAATTAAAGAGCTCACATGGAAAAATTTTGATTCCGGTAACTTGCCCCCAGTTTTTTTGAGCATCTGCCCTTCTGTCCATATTAAAAGTGCAACCACAGCGCTAAGAGCAATATAAATAGAGGGTGGATTAAGAGTTGTGAACCACTGGGTATCCATGTTTTCAAGTTATCCTATTAATTATCAAGCGATCAGTTATTCGATTATGTGTGAGTTATCGAGTAATTTATTTAGGGCAATATAAACTATATAGCGTTTTTTTTAAGCGCTTCAAGAGCGGCTGTTTATTCAAAGCTTAAAAAAGCCCATGTATCCGTAGACACATGAGCTTTTATAGCGTTTGCAATTTTTGCAGCTTTTAAAATTGCCACTCTATTAAATCTGATTGCTCTCATTTAAATAATGATTAAATTTAAGTCCTAACTAGATTTAAACAGTGACTATATTTAATAGCTTAAATTAGTTCTTTTCTTTATCGATGATTTTGTTACCACCAATCCAAGGCATCATCGCACGTAGCTTAGCGCCTGTTTTTTCAATTTCATGCTCTGCGTTGTTACGACGACGAGCAGTCATTGAAGGATAGTTTGTGGCACCTTCAGAGATGAACATCTTAGCGTATTCACCAGACTGAATGCGTTTTAGAGCATTGCGCATGGCTTCACGAGACTGTTCATTAATAACTTCAGGACCAGTCACATACTCGCCATACTCAGCGTTGTTACTGATTGAATAGTTCATATCAGCAATACCGCCTTCATACATTAAGTCTACGATAAGTTTTAACTCATGTAAGCACTCAAAGTAAGCCATTTCTGGCGCATAACCTGCTTCAGTTAGGGTTTCAAAGCCCATTTTAACCAACTCTACTGCGCCACCACAAAGTACAGCTTGCTCACCGAATAAGTCAGTTTCAGTTTCATCTTTGAACGTAGTTTCGATGATACCTGAACGACCACCACCTACACCAGCAGCATAAGATAAAGCCACTTGTTTGGCTTGACCTGACGCATCTTGATAAATTGCGATTAGATCTGGAATACCGCCACCTTTAGTGAACTCAGAACGTACTGTGTGACCTGGTGCTTTTGGTGCAACCATAATAACGTCTAGATCTTTACGTGGCACAACTTGGTTATAATGGATAGCAAAGCCATGAGCAAATGCTAGCGTTGCGCCTTCCTTAATGTTTGGCTCAATAACGTCTTCGTATAAAGATTTTTGGAACTCATCTGGGGTTAGAATCATAACCACTTCAGCTGCTTGTACCGCATCTGCAACTTCAGCAACTTTAAGGCCTGCATTCTCAGCTTTTTTCCAAGAGCCTGAGTTAGCACGTAGACCTACAGTCACATCAACACCTGAGTCTTGAAGGTTAAGCGCATGGGCATGACCTTGCGAACCATAACCAATAATAGCTACTTTTTTGCCCTGGATGATAGATAAGTCACAATCTTTATCGTAATAAACATTCATAATTTAGTCCTTTTAAATACTTTCAAATAATGTTGAAAATAGGGGGTAGTGTTGAAGTTCAACTTTTTAATATAACAACTTTCGGGTTTTATTTAAGCGCCTGCTAACAAACTCTTTCATTGGCAAACGCTTAAGGCATTACTATTACTACAAATCAGACTATTAGCCAAAGGCTAGTATAGGCTAAAGGCTCAAGGTGCGCTCACCGCGTAAAATACCGATAACCCCTGAACGTACCACTTCTAGAATACGGTCACGACCAATCACTTCGATAAAGCCGTCAAGCTTAGCTTCGTCACCCACAATTTGTAAGGTATAAATGCTTGAGGTCACATCGACGATTTGGGCTCGGAAAATATCAGCACTGCGTTTTACTTCAGCACGAGCACTGCCAGTCGCTCGAACTTTGATCAGCATAAGTTCACGCTCTACGTGAGCATTGTCTGTTAAGTCAATTACTTTAACCACTTCAATTAGCTTGTGCAAATGCTTAGTGATCTGCTCGATTTTATCAGCGCTGGCATTGGTGGTCAGGGTTAAGCGTGAAATGGTTTCATCTTCAGTAGGGGCTACGTTTAGCGTTTCAATGTTATAACCGCGTTGTGAAAATAGTCCTACCAGACGTGACAGCGACCCAGCTTCGTTTTCCATTAGTACAGAGATTAAATGTTGCATTAGGTACGCTCCCCCTTAGATAACCACATATCACGCATAGACTGCCCCGCAACCTGCATTGGATAAACGTGCTCATTACGATCAACGTACACATCAATAAATACAAGTTTGTCCTTCATTGCCATCGCTTCTGCCAGTTGTTCTTCAAGCTTCTCTGGATCGGTAATCTTGATGCCCACATGACCGTAGCTTTCCGCAAGCTTCACAAAGTCTGGTAATGATTCCATATAAGAAGAGGCATGACGACCTTCATACAGCATGTCTTGCCACTGCTTAACCATACCTAATTGGGCATTGTTTAAGCATAAAATCTTAACGGGCAGACCATACTGGAAACAAGTAGACAGCTCTTGAATATTCATTTGAATCGAGCCTTCACCAGTGATACAGACCACATCACGCTCAGGCTCTACTAATTTAGCCGCCATGGCATAAGGCAGACCCACACCCATGGTACCTAAGCCACCTGAGTTCAACCACTGGCGCGGCTCATTGTATTTGTAATAAAGCGCAGCAAACATTTGGTGCTGACCCACGTCACTGGTAATAATGGCGTTACCATTGGTTACTTCATAGAGTTTCTCAACAACGGCTTGTGGCTTCATGCCCTGCTCAGTGCTGGTGTCATAACGTAGACCATGACGCTTACGCCATTCATTAATTTGTGACCACCAGTCCAACAACGCAGGCTGATCTAATTGTTTATCATCGCCTTGCAACAGCTCAAGCATGTCAGTTAATACAGACTTCACATCGCCAACGATTGGAATATCGGCATTGATGGTTTTTGAAATTGATGCAGGATCAATATCAATATGGATAATGGTCGCATTTGGACAGAATTTCTGAACATTGTTGGTCACACGGTCATCAAAGCGTGCCCCTACCGCCAAAATAACATCCGCATGGTGCATGGTCATATTTGCTTCATAAGTACCGTGCATGCCTAGCATACCAAGGAACTGACGATCAGAACCTGGGAAAGCCCCTAAGCCCATTAAAGTATTGGTTACGGGCAGGTTCAACTGATGTGCCAATTGGGTTAATTCTTTATGTGCATTGCCCAAGATAACGCCGCCCCCTGAATATAGGATAGGACGTTTGGCCGATAATAAAGTCTCAACCGCTTTTTTAATCTGACCACTGTGACCTTTTACTGACGGCTGATATGAACGTAGATTCACCGACTCTGGGTAATTATATTCAAACTTCTCATGTGGCGCCGTGGTGTCTTTCGGGATATCAATAACTACAGGACCAGGACGACCTGACTGAGCGATATAGAAAGCTTTTTTGATAATGTCGGGAATTTCGCTAGCCTCACGCACCTGGAAACTGTGCTTAACGATAGGACGTGATACGCCTACCATGTCAGTCTCTTGGAATGCGTCATCACCGATAAGATACTTAGGCACCTGACCTGAGATAACCACCATTGGAATTGAATCCATAAAAGCAGTCGCAATAGCGGTAACGGTGTTGGTTGCGCCTGGACCTGAAGTGGCCAATACCACACCAGTTTTACCCGTTCTACGCGAGTAAGCATCTGCCATATGACCAGCCGCTTGTTCATGACGTACTAAAATATGCTCAATGGCGTCTTGTTTAAAGATTGCATCATAAATGTGCAATACCGCGCCACCTGGGTAACCAAAAATGTATTCGACGCCCTCATCAATTAAGGACTGAATAAGCATCTCACCACCAGAGAGCATGATTGGCCCATCGCCATTTTCTAAAAGTTCACGCTTTTTGCCAAAGTTAATGGCAGCGTGGGCTGTTTGAGTGTGCCCTGTCATATTAGGGCTTTGGGTTGTTTGGGTCACTGTCATCACCTATTTTATTGCGGGATGTTATTAAGGCTTTTGTAATAAAAGTTGCTGGTCAGCAAAGCATACTAATCGTATACACCTAATGTTTTAAATAGTCTGTTAAAAGTTTCTTGATTTACTTTTAATCCTATTCAAATTGTTATTTTATGCATAATTTACAACTCATATCTATAAAATAAAATAACCCTATAGACACGACAAAAAATACCAACAGGCCTTAGCCATGTGATATGGGAACTTAAAAATACGGTGACCAAACGACGCTGAAAAGCTGGACCCTATAACTATAAGAGAAATAAGACCATTTTAAGAACTTAACAAGATTGGTGTGCTAGTAACTTAAAGCGATAGCCTAAAGTGCTACTGAAACATACAAATCGGGTTAAAAAGTATAAAAACTATACCCATCACCCTGATACCATCATAATTCTACAATCGTATTCCAGAATGATTACTTAGTCGCTGTAGACCGATAAGTCCCTGAATGTTTGAAGTTTTAACAACCTTCTCATTCATCACATTAAAAGAAGCCACCCTACTACGGACGGTAATCCAGCAATAGTTGCTACTTTATAGTTAACTCTCTCATGGAGACCGTTAACCGACTAATCATGATTCTATAATCCGATGTTTTACCCCCCATGTCAACTAAATTAAATTAATACGATACCATACTGAAATTAATCAATTAATAACGACTCATAAATTTGACGACATAAAAAACCCAAGCGTATAAATACACTTGGGTTCTTTGTTATATTGAGCTGGCTATTAGTCTGGCTTAGTTACTGACGTACCAAGCGGCTTGGTTTGGGCATTAAACTGATATCACTAACTCGGCAAGGATTAATATCGATACCACCGCGGCGGGTGTACCACGCTCGTACCATCAGCTTTGACGGCAAGTATCTTTGGCTTAAGTCAGCAAAAATCTGCTCTACACATTGCTCATGAAAACCATTGTGTTGACGGAAACTTAAAATATAGCTCAGTAGCTTGGCCTCATCGATAACATGCGACGTGCTTATTTCTATCGACAAAGTCCCCCAATCGGGTTGATTGGTCACTGGGCAATTACTACGCAGTAAATTTGAATACAGTTGATACTCTTTTTCAGTACTTAGTTTCTCAGTACCTAGTTTCTCAGTGCCTGATGCAGTATCTTCATGATCAGTCGACAATAAATCAGTTGACGATAGTAAGCTAGCGTCGGGGTGCTCAACTAAGCTAACCTTATGCGCCAAGCCGTCTAAGGCATTGTCTATACACTTGCCTTGTGGGTGGGCAATCAAAAACCCAGTATCAGACTCACTGCCTGAACTAATGGCATCAAGCTCAAACAATGCCACCCCGACTTCCGCCCCTACACAAGCTGATAAATCTTTGGCAATGGTTTGTTGCACCGCTTCCCAATTATCAAACTCAGTAAAGTTTAGACTATTCAAATAAAGCTTGAGTGACTTAGATTCAACGATATTAGGTGAGCTTGCAGGTATAGAGAATCGAGCAATGGCCATTTGCGAAATACCTTGATTATTAAGCCAAGACACTTCAAACGCATGCCACCAGTCTACCCCGACTGCTAACTTATCTTGTTGCCAATTAATTTCATTACGTCCCATTGAGCGTGGGATAGCATAAAGGGTATCTGGCTGATAAGTTTTGGGATAACTGGTACTCTCTCCCAATACGCCATGAATACTCATAAGTAAGTCCTATCATAAATGTTGAATTGAAATATCTTTTACAGCCTGGCCATTTATAGTCTGCTATTTACTTATCAAGCTATATAGCGGCCATATAACATCATATAACTATGCCATGACTCCATCTTATAACTATAGTCTTAAACGCAACTACAGTCTTAGACGTGAGCCATTTTGTAATAAACGATAAGCAATGACATAGAAAATAACACAGAAGAAGAAAATAGCCCCCATTGAATACCATACATTAACGTCAGAATACCCCAAAATGCCGTAGCGGAAAGAGTTAACCATATACACAATTGGGTTGAGCAAAGAGATATTTTGCCAAAAAGGTGATAAGTTTTCTAAAGAATAAAACACCCCACCCAAATACGTTAGAGGTGTTAATACAAAGCTTGGAATGATAGAGATATCATCAAATGAACGGGCATATACCGCGTTAATGAAACCCCCTAATGAAAACAGTATCGAGGTGCCTAAGACGGTAAATAACATCACGAAGAAATGCTCAATACCAAGTTCGGTAAAGAACTGAGCCACTATCGATACAATCACAGCAATCATTAGACCACGGAATACTCCGCCGCCGATATAACCAATCAATATCGAGTGCTTAGACACAGGTGATACCAAAAGCTCTTCAATGCTGGAGGTAAACTTAGCACTAAAGAAGCTTGAGACCACGTTAGAATAACTATTGGTAATCACCGACATCATGATAAGGCCAGGCACAATGAACTGCATATACGGTACCCCGCCCATTTCGCCGACACGTGAACCAATCATTTTACCGAAGATGACGAAATACAAGCTCATAGTGATAACGGGTGGCAACAATGTTTGTGGCCAGATACGCAAAATACGGCGTATTTCTTTGACTAAGATAGTCCGGAAAGCAATCCACTTTTGAGCAAACGTTAAGCCGTCATTGCTGTGACCTTTAACGGGTGTTTGTTTATTAATGCTGCTCATAGTCCTGCCTCCTTCATGCTATCTTTGGTTTGTACGCCTTGATCAACCAGACGCATAAATAGCTCTTCCAAACGGTTAGCCTTATTACGCATACTTGCTACCTCAACGCCTTGCTCAGTTAATTGTTTAAACACCTCATTTAACGATTCACCGTCAGATAGAGTAACTTCCAAAGTTTGATCATCAGGCTGCAAGACAGAAGTGACACCAGTAATAGACACTTGACCTGAAGTGGGCTTTTCTAAGTCCAAAATAAACGTTTCAATAGATAATTGACCCAACAGCTCTTTCATTTCAGTATTAATGCGAATTTCGCCATGGTCTAAAATAGCGATATATCGACACAACTGTTCCGCTTCTTCTAAATAATGGGTAGTCAGAATAATAGTGGTCTTTTCTTCTTCATTAATCTGCTGCATAAACTCCCACATTGAGCGGCGCAGCTCGATATCAACCCCAGCTGTGGGTTCATCCAAAATTAGCAATCTTGGCTTGTGAATCAAAGCCCGAGCAATCATTAATCGACGTTTCATACCACCTGATAATTCACGAGCTTTGTTGTTTCGTTTGTCCCAAAGTCCAAGAGCCGTCAGTAACTTCTTAGCTCTTGGTCTCGAATCTTTGGCAGAAATACCAAAATAGCCTGCTTGAGTAATCAGAATATCTTCAACCTTTTCAAACTGGTTAAAGTTAAACTCTTGAGGAACGATGCCTAAATATTGTTTGGCAATAGATGGGTTCTGTAACAAATCAGTTCCAAATATCTCGATACTACCCTCAGTAGGTTTAAACAAGGAGCTAATAATGCCAATCATCGTTGATTTACCAGCACCGTTAGGGCCTAGCAAAGCAAAAAACTCTCCTTGTGGCACCGTCAAGTTTACATTCTTCAAGGCGGTAAACCCATTGCCATAAACTTTAGAGAGGTTAGTAATCTGTAATGCAGGGGTTGTATTAGTCATAAATTTATATCTTTATTAGCTTTTATAATGAAGACCAAAATAGTCAAATAGGGTGTCTAAAATATAGTGTGTAAGGTATATGGAGCCTAAAATCTTTAATTAAACCCAACTAGGTGTAAACAGAGTCATTGATAAAAGTCATCAATAATTTAAACGACAAAAGACGCTCACCTTGCAGTGAGCGTCTTTACTGAATATTGTGTCGTACTTTAGGAAAGCGAAAATATGGCTAACATCAATAGCAACACAAAATACAGATTTTGATATAGCTATTGTCTAAACAATATTAACGAGTAAAATTTCTCATTAATAAGATATTAGCTTGATTGTTCAACCATGTAATCAACAGCATTCTTAACTTCTTCGTCAGGAATATCTGCACCACCACGAGCTGGCATAGCATTGAAACCATTCATAGCGTGATCATATAGTGTGGCTTTACCTTTAGCAACGTGAGGTGCCCATGAGCCAGCATCCCCAAATTTAGGCGCACCCAAAACACCACTACCATGACAAGTCTGACAAATAGCTTCATAAACTGCTTTACCGTCACGTGGCTCACCTGCATTACCGGCACTTGAAGCCGTTAAGGTAATATCACAGTTGTCATCACCGTCAAAACATACTTTACCGTAAGGTTGGATACGTTCAATCAGCTTTGGATATAAAGCAATAAGTTTTTTAACTTGAGGGGTATCTTCAGGAATTGGCTCTTCTTCTACTGGCGCTGCAGGTGCAGCAGCAGTAGCTTCTCCATCGGCAGCAGCTGCATCAGTAGCCGCACCATCGGTAGCTGTCGCATCAGCAGCAGCTGCATCAGTAGCTTTTTCACCTGCTGCTGCATCGGTGGTTTCTGCTTTAGCATCAGTAGTCGCAGTAGCCGCTTCAGTGGTTTGCGCAGCTGGAGCAGCAGCGTCTTCAGCTTGGCTTAAAGAAATACCTGATAGACCAAAGATGGCGGCAGCGGATAACATCACGATTTTTTTCATGCGTCACAATCTCTTTTTAGAGCGACGTTTCTAAGTTGCTATGACTTAGCTTAATAAAATAATGGCTTAGCAGACTTGAAACGTCGTGTATGATTGAGTGAATTGTTTTAACTTATCAATATAAAACCAGTAATAAATTCTTTTCCATAATATTATAATGGGAAAAGGGGGTTAAAAGCCATGTTTCAATAGTGACTCTTACGACAAAAGGAGGTTTTTACCCTAATAAAGTTACCCAATTATTACGAATAGTGCCTAATGTACCAAATTATACCCACCTTTGTCATTTATTAAGCAGGATAACATTGGTTTTTTTGATGGTTTTTGCTAGACTAGCGTGCTTGAGTAAAGCCGTCATCAGCGATTGAACAGACTGATTTTGTGCTTAACTTTTTTTGCTGAATTCTCTTTTGCTTAACTCTAAAAGTTTATTTCCAAAAATATGCGCTTGTAGCTCAGTTGGATAGAGTATCGGTCTCCGAAGCCGAGGGTCGTGGGTTCGATTCCCGCCAAGCGCACCATCTCTTCTCTTTTAGCATCACCTCTTATAACCTATACCCTCTCAAAGCCTTTATTATACGAGACTTTAGTTCTTTCACGTATCCTGTTAATACCTAATAACACCTATAAAATGTTGTACACACTGCTGTATATGCTACCTAAGACATAGGATTAGGTCCGAATCTAAAATTATTGCCTATTCCGTATACATGTAGGTGAACACTAATTTGTCAGATACAACCTTTCCTGTAGGTACACACTTATTGTTACTCGTATCGTACTGTTTTCTTTTACCATAGAGCACTACTTTAGGCCCTTCATATACATTGCCACTGACCTTATAAGCTAAATCATAATGACAATTCTTCGAGAATACAGTGGAGGTACCGAAATATTTATTACCACTCTTATATCCATTAAAAAGAACGTTTCCCCGCCTTACGCCTGTGTTATACATTCTTTTAGAAGGCACTTCATAAACGAACTGACGCTCATTCCCATTTGCCACTAGCCTCATAGTCGAACCATTATGGTCCCAAAAAGAATCAGCAAACGCTATTTGGGATATACATGCTAAAAACATGAAGAACAGGGACTTTTTCATAATTAAAACTCTTTATCATGTAAAAATAATGTCTTAATTATAGTCTTAATATAACTAAAATTAAAAGTTAGTTATATTACATAAAAGATTACTGAGTAGAATAACCTCTACCTAGACCGCCCTCTCCGAGTCACAATGAGACAACTCGCTCCCAAAAAGACCATCAGTTTTCTTTTGGCCAACGTACGCTTAATATTGTTGAAAGAGCCATTCAAGACCCTTTCCTTAATCAACTCTCTATCTCTTAAAGCTTGAACCATCAAACTAGAAAGCTGCTTGGTCTTAGCGATTGTTTGAGCAGATTTACTGCTTTTACTTGGGGTCTTCGACGTTGCCTTTTGATTAACTTTTACTTTGATAGGCTTTTTGGGTTTGTCAGTACTAGATACTGAGGGGATGATCACTTGCCCATTGGCATCATATTTCTTAGACGCTGTATTAAGACCATACTTGATTTTTGCACTGGGCTTTTGGGTAGAGACAATTTCAACAGTATCCGCCACTTGATCGGTTGACTTAATAACGGATTTATCGACAAGAATATCAGAGACTATAGTAGAACCTTGTTGCTTATTGCTCTGCTGCTGTTTTAGGCGGTTGCAATAGTCTATTTCTGCTTGATGCCAAACCTCTGCAAACAATTGATTTAACGTAGTGTGCTGCTTAGGTTCACCATAGAGACTGACCAACATCTTAGCATCGGTCTTGATAATTAATTTTAGCTGTTTATAGCCTAGCTGTTGATAATCTATGGGTAATGCGGTGACTGTCCCGCCAGGTATCTGGTCAAATACTTTAAAGCCTGGCTCTTGTAACGTCTCACAGTACTTTGGACAGAAAGACTCCCAAGCGGCGAGCTTATAGAGCGAGAGTAGTTCTGACTCATAGTCCTCATCCGCTTTCTTTTTGTCACGGATAATGGCTCTTAACGCCAGTACGGACTCTTTAAAACCTAGCGGCCAAGGCAAAAACTGCTGCGCTACTTCATATCTTTTGGCAGAATTATCCTTGTGTTTCTTTATATAGTTAGGCCAAGATAAGAAGCCCGTTTCTGGCCTAGTTTTGTCCCTTAACTCAACGTCCTGTAAAGTTTTTTCCTCTTGCCATCGCATAATAACGTAAGCCTGTCAGTTTAATTATAAATATGATAATAAATCAGCATTAGAATATTACAGAGGTATTCTATCACTTTAGCACACTATTATATTGTTAAGTCTATCTAAAATTAACTTTTAATTATAGAAAGTACATATTATTTTCTTCTTGCTAAGTAAGTATTTTATTAAATATTAATTTATCAACGACAACCTATTACCTATCAACTTTTCAATGCCTTTATTGCTAAAATCTAGTCATAGTAATCTTCAGCTGTGGTTATACTTCCTTATAAAGTACAACTTACAACTGCCTGTATTTCAAGCACTGCGTAGCGTCGTTATACGCCACTTAGCTCGATTCTTAACTCTTCAACACTGGGAACTTGATGAAAATTAATGACAGTCACTTCTCCTAAACGTCGACGCCCTAATGCCGCATTGACATCCAGTGTCAATAAAGCGACCTTCTTGGCATTACGCTCTAGTACTAAGTGATGATCACGCATTAAGGCATTAAAATCAGGGAAGTTTTTGCTAATCTGATTTTTGAGCTTCATCAGTTGTGCATTTGACGCTTTGCCAAACGCTCCAGCTTTACTATTGAAAGTTGATTTACCTGTGTTTAAATCAGGTTTGTTTTTAGCAGTTTTATTTCGCTTAGAGACTGCTGCCTTTGGCTTCATTACTAAGGCAATAGCAAACAGTATCGCAGCGATTAGGAGTACTGCCGCAAGTAATATTGCGCCACTGAAAGTCTGATTCATACGTCCTCCGATTATCAATAATATATTATGATACACAAACCACAGCTTATTATAGGTGTTTTATGACCAATGAATTGAAGCAAACTATTAATCTCCTCCAAAACGCACAACATATTTGTATCTTAACAGGTGCGGGTATCTCTGCAGAAAGTGGCATCCCTACTTTTAGAGACAAACAGACTGGGCTTTGGGAAAACTATAGAGCAGAAGATTTAGCCAGTATTGAAGCATTCGAGCGTGATCCAAAGATGGTCTGGTCTTGGTATCAATGGCGACGTAATCTAGTAAAAGACAAACGTCCTAATCCTGCTCACCATGCGTTGGCCACTCTTGAAGACTGGGCAAATACTCATCATAAGACATTGAGTCTTATTACCCAAAACGTAGATGACTTACATGAACAAGCTGGCAGTCAAGCCACTCATCTGCATGGTAATTTATGGAAAAATAAATGTAGCCAATGTGAGTCGCCGTATCTTGCCGAAGTCGATTATGACCAAGATACGCTACTGTACTGTCCTCAGTGTGAGGCTTATATCCGACCTGACATCGTTTGGTTTGGTGAAATGCTACCACACAAAGATTGGCAATATGCGGAGCAAGCCTCAGCTCACTGTGATGTCTTCATAAGTATAGGTACTTCAAGCTTAGTGTACCCTGCTGCAGGATTATCACAACTGGCTAAACGTAACGGAGCCAAGCTAATTGAAATCAACCCAAACCCAACTCAGAATCCGATAATCGATGTGGTATTGGCAGGCAAAGCTGGAGAGTTATTGCCACGCTTGATCGCTGAGTTAAGCTAACAACCACTCCTAACCTCTTTATTATTGGCATTTTGATTGCTAATGTTTGGTAAGTCCATAGTGACTAAGTGCAGTACTAAAATATTACTAGCTGTTGCTTTTATGGGTAACAAAGGAAAGATTTAAAAGCACCGTCGACAATACAAAATTGACAAAAAAAAGCTAGGCTTGAAATCAAGGCCTAGCTTTTTTGTTATTTTGACACCGTATTCTGTGTTTAAAAACCCGTGTTTTATTTTAAAAACACAACGGTATCCGATAGCTCGTTACCTTCAGGATCATGCTCTAGATAATAATGTTGTCTAAGCAGTAACCCAGTTTCATCTAATAGGTCAGCTAGGCTTTGTTCCATATTACCTTTGGCCATACTTGCAAGGGCCTTATCACACATTGCTCGCCATACTGTAGGACTAACTAAGGCGCTAATACCTCTATCTGCGACAATCTCTAGAGCACGTTCACAGATATTGACGTAGACCAAGACTCCAGTATTTTCTTCAGTATCCCACACTCGATATAAGCTAAATAAGTCAATGGCCCGTTCACGACTACCAATCCGGTAAGCTTGATGAATAGGCAGATGATTTTCAATGACTAGGAATACTTCGCCTCGGTGGCCTTTTTCAGCCTCTGTCACTTTCTGCGTCAAGCGTGCCATGACCTCATCAGATACCCATCTATTGTTTAAAATAGGGATAAAAATCGCTTGTCGCCACCATCTTGCAAAGCTTGGCTCACTAACCACCGTATGCCCTTCAGCAACGTTAGGATGTGCAGATTTTAAGTCGGGCTTTGCATTTTGTTGCATGTCAGTCTTACCTCAAACCTTATTTTTGTTAGCTGGCCTAGCCATAGAAGTTAAGTCGTTCAATTTAATAACTTTTTATTTTAATAACTATTTGTTCAATTTCTTCAGTAATTTGATTTTTAGCTTTTGGCTTTAAAATTACCAAGACCCGCCAGCACCGCCGCCACCGAAGCCACCGCCGCCGCCACCGAAGCCACCGCCGCCGAAGCCGCCCCCACCAAAACCGCCGCCTCCGCCACCAAAGCCACCGCCTGGGAAGAAGACTACGCCGCCGCGACGACCACCGCCTCGGCCACCTTTGCCGCCTTTACCACCGCCCCCACCACCGCGTGAGATAAGGAATAGCCATAAAAATATAGCCATAAATATAGTAGTGAAAAGACCTGCACCAGTAGACAAAGCCATTAAAGCAAAGCCGCCAGTGGCGACAAATGACCCTAAAATTCGGCCTAATACAGAAGTGATAAAAAGACCAAAAATTAAGGCAATAAGGAAAGTACCAAATAAGGAAGGTGAATCGCTACTGGCTGGATTTTGTGCCTGACTACGCTCTTTGGCTAACTTATCTGATTGCGCTAAAACATCAGGGTCAGCGACCAAACGCTCTTCGATACGGTTAATACCTTTTACCAAACCACCCGCATAATCGCCTTGCTTAAATGAAGGGGTAATCTCGTCATCGATGATTCGGTTTAAAATAGCATCTGGTAATACGCCTTCTAAGCCATATCCAGACAGAATATACATCTTACGGTCATTGACCGATACTAAAATTAGTAGGCCATCATCAGTATCTTTATTACCTAGCTTCCACTTATCTGCTACCTGTAAGCTGTATTGGAAAATATCCATACCATTGGTGGTAGGTACGGTCACTAAGGCAGCTTGAGCCAAACCTTGCTCATAAATATGACGCAATCTTTGGGTCAGCATTTGCTTTTCTTGAGGGGTAAAAATATTGGCCTGATCGACCACAGGAGAGTTTAAAATTAGCTTGTCGCTATCAACCCCTTGAGCGGTAGATTGACGAGGCTGAGCCGTATTGGCAGAGGGAGATGACTTTGACGTATTGTCTTCTGCGGTAGCTTCTCCAATATTAGGAATATTGTCGGTAATGGCTTCATTACCTAGTACCGCATCATTAATCGCTTCGTTTTGTTGCCCTGCTTTTGCAATCGCCACCAAATCATCAACACTTTGATCGCCAAATTGCTGAGCAGATTGAGATGATGCCGCACTCGTGGCCTCGCTATTGACGGCGAAACTTAAAGGCGTTACCAATAAGGTCGCGCCCATTATTGACAATATGGACCAGCTACGTTTCAACTTTTGCATGCGCATCATCACCACTTTATTCGAATACACTTAATTTGATACCCATTCTTCTAGTACAAGTTTTTTGGTATTGATTTTCCTGTACTAAAAAACTTGTACTTGAAAACAGGTTAATTGACAGCCTATGAATCTATGGCTCATAAGCTGCTTTACTGCATATTAAAACCATCTACCATAATTAAACATTATGGCCATATACACCAAACTTTAACTTTTTATTTATCACCGAAATTAACTTCTGGCGCTGTAGAGATTTCTTTCTCATTTTCAACCGTAAAGTTAGGCTTAGCATCCATACCAAATACTTTAGCCGTAATATTGGTTGGGAATTGACGTACCGTTGTATTGTAGCTCTGAACCTCTTGGATATAACGATTACGGGCAACTGTTATACGGTTTTCTGTGCCTTCAAGCTGGGCTTGTAAATCTTGGAACAGCTTATCTGACTTAAGCTCAGGATAACGCTCAGATACTGCCATTAGACGAGATAAGGCGCCCGTCATTTCAGCTTGAGCAGCTTGATAGTTTTCCATTGCTTGAGGATCATTTAAGGTCTCAGGTGTCAACTGAATGCTTCCGGCTTTTGAACGGGCTTCAGCTACTTGAGTAAATACCTCTTGCTCTTGGTCAGCATACTGCTTAACTACTTTTACCAAGTTAGGCACTAGGTCATCACGACGCTGATATTGGTTAACGACTTCAGACCAAGCTGCCTTAACCTGCTCATCTTGGGCTTGTAGGTTGTTATAACCACAGCCCGATAAGCTCACCGCTGACATGCCTAATACGGTAGATAACATAAGCGGCTTAAGGATAGATTTACGTGACATAACGACTCCAGAATATTTCAATTAAAAGCTAACTATATAAGTTTGTTTATCTGCTGCATAGCCTATTTTTAGAAAACGCTTTATCGATAGCTGATTATTACCTTTGATCAGAAAAGCAATATCATCAAACAAGGCTAATTAATCAACCACAAACCTGCAAGTTCACTTTAGATTTATTAAATTTATTAGTAAGGTGCTGCAATTGTACTGTTGAATGATGTCAAAGCACAATTAATACAATTTTCTGTTACTTAAATACAACCGCATTACTCCAATATCACGATAGTAATAGGTTTTAGAAGGACTAATAAATGGCTAATTTGTCTAATTTTTTTAGGTAAATACTAAAAAATACTCTGGTAATTTAATGTTTTTTGTGGCAAATTGCAGTTACCTAGCGGTATGTTTGTGTAACATTTAGCTAAACTGCTTTACAGTTACTCTAATATGCAACTTACTTATGTGTTTGTGTTTATCTAATTGTATTGGTTAAGCTTTTATATAGATCTATTAATTAAATAAGCGCTGTACACACCTTTAGAACTTTACAATTAATTGAGTGACAGGTACGTTCCTCAATTAGCTAACACTAGGAAACACACTATGGAAGGCATCGTAAGTGCTTTAAATGACATCATTTGGAGTCCTGCTCTAATTTACCTCTGTTTAGGTGCAGGTTTATTCTATTCAATAATGACCCGCTTCGTTCAAATCCGTCTTTTTAAAGAGATGATTCGTCTTCTTTTTAAAGGAAAGCCGGATAATGACGGTATTTCTTCTTTTCAGGCCCTTGCTGTCGCACTTGCAGGTCGCGTCGGTATGGGTAACATCGCAGGGGTTGCTGCTGCTATCGGTTTCGGTGGTCCAGGTGCGGTATTTTGGATGTGGATTGTGGCCTTCTTAGGCGCGTCTACTGCCTATGTTGAATCTACATTAGGTCAAATCTATAAAGAGCGTGACGTCATTACTGGCGAATATCGTGGTGGTCCAGCGTACTACTTCGAACGTGCTCTAGGTCAAAAATGGTACGGTATTTTATTCGCTATTTCATCGATTATTGCTTGTGGTATCTTTTTACCAGGCGTACAGGCAAACGGTGTGGTTAATGCGGTCGCCCAGGTAACGGGTGAAGGCACAATGATGAACTTTATGGGCATGGATGTTGGCTCTAGCCGTCTAATTGCTTTGGCTATCATTTTGCTAGTTTTAGGCTTTATTATCTTCGGTGGTATTAAGCGTATTGCTAACTTTGCTGAATATGCAGTGCCTTTTATGGCAGTAGGTTATATCGCCTTAGCCATCTTAATTATGTTCACTAACTTCAGTAAAGTACCTGAAGTATTCGGTATGATTATCGGTGATGCATTCAGTGCTCAAGCAGGTTTTGGTGCGGCTATCGGTTGGGGTGTGAAACGTGGTATTTACTCTAACGAAGCCGGTCAAGGTACAGGCCCTCATGCTGCAGCTGCAGCGTCAGTAGACCATCCTTCACAGCAGGGATTGGTTCAAGCGTTTTCGGTATATGTGGATACGTTATTGGTTTGTTCTGCAACTGCCTTTATGATCTTATCTACTGGTATGTACAATATTCAAGGTACACTAGAGGACGGTCAATTTATCGTTCAAAATGTTGCCGCTGATATTGAAATCAACTCACCTTCATTTACCCAAATGGCAATGGAATCAGTGTACGGTACGTTCGGTGACTCTTTCATCGCAATCGCTGTATTCTTCTTCGCCTTTACCACTATCCTAGCTTACTACTATATCGCTGAAGTTAACATCTCTTACTTGACCCGTTCTATGGGCAAAGGCGCTAGTAAAACTGGATTGTTCTTGGTGAAAGTCGTGATCATGATTATGGTGGCTTACGGCGCCTTAAATAGCTCAGGTTATATCTGGGGCTTAGGCGACGTGGGTGTTGGTTTAATGGCTTGGTTGAACATCGTTGGTATTATTATCATCTTCTTTGTAGCGAAACCAACATTAACTATGCTTAAAGACTACGAAGCACAGTTGAAAGCAGGTGGTGGTACTTCTGACAAACGCTTTGTGTTTGATCCTAAGAAGTTCGGTATCAAGAATGCTACTTATTGGGAAGAGCGTTACAAACAAACGGTAGAATCTAATCGTAAGAATGACCTTAAATAAGTCAGTGAATTAACAGTTGAATATAGAAAACCCGATACTTAAAGTATCGGGTTTTTTTATGTGTATCGCTTATTGCACTAGCCGTCTGGAAAAAGCACTTTATCAATTACATGAACCGTGCCATTACGGGTTGGGATATCGGCTGCCTTGATAACTGCTGTACGCCCTATGCCATCACGGATGGTTTTTTGATTGGTAATGGTGAGTCGGTGATTATTGAAGGTGGTCAACTGACTGGGCTGCATTTGTGCCACCGTTAACGGTGGCTGAGTTTTCACCACGTGATAGCCCAATAAAATACGCAATAAAGGCTTATTTTGCATAAGCTTTTGCTTGGTCATTGTGGTTTCATTAAACCAAGCTTCAAATGCCGCATTGTCTGGGGCGAAAATCGTATAGTTACTTCCGGCAAATCTTAAGGCACCTGTCAAGCCAGCGGCATCGATGGCTTCTACTAGAATTGATAAATTAGGATTACGCCGTGCTAGCTGTAGGGCATTTTCAGAGGCATCATAGCTTATGGCTATAGGGGCTATCGTAGTAGGCACAGCAACTTGATTAGAATGACTAGTCGTTAAAGATGGCTGGGTAAAAGTACTATAAGTAGCGTTGGGTAGCCGAATCGTTTGATTGGCTGCATTGTTGCTATTAGCCACTAAACCGCTTTGCGATATTTCAGCGTCAGTAGAGGTCCCAGAAACGGCAGTCATAGAAACAGGCGTTGCAGACTGCGCCGTATTTTGGCATCCAGTAATTGCCATTAAAGTCATAGCCAGTGTCCATACGGGCGTATTATTCATGTTGCTCGTCCTTTGTGTTTGATAATTAGCAGCAGTACCTTTGCTGTTTTAAGGGTCGTATTTTGCTTATAGTGGCATACCTATCCTAGGGTCTAGTTATAGTAGACCTACAGGATTTTGGCTAAAATGAACACCCTTGTTCTACTTTTAGTTTAAACAAAATAAACAAAAACAGCTATTATTGATCTCGGTTTTTACAAACCATTAAATAGCGTTATTGCTGTTATTAATCTAGAAAATATAAGGAAAATGTTAAACTAAAGCTGTCAGTTTAGCGTAATAGACTTCCTCCCTATCCGTATTGATTTATACCGGCAAGGAATTAGATATTAATA
Source organism: Psychrobacter sanguinis (assembly GCF_020736705.1). NCBI lineage: Bacteria > Pseudomonadati > Pseudomonadota > Gammaproteobacteria > Moraxellales > Moraxellaceae > Psychrobacter > Psychrobacter sanguinis. Next base: position 153,498 of record NZ_CP085990.1, read on the forward strand.
AGCAGTATGCTACACTAACCTAGTTTTAAAAATTTTAATTGGTGACCTTGCTTACCAAATATCCTACTATAAAGATAAGACGTTTCCCCCTATTAACTTACTGTATAAGATAGTGCTATGGCCCATTGCTCTCACCCCGAACACAATACCCCAAAAGAGTCTTCAGAAAATACGCCTAAGAAAGGACATAATCCTGACAACTTCAACTTAGTGCCACCGGCTAATTTCCCATTCAAAGAGCAGCAGCTGACGGCGCGCCAGCGTATTGTAGAACAGCTTGATCAGCGTATCTTGATGCTTGATGGTGCGATGGGTACCCAAATCCAGACCTTTAAATTACAAGAGGCGGATTATCGTGGAGAGCGCTTTGCAGACTTTGGTCAAGATGTGCAAGGCAATAACGACTTATTGGTATTAACACAGCCACAAATCATTAAAAGCATTCATACCGATCATCTAGCGGCCGGTGCCGATATTATTGAAACCAACACGTTTAACGCCACTCAAATTTCAATGTCTGATTATGGCATGGAGCATTTGGTTCCTGAGATTAACCGTGAAGCGGCGTTATTGGCTCGCGCAGCAGCAGACGAATTTACCGCTCAAAATCCGGATAAACCCCGCTTTGTGGCCGGAGTTATTGGCCCCACGTCACGTACCTGTTCACTATCACCTGATGTTAACGACCCAGCCTATCGTAATGTGACTTTTGATGAGCTAGTAGACAACTATACCGAAGCCTTATTTGCATTAATAGAAGGCGGTATTGACCTTGTATTAATTGAGACTATCTTTGATACCTTGAATGCTAAGGCAGCTATATTTGCGGTAACCGGCGTATTTGATACCATTGGTTTTGAATTGCCTATCATGATCTCAGGTACTATTACCGATGCCTCTGGTCGTACCTTATCAGGTCAAACTGCTGAAGCTTTTTATAACTCGATTCGTCATGCCAAGCCACTATCGGTAGGCTTCAACTGTGCTTTGGGTGCCGACGCCTTAAGACCTCATATTCAAACATTATCAGATATTGCTGATACCTATGTGTCTGCGCATCCGAATGCTGGCTTGCCCAACGAATTTGGTGAATACGACGAGACGCCTGAAGAGACCGCTGCCCTACTCAATGGCTTTGGTAAAGCAGGAATCTTAAACATCGTTGGTGGCTGCTGTGGTACTCGTCCTGAGCACATCAAAGCCATTAGCGACGTAATGAAACAATATCCGCCGCGCCAGATTCCAACCATTCCACCGGCTTGCCGTCTGTCTGGTTTAGAGCCATTTACCATCACTAAAGACAGTCTATTTGTGAACGTCGGCGAGCGTACCAACGTTACCGGCTCTAAAAAATTCTTACGACTTATCAAAACCGGCGAATTCACTGAAGCATTGGATGTGGCACGCGACCAAGTAGATGGCGGTGCTCAAATTGTCGACATCAACATGGATGAAGGCATGCTCGACTCCAAAGGAGCGATGATTCACTTTTTAAACTTAGTCGCTGGCGAACCTGATATTAGCCGTGTGCCACTGATGATTGACTCTTCAAAATGGGACATCATTGAGGAAGGGTTAAAGCGGACTCAAGGTAAAGCAGTGGTGAACTCCATTTCGCTAAAAGAGGGCTATGACGAATTTGTCGAAAGAGCCAAACTGTGTATGCGTTATGGTGCAGCGGTTATTGTTATGGCCTTTGATGAAGATGGTCAGGCAGATACTTATGAGCGCAAAATACAAATCTGTCAGCGCAGTTATGACGTCTTGGTTAACGACGTGGGCTTCCCTTCTGAAGATATCATCTTTGACCCCAATATCTTTGCGGTAGCAACTGGTATCCCTGAACATAACAACTATGGTGCAGACTTTATTAACGCGACCCAGTGGATTACTGACAATCTACCCAATGCCATGGTATCAGGTGGTGTCTCAAACGTTTCGTTCAGTTTCCGTGGCAACCCTATTCGTGAAGCGATTAACGCAGTCTTCTTATACCACGCTATTAAAGCAGGGCTAACTATGGGTATCGTCAACCCTGCCATGCTTGAAGTGTATGACGAAATTCCAAAAGAAGCGCGTGAAGCCATTGAAGATGTAATGCTTAACCGTAACCAAGGTGAAAGCGGTCAAGACGCCACTGAACGCTTAATGACCATTGCCGAAGCCTATGTGGCTGGTGGTAAGAAAAACGATGGTACTATCGATCTATCATGGCGTGAACAGTCGGTTGAAAAGCGCATTGAGCATGCTTTAGTCAAAGGTATTACTACTTATATTGATGAAGATACCGAAGAGGCACGTCTCAAATACCCCAAACCGTTGCATGTGATTGAAGGGCCATTAATGGATGGCATGAACGTGGTCGGCGATCTATTTGGGGCGGGTAAAATGTTCCTACCTCAAGTTGTGAAGTCAGCCCGCGTTATGAAACGAGCGGTGGCGGTATTGAACCCTTACATCGAAGCTGAAAAGGTAGAAGGTGAAGTTAAGGGTAAAGTAGTAATGGCCACAGTCAAAGGCGACGTGCACGATATCGGTAAAAACATCGTCGGCGTGGTACTGGGCTGTAATGGCTATGACGTGGTCGACCTAGGCGTTATGGTGCCCTGTGACAAAATTTTGGACACAGCCATCGCTGAAAAAGCAGACATTATCGGTTTGTCTGGTCTAATTACCCCTAGTCTTGATGAAATGGTCTACGTGGCCAAGCAAATGCAAGAGCGTGGCATGGATCTGCCCCTCATGATTGGCGGTGCGACTACCTCTAAAGCCCATACTGCGGTTAAAATCGAACCCAATTATCAAAACGATGCGGTAATTTATGTGTCTGATGCTTCACGCTCTGTGGGTGTGGTGACCAAGCTGCTTTCTAAAGAACATCGTGTGGAGCTGATTCGCGAAACGCGTGAAGAGTATGAGAAAGTACGCGAGCGTCTGGCCAATCGTAAACCAAAAGCGGCCAAACTAAGCTATGAAGAGTCTATCGAGCAAGGCTTCCAGTTTGATTGGGAGACTTATACTCCGCCTACTCCGAATGAGCTAGGACAAGTTGTTTTCGACAGTTATCCTATTGAAAACTTAATTCCGTACATCGACTGGACACCGTTCTTTATCTCTTGGGGCTTAGTCGGCAAATATCCAAAAATCTTTGACGATGAAGTGGTCGGTGAAGAAGCCAAAGACTTGTTTGGCAATGCCAAAGAGTTGCTACAGAAGTTTATGGATGAGAACTTAGTGACGCCTAAAGGGGTATTCAAAATCATGCCGGCCAAACGCACGGATCATGACACGGTTACCGTCTATGACAAACCGCCTAGTGAGGGTGGTCAGCCAACACATGTGTTTGAGCATCTGCGTCAACAGTCAGATAAAGCCAGTGGTAAACCCAACTACAGCTTGGCTGACTTTATCTCACCCTCAGATGAACACACTGACTATTTAGGCGGATTCACCGTGTCTATTGAAGGCGCACAAGAGCTATCTGATGCTTACAAGGAAGCTGGTGATGACTATAACGCCATTATGGTCCAAGCACTTTGCGACCGCTTAGCTGAAGCCTTCGCTGAACACTTGCACGAGCTAATCCGTACTAAATACTGGGGCTATCAGCCTACTGAGCAGCTCAGTAATGAAGAGCTGATTAAAGAGAAGTATGTGGGTATCCGCCCTGCACCAGGCTACCCTGCCTGCCCTGAGCATACTGAAAAAGGCAAACTGTTTGATTGGTTAGACACTACTAATGCTATCGGTACTTATCTGACTGAAAGCTTTGCGATGTGGCCTGCGTCTTCTGTGAGTGGCTTCTACTACTCACATCCTGAAAGTGTCTACTTTAACGTGGGTAAAATCGATCGTGATCAGTTAGAGGATTATGCCAAACGTAAAGATTGGGATATGAAAACCGCTGAGAAATGGTTGAATCCTAACTTGGCTTAGATGTTCTTTCGTTAGTTATCAATAAAATAAAACCCCTTCAATGGGGTCTTATTTTGCACTTTTATCTACTATCAAAAAAGGCTACGGTTTTAAGTTACGAGTCTAAGTTGCATCATTTGACTATTAACATTGAGCCTTTAATAATGGCTAAAAGACAACTTTTAGAACATTTCTAAACGTGGCTCACTTGCCAATAAAGGCTTAACCGCTTCCATAAACTTATTGAAATGAGCTGATTTTGAATGCTGTTGCATCGCTTCTTGGTCAGCATATTCTTCAAAGAACAGGACTTCGTTGTCATTTTCAGTACTTTTAAATAGTTTATAGGTCACAATACCTGTTTCTTTTCTGCTATTGGCGATTAATTCATCAGCAAGTTGGTAAAACTGTTCAATCTTGCCTTCTTGTAGGTTTATCAGCGCTACTATTTTAGATTTGTTATTTTCTACTGACATGGATTTACCTCAGTCTGTTTATTTATATTGAATGAATTCAAATGAATTTTAAATTTCGTCTATGATTAACTCTTAATATAGTAACTGAAGAACCGAAGGATTCATTGTAAATAAATGACAGGACTTTGTTATTTTAGTTTAGCCATATCACCACATTATTAGTTTTATCAACGATTCATCACCGCTTTTTTCAAAATAGTCATGTTAATAATACCCAGTAATGTCCCTGTTATCTTGTCGACATAGTAAGCCGATTGAAGGCATTTCTAGCGTATCTTATTACTAGCCAATAGCAACTTAGTAGACAGTAGCAACACTATTGCACAGACTCAGCTAAATACAACCAACGTCATTCATACCCTAAGCATCATTTTAAAATTCAAGCTAATCTCTGGGGTAAGTACTATCGTAAATAGACTAAGATAAAAAAGTAAATTCCTTTTATTCTACATTTATTCAAATAACCGTATATCACACGGGTAGACTTCTAACTTATTTATCATATTTCACAAAAATTATTTTATAACTCCTATATTATTTTCATGATAACTTAACAGATTATCGTTGTTTGAATTAGGAGTTTTTATCTTGCAAGCTATCGTTAAAGCCTCGCAATGGGTAGGGAAAACCTTTGCGATATGGGCACTATTAAGTGCTGTGTTGGGCTTCATGTCTCCTGGATTTTTTGCGCCATTGGCCAAGTTCATTGTGCCTATACTAGGTATTATTATGTTTGGCATGGGTACCACGCTTAAGACAGACGATTTTGTTGAAGTGGTCAAGCGACCCAAGGTAGTTTTAATTGGCTTAATGGCTCAATTTACGATTATGCCTTTAATTGCTTATGTTCTTACCTTAATGTTTAAGCTAGACCCGATGATTGCGGTCGGTGTGATATTAGTCGGCTGTTGTCCAGGTGGCACATCTAGTAATGTCATTACTTTCTTAGCCAAAGGCGATGTGGCATTAAGCGTAGCAATCACTTCTATATCTACCCTACTGGCTCCAATATTGACCCCCCTCTTGCTCAAAGTATTTGCCGGACAATTAATTGAAATTGAGCTTGCTAGCATGATGTGGTCAATTACTAAAATTATTATATTACCTATTTCATTAGGCCTAATATTTCACAAAGTTATGGGTGAAAAAGTACACATTGCTAACGATATCCTACCGCTTGTCTCAATAATAGGTATTTCTATTATTATTGCCGCAGTCATTGCAGTCTCTAGAGATACTATTTTAACCAGTGGTGTATTGGTATTTATCGTCGTCATTCTTCACAATACAATCGGTTATGCTCTAGGATACTTGGTCGCCCGTATCAGCGGTTTCAGTGAAGCACAGCGTCGTGCGATCATGGTTGAGGTGGGTATGCAAAATTCTGGATTAGGTGCCGCTCTTGCCGCAACTTACTTCAATCCTATCGCAGGTCTGCCTAGTGCTTTATTTAGCGTCTGGCACAGTGTTAGTGGTGCCTTATTGGCGAACTTTTTTGTACGTAAAGATAAGGCTTAATCACTAAAACGATTTCGATTTCAATTCTATTTATTCTTCTGATTCTGTTAAAAAAGACACAATACCAAACTTTGTGTCTTTTTTTATGTCTTCATAGATTCATTTTGCTTTTAGTTTAACTCTAATTTAATAAAGACACGCTAAACTGTCATCAATCACTTAAATCCTATATTTAATACTATTAATATAAAATATTAATTTATTTTTTTATCGAATTAATAGATTCGTATGGCAGCATTATGTAAACATATGTGTAGTTTATACACACCCATTGTAAGAAATGTTAAACTTTTATTTTGTGTACCATTGTGTAGTTTTGGAGAATAATATCAGCAGTAAGAATACGATAGAGAACAAAGCAGGTATGGATGAGCTGCTTTGCGTCGGTAACAAGGTAACTCGTCATCAAGTAATTTTTATCTCCTTAAGCTATGCATTAGCTGCATTTGACTTTCTTGTCTACGTTAAACTAGCAGAGGTCATCAGCACCATTTTTTTCCCTGCCACAGACAGCACCTCACTGACACAATTAAAAATTATTGGGCTTATGAGTGTCGGTTATTTAGCACGTCCACTGGGTGGTCTATTGATAGGTCGCTATGGCGATAAGCACGGACGCAAACCTGCTCTACTTATCAGTATCTGCTTTTTGGCAGTGACCACTTTGCTGACTGCGTTTTTGCCCACCTATGCACAGGTGGGCGTATTAGCACCGATATTATTCCTCTTTATTCGTATACTTCAAGGCATGGCATTCGGCGGGCATACCCCACTGAGCTGGGTGTTTGTCGCTGAGCACGCCCCCAAGAATCGTTTGGCAACGTACTGCAGCTTAGCCGTTGCAGGCGGTATTTTTGGTTCTGTACTAGCCATTTCATGCGCTAAGTTATTAACTGGGATTTTAGATACTGGGGCTATGCTAGACTATGGTTGGCGTATTCCCGCTATTATCGGTGGCGTACTGAGTGCACTAACGTTATTAATGTGGCGTCATGTCGAAGAAACACCTGTCTATACAAGGTCTAAAGACACCCTATCTGATAAGCCACATACTTTAGGCCTAAAACCATTCATTACCCGCTCTTCAGCTATGATGCTGTCAGTCTCTTTATCCTTTGTGAGACACAGTTTAATTATGGTTGTTATGCTGCTATTGCCTAAACTGATTGCACTTAAATTCTACAGTGACCCTAGCTTCTTGGTTAATGTAAGTTTGATAGCACTGGTTATGCAAATATTGGGATGTATTATTTATGGCATGTTAGCGGACAAAATTGGGACGGGTAAGACCTTTATGTTGGCCTCAGTTGCGTTGACTTTGCAAGTTTGGATGCTTTATGTTTACCTTGCCAATGGGAATGACGTTCTTGTGATACCACTGTATGGTTTATTAGGATTTTGTACAGGAATGATTGGACTGTGTATTGCGATTTTCGTGCAGGTATTTCCAACTAATATACGACTAACCGCAGTATCGGTAATTTATAATGTGATAGCAGCGATACTCGGCGCGGCCCTTCCTTTATTTCTATTTTATTCAACGGAACATATTAGTTTTGCGCCTGCGTTATACCTTACTTTTATTGGAATCCTCTGCTTTATTATCGGTTTACACTTACATCACCGTGAGACCTTTGGTGAGCTGTATACAAGGACTAACAGAACTAAGAAGTATAATTTATAGCGAACATTTATCAAATAAACCATATTATTGATTTGGCTTCTCTACGCCCTCATAAGTTTTGACCCGTCGGCATCTGTCCGAGCAATAAACCATACTGTCCCAGTTTTTGTCGAGTTTTTTACTCCAACTAAATTCTCGCTCACAAACTGGGCATTCTTTTTTACGAACGTTCTTTTTCTTATGTGCCATAAGGGCAGCCTTCTCTTGATTAAAAATAAAAAGGCTAGGTCACACGACCTAGCCTTTATGAGTATCAAAATACACTTTGTCTCTTAAGACTTTATATTAGAAACGCTTTTTGAAATCTGGCGGCAGCTTCTGTTCAAGCTCTTTCATTTGGCGCTCCATCTCTTCTTTACTCGGCATATTACTTGGATCTAGACCAAAAGGTGGCATACCACCCGCACCGCCAGATTTAGCCCCTGCATTGTTTTGGCCACCGCCAAACAGTGGGCCACCAGCACCAGCAGAACCGCCGCCACCCATGCCAGTTAAGCCTTGTACCGCTTTCATCATTTTGCTCAGGCCTTCAGGCTTAGACAGCATTTTCATCATTTTTGCCATCTGTTTGTGCTGTTTAAGCAAACGGTTGATATCTTGAATCTCTTTACCAGAACCGGCAGCAATACGACGTTTACGGCTTGGATTAATCTTATCTGGGTTTTTGCGCTCATAAGGGGTCATGGAGTTAATAAGCGCTTCCATTTCTTTCACTTTTTCTTCTGGTTTCGCTTCTTCTAACGCTTCTTTGACACCCGCACCGCTCATACCTGGCATCTTATCCAAAAATCCAGTCATGCCACCCATATTCTTCATTTGCTGGAACTGGGTCAATAAATCCTCAAGGTCAAACTCGCCCCCTTTCTGGATTTTCTTAGCCATTTTTTCGGCTTTTTCACGGTCAATTTTTTGCTCGACCTCTTCTACCAGACTTAGCACGTCACCCATACCTAGGATACGTTGTGCAATACGCTCTGGGTGGAAAGCTTCTAAGGCATCTAGTTTTTCACCACGACCTAAGAACTTAATAGGCTTACCAGTAATGGCACGCACTGAAAGGGCAGCACCACCACGTGCATCACCGTCGGTCTTGGTTAAGATAACCCCAGTCAGCGGTAAGGCATCATTAAATGCCTTAGCAGTATTGGCGGCATCTTGACCGGTCATGGCATCAACAACGAATAAAGTCTCTGAGGGATTAACTGCAGCGGTCAACGCTTTAATCTCATCCATCATCGCTTCATCGATATGTAGACGACCCGCGGTATCAATAATCAAGATATCTTGATACTGAAGCTTCGCCTCTTCGATAGCACGCTTGGCAATATCAATGGGGTTTTCATCAGTGCTTGAGTTAACAAACTTAGCGTTTACCTGTACCGCCACTTGTTCTAGCTGTTTGATCGCTGCAGGACGGTAAACGTCAGCCGATACCAGCATTACTTTTTTCTTATGACGCTCTTGTAAATACTTAGCAAGTTTACCTGCGGTAGTGGTTTTACCAGCACCTTGTAGACCTGCTAGCAGATATATTACGGGCGGCTTACCCGTCATCTCTAGTTGTTGATTGGCACTGCCCATCATCTCGGTCAATTCGTCATAAACGATCTTCACAAAGGCTTGACCTGGCGCCAACTCTTTTAATACTTCTTGACCCAACGCTTGCTCTTTCACACGCTTAACGAAGTCACGAGTGATCGGTAAAGCAACGTCTGCCTCTAGTAGCGCCATACGCACTTCACGCAGGGTGTCTTTAATATTGTCTTCATTTAACTGACCTGAGCCTGAAATCTTACGCAGGCTGCCAGAAAGTCGTTCGGTTAGAGTATCAAACATAAGATTTTCTCGATAAAACGTCTGTGAAATTAAGGGGCATTCAAAATTAATGGCTGAGCTAAATTAGTAATAAAATTTACCAATAAAAACCACTCAATAGGGTTATTCTCTGCTTTTTAGTAGTTAAACAATTTATTTATCGCCACATCATTGATAAAGACATAATCAACAGTGACCTAATTTAATTTTAGGCAAGTTTAGCAAAATTGGTTGATAAACTCTTTTACATTATTTTAATGTCAGTATGGAACATATTTTATGGGCTAAGCATTTATAATAAACTATTAATCAGGCTATCTACCTTCTATTTCAAGGCAGCTATTTTGTTTTGTTCAATAACCGTCAATCTATCCTAATGATACTAGGGGCAAACCCTTAAAATGTTAATTTTAACAAAAGCATAGCTTTAACTGTAGAGCAATCGCAAATAAGAGTCATTCTATGCTAAATTAGGGTATGATTGCTTGGTGATAAATCAGCTCTACCCTGTTGCCAGCACTTTCAGCTACTGACAACCTTAGTGGCTGACAGTTTTATTGATGCACAGAATACCACATCTAGTATATCAAACATTGTACGACCTAATTTGTTAACTCGATTTCTTTGAGGACCAAAATACCGTGTTGCTTGCCTATGTCATCGCCCTTATTATCTACCTTCTTGTAAGCTGTCATTTGGTTTGGGCTTTGCTACGTCTAAAACCTATTGCCAAAGGCTTTACTCTAGGTATGCTGATGGTAGCCCTAGTGGCACATGCGGTGACCTTATATCCTAATATATTTACCATACATGGTCTTAACTTCAATGTCTTTAATACCGCTAGCTTAACCAGCTTCTACTTTGTGCTGTTTTACGTGCTGTTTTGTCTGTACCGACCTATTTTAAGTCTTGGCCTGTTTGCCGCCCCTACTGCTATCATTGGCCTAAGCTTAGGCTATTTTGGGGTGGCTCCTTACGCCCCCTTAACTGAGATAAGTGAAGGGTTAGAAGCTCATATTATCTTATCTATTGCGGCCTATTGTGTCTTATTAATGTCAGCCGTACAGGCCATCATTCTACGCATTCAAATCCGTGAGCTTAAACACAAAACCAATCAGCGTTTCTGGGTCAATAAACTGCCCTCATTACAAAGTATGGAGTCGTTGTTATTCGACATGATTCTAGTAGGCTTTAGTCTACTTACCCTTGCTTTGGCTATTGGCTTTGTCTATGTCAATGACTTGCTGGCTCAGCACATTGCTCATAAAACAATCCTAAGCATGTTGTCTTGGCTAATGCTAGGGTACTTGTTGTTCGGACACTGGAAGTATGGCTGGCGCGGTCGCCGAGCTGCCAATATGACAATACTTGCCTTTGTGGTATTGGCCATCGGCTTTATTGGCAGTAAATTCGTGTTAGAAATACTGCTTTAGGACATTTCGCTAATTGTTAACTACCGGCTTTAATTGGCTAATAATCAATAACTGGCGCTAACCTCAATGCTTTGGCTGACGTTAAAAATTCAAATGGTAGCTCCAAATATAAGTCATAAGCTTTCAATGTCAGAACGAATTAGCCATCTAGCTGGCAAATCTTTTACGCCAATAAATCAATGGTAATAGGCAAAGACAACCTAGTGCCACACTTAATATAAAATGGCCACTATAGCCGACCTGAGCCGCTATAAAGCCACTAATCAAATGTGCCCCACCACTAAAAACGGTCAATAAACATACTTGGGTGGTAAAATCACTGCCCGCTTTATCATGCCGAGCATAGTGCATGATCATGGTCAACATGGCTACCAATGCCATCGCCCCTGCCAGATGCTCGATAGCATTGGCGGCATATGCCCACCAAAAAGGTACCGACTGAGCCTGACTATTAAAGCCGAGCCAACTTGGATGTTCAAACCCCACTGCTACACCCACGTATAAAGCGGTGGTAGCGACCTGTAAGGCATTAAATGCGATTAACGCATTATGATGGGCCATCCGCTTTAACAGCCAAGCGGCTAAAGCAGCACCCACCAGAGATGCTACAGACCCTAGCACACTGGCCCACAATCCGATGCTGGCAGTCGATATTCCCATATCTACCATCATCGGTTTTACCATACCACTTGACACACCATCCACAATTTTGAATGTCAGCAACACTGTAAGCCAAGCGCGCATGTGTGCGTCTTGCCAAAAGTAACCATAATGCTCCCAAATATAACGACTCACTGAAGCAAGGGTCAGCGGTGCTCTAGATTGGTGTCTGATATCCTCATTGTTGACCGTCTTTGGCTCCGAGTCAGGTACTATAATGGGGATATATTTATTTTCAGGATAACGCCAGATGGGCAGCGTATTTAGTACAATTAAAGCCGCCATAGCAAAAAAACTATAACGCCAAGACCATTGCCCTAGGACTAGCAACAATACCCCGCCTCCTAAAATAAGCCCCATGCGATAACCAATGACTTGCGCGGCATTGCCCATACCTTGATAAGGATTTTTCACCGCAGGCAAAGAAGGGTTATTGCGTATCAAGCTCGTTAATGACCGCGTGGCTAGACCGTCAGCGGCCACATCATGGGTCGCTCCTATTAAGCTCAATAAAAATAGCAATCCATAGATTGCCCAAAGCGTGTTAGCTGAGCTTAATTGATGCGGGTTAAACAAGCCCACCACTGCCACAATACCTGCCGAAATTAACTGCAAGGGTAAAATCCAACTGCGTGAGCGACCCCATTTAGTCACAAAGTACTTATCTACCACTGGTGCCCATAAAAATTTTAAGGCCCAAGGGATTAGTAAAAACCCAGACAGCCCTATCATTTGTAGCGATACCTCATACTCTCGCAAAATAGCTGGCAGGGCTTGAGTAATAAACCCTGCTGGCAAACCTTGAGCGAAATAAAGAGTCAATAAAACCGCCATCAAGCGATAAGGAGCTTTATCGGTCGTCAACTTAGTTTGCGATTCTAAATTATGTAGAGCTTTTTCCTCTGAAGGCGAGGAATTTAAATTAGGCGGACTTGCCATCGTATGCGGTAATCCCGTAAGTGATATATGAGCATTTGCTTAAATTAGTACTGAATTTTATTAAATAGCGAGTACTTTATACTGTTTGACTAAAATTAAAAGTAGAGTTTGATAACCTATAACGAAATATCTGCTATAATATCCGGTTTTAACATGGTCTTAATAAATAGCCCATGCTATCCGCTTAATCTTTTTACTTTTAAATCCATTTTTACGTTCAAATTATTGAACCTCATTGACCCGTGACACCTCCTAAGGTTATAACACTCTTTATTTAGGCCTAAATAAAATATCATTTACGCCTAGGAGACTTAATTTTTTGTGGCAGTTATGCGATAATAGGCAAACAATTGATTTGAAAAAACTGGGTTTATGTGGTATAAATACGCCCTTAAAAATTTATCCTGGTCAACCTTTACTTGTTGTGGCGATTAAAGGCGAAGACCACTATCTTTCTGTTAACATTTTATTCAAGTTGCAGTCCTATGTGTCCATAGCCGCATTGTGATTCGTTATCTTGAGTAGTTAAGGCAACCAACTATCTTGACATGATTGACATGTCTTTCGGTTGCCTTACAACTTTATTAGGAGTCCGTCATGTCTCGAGTATGTCAAGTGACAGGAAAGCGCCCTCAGGTGGGTAACAATGTTTCGCATGCGCTTAACAGAACCCGTCGTCGCTTTTTGCCAAATCTACACAACCATCGTTTTTGGGTAGAATCTGAAAACCGTTTTGTCCGTCTTCGTGTTTCTACTAAAGGCATGCGTATTATCGATAAGCACGGTATTGATAAAGTACTTGCTGATTTACGCGCCAAAGGTGAAAAAGTATAGTCTTTTAATCGACTAACTAGATGGCTTTCTACTAAGCCATCTTACTTTACAAATTAATAGGAATGCATCATGAGAGACAAGATTAAGTTAGTATCTACCGCTGGTACTGGTTATTTTTATACCACTACTAAAAACAAACGTACTATGCCTGGCAAAATGGAAATCAAAAAGTTTGATCCAAAAGTACGTCAGCACGTTATCTTTAAAGAAGCTAAAATCAAATAATTTTTTGATTTATTAGCACAAAAAAAGCGGGTTATCTTAGGATAACCCGCTTTTTTATGTTTTTATTATAGTGCCTAAAACCAAACTAGTTTAATGTCATGCTATTCAAGAACTCTTTGGAATCGACTCTATTTAGTCTTTTGCCATTGCCAAACTTCAACCATGGTTAATGAGCCTTCAGTTTAACTAGCCCTTACTATAACTAGCCTTTGCTTTAACTATCTCTCAACTTAACTATAGTGCTCAGGCTCTTCGTCATAGACATTGGCATGCCACTGGCTTACTTGCTTCTGCATCATTTCTTGTACCGCAGCATGAATCATTTTATGGCCAATAATATGTGCCTCTCGGCCTAACATATCTTTAATCTTATCAGAGAAAGCAATAGTGACTAAAGGATTCTCAGCATCTGACGAATCACGTAGGACGATTTGACCCTTATCGTTTTCAACCAATTCCAATATAGTTTCTTGAGCGAAGCCACGACCTTTTCGGGTAGTTCTCTCCCCTGTGTCTGCATCAATCTCAACGTCAATGTTGTCTTTTTCAAAATCAAATACCATGCCCTATTCACCTCATATAGCATATGTGTATCTATTAACAATGGACGCTAATGACCCAAATTTCAAGGTCTATTTGTTGCAAACGGTGTTTAAACCTATTATTTACAGCTTATTTGGATAGTTTATTTGAATAAAAGACTGGGATGTTTAACCCTTTATCTTATAAATGCCTGATAAGAAAGCTCTATAGATCAAAGGGCTAACAAGTGCGTTAACGCCAATACCTTAATTTAGCCATTTGAAATAAGAATGACACAAACATTCCTAGATAATAAGCATTTTTAAGTTCAAAGGTAGGGTCGCGGTATTTGAAAGGGAGGGCCACTACGGCGGTAGCGGTCGGAAAAATAACCAACATCAACAGCCAATTCTCAAACACTGCCAACCAGCCTTGCCAACCTTCTGCATGACGCAGACCCGAAAGTCCCATTAACAGACAGCCAATAATTAACGCTTTAATCAGCCCCTTGGGTATACTTTCGGGATAAGGATAATAAAATGAATTGCGATCAAAAATCGACAAGTGAGTTCCTTTTTATATTGTTATACCATTTATATTGCTATGCTATAAGAGATTAACTTAACCACAATATATTACCTAACGCCGATATATCGCAGTTAGCTATAAGTACCCATCAACCAAAGCATGGTCACGCAGGAAATAAGCCAGCCTAAGGTAAAGGCATTACGTCTTTGAATATGCATACCCTTTACCTTATTCATAATCAAGGCACCAATCCAAAAAGCAAGCGGAACGCCTATCACAAAGGCCGGCACCAGCACCACAGCATGACGCAAAATAGCACTGATAGAGTCACCGGTTATATAACGAAAGACATAACCTGACAAGCTAAGCACCAAAGAAAAGATAGCCAAACCAACCGTAAATGCTTTAGGCACTAAGCTTGGCTTCGCAGTCAACGAATCTTGGGTAACATTACTCGTATTCAGCTCAGAGTTCAGCCCGCCATTTATAGGCTTATCATTTCTAGACTTATCGTTTGTCATAGCGCCTCTTTAATCGATCAAATTTCAGTTCAGGTATGAGGTTTCTGTTAACCCCAAGGCAGTATTAGGCTTGGGCAGTACCTACAAGGCTTAATTCATGACGCATAGCATCAATGGCTTGTTTATAGTCAGGCTGATTAAAAATCGCTGACCCAGCAACGAACATGTCTGCCCCAGCTTCTGCAATGGCTCTGATATTACTGGCTTTCACCCCACCATCCACTTCTAGACGAATTTCTCGGCCACTGGCATCAATACGTTGACGTACCTGTTTAATTTTATCTAAGGTACCTTCAATAAATGACTGACCACCAAAGCCTGGGTTGACGCTCATGAGTAGGATTTGATCGACCTTATCCATAACATAATCAAGATAGTGTAACGGTGTAGCAGGATTTAATACCAAGCCACATTTAGCACCACCGTCTTTAATCATCTGTAATGAGCGGTCGATATGGTTGGTCGCTTCTGGGTGAAAAGTAATAATACTAGCGCCTGCTTCCAAGAACTGCTCAATCATGCTGTCTACTGGTGACACCATCAAATGCACATCAATGGGGGCATCGATACCGTAATCACGTAGGGCATTACATATCATACTACCAAAGGTGAGATTGGGCACATAGTGATTGTCCATAACATCAAAATGCACGACATCAGCGCCAGATTTTAGGACATTCTCAACCTCTTCTCCCAAACGTGCAAAGTCAGCTGAAAGAATAGAGGGGGCAATAAGATAGGGCTTTTCAGGACAAATCATAATAGGCTACCGAGGATTGTAGAAACTCATACTTACAAGCGATATTGGATTATTGCTGCTTAAAATAACGCAATACTTTGTCAAAATTCAGAGTGAATAGAACGACGATTCAACCCAATTTCATCTGGTAGTGCCTTATTTTATACCAAAAATAATCTGGCTTTAGCTTATGAATATAGCTTCTAATAATTATTTGAAAGACAGTACAGCAAGTACATAATATTAGGACAATTAATACATGAATACGTTAGGCTGCAAACCTGTTTAATGAGTATCTGTATTCTATCAAACTTTAACGAGGTTTATACTGGGTTTTACAGTAAGCACGTCCAACTTCAAAAGGTCGTTTGCTTTGATGCTTAGTAACTCTCCCCGATACTCGTTTACGCCACATTCTAAAAGAAGACGGCTTTAATTGACTTCGCATCAGTTTAATAACCTCAGGTTCACTAAGGCCATACGTGCGCTCAATGGCTGAAAATGGTGTTCTGTCCTCCCATGCCATCTCAATAATACGTGAGATTTGTATATCATCAAGAACAGTGACATCAGGGACACAACTGTCTGTGCTTATAGATGGCTCATGCGTCAAATCAGCCTTCTGGCTCAGTAATCTGTCCATATCCGCTTGCATAGTGGGTAATGTGTCTTTTGTTGACAATAGTTTCTCCTAAATGCTTTTTAATTTATGTATCGTTTAAAAGTATGTTAATGCCGAAATAAACTCATATTAAAGCTTAAAAACTAAAGCCTAAAACTCAAGGCTTAAAACTTGGGGTTTAAGCCTTTCATTAGATTTAGACATATCAATGGAGCTAAGTAACAGCGCCATAAGCCTTAATTTACTGTCAAAATTACTAAATAACGACGGCTCCTAAACAGTCATTCAATCATGTATCGAAAGTAGACAACTAAGGTTTTCCAAGTCATTAGGTTTACTCAAGAAGATAAGCCTTCATATAAAGGTTTATCTTCTCATAATTAAAAAACATTAACGTTATCTAAACCTTAGTAATTACTAAGCTATTTGGCTAAGTTAGGATATTTTATTGATAAAAATGCAGTCACGGTTAAAACCAACACAATAAAGCCAAGAGAAATCGCCATAGGCACATGAAATACATCAAGTAATAGCATTTTAGTACCGATGAATATCAAAATCACGCTCAAAGCATACGGTAATAAGTGGAACTTATCCGCCAATCCTGATAATAAAAAGAACATGGCGCGCAATCCCAAAATCGCTAACAAGTTTGCCGTTAGTACAATAAACGGGTCGGTCGTCACTGCAAAGATTGCAGGAATTGAATCCACCGCAAAAATCACATCAGATAACTCTACTAAAACCAACACCACCGCAAACGGGGTAAAATATTTAATCCCGTTTTTGATCAGTACAAATCGTTCTTGACCAGATGCGTCATGGGTTTCGTCCGTCAAACGTAAATATTTTTGTAAAAATCGATATATCTCCGATTGTTTAGGATCTTCTTGTACATTATGATTTTGCCACATTTTAAACCCAGTATAGAGCAAGAAAGCACCGAATAAGTATAAAATCCAACTAAATTCACTGACGAGCCAAGCACCCGCAAAAATCATTACCGTACGCATAATAATGGCACCAATTACGCCATATAATAAAATTTTACGTTGCATAGCAGGTGAGACGGCAAAAGCTGCAAAAATCATTAACCACACAAATACGTTATCAATTGCTAATGATTTTTCCAATAAATAACCTGTAACAAACTCAGTAACTTTCTGATTCGCTAGACTAATACCGAAGTTTTGTTGTAAATACCACCAAAGTCCTGCGGCAAATAGTGCCGATACACCAACCCAGATAGCGCTCCAAATGCCTGCTTGACGCATGGACACACTTTCACCATTCAAAGGTGTTTTGAAAGTAAAAAAATCGACTAATAATAAGATGGCTACGATGGAGAAAAAAATTGCATATAGTGTTGGACTACCAATACTCAATGCTTCCGTCGTAGGTAAACTAGCAAGTGACATAATCGCTCCTAAAAGATATCATCAAAATTTGATAATCTTGTGATGAGCGACAAGTGAAGGTGATTTAAAACGCAAAAAACCTTGACCCATGCCAATCACAAATGATTAACAACAGGTCAAGGTCTGGCTAACTATTTTAATAATAGTTGACTTACCGATAAGTAACGTTATTGATTTAACGATGCCTTATGGAATGACGATAAGCCACAAACTTAATAATAAAGTGAGAAGTTACTCCCCTTGAGTAGCACCGATTATATTTTAAGATATGCTACTAGTCAAGATACTTAATAATGTTATTTAGCACATTATATTCCATTAAAACTCACACCTATTTATGGCAGACGAGCAGTCTAAATTAGCATTTTTAAGATTTTAAAGGTGGTGCTATCGCTAGCCCCACCCTCATTCTAAACTAATAAAGAAAAGCTGTTAGTTAAAAGAAAAACTTTTAATTAAAAATAGACAAAGCAAAAGCTAAGTCGACAGTCGTATAGCTATCCATGAGTTAATGCGGCGTTATAATGGTGCTCAATATGATCTTCAATCACCGTTTGAATAAAATAGTAACTGTGATCATAGCCAGCGTGATAACGCAAAGTTAATGGTTGCTCTGCTTTTTGACAAGCTTGCTGTAAGGCTTCAGGGCGTAAATAACCGTCAATATAAAAATCATCTGCTGCGCCTTGATCAACTAATATTAGTGGATACTGCTTGCCTGCCTGCTCTACCACCGTCACAGCATCAAACTGTGACCAAGCCTGCTGTTGATCATTGTCTTGACCAAAGTACTCCCCAAATGCCGCTTTACCCCAATCCGACTCACTGGCCACACAAACAGGTGCAATCGCTGAAACACTGATAAATTTACTGGGGTATTTAAAGCCAAACATAATGGCCCCATGCCCGCCCATTGAATGACCGGTTATGCCCACACTACTTATGGCAAACTGACTGCGAATCAAGTCGTAAAACTCTTCAGCAATATAACTGTGCATTTTGAAGTTCTCTGCCCAAGGTTGCTCAGTAGCGTCCACATAATAGCTGGCACCTTGACCCACAAAATAGCGATCATCATTCGCCACGTTTTCACCTTTAGGTGAAGTATCAGGGGCGACAAATATCATACCCAGTTCACTACATTTTTGTTGGAAGTGTGCTTTATGAGTGACGTTGTCTGGGCTGCAGGTTAATCCTGAGAGATACAATATCGCTGGGCACGTCTTACCAACAAGGGCTTCGTCTGGTAAATAAATACTAAAGATCATCTCTGTATTGGTCACAGAGGATTGATGCGAGTAATAACGCTGCTCACCATTGAAACAGCGATTTTTAGTTTGTAATGTTAACGCTGACATATGACACATCCTTTTTTAAATAAGATGACTTATAAATAGTACAGGTTTATAAAACACCCTTTAAACCTGACGATTTAACTTGGCTTGGGCCAAAATGAGAATGAAATTCTTATCTATCGATTTATATAGCGATTCTAACATAGCACTCTACTTTTGAAAGTAAGCCCTCGTAAAGTACAGGTTTCCTTGACTGTATCGACTCTATGGCGATATATCTTCCACTATGACGCATCTGTGCCTTAATTAGGTGCAAATAATAGCGGCTGTCTTATTTTTAACGTGGTACATAACTTGCACCTTTTCCAATAAGTTAACTCGTTAACCCTTTGTTTTTATTCTTAAACCTAGCCAATCTTAAAGCCAACATATTCGTTAGTTTCTCTAGGTTTAAGTTATCATTCAATCGAGCCATAAGGTGTGTACTATGAACCCTAAAGATACCGCTCCAATTATTAATGACGTGCCCTTAAATCCAGGCGAGCCTGCGAATTCGGCCGTTAACGAAACCTTAGAAGATTATACTTTACGCTATGCTCCACATAGCTTTCGTAAATGGACGCCAGGTGTGGTGGCCATTACCGCACTTGGCGGTATCGCTTATTTGGCTGACTTTTCCATTGGAGCCAGTATTGGCTTGGCTTATGGTACAACCAATGCAGTTGTGGCCATTTTGTTGGCCGCAGTGGTTATCTTTTTAACCGGTATTCCGGTCTCTTACTATGCGGCTCGCTATAATATTGACTTGGACTTGATCTCGCGGGGCTCAGGTTTTGGCTATTATGGAACGGTAATCACCAGTATCATTTTCGCCAGTTTTACCTTTATTTTCTTCGCATTAGAAGGCGCTATTATGGCGCAAGGTCTCAAAATGGGGCTCGGGGTACCGTTATGGTTAGGCTATCTTCTATCTAGTGTCATGGTAATCCCTCTGGTTGTCTTTGGTATGAAGGCACTTAGTAAATTACAAGTCTGGACTACCCCACTATGGTTATTTCTAATGGTTGGCCCCGTAGCCTACTTAGTGTTCCAAAACCCAAGTATGGTCAATGACTGGGCCGCATTCTCCGGTAATGGCGACTATACAGGTCTCGATATGTCTGCGGTTATGCTAGGTGCAGGCGTCTGTTTGGCACTGATTATGCAAATCGGTGAGCAGATTGACTATCTACGTTTCATGCCTGCTAAGACGGAAGAAAACAAAGTTTCTTGGTGGATTGCCATGCTGTCGGCAGGACCAGGTTGGGTCGTGTTAGGAGCTATCAAACAAATTACAGGTGCTTTCTTGGCCTTCTATTTAATGGCCAATATGCTACCTGACAATGTCATTACTGAGCCGGTACAGCAGTTCACATCAGTATTCCAAAATATTATTCCCGGCGGATTTGCCATTGCTTTGGCTGTTATCTTAGTGGTTATTTCACAAATTAAAATCAACGTTACTAATGCTTACTCTGGGTCATTGTCTTGGACCAGTGCCTATGCTCGAGTAACCAAACACTATCCAGGTCGCATTATCTTCGTTATTTTCAACGTGTCTATCGCCTTGTTATTAATGGAAATGGATATGTTCTCAGCTCTAGGTAAAATCCTAGGCTTCTATTCTAACTTCGCGATTGCTTGGATTGTGGTGGTCTCAACTGATATTGCCATTAATAAGTATGTACTTGGACTGTCTCCGAAAGAGCCTGAATTCCGCCGCGGTATGTTATATGATTTTAACCCAGTTGGTTTGGTAGCATTTGGTGTAGCAGCAGGCCTATCTATCTTGGCATTCTTTGGGGTTCTAGGCGATTTTCTAGCGCCATACTCTCCTATTATTGCTTTGGTAGTCGGCTTTGTACTGACCCCTTTAATGGCGATTATTACCAAGGGTAAATACTATCTAAAACAGAATAATGATGGTATCGAAGAATCACGTTTCGATAGGGAAGGAACACCAGTGGCTACTTTGTATCACTGTGTAGAATGTGAACAGCAATATGAGCGTCCTGATGTATTGTACTCACCTCAACACAATGGCGTTGTTTGCTCACTTTGCAAGACGTTGGAAAAAGCGTCTTAAGAGTAAGTAATAATCGTCATACTTTATACATTGTCTGACGCTGTTAAAAAGCTGAATGACAGTTTTGTATTTAAGCCAAAAGCCCAGTCTGAAAATTCAGGCTGGGCTTTATATTAGCTAAGAGGATACAAATACACTGCGTATTAAAGATTAATCATAAAATTAGACCTATGCTACTATGCCTAATTCTTCTTTCATAGCCTCAATAATTTTGAATTTTTGAATTTTCCCAGTTACCGTCATTGGGTACTGCTCAACAAAACGAATATAAGTAGGAATCTTAAAGTGAGCAATTTGGTTATAACAAAAATCACGTATTTCTTGTTCAGTGATGGTTTCTCCTGCTCTAGGAATAATCCAAGCGGCTAGAACCTCACCATACTGCTTATCTGGTACCCCTACTATTTGTACGTCAGAGATTTTGGGATGACGATATAAGAAGTTTTCGACTTCAATGGGATAAATATTTTCCCCACCGCGAATAATCATATCTTTGCTACGCC
The DNA here is from genome assembly GCF_020736705.1 of Psychrobacter sanguinis. Classification (NCBI taxonomy): domain Bacteria; kingdom Pseudomonadati; phylum Pseudomonadota; class Gammaproteobacteria; order Moraxellales; family Moraxellaceae; genus Psychrobacter; species Psychrobacter sanguinis. Next base: position 175,270 of record NZ_CP085990.1, read on the forward strand.
CTACAATTGAGATATAGCCTTGCTCATCCATGCTGCCTAAATCACCGGTGTGCATCCAGCCATCAACGACTGCCTCGTCGGTTTTAATCTTGTCATTCCAGTAGCCTTGCATTACTGCATAGCCTTTGGTCAGTACTTCCCCCACTTCACCAATAGGCAGCGTTTCGCCCGTCTCTGTGTCAACAATTTTCACTTCTAAATGCGGCTGAACCACACCCACTGTCGAAATACGTTTTTTAAATTCAGTCGTTGGCAATGTTTGGGTAGACTTCGGACTGGTTTCAGTCATGCCATAAGCGATGCTCAGCTCTTTCATATGCATGTCATTGATGACGCGCTGCATCAATTCACTTGGACAGCTTGCACCACCCGATAAGCCCCCTCGCAAACTACTCAAATCAAACGTTGAAAACTCTGGGTGGTTTAACATTGCCAAGAACATGCTTGGCACCCCATGTAATAAAGTACAACGCTCTTCACTGACTGCCTGTAATACAGTTAGCGGCTCAAAGCTGCTACTAGGATAGACCACTGTACCCCCTATGGATAACATGGTTAGATTCCCCAATACCATCGCAAAACAATGATATAGAGGCAGTGGTAAGCACAATTTATCCTTGGAGGATAAGCACAGTGATTCTGCTAAGTGATAGGCGTTATTCAATAAGTTTCGATGAGTTAAGGTTGCCCCTTTTGGGGTACCTGTGGTGCCACTGGTAAATTGGATATTGATCGCATCATTGGCATTTAGCTGTTTTTGTCGCTCTGCCAATCTAGGGTCGTTGGCATCCCCTTCTGCTAACCAGTCAGAGAAATTCTGCATATAGCCGAAGGTTTCCCAAGTGTCTGGTTGATCAATCAGAATCAAACGTTTTAAATTGGGTAAGGTAGTTAGCTCCAAATAGCGATAGTCTTGATGGCAAATTTCTGGAGCCATTTCTTGTACCATTTGTACATAGTCACTGCTCTTAAAGTGACGCATATAGACCAATACTTTGCAGTCCACTTTATTCAATGCATACTGTAGCTCTGAAATACGATAAGCAGGGTTAATATTGACTAAAATAACGCCCGCTTTGGCTGTTGCCAATTGCATCAGTAGCCACTGTGCGTTGTTGTGCGACCAGATACCGACACGATCGCCTTTTTGTAGACCCATATTAATCATGCTGCTGGCCAATTGATTGGCTTGTTGCTGCAGTTGTTTATAAGTCATACGAATGTTTTGATGACGCGATACTAAGGCTTCTTTATCGGGATACTGAGCCACTACTTTGTCAAAATAATCGCCAATAGTGTCTTCGATTAACGGGCTGTCCGTAGGACCGATATCATGGCTCATTTTTAGAGGGGCATTTCGGGAGGATGCTTGAGGATAACGTTGCTCTAATAAGTCTCTTAACATTGAAACTCTCCTTGTCAAATGTTGAGGGGTAGCTATCAACTTCCTGTGATAGCTGTAAGGATACCTAAATATATAAGCATAAATATTTCTAAAATGAAACTATTTTTATCGTTTTACTCATATATTTATATCATTGAAAATCTTCATTTAATTAGCATCGCCTATTCTGTATTACCTAGTTAACGCGGTCTATCTAGCATTGCTATTAACATCGACTATTGCTATCGAAGCCAACTATCGATTTAACCTATATTCTAAATTTCTAGCATAAAAAAGGAGACTATATTTCTATAGGGTCTCCTTTTTTATGAGTAAAACTCAACTAGGGAAGGCTTAGGGTGATAAACGATGGATTACTCACCAATAATATCTGGACCTTCATGGCCTAACCAAGCATAAATTCCGCCGCCAATGACAGCACCAATGATAGGCGCGACCCAGAATAACCATAACTGAGAGATACTTTCTCCGCCAACAAATAAAGCGACTGCGGTTGAACGTGCAGGGTTAACAGAGGTGTTGGTAATTGGAATGCTAATTAGATGGATTAATGTTAGACCAAGACCGATGGCGATTGGGGCAAAACCAACAGGGGCTTGATGATGGGTAGAGCCCATTATAATAATCAAGAAAACAGCGGTTAGCACAATCTCTGCAATCAACGCAGACATCATACTGTATCCACCTGGTGAAAACTCACCGAACCCATTGGTCGCAAAAGCGCCGGCACTACTGGCATCTATTGCAAAACCAGACTGTCCTGAAGCGATAAGATAGATGATGAATGCCCCAAATATCCCGCCCAATACTTGAGCAACAATATAACCTGGTAGCTCAGCTGCTGGGAAACGCTTACCGACCATCAAACCAATACTGACTGCTGGGTTGAAGTGTCCGCCTGAGATATGTCCAAAAGCATATGCACCGGTTAATACGGTCAAACCAAAGGCTAAGGCCACACCCACAAATCCAATACCTAATGGATTTCCATCCCCACCAAAGTTAGCGGCAAAAGTTGCGCTGCCACAACCGCCTAGTACCAACCACATTGTGCCTAAAAATTCGGCGGCAAGCTTTTTCGATTTTGTCATAGTGCTTTCCTGTAAAGTAAGACCTGTTTTGTCTTCTATTATTTTTATGTCCTACTGGTATACAGCTATTTAGAAAGCACTGGATATTAAATACGGATTTACATCCAACCCTTAAAATATAAGATAACTGAAGCAGAGCAATGATAAATTTTTTAATCCATATTTAAAATAATCTAATAAAAATTAAAAATCAATTGTACAGTTATTCTTACTCATTAATAAGTATTATTATATTTAACTTACAATTTTAGATATCACTCTCGTCAGACTCAAATTTCTAAATATGGTTTGAAAGACACCGCAGTTTAAAATACTAATGACTCTAAAAGATTAACAACTGTAAGAGGGTGCATTTAAAAGAATAAGCTTAAAACGATAAGCTTAAAGGAAAGTCACAGGGTTAACGCTTGAGGTTATTGATACTACCAACACCCATAAAATAAAATCCCCATAAACCAACGCAGTCTATGAGGATTTTATTTCGTCAGGGTTTCAGACCCTACAAAAACGGCTATTTGTCTTTAAGATTGTTCTCGTCTTCAATATCAAACACCTGACGTAAGTAAGCCAAATAGGTGTCATTGTGAATCATAGTCTTGCCTGGACTGTCTGACAGCTTAGCGACAGGCTGACCATTACACTCGACCAGCTTCAATACAATATTCAACTGTGTCAGTCCCATATCATTGGTCAAATTGGTGCCTATCCCAAAACTGGTCTTAATACGCTGCTTAAAGTACTGATGCAGCTCCCAAGCTTTTTCAATATCTAGGCCATCACTAAAAGTAAGTAGCTTGGTTGTGGGATCAATTTTAAGCTTTTTATAATGCTCAATGGCTTTATCGCCCCATTCATAAGGATCACCACTGTCATGACGTAAGCCGTCAAATAATTTAGCGAAATACAAGTCAAAATCACGTAAGAAGGCGTCCATTCCCACTACATCGGTCAAAGCAATACCCAAATCACCTCTATATTCATGTACCCATGCTTCTAATGCTGCCTTTTGTGAATCGCGTAAACGCACATCGAGTGCCTGAAAAGCCTGCATAAACTCGTGTGCCATAGTGCCAATGGGGGTTAGCTTATATTTCTTGGCCAGATAGACGTTAGAGGTGCCACGCACGATGCTAGGCGCTGCTTTGTGTAAGGTCTCCAACACATGGTCATGCCAAGCTTTGCTAAAACGGCGACGGGTACCGAAGTCAGCCACTATAAAGGGGGGCTCTCCTCGTTCTGCTTTTAGCGCATACTCTTGTAAGGTAGCCACTTTCTGCTGTAGACGATACTCCCCTTCCTCTAATACTGCCGGCGTGGTCAACTGCTGATAATACAATTCATTGACGATGGCTAGGACAAACACTTCAAAAAACATCGCCTGAATCATAGGGCCTTCAATGTCTATGTTAAGACGATTTTTTTGATCGACACTGACTATAATATGGCGACGCTTTAGCTTAAATAACTCTAAGTAATCGACAAAGTCTGATCGAATAAAGCGTAGACTACTTAAGTAGTCCAGTTCATCTTGAGTAAAGCTCAACTCACACAAATAATCCAGCTGCTGTTCTAAAGCTTCTTTAATATCTGCTAGGGGATAAGCGGTATCCTGATAGTTACGACAGCGAAAACGATAGACACCATGAGTCTGGGGAAACTGATGCAACATGGCTTGTAACATGGTGAATTTATACAAGTCGTTGTCTAATAAAGAGGTAATAATTGGTTGGGTCATAAGCTTGCTCAAAGGTTATCAAATCAATTTATTATTTATTAATGTCGATATTATGACTGTTTAAGCAAATTAAAGCTATTTTGACTTTATTATTTTAGCTTGGGACTTTTAGTCTTTTATTTTGACTCTACTATTAGAGGTTATCATTATCCAAACGAAAGAACACAACTGGCTTAATATGGTCACTTTATGACAAATAGTTTATCCATAGTCAAAGAATTTTAAAGTCGTCGTAAGGCAAACCACCGCCGATAGCTATATACCGACCATAGATATTTAGCTGCTTAACATATAGACCAAAAAAAGGACCCACGTATTGGGTCCTTTTTTATAATAATCGAACGAACAAATTAAGCTATTGAATACTTATTTTAATAAAAGCTCATTAACACGTTTCAAATAAGCCGCCGGATCATCTAATTGTCCACCATCTGCGAGTAACGCTTGGTCAAAGATAACTTGTGCAAGGTCGTCAAACTGCTCGCTAGTTTCTAACTTCTGAATCAGCGGATGGTTTGGGTTTACCTCAAGCGTTGGTTTAATGTCTGGCACTTCTTGACCCATTTGCTTCAGCATTTGCACCATTTGCGGTGTTAATTCACCATCTCCAACCACCAAACAGGCCGGACTATCAACCAAACGTGTTGACACTTGAACGTCTTTTGCACGGTCGCCCAATGCTGTTTTTAGCTTATCTACTACTGGTTTTAGGTTCTCTTCCGCTTTTTTAGCCTCTTCCTTTTCAGCTTCGTCTTGCAAGTCGCCTAAGTCCACTGCCCCTTTGGCAATGTTCTGTAGTGGCGTACCGTCGAACTGAGTTAGGAAGTTCATTGCCCACTCATCGACACGACTGGTCATCAAAATAACCTCGATGCCTTTTTTCTTAAATAACTCAAGCTGAGGGCTGTTCTTCGCAGCGGCTAAGTTTTCAGCGGTTAGATAATAAATTGCTTTTTGGCCTTCTTTCATGCGTTCTTTATAGTCAGCAAAGCCAGTTTCTAAACCATCATTTGTGCTGGTCGCATAACGTAGCAATTTAGCAATACGCTCTTGGTTAGACATGTCCTCGCCAAGACCTTCTTTAATGACATCACCAAACTCAGCATAAAACTGCTTAAATTTATCTTGTTTGTCGCTGTCTTCGCTGTTGGCTAAACTAGCCAGCAATGTTAATACGCGGCGAGCGTTACCATCACGGATGGCTTTCACATCACGTGATTCTTGAAGAATTTCACGGCTAACGTTCAGTGGTAAGTCTGCTGAGTCAATCACACCCTTAACAAAACGCAGGTACATGGGCAGAAGCTGCTCAGCGTCATCCATAATAAACACACGTTTTACATAAAGCTTAAGACCGTTTTGTTGCTCACGGGCATACAGATCAAACGGCGCTTTTTTCGGAATGTACAGAAGCTGAGTATATTGCACACGACCTTCTACACGGTTGTGAGTCCAAGCTAATGGCTCTTCAAAGTCATAGCTGATGTTTTTGTAAAACTCAGTATATTCTTCATCTTCAATCTCAGAGCTCGAACGCGTCCATAAGGCACTGGCTTTGTTGATGGTTTCCCATTCATCGGTAAGCACCATCTCACCGCTAGGACTAACGGCTGCGCCATACTCATCAACTTCGCCTTCGACGTCTTCGCTCACATCTTCTTGCCAAACTTCTTTACGCATTTGAATCGGTAAGCTAATGTGATCTGAGTACTTATTCACCAGACGTTTTAGTTTATTACGGTCAAGATAATTGTCTTCACCTTCGGTAAACTCTTCTTTCAAATGTAGGGTAATAGAGGTACCACGGCTTTGCTTAGTAATGGTTTCAGTCGTAAACTTACCTGTACCATCTGATACCCAGCGCACCCCTTGTTCAGCAGGCTCACCCGCTTTACGTGATTCTACAGTGATCGTGTCTGATACGATAAATCCTGAGTAAAAGCCCACACCAAATTGGCCAATCAACTGGCCATCTTGTTTTTGTGATTCAGACAGCTGCTCTAAGAAGGCTTTGGTTCCTGATTTAGCAATGGTACCTAGGTTTTCGATAGTATCAGCTTCATTCATACCGATACCGTTATCGATAAAGGTAATAGTTTTGGCGTCTTCATCAATATCAATACGGACTTTTAATTCGCCATCATCTTCATACAAACTATCATCACTGGTGGCTTCAAAACGTAGCTTATCACACGCATCTGAAGCGTTTGATACCAACTCACGCACAAAAATATCAGAATTTGAATACAGTGAGTGAGTCACTAGATTTAGTAACTGGGCAACTTCTGCCTCAAAAACGTGCTGAGTGGCGTTTTGACTGTCAGGTTGTTGGTTATCAGTTTGTTGAGTATCGCTCATAATATCCTCTTAGTTTGTCCATAATTATTTTTATGCCTATTGGCTATCTCGCCCGTTATCATATGACTCTATTAAAGCTATGATCTGGCGTTTGGGTTACCTTACTAATAGGGGCAGGCCCTGTGTTTTTCAAGCTGAGGCGTCATGATTTTTGTCGATTATAAAAGAGCGGACTGAGACATATCAAAAAGCCGGTCAGATTTGGCCGGCTTTTATAACCTCTTGGTAGAGGTGATTTATTTTTTATGAGGGTTATCTGTCACTTTTATTGATAGATAGATAGATAATTAATTAATAGATATTAGTGAACGATACGATCGAATACTGTCGCCTATTTTTGTAGCGCCCGAATGGTTAATATCTGCTCACTGCGCCCAAATGGTCCCTGTAAATCATGCAAAACAGCACTGGTTAAGCCAATACCATCTTCACCGTATTGCTGTACCGCCTCAATACCTAGCCACTTACCTTGTGGCAATCGGTGCATATGAATTTGAAGATCAGTATTCGGAAACGCCCACTGCATATCGGCCAATTGCAGCCCATTTCTAGGCACTACGCCATTCGCCGTATCCACCAGTCCCATAAAACGCACTAAGTCTGAGGTTACCTCCCCTTCTACCATATCAACCTCTGTGGTCAACCAAACAAGGCCCTTACCGGGACGACGATTGGGATCAGCGACCGCTTTAATACTTTCTATAAATCCTCCTGGCCAACCTTTCATCTCCTCCCATAATGGCAATTGATTGGGGTCAGAGCTCATCACTGAATCTTCTAATCCAGCAATCTCAGTAGTATCTTGGGTAACCAAACGCCAAGCCCGAGCGATAATACAATCACGCCCACCACTACTCATGACGGACTCAATGAGCTCAATGGTTCTACCAGGGCGAATACAACGGGTGGTGATGCTAAATTCAGCCAAAGGTATTAGACCTAAGATATCTAGGCCCAAACGTGCCAAACGTAAATTGGGCTGGGGACAATATTGCAATAACTCATGTGCCAAAAGGCCGGTGGCTGGTGCCATATGTTGCTCATGATCATTCCATGCCCCTTGTGCATGCACATTCGGTTGATAAAACGCAATGACGCTTCCATCTGCCTGAGTGTCACGTTTGATAAATTGGTAATACGAAGCCATAAGTCATCCTTAACATGGTAGGCAACTGCCTTTGCGGCAGTCTTTCCTATTGTTTCTACGGTTTTTGTTTCTATAATCTAAATTTTATCATTTAAGTTCTACAGGTTACGCCTTAGCAGTTTTGCTTAAATATGTTACCTTTTTAGATTTTTAACAGTTTAAAAAATAAGTAATGGTTTAAAAGCCAAAAAACTGTGACTTAAATAAGTCACAGTTTTAAATATATCCTAATTTTTCGCTATTACAAGCCTACTTGCTGCACCGGTATACGCAGCTCTTTGGGCAAGCTAAAGGTCACATTTTCTTCAATGCCTTTTAGCTCGTCAGGAATGTCCCCGCCCCACTGTTGCAATTGCTGTAGCACTTCTTGAATCAAAATCTCCGGTGCTGAAGCGCCCGCAGTAACGCCTACTGCTTCAACGCCATCAAACCATTCTTTCTTCATTTCGCTTGCATTATCAATTAGATAAGCTCGGCAATCCATACGTTCTGCTAGCTCACGCAGACGATTTGAGTTTGAAGAATTGGGAGAGCCGACGACCAATACCACTTCACAGCGACTGGCCAAATCTTTTACCGCGTCTTGACGGTTTTGAGTGGCATAGCAGATGTCATCTTTACGAGGTCCTTGAATATTAGGGAACTTTTTACGCAGCGCATCAATCACTACTGCGGTGTCATCCATCGATAAGGTAGTCTGAGTAACAAATGCCAAACGATCCGGATTGCTAACTTCAAGCTTTTCGACGTCAGCCTCATTTTCAACCAGATAAATCTCACCACCATACTGAGCACTAAAACGCCCCATTGTGCCTTCAACTTCAGGATGACCATGGTGACCAATTAAGATTGCATCCATATTGTCACGTGCAAATTTAGCCACTTCAATATGAACTTTAGTTACTAGAGGACAAGTGGCATCAAAGACTGTCAGATCTCGACGCTGCGCTTCATCTTCCACAGCTTTAGAAACGCCATGCGCTGAGAAAATAACGATAGAACCATCGGGCACTTCATGCAGCTCTTCCACAAATACTGCGCCACGATTGGCTAAGTCAGAAACCACGAATTTGTTGTGTACTACTTCATGACGCACATAAATAGGCGGCTCAAAACGCGTTAATGCCTCATTAACGATAGCAATAGCACGATCAACCCCTGCACAAAAACCACGTGGATTCGCAAGATAAATTTGCATAACAGACCTTCACAATAGATAATCGAATAAATAAAGTATGCCAAATCTAATTAAGTTTGTAAGTCTCTTAACCCTATTGGTCAAACTATTTTGTGACTACTTTAACATATCCAGTAAAATAGGAGTCACACTGGCTGCTATTTATGCGTAATAAACATCTATTTTTCATAATCCTTTTTACTATAATCGCTATTTAAACCCCTATTTAACTCGTTATTTAACTTATTATTTAAGTCCCCAACTCAAAGAGATTTCTTTTATGAAAGGTTCACTTTTTATTGTCACTGCTGCTTCAGGTACCGGCAAAACCTCATTGGTTAAACAGCTTATCGCCACAACGAACGATCTGGCAGTAAGCGTCTCACATACCACACGCGAACCTCGCCCTGGTGAGATTGATGGTCAGCACTATCACTTTACTGATACCGCTAAGTTTGTCGAGGGTATTCAAGCAGGTGAATACCTTGAACATGCCAAAGTTTTTGACAACTACTATGGAACTTCTCGGCAGAGTGTTAACCAACAGCTAGACTCTGGCATGGACGTTATTTTAGAAATTGATTGGCAGGGTGCTTTGCAGGTCAAAGAGCTTTATGAGGATGTGACAATGATATTTATCCTACCGCCTAGCAAAGCCACTCTACGTCAACGTTTATCATCACGCGGTCAAGATTCTCAAGAAGTTATCGAAAAACGCTTGGCCGGTGCCGTCACTGAAATGCAGCAGTACGTGCACTTTGATTATGTGATTATTAATGATCAGTTTGAGGCCGCTTTGTCTGAACTTAAATCTATTATTGTCGCTAAACGTCAAACTCTCGCCCGTCAACAAGCGCGTTATGCAGACACTATTAATGACTTAATCAGCGAGTAGCACTGTCTATTCACTGCTTATAATGTGATTACACTGTAATCGTTTTGGCTAATTAAATGATTTGATTGGGGTTAACTTAAATAAAGCTACCCACTTAGCTCCTTAAATTTGCTATAATGATTGATTAACTATCGAATTTTTATATATCACCTAGTGATAACAAGAGGACTTTATGGCACGTGTAACCGTAGAAGATTGCTTACATGCAGTAGACAACCGCTTTGAGCTGGTATTGGTTGCCAGCAAGCGCGCCCATCAACTGGCCAAAGGCATCGCTGAGCCTCTAGTGGAAGTCAATAACGATAAGCCGACTGTATTGGCATTACGCGAAATTGCTGCTGGCTTAGTGACTAAAGATATTTTAGATCAGCCCGATCATCACTATGCTACAAATCCATTAGATATGGCATTAAGTGGCGGTCAAGGCTTCTAATTTTAGATCTTTTAAATAAGTAGGGTTTGATTTTTTATTATAATCCCCTATCTCATTTAAGCCGGTTGAATAAAAACCACGATAGGCATTTAGCAAATCGTGGTTTTTTATATTCTATCTATTTCAATAGTCAGACTTGGTCAATAATGAGGCCTGTTTTTATAGTCATCATTTACTTATTTATAGGTTGTTAATAGCCATGTTTTTTTGACTTTAATAGGCCTTGGATAATGTAGGCTATGTTACTGTAAGCTCGGCTATCTAGTAGAAAAGCTTAGCTTTATTTTAAGGATTCATCGCTTAATAGTTGACAGCAAGCTATTTTTAAGATTAATTAAGGGGTTAACTGTTTTTTTATTATTGTTATCCCCATACTATTTTTATCGGCTGGAATTTATTGCGCCATATAAAGTGCGATTTCCCATAGAATAGACTGATAGATAGCTACGGTTTTTCACTCTCTATTGATGCATATTATTGTCTGTTGCCTAGCTAAAGGATGATCAAATTATGTTACCCCCTAAAACTCAAAACGCCCCTAATCCTGGCTCGAGCACCTCTGACTCCGAACCTGATATGCTTAATTCGCTAAGTACTGATATTGATGGCAATGTGATTAATAATATTGCCAATGCAGATAATGTTTTGGATCCCATATTAAGCCCAGATATTTCTCTGCTAGACTTGTATGATGATGAGCATTTAAATCAGACGGCTTATATGCAAAACCTGCCTAAGTTAAGCCATCATTTGGTAGATGAAGCACAGCGCAATTTAATGCGCGCTGTGTCATACCTTAATGACGCTGAGAAAAAGGAGGTCTTAGAGGCCTGTGCATATGGCGATCAAGCCCATATTAAAGACAAAAGAAAATCCGGTGAACCTTATATCACCCATCCTATCGCTGTTGCCGAGATTTTAGCCGGCTTTAGATTAGACCGTGACACCATTATTGCCGCAATTTTGCACGATACAGTAGAGGATACTGAGGTCACTTCAGAAGAGATTATCAAACGTTTTGGGGTAACAGTAGAACGCTTAGTAGATGGGGTCACCAAACTAAAATCCTCCAATCACAATAAGAGACAAAATAAAGCCGCGACTTTTCATAAGATTATGTCGGCCACTTTAGATGATCCTAGAGTGTTAATTATCAAATTAGCTGACCGTTTGCACAATATGTCTACTCTAGACTCAGTGCGTCCGGAAAAGCAAAAGTCGACCGCTTCTGAAACTTTAGAATTTTATGTGCCTTTTGCCCGACTAATGGGCATGAATGACATCGCTGACTACATGGAAATCTTGTGTTATCGCAACCTTGATCCGGTGATGTATACCAAAATGTCGGACAAGCTTCTACAGCATGGCCTAGGTAGAAAATATCAAAAAGAGAATATTCAGCAGTATCTTAACTATGTGATGGATAAACATCATATCTCGGGACATGTTCGTGCCTTAGAGAACACCGTCATTATGTACCGTCAGTTTTTCCGTAACCGTGGTGAGATTGATGACTTATTGCGTCATTATGCTTTTGAAATTGTGACCAACACCATTGAAGAATGTGATTCATTGGCCGGTTACCTGATCAAAAAATACCGAATTTCAGAAAAATTTGTTGAAGATAATATTCGTCACCCTCTACCCGGTGGTAATCAGTCGCTGACTTTGACCTATAGACGCGATAACGACATCATTCAAGTGACGCTGCTTACTCGCAAGATGGAAGCGGTATCTCGTTTAGGGGTGATTGGTGCAGATCAGGCGTCTGAGCTTAGCCGATCTGTGATTAAAGCCTCATTACGCAATATGAAAGAGCTCATTGATTATGATAATGAAAGTGGCCATAAAGAAGGCGACCCCGACTATGATGACATGGTTAGCACTATTGATGAGCTTATCTCTTATTTAAATAGTCGAAAAATCTTGTGTTATAGCCCCAAAGGTCGAGCTTACGAGTTGCCACGAGGCGCAACCGCTTTGGACTTTGCCTATGCGGTGGGTCCTAAAGTAGGTAATGTGGCAGTGGGTGCCAATATTAATGGTAAAAAAGCCAAGCTTGGCTCTATTCTTAAAGCAGGTGATACGGTAGAAATTGAGGTAGATTCAGATGCTAAACCTAAGGCGGAGTGGTTAGGTATTGTGGTGACCAGTAAAGCCCAACGCTCACTGAAACGCTGGTTTAGTAGCTTACCTATTGAGGAGCAACAACAGCATGGGAAGCAAGCGTTAGATCGGGCGTTAAAAACGTACGGAAAATCACTTGAGGATTTGACTGAAGCGGACTGGCAAGATCTATTAAAATGGCAAAATATCGATAACAAAGAAGCGTTGTACGAAAGTATGTGCGCCGGCGCTCTGTTACCACAGTTGGTGGTCTCTCGCTTATTCAGCGATGATGTGACCAAAACGCATGAGCAAGCGCGTAAAAAAGGCTTTGACCGTCCCAACCAATTATTGTCTAATGCTAACGGGGTTGAGGTACATTTTGCCGGCTGTTGTCGCCCGATATTCGGTGATCCCATTATTGGTCATTTGACCATGCATGGCTTGGTGTTACACCGTCATCGCTGTTACTCTATCGTCGACAAATATGCTGACAAGCCTTATGAGTTGGTTCAACTTAATTGGTATAGTGAAGAGCAGATAGAAAAAAGTATTGAACATCCAAGCGAACGTCCTCACTTTACCGCTTATTTGAAAATAAACTTGGCACTAAATGATGAGCAAGTGTCCCATGTTCTCTATACGTTACGTCAATTGAATATTGGTATTGAAAAAATGGATGTGCGTTCTGACTCAACGATTATCCATGTGATTGTGCGCAGTCGTAGTCATGTTTTAGAGGGTATCGAGGCTTTACGTCCCCATGTGGGCTTTGGTAGTATTCGCCGTCTATATCGCTTATAACTGATAGTCTAGCCTCAATAGGAATAAGGTTTTAATACATAGCACGCTTGATCGCTACCATTAATACCTACTGGTGATGGCTGCTTTTTCAACGATATAAATTTGTAATTTAAATTGTTAATTAATAAAAAAGGAACTCATTATGGCACGTCAAACTATTCATACCGATAAAGCGCCTGCAGCCGTTGGTGCCTACTCACAAGCGGTTAAAATCCCATCAGCAGGTGGCAGCTTAGTATATATCTCAGGCCAATTAGGTTTTGATCCTGAAACTATGGAACTTCGTGAAGGCTTTGACGCTCAAGCTGCTCAAGTGATGGACAACATTGAAGCCATCTGTGAAGCAGCCGGTGGTAAACTAAGCGATGTGGTTAAATTCAATGTGTCACTGACTGACTTGAATGATTTTGCGGCTTTAAACGCTGTTTTTGCTGAGCGTTTGGCGGAACCATATCCTGCCCGTGCTGCAGTACAAGTTGCTGCTCTTCCTAAAGGCGGCATTGTTGAGATTGAATCTATTTTATTTATCGAAGATTAATTGTCCTCTCATTTTATTATCTCAACGCTGAAATCTTGACGTTAAAAACAACGTCTGCTTTATGCTATTAAATACTTAGGTTATAAACTGACTTCGAGCCAGTTTATAACCTTTCATTTAAGGAGGTCACCATCTGATGCTTATTCGTGTCGCCCTACCGGTGCCTCTTTATCGTGAATTTGATTACCTCCCCAGCTCTAATAATACCAATAGCGCCAACACCCTTACAGATTCTGCCAGTAATGTGGCTGCCCTGCCTCCTATTGGAGGTAGAGTACAAGTTTCTTTTGGCCGTCAAACCTTAATTGGGATTGTGGTCGATCATATCGATAGCAATCAAAGCGATGTCCCATTAAACAAACTTAAAGCCATAAAGCAAGTCATTGATACTGCTCCTATATTAGACCTACAAATGCTTTCTTTGGCACGTTGGTTGGCCAGTTACTATCACTATCCTTTGGGAGATGTACTCTCGGTGATGCTGCCTACCCTTATTCGTCAGGGTAAACCCCTAGATATGTTGGTTACGCATTGGCGTATCTTACCCAATGTCAGCGAAGATGACTTCCACAGTAATGCGCATAAGCAAAAGCAACAGTTCGCCATGCTAAAACTGCATGGTGAGCACGGTGCCAGTGAAGATACCTTACTGTTAGAGGGTATGGAACGTCCATTCTTAAAGCGCTTGGAGGAAAATGGCTTAATTGAGCGTTTCTTAGAAGAGCAAGCCGCGCCGCGTCCGGTCACACTCGCCAAGATGCCGTTGACCCTTAATGAGCAACAACAACAAGCCGTAGATAAGATAGGAGCGACCGCCAAACAAGCGAAGTACGGCGGGTTTTTGCTGAACGGGGTAACTGGCAGTGGGAAAACTGAAGTATATCTGCAAACCATGCAAGCTATTTTGGAAGCTGGCAAGCAGGTGTTGGTCTTAGTGCCTGAGATTGGCTTAACCCCACAAACAAGAGCCCGTTTCGCCGCTCGTTTCGCCGCCAATATACTGCTGTTACATTCTGGATTAAATGTGACTCAGCGACTACATGGCTGGGAGGACTGCCGTCAAGGTCGTGCTCAGATTATTATTGGTACTCGCTCCTCTATCTTGCATCCCTTTGCGGATTTGGGCCTTATTGTGGTGGATGAGTCTCATGATCAATCTTATAAGCAGCAAGACACACTGCGCTATCATGCGGCTGATGTGGCCTTATATCGAGGCTATCAACTGGGTATTCCCGTGGTACTCGGCACCGCTACCCCATCACTTGAGCATCTCAAGCTGGTGCAAGATGGCAAATTGACCGAATTGCTACTAACGCAGCGAGCCGGTAATGCCAAAGAGGCCACTATGCAGTTGGTCGATGCTCGCGATACCCCGACTAAGTATAGCGACTCGCCAGCGGCTCCTACTCAGCAAGCATCTTTATTGCCCAATCTCAAAGGCTCACAAAACACCGGACTCACTGACGATACTATTGTGGCCATCCGCGAGACGCTAGAAGCGGGCGAACAAGTATTGGTGTTCTTGAATCGCCGAGGATATGCCCCTATATTACTGTGTGAAGCATGTGGCTGGCAGGCAGATTGCGTCCGCTGTGAAGCACATATGACCGTACATCACAGTCAGCTCAACACACAACAGCCAAGCTATTTAAAGTGTCACCATTGTGACTGGCAAGCCTCTATTCCTCTAGCCTGTCCAGATTGTGCAAGCGTCAATCTAAATGCTGTGGGCATGGGCACCACTCGGTTAACCGAAAGCTTGCATGCTCTTTTTTCCAACCCACAAACCAGCAAAAAAACCTACCCTATTATTCAGATTGACCGCGACACCACACGAAAAAAGGACAGCTGGGAGGACATCTACCGCCGTATTAATAGCGGCAACCCTGCTATCTTAGTTGGGACTCAAATGGTTGCCAAAGGTCATCACTTCCCTAATGTCACATTGGTGTGTTTGCCCAATGCCGATCGAGGATTTTTGTCTCCAGACTTCCGCTCTCCTGAACACACAGCTCAATTAATTGTCCAAGTAGCAGGACGCTCAGGTCGCGGCAGTAAACCAGGTAAGGTATTAATACAGACGGTACAGCCAGAGAATCCATTACTGCGAAAATTGGTACGTGATGGTTATCAGCCTTTTGCATTAGAGTTGTTGAAAGAACGTAAAATGCTAGGCTTGCCGCCCTATACTTACGGTGCCCTTATCCGCTGCGAGGCTAAGACATTACGACAGGCCACTCAGGTATTAAAAGATGCCATTGCCATTATGCCACCGCATGAACTGGCTATTTTAGGGCCGATTGATGCACCGATGAAAATGAAGAACAGTCGCTATCACAGTCAGCTTTTATTGTTATCAAAACAGCGACCACAGTTACATCAACTGCTAAATTTTTGGTGGCCACAAGTGTTACAGTTACCCTCAGCCAAATACTTAAAGTTAACTTTGGATGTAGATCCTATCGGCTGGTAGATTGTCTAATTTTACTTATAATAAAAACATATTAACGTGTCATCTTACGGAGATTAATGATAGTCATGACTTCTCATAATTCTAATCATCATTCGGATCACAGTCATAGTCACGGTCATAAGCCCGTTCACGATCATAATCCTCCTCACTTTCATGATGAACCTGAAGCCCGTGATATGAGCAAACAGCGAAAAACCCTACTGTTTAGCTTTATCTTAATTACGGTATTTATGTTGGTGGAGGCCGCGGGTGGTGTCTTAACAAACAGTTTGGCTCTGTTGTCAGATGCAGGTCATATGTTATCTGATGCGGTTGCGCTAGGGGCTACTTTATTGGCCTTTAAAATTGGCGAAAAAGAAGCCAATAACCAGAAGACGTATGGCTATAAACGATTTGAAATTCTGGTCGCGGGTGCCAATGGGGCGACTTTAATCATCATCTCCCTGATGATCGTTTGGGAAGCTATTGGACGCTTCTCTTCACCGCCTGACATTGCCTCAAAAGGCATGTTAATTATTGCCACCATTGGTTTAACCGTTAACTTAATAGTGGCCTATATGCTGCACCGTGGTGGTGCTTCTCACAGTCATGACCATGAAGATCCTGAATCAGGTGTCCAGAACCTTAACATGCACAGTGCTTATCTACATGTGTTGGGCGACTTACTGGGTTCAGTAGCTGCCATTATTGCGGCACTAGCGATGATGTGGATGGGCTGGTGGTGGGCTGACCCCGTCGCCTCTATAATCGTGGCTGTTTTGATTTTAGTGAGTGGTTATAGAGTGGTAAAAGCCTCTACCCATATCTTAATGGAGGGTACTCCAGAAGAGATTTCATTGGATGAAGTGAAACAGACTATCGAGTCTCATGATCACATCATTACCGTTCACGATTTGCATATTTGGACTATTACCAGTGGTCTTCACGCTTTATCTTGTCACGTGGTAGTCGATGGCGACATGCGTATCTTACAGGCCAGTGAATTGATTCATGAGCTTGAGCATAGCTTAGAAGAGCTGGGTATTAACCATACAACCATACAAGTTGAGTCTATTGAGCATCCGCATAACAGACTTGATGCCATTGTTTGCTCTTTGGAAGAAGCAGATAGCATGGCTGGTGGTCATAGTCATTTAGGTCATAGCCATCATTGATAACGTTAAGACCTACTGATGTTTAATATCTACTGAAATATATTGATATAGGCACCTATTACACAAATAGGTGCCTTATTTTTATCTATGTTAATTATGAAACGATTTTTTATAGAGATAATGTAGTAAAGGATAGAACAACCACACTATTGCAAAAAGGATGATACCTACCGCAGCAATCATCATTGCAAAACGTATAAACATATCTAATGGCATACTGCCTATCCAAATTTCAGGCGCTATGGTGGGCCCCATTGTAGAGGCAAAAGCTAAATAAAAGGCAAACAAACACAGACCCATAGCCAATACTAATTTTATAAAGGTAAGCAAGATAATAGCTAGTATGGTATCGCCGTCTTTGTAGTTAAGTATTTTGAGCACACCATCCTTCTTCTACGGATTCACTTTAGCCAACTACCTATAATCAGTCTGAACAATGTCTCAGTGCCAATAAGCTACTGTAAAAAAGCATTGTAAAGCAGCCTAACTGATTGTGTTGTTATTTTGATTGCTCTAACCTTTGACGAATGGACGCCATCTCTTCTAAGTATTGTTCAGGTGTTATGCCCAAAACATTAAATAACTCAATTAGAAATTCAGGCGAGCTATAAAAGGCATCGATGTAACTCCCATCTAACCCTAAATTCGGGCTACACAATACATAACGCAGGCGATCTATCGCAGCAATACTATGCTTAGCAGGATATCCCATGGCTTTTATGATTTGAGGGGCATGAAAATGCTGCACTTTCATTTCATTAACGATAAGTTTAGCCAAGTCGCATTGGGGGGTATAGCGCCGAGTATATTGAAAAGTACCACAAGCAGAAGTAACGGAAGAGGATGTAGACATTTTGAAACTCCTAAAACTCCGACCATAAATAAGACGTATCAGGCACAGATTACCCAGTCGGAGTATAGGCTCTTGCGCTTTACCAGAGTTATTTTATATCGTGCTGGAAGTTGCAGTGATAATGGTTTTTGATGAGACCCTATCAATTAAACCCACGATGTTAGCTTGTTATACTATCATAAAGTGCCTACTGAATAAATAACGCTAAACAAATAACAAAGCAGGCTATTTTGATAAGCGTTTATTTATTCAGCGACGCAAGCCATTATATTGATGGTATATCTTGGTCTAGACCAAAATAAGACCAACGACCGAACCATTACAAAATATTATTGTAAGGTATTAATGGGCACTTTTAGATAACGAACCCCATTATCTTCAGGCTCTGGAAATTCGCCTGCTCTTATATTGACTTGTACTGACGGTATAATCAATCTAGGCATCTCTAATGTGGCGTCACGCTCTGTTCGCATTTTGGCAAACTCAGCTTGACTGATACCGTCGCGCACATGGATGTTTTCCGCTTTTTCAGCAGCCACTGTGGTTACCGGGCAGTGTTCCCGACCTTCAGGCGGATAGTCATGACAAAGGTAGATTTCAGTATCGCCCGGAAGAGATAGGATTTTTTGAATAGAGTGATATAAGTCATTTACATCCCCACCAGGGAAGTCGACTCGCGCGGTACCCACATCAGGGGCAAACAAAGTATCTCCAACAAATATTGCCAGGCTTCGTTCACTGTCTGTGGTGTCCTCAGCGATATAAGCCATGTCTGCTGGGGTGTGGCCAGGGACATGGATGACGCTAAGCTTAATATTACCTAGCATAAACTCTGTACCCTCTTCCGTCAGTTGGTCGAATTGACTGGCATCTGTTTTGAAGTAATTATCTAGATTGAAGACTTCTTTAAAAATCTTCTGCACTTCAGTGATATGCTTGCCGATGACGAGTTGCCCACCTAGCGCTTGCTTAATATGTGGCGCAGCACTTAAATGATCAGCATGGGCATGTGTTTCAATAATATACTGTAAGGTTAGGCCTTGCTGTTTCACATAGTCAATGACGCGATCGGCAGACCTAGTACCCGTGTGCGCTGACTTAAAGTCGTAATCCAATACAGGATCAATAATGGCACACAATTTATTGGTTTCATCGATTAATACGTGAGTATAAGTCTCCGTATCCTCATGTAAAAATGACTTAACTTGCATAAGGGTTGTCCTTTTATCTAATATGGGTAACTGTTATCAGCTATCGGCGATTAATTTCTATTCTTGAATGTGGTCTTCTAAATTCTTCAAACATCACACAACATTATACTTAAAAATATTATAAATATAAGTATAGTTACCGTAGCTTACTTTATCAAATGAGACATATAAAAAAAGCTGGCAGATGCCAGCTTCTTTTATGACTTAAATCGAGACTACCTTGAACAAGGCAATGTAGACTAGAATAACACGCGAACGCGAATGGTCTCTTTAATATCTCTCAACTTATCTAAGGCTTCTTGAGAGTTACGGTTGTCTACATCCATAACTAAATAACCCACATCACCTTCAGTCATTAAGCTTTGCGCTAGAATGTTAATACCGGCACTGGCAAATGAGCTGTTAATTTGTGATAGAACACCTGGTACGTTTTTATGAATATGCAATAAACGGTGTGAGCCTTCTTTCACAGGAACACTAACTTCAGGGAAGTTCACTGATGTTGTGGTATCGCCTGCGTCTGAGTATCTAACAAACTTCTCAGCCACTTCTAAGCCGATATTGGCTTGTGCTTCTTGAGTTGATCCACCAATGTGTGGGGTCAAGATAACGTTGTCAAATTTACGCAGTGGTGATTCAAATTCTTCTTCTGCAGACTTAGGCTCTTTCGGGAACACGTCAATTGCAGCGCCTAAAATTCGACCTGATTCTAAAGCAGCAGCTAAGTCATCAATCTCAACACAGGTGCCTCGGGCGGCGTTAATGAAGTAACTGCCCTCTTTCATTAAATCAAACTGCTCTTTTTTCATCATATAACGGGTGCTAGGTAGATCTGGCACATGCAGTGTCACAATATCGGCGTTCTGTAATAATTCTTCTAGGCTACCTACTTGTACTGCATTACCCAAAGGTAACTTAGTCATAACGTCGTGATAAATAACCTTCATACCTAAGCTTTCAGCCAATACTGACAATTGAGAGCCAATTGAGCCATAGCCGACAATACCCATCACTTTACCACGAACTTCGTGAGAGTTTTTAGCAGACTTACCCCAGCCACCACGGTGAACTACCGTACTCTTCTCTGGGATACCACGGTACAACATAATCGCTTCTGCCAATACCAATTCAGCCACTGAACGGGTATTAGAATAAGGGGCATTAAATACAGGAATACCAAACTCACGAGCAGCTTCTAAATCAACTTGGTTGGTACCAATACAGAAACAACCAATCGCAATCAACTTCTCTGCTTTCTCAAGAATGTCGCGCGTTAACTGAGTGCGTGAGCGAATACCGATAAAATGAGCGTCTTTAATTTTCTCTGCTAATTCATCAGGATCTAAAGCATGCGATAGGTATTCAATATTAGTGTAACCCGCATCATTTAAAACTTTAAGTGAGTTTTCGTGTAAGCCCTCTAGCAGTAAAAAACGTATTTTATCTTTCTCAAGCGATAATGCCATGTCTTTGCCCTTATTTTGATGGGTTGTTAGGTAAGAACCTTATCCGGTGCTAATCTATAAATTCTACTTTAAGTGTAACTTTATAGGTGAAACTTTATAAGTCATAAAAAGCGTTAAATTAACTAATATGACGGTAGTGAGCCACAAAAAATCCAGCTTCTTTAAAAGTAAAGTCAATTTATTGTGACTTACATACTCTATTAGCACTATGTCATAATAGAACTATCTTATAACATATTTAATTATTTTGGCAGACTAAATTATGAATAAAGGCCTGCCAAATGCGACTATAATAACAAACTTCCAGTTATGCTATTTATCGCAGCCGCTGTATTTTAGTTTTTAATTATTTTATATCCTAAACTTCTGTAGAGACCAATATGACTGCATCCAATACTGTAAATAATGCTTCTCCAGCCCATGAACTGGCACACAGCTCAGATCAATCCCCCATTGATGCCCCGCAGCTTTCAAAAGATACTGCTATAGACTCTACAGCCTTGAACACTCTACTCACTGCTTTAACAGCCTCTCATGGCTTTGAAGACAATCAAATTAAAACAGATGGTGAAAGTTTAGAGCATTGGGGTAAAGACTGGACCAAGCATTTTGCACCTGCGCCCTCAGCGATTGTGTTTCCTAAATCCACCGAACAAGTTCAAGCGGTGGTGAAATTGGCCAATGAGCATGGCATCGTGGTTACCCCAAGTGGCGGTCGTACAGGCCTGTCAGCCGGTGCAGTGGCCAGCAACGGTGAAATTGTGGTCAGTCTGGATAAAATGAATAAAATCGGTCAGTTTTTTGCCGCTGATAGAATGGTTGAAATTGAAGCGGGGGTTATCACCGAACAGCTACAGCAGTTTGCAGAAGACAAAGGCTTATATTATCCCGTAGACTTTGCCTCAGCAGGCTCTAGCCAAATTGGGGGTAACATCGGTACCAATGCTGGCGGTATCAAAGTGATTCGCTATGGTATGACCCGCAACTGGATATTAGGCTTAACCGTGGTGACGGGTAACGGTGATATTTTAGAGCTGAACCGCGGTATGATCAAAAACGCTACTGGTTACGACTTACGCCATTTATTTATCGGCGCTGAAGGCACGTTAGGGATTGTCACCAAAGCACAAATTAAACTTGAGCGTGCACCGCAAGATTTGACGGTGATGGTATTTGGTATGGAAGAGTTTGAGCATGTCATGAATGTGCTGTCTGCTTTTCAATCTCAAATTGACCTAACTGCCTTTGAATTCTTTGATGAGGTGGCCATTGAAAAGCTGATGGCGACCGGTCATGTGCAGCAGCCTTTTGAAGCACGTACCAAATACTATGCGCTACTAGAGTTCGAAGCGCCGTATGAGCCTATTATGGACAAAGCCATGGCCATGTTTGAACAGTGCATGGAAAACGGCTGGATTGTCGATGGTGTCATGAGTCAAAGTATTGCTCAAGCAGCTGAGCTGTGGAAACTGCGCGAGTATATTTCGGAAACTATCTCAGTATTTACCCCATATAAAAACGATGTGTCAGTATTAATTAGCTACGTGCCTGAATTTATTAAAGACATCGAATCGGTGGTAAACGCCAACTATCCGGACTTCGAGATTTGCTGGTTTGGTCATATCGGTGATGGTAACCTGCACCTAAATATCTTAAAGCCTGATAACTTATCTAAAGATGAGTTTTTTGAGAAATGTCAAAGTGTTAATGATTTGGTGTTCAGCACTGTCCAAAAATATGGCGGTTCAGTGTCTGCCGAGCATGGTGTTGGTATGACTAAAAAGCCTTATTTAGAATACAGTCGCAGTCATACTGAGATTGAATACCTAAAAGCGCTGAAGAAGGTGTTTGATCCAAAGGGTATTATGAACCGTGGCAAAATCTTTGATATTTAATGCGTGCGATCTGTAATGTGTTAGTCATAGTTAAATAATCAAAGCTAAACTGCCCGCTTGTTGACGATTTACTTAAACCATAAATCGCCTTAAATAAGTGGCAGTTTTAAACCTTGTTACCATTAAAAAAGACGCCTATAGGGTAATGCCAGTCAGTTAAGGCAAAAACTCAATAAAAGTAATAAAATAGCCTATCTAATAAGTAGATGGGCTATTTTACTATGAGACTACAAGACGCTATTAATGAGACGCATAAAAGGATTCCAGACACCCTAGAACAATTTAGTGAATTAATAGACCCTGAGTGGATACAGCAGGCTTTAGAATATACGGGCAAAGCGAGCATTAGAAGACGTAAGCTACCTGCCGAACACGTTGTTTGGATAGTCATCGGCACAGCTTTATATCGTAACCGTTCAATTTGGTATATCACAGAGCAAATGCGGCTTAATATAGACTCACAGGCCTGCGTACCCAGCGCTGTGGTACAAGCGAGACAACGCCTCGGGCATGAGCCTCTAAAGCAGCTATTTCATCAACTAAGTGCTCACTACCAAACAGAATCACGAGCCCAGCAGCAAGACTTCATGGGACTTAGCGTCCAAGCTGTAGATGGCGTCGTATACTCACTCCCATCCACTGATGAGAACCTTCAGCACTTTAGCTCAAGCAAAGGCAGAACTAAAGAGGCGCCCTATCCCCAAATGCGTTCGGTATGTCTGATCAATACTGACACGCATGAGATCATTGACACAACCCTTGCAGATATGGGTCAAGGAGAGATCACCTTAGCCCGTCAGCTAAATGTTCAAGACAACAGCATTACGCTCTTTGATAGAGCCTATTTCTCAGCAGACCTACTTATCAGTTGGCAACAAGCCCATCCAAACAGTCACTGGCTCATGCGGGCTAAAGATAATCTGCGTTACACTGTGATTGAAACCTTTAGTGAAGGGGACTACTTAATACAAATGCCCGTCTCTCCTCAGGCACAAAAGAAAAATCCAAACCTACCCGATACTTGGCAAGCTCGATTAATTGAGTGTCGTTATGAGGGTAAGACAAGACGATACATCACCTCTTTAATAGATGATAAACGCTTTACTAAGGATAAAGTGGCACAGCTTTACTTGCAGCGCTGGGAGATCGAGATGGCTTTTAGGGAAATTAAGTCTGATTTACAGCAGGGGCTGTTGTTAAGAAGTAAGCTGCCACAGCTTGTATTACAAGAATTCTGGGGGCTTATGATTGCTTATAATCTGATAAGACGTTTGATGCGATATATGGCTCTTAGAGCTAAGGTTAGCCCTCTACGAATTAGCTTTCATATGGCGTCTATTACGATTGTTGATCTGTTACGGTTTGCACCTTTACAGGCTGCAGGACTCTTCCCTAAGTTGTTAGATGCACTTTTAGAGGAAGGAAAATTGTTTGTTATTCCTGAACGCAGAAAGCGATCTTGCCCGAGGGTGGTTAAGGGTAAGCCACAAAAATATCCCAAAAAAAATACCAGTCAGCCTTAACTGACTGGCATTACGCCTATAGGGCGTCTTTTTTTTGAAAGCTAATTTTTTAAAACTATTTTAACAGAATAAAAATAGCAAAAATGAGCAATATGCTAAGAACACCTTGTACCAAGATAAAAGCTTGGTGTGGTCCCACGAAGTGTTGAATCATATTTCCTAAAGCATTTAAAGTAATACCTGACTCTTGTACATGTGGCGGTGTTTCAATTTTTCGAATGGCTTGTAAAAATTCTTCAGTATTTTCCTCATTCCACTTATTGGGTTTAAAAGGTAAGAACTTAGACAAAGTGTCAGCTTGCTTCTTAGTCTCAGGAGACCATAGCCAACGCTCTAAAAACATTAGGCGCATACCCCAGTTTTCAAAATCACGATGAACAATAGGTTTTATCAGCAATATTCGCGGTTTTCCATGTCGACTGTCATCGAATATATCTTGCACCAAAGGCAGCAATACTTCTTTTCTACCTTCAAGACATTGAAGGAAATTTCCATCGCCATAACAAAGTATGCCAGTGATACCATTCTGTTGATTATACTTGCGCGCTTCTCGTTCGACGGTATTGAAAATAGCAGGCTTGAAACGGCTTTTAAAAGTCAAACGGCTGACATAGACCAAGCGAATGAGCGCATCGTCTTTAATATTATTTAGCGTATTAACCGTATTGTATTCGTGAAGAGGCATAATTCGAGTCCTTAGCATGCGTCATAGTCTTGAACCCAAAGCAGCATTAAAATAAGACATACATGATTTAATGTTAATCATACAATAAATTACTATTTTTATATAGCAATTAACAATATAAATAAATCGCTAACTTATGCATAAACCAACAAAAATGGTTAATACTAGTTATTGAAATCTCTCCTAACCTATCCATCCTACTATTTAATCGATAAGAATTAATTCACAACAAAAATCAATACTTTACAATTCTTCATTTTTTATACCCTACCTAGCCTTTATAATATGGTCTTCATAATATGTTTCATAAATTTGTTCTTTATTGCCACTCAATTGGCAAAGCGTATTCTGGCTTTATAGACTAACTTCTATAAGTCTGTGGTTCCCTTATTTAGAGACGTAAGCATCTACATATTTAAATTATTAACCTTAATTGAGTGATTGGCATTTAAAACTTAGCCTTTAATATTTAGACGCCTAATAATTAAGCGCTCATTTAATCTACAAAACCTGAAATCCAAATGCCCTTAACATTTAATTCGCGTGACGAGTAACCCCATGACCCAAAAAACTGAAGACTTTCACCTAAAAATAGCTGAAATTAAGAAAAAAGATTACCCTCAATTGAAGACCTTAATGGACCGTGTGTATGTCAGCTTAGGCGGTGCTTGGTCTAAAACCACTATAAACACCTTAATTGACTCGTTCCCTGAAGGCCAAATTGCTTTATTCGACCACGATAAGCTTATCGGTATGGTATTAACCATGCGTGTTAATTATCAAAGATTCTCTAACCCACATACCTATGACGACTTATTAGGTCAACGTGAAATTATCAAAGACGACCCAGAAGGTGATGCGTTATATGGGATTGATGCCCTTATTGACCCTGATTACCGTGGCTATCGTCTAGGACGTCGCCTGTATGATGCGCGTAAAGAGCTATGTCGTCAGATGAACTTCCGAGCTATTTTGGCAGGGGGCCGAATTCCTAAATATCATAACTATCAAGATATGACCCCTGGCGAATATATTGATGCGGTAGAAAATCGTGAGATATATGACCCCACGTTGTCTTTTCAGTTGTCAAACGGCTTTATTGTTAAACGTATCTTGACCGGATATCTGCCTGATGATAAACAGTCGAAAGGATTTGCCACGCTGCTAGAATGGGCCAATATCTACTATGAACCTCAAGATTATAAGCCTAATGCTCGTAAAACCGATGTGCGTATTGGTGGTATTCAATGGCAAATGCGTGAAGTAGAGTCTCCTGAAGAGCTGCTACAACAAGTGGAATTCTTCGTGGACATCATGGCAGATTATAATGCTGACTTTGCTTGCCTGCCTGAATTCTTCAACGCCCCATTAATGGGACTGTGTGAGTCAACGGATCAAAACATTGCGATTCGATTTTTGGCCGACTATACCGAATGGTTTAAAAACGAGATTTCAAACTTAGCGGTCAGTTATAACGTTAACGTCATTACCGGCTCAATGCCGTTATTTGATAAAGAGACAGAAGTATTATATAACGTCAGTTATCTGTGTCGCCGCGACGGTACGGTAGAAGAGCAACGCAAAATTCATATTACCCCGCATGAACGTAGTGCTTGGGTAATTGAAGGTGGTAACAAGGTACAAGTATTCGATACCGATGCAGGTCGTATTGGGATTTTAGTTTGTTATGATGTAGAGTTCCCTGAGCTTGCCCGCCTATTGGCATTAGAGGACATGGATATCTTGTTTGTTCCTTTCTGGACAGATACCAAAAACGGCTACTTACGCGTTCGTCATTGTGCTCAGGCACGTGCCATTGAAAACGAATGCTATGTGATGATTTGCGGCTCTGTGGGTAACCTACCTCAGGTAGAAAGCTTAGACATTCAATATGCTCAGTCTTCAGTATTCTCACCTTCTGATTTTGCTTTCCCGCATGATGCTATTATGGCTGAGACCACACCCAATACGGAAATGGTCTTCTTCTCTGACTTAGACTTAGATAAACTTATTCATGTGCGTAACGAAGGGTCTGTCAACAACCTTAAAGATCGCCGTGATGATATCTTTACGCTGAAATGGAAGAAAAAAGCCAAGCAATCTGTGGAAAATAGCTCGCCAGAAGAGTTGAAGCAAAACTCTCATAGTGTAAGAGAGGGTGTGCCTTTACATGATAGAGCCACTAAACCTTCATAACTTAAAGTTTATGGCTCATTGCTTATGAGTATTCTCATAAGTCATTGACCCATCTGGCTGGTTCAAATAACCGACAGGCCCTAACCCAGGATTAAACGTGACTGACCTGCAACGTACCAAGAAGAGTTCTCAAACGACGTCCCCAGAATCCCAAGCCTTAAAGGGCTCAAAGGAGTCTGGGTCAAAGCCAAAAGCGCTCTCTTGGTTGTTGTCAGGACTTAAGTACTTGTTGATATTTGCGGTTATATATACGGTGATTAACTGGTGGCGACAGCCTATTATGCCAGCGAATCCTGAGTTGACATTAACAGACTATCAAGGACAGGTGGTGGATATTGAGGCACTGAGCTACCAGTCTCCAGTATTGGTTTATTTTTGGGGAACTTGGTGCCCTATCTGTAGCACCACCTCGCCGAAGGTAAATGCTTTGGCTGAATCACAAACTTATCCTGTAGTAACCATTGCCACTCAATCAGGTAGTAATCAAGATATTGAGCAGTTTATGACACAACACGGCTACTCATTTACTACCATAAATGATGAATCGGGAGAGATATTCAGCGATTGGCAGGGCCAGGTTACTCCCTCTTATGTGGTTCTTAAAGACGGTGAAATGACCCAGGGTTTAACCGGTATCCAACCTGAGTGGTCGCTTAAGTTAAGACTCTGGCTGTCCTCTTTATTTTAATCTCTTTACTCTAAAATTTATTAATCAGTGATGATTGATAAACATTTTAGGTCGGTAATGATTACTCACTATAATAGCTATCATTCTGGCGTAACCACCAGTTCATATTATTCTGACGTTTCGCTCTAAAGTCCTCAAGTTTAATAGCCGCCTTGGTATTATGCCGCCTTAAAGTATCTAGCCCAAATAATATAGGCACACTGACCAATACCCCATGACGTAGTCGAGACTTAGGCAATCCCAGTCCATCACTGATGTCATCACCGACAAGCGTACGGGTCACACTAGCATTCACCAATTCTACAAACCTACCCTTTCTATTGTCCTCACCCATAATTTGTGACGGCAATCTATGCAGCGCATCCGCCAAAGGCTTACCTACCTCAAAATCTAAATGCTGCGTCGCCAAATAGGTATAAAGCCAAGTCCAACAGTCAGTTTCATTTTCAGGTAAGCGTTTTAAATCAATGCCCATCCACCAACTGGCCAAGTGCCACAGATGTAGGATACCTTTGGCTTCCTCTTTGCTAATTCTTGCCCCTAATATTCTTAGGCCACGCATAATAAGCAGTGAAAATTGCAAATGAGTGGCCACCATATCGGTTTGATTAATAGGTATGCCCCAATAGGCGCTATCCCAACCGTCCTCAGTAAGCTTTTGACGTACTATGGCATGTATTTGACGCACGTTGATGCTCTGACGCCACCCTTCACTACCGATAGCCAATACTGTTTGGGCTCCATTAAGATCAGGGTGCTCTGAAACTGCCAAAATATAAGAGTAGGTACGCATCAACCTAGGCAATGCATCGTGAACCAATGCACCTGTCTTAATGAGAGGAAGTGACAAAGCGGGAATACTATATCCTGCCATTAAGGAAACATTTCTTAGCAACCAAATCAACATTAAGGGATAGCGTCGATAAGCTATGGCGCCAATTTCGGCCAAGTCTGGGTCAAACCATTCTGGATGACTAGAAAATTGAGTAGCCAGCTGCTGAAAATTAGGGTTGTCCGTTAAGTTATTACTTAAGTCTGAGTCAATGATTGATTCATTCATTGATCCATTGGTTGATTCAGTAATTAAAACATTATTAGACTCAACATTTGAATGAATGGATTCAGCTTGGGGAGATTTATTGAGAATATAAGCTTGCAGTGGTTTGGCAAACTTTTGGTTTTTCGCAAGCAACCTGTCGACCACTGGATCACCGATATCATACCCCGCAGCCATTTCTTCCAGGAGTGCTGAAGATACTGTGAAGTCCTTTGGTAATAAGAATTTGCGAATTCGTCTTAACACTTCTAGCTCAGCATGCTGAGTTATCTCTGTGGTACGACCATGCTTTCGAATCATTGAGTTACTCATGTTGGTTTTACCCTATCGGATATAAAAGCAATAACCCCTATTATTTCATTGTTTATTTTACTTTGTCATGGCAACACTCTACTTATACCCCCTTAAATTCGTCTATAATACATTTCCTTACAATACTACTATCAATTTCTCTATTAACGTCACTAATACAGCAATGTAACCCTCACACTAAGGACTACCTATGGACCCTCGCCCTGTGGATACCCCCACTTCCCACACAGTAGAACCCGCTCCTTTATATGAATATGATCCTGACTTTAGTAATGGAAAATGGTTCCCAAACTGGAAACCCTTCCAAGGTGATTTAGACCAACATGCTGTGGCCATTAATGAGTATTTACCACCTGGTAAGAGTGTGATGCTTGGGGTACAACATACCTTTGCTATGTTTGGGGCGACGGTGTTGGCTCCTTTATTGATGGGCTTCGATGTCAACCTTGCCATCTTGATGTCCGGCATTTGTACCATCTTGTTCTTCATCATCACTGGCGGGCGCATGCCAAGCTATCTAGGGTCAAGCTTTGCCTTTATCGGCCCTGTAATTGCTGCTACAGCCTATGCAGGAAGCGGCCCCAATACCAACTTAAATGTGGCATTAGGTGCCATTATGGTGTGTGGTATTATCTATGCACTAGTAGGTCTACTGGTCATGAAAGTAGGCACCAACTGGATTGAGAAATTAATGCCGCCTATCGTGACAGGCGCTATTGTGATGATTATCGGTCTTAACCTTGCTCCAGTGACTGTACAAGGTGTCTCTGCCAATCAATTTGATGCTTGGATGGCGACATTAACAGTGGTACTCATTAGTAGCGTGGCGATATTTACTCGCGGTATGTTGCGTCGTCTGCTACTGCTTGTGGGCTTAATCCTATCCTATATCATCTATTATCTTGTGTCTAATGTGATGGGCTTTGGCACCCCTATCGACTTTAGCCATGTGCAACAAGCGGCTTGGTTTGGTCTGCCTAGCACACATAAGCCAGAATTTAGTTTAGACGCTATTATCCTTATTGCCCCTATCGCTTTTATTTTAGTGGCAGAAAACTTAGGGCATTTTAAAGCGGTAGAAGGCATGACTAAGTCTCATGTGACCCCTTATATCGGACGCGGCTTCTTAGCAGATGGCTTAGCCACTACGTTATCTTCAGGATTCGGCGGAACGGGTGTGACCACTTATGCCGAAAACATTGGGGTAATGGCAGTAACCAAGGTATACAGTACGACCATCTTTGTTATGGCGGGCATTGTGGCTATATTTTTGGGATTATCGCCTAAATTTGGTGCTATTGTACAAAGCATTCCAGCTGCCTTACTTGGGGGTGCCTCTATCGTTGTCTTTGGTCTGATTGCTGTGTCTGGTGTGAAAATCTGGATAGATAACAAAATCGATTTTAGTAAAAATAACAACCTAATAATTGCAGCTGTAACCGTAATTATGGGTGCCGGTAACTTCAGTCTTCATCTAGGCGGCTTTGACTTAGGCGGTATTGGTACGGCTACTTTAGCGGCTATTTTATTAAATGCCTTTTTCAACCGTGAGATTGCCAATAAACGAGTTTAGTTATTATTAGCCAGTCATTATTGGCTTAGCCATCTTTAAACTGCAGATAAGGGTCCTTGAATGGCTCAATAAAAAGCCCACTTTAAACTGTGGGCTTTTTTAGGGCTATCTACTTTCGCCACTTGATAGTACTATTTACAATGATATTTACTGGGGTTATCTGCGTCGATAAAACTTTGAAAAAAATCGATAGCGGCGTAGCTTCGCTGATTGCTCAAGGGACTTCGGCTTTAGTGAGCCTAAATAAATAGCAAACATGGTCAACCCCGCCCCCGTCCACTGTAACGTATTAATGGGTTTGTCTAACCAAAAATAATCAATAATCAGAGCCGCTACTGGCTCGCTCAATAATAATAGCCCGGTTAATGCCAGCGACAACTTAGGTATTGAATAGGCAATTAAACCCCAAGCCAAACACTGCATCACCGTGCCATAAACGATAATCCAACCTAACTCAGACAAAGAATTGGGCAATATACTGCCCCAATCAAATAAAAACATCGGAATGAGCATGGCCACACTACCGCCGATACTAATCCGCTGCATTAATATGAATATAGGCGTCGGTGAGGTTTGATGGGTCAAGCGAATAAAGGTCATTGAGGCCGCTAACATGCTGGCCGAAACAATACCCGTCACAAAGCCATAAGCGGCATGATTATTATTGGCAAACTCCGGACTGGCAATAAACACCACGCCTGCTAAGGCAATTACCAAACTTATCAATTGCAAGATAGTTTGACGCTCTTTGAATATCAAAAAGCCTAAAGCGGCTAAGAAGAATATCTGTAAGCTGTTTAATAGGGTCGATATACCAGGGCCTACCGCATAAATACTCTCGTGCCACAATGCCAAATCTAAGCCCAAAAAAGCACCAGACAATAACGTATAAAAAAACGCTTTTTTATTTTTTTTGCTGTCGCTGTTGGCCGGCATTTTTTGACCAAACACGGTGGCCAATACCGTAAATACTATACCCGATATTGCCAAACGCCAAAAAGCCATGGCATACCCACCCACTTCAACGTGGGCCACAATAAGGCTACCTAGCCCGAATATAATACACCCTATAATCAGCCCTATGGCTGGCAGCTGAGGGTTGTCCTTAACTTTTATCATAAATTAACCTAGCACCATTCACTTTATCTATCCTAATACATAGGGTGTTTATTATTCGTTGTTACTCTATCTCACCATTTAGGCAAAATACCAGTTTACAGCAGATTTAGTTGATTACTGCTAAGTATACCCTCACAGAGCCGATAGCGGACACCGTTTCAAAAATATATTAACTTTTCAAATATATTAATCCTCAAAATATATTAATTACCAACCATCAGCTTTTTCTTTCATTAAATTTATAGTCATACTGAGTTTTAAAGTTAATCGTGAAATAGATGATAAATCCTTGAATTTCAGGTATTGTTTTCATTGGCAAACTTCTATAAAGTTTTTTAGAGTAGATATACCCTATTTTAAGTAAAGAACATCATTTATAGTCAGTCAAACAATAAAGAAGGTTACACCACCAAATTAGCTATTTTTAACGCAAGCTGTGAACTCAAGGAAACCAAAATGCCATCGAATAACGACGTATTACGCTCGCGCGTTAGACTTTTAGGGTCATTTTTAGGCGAAGCAATCGCTCGTCAGTCAGGGGAAGACACCGTCCGTACTATTGAAGCCTTACGCAAAGGATTTATTCAAGAGCGCCGTGCCCCCAATGCCCAAAATAAGCAACAGCTGATAGAGCTGATTGCCTCTTTAGACAATAAGACTCTACAAAACGTTATTCGTGGCTTTTCAATTTACTTTTTTTTGGCCAACCTTACTGAAGAAAACTTTTTGCGAGAAGAGCGTCGTCTCCTAAAAGAACAATCTTCACAATTTTGGGAAGGTTCGTTCCGACATACCTTGTTAGGGTGTAAAGAGCGTCACATTGAAGCAGAACAAATCAAAGAGCTTATTGACCAATTAAAATTTATACCAGTATTTACCGCGCACCCTACAGAAGCGCGTCGCCGAACTACCATGAACATCCTGCAGACTTTATATGCGCACAGTACGGCATTAAATGAGTTACCTGAAGGCAGTATGGCCTATGAAGAGGCCAAACAAAAAACGGCTGAGACTATTGATTTGTTATGGTCCTCAGATGAAGTTCGGACACGCAAGCCTTTGGTTTATGATGAAATTAATAATGGTTTGCACTATTTCAACGCCAGTTTGTTTACCGCCATCCCTCAGGTTTATCGCAATATAAAAAATGCCATTGTTGATATCTATCCAGAATTAACAGATTATGCCCTACCCGCTTTCTTGCGCTTTGGTTCGTGGATTGGCGGCGATAGAGATGGCAACCCATTTGTCACCCATGAAACCACGGAAATGGCAGTACTGATGCATGCCAATACCGTACTGCGTCATTACCGCGTTATGCTCAAAAAACTACGCCGTGAGCTGATTCATAGTGATACCATTGTCACCATCGCTCCTGAAGTATATGAGCGTATTAAGTCATATAGTGACCTGGATCAGAGGGTGTTTTTATACAACCCGGAAGACTACAATCACGAGCCTTATCGTAGACTATTGTCTATTATCTTAGCGAAAGTCACCGCCACCAATGACTACATTCAAAGCCAAGGTAATGACTCAGCAGCAGCTAAAGATGCGTACCTAAGCCCTCAACAGCTAATCGATGATCTACGTCTTATCCGTGAAAGTCTGCGCACTCATGATCAGGCCCATTCACAAGGTCAGCTGCTAGATATAATCCGCTTGGTTAAGACTTGCGGCTTCCACTTGGCTTCTTTAGATATTCGTCAAGATTCAGCTTATCATGGTGAGGTCATCGCTGATATTTTTGACAGCGCCTCCAACCTACCCGATTATCGCAAACTTAGTGAAGAAGAGCGTCAACAATGGTTGACTCGTTTGCTTGAAAAACCAGGCACGCCACTTATTTATACCGATAATTTAAAAGACCAGACCCGAGAACAATTGGCGCTAATGCACTCTATCGCTAAATTAAGAAAGCTAGTGGGTGAGAATACGTTTGGTAGCTATATTATTTCGATGACCAACAATGCCAGTCAACTGTTAGAGGTCTTGTTATTAATGCGTTTTGCGGGGCTGTCTGGTATCGATAGCGAAGGTCATTTATTTGCTGCATTGCCAGTGGCTCCCTTATTTGAAACCATCGATGACCTAAAAAATATCGATAAAATTATGCCTACTGTCTTGGATAACCCTCTTTATCGTCAGCTACTACAAGGGTCTGATAATACCCAAGAGATTATGTTGGGATATTCTGATTCTTCTAAAGATGGCGGTATTATTACTTCCGCTTGGCAGCTTTATAGTGCGCAGCAAACCATTACTGATATCGCTCAAAAGTACGGCATTCATACCCGTCTTTTCCATGGCCGTGGGGGTTCTGTTAGCCGCGGTGGTGGCTCAACCCACCAAGCAATCGCCGCTCAGCCAGTGGGTACCTTAAATGGCCAAATCAAATTTACTGAGCAAGGCGAAGTGCTTTATGCAAAATACGCCAATCCAGATACTGCCGTATTTGAACTAACCATGGGAATTACGGGTGCTTTAAAGGCCAGCTCTTCAAGATTTGTGGAACAGCCCAAACAACTGGCCAGTTATGAGTCGTTGTTTGCCCGCTTAGCTGAAGCAGGTGAAAATCAATACCGTGCCTTAACTGATAATACTGAAGGCTTCTACAAATTTTATTCTCAGGCAACTCCTGTACAGGAAATTTCTTTGCTCAATATCGGCTCACGTCCTGCCCACCGTAAAAAAGGACTGCCTAGCAAATCAACTATCCGTGCCATTCCTTGGGTATTTGGTTGGTCGTTGGCCCGTTTTACACTGCCCGCTTGGTATGGTGTCGGTAGTGCGCTAGACAGTGTTAAGCAAGATGAAGCATTGATGCGAGAAATGAATGACAACTGGCCATTCTTTAAAGCCTTTATCAGCAATATTGAAATGGCTTTTACCAAGTCAGAAATGAGTATTGCCCGTGCTTACAGTCAGCTCTGTGAAGATGAGACGCTACGTGAAACGGTCATGCAAGCAGTGATTAAGGAGCATGAACTTACTGAGTCAGGACTAAATTCTCTATTACAGCAGCAGTCTTTGTTGTCAGGTCAACAAGAGTTGGCAAGCTCTCTTGAATGGCGTAATGCTTATCTTGACCCAATGAATTATATCCAAATTGAGCTATTAAAACGGTTACGCCTTCAAAATAGTGATTCTACCGATAATACTGACATCGAGGTAAAAGACGGCCTAGCAGTAGAAGACCCCTTAATCCGCAGTATCAATGCCTTGGCCGCTGGCTTACGTAATACGGGCTAATCTCTCGCTTTAAACTACAAATATTGTTTTAAAATGTTGGTATTGTCCTAAGATATTAATATAAAAAAGGCCCATCACAAAAGTGATGGGCCTTTTAAAATTTGCTAAACTTGTATCGGATTAATTAATACTAATTTCTATCCAATGCGAGTTTAAACTTACTGTGCAGCAGCGGCTTGAGCAGCAGCAACTTCAGCAGCGAAGTCTTCTTGTTTTTTCTCAATACCTTCGCCAACTTCAAAGCGTACGAAGTTTTTAACCGTTACGCCTTCAGATTTAAGAACATCACCAACTTTCTTGTCGTTGTCCATTACATAGGCCTGACGAACCAATACTACTTCGTCTAGGTACTTACGTAGGCTACCTTCAATCATTTTTTCAACGATGTTGTCAGGCTTGCCTGATTCACGTGCTTTGGCTTCAGCGATGTCTTTTTCACGTGCCAATACTTCAGCAGGTACGTCAGTATCGTTAGCAGCAACTGGGTTGAATGCAGCGATGTGCATCGCTAAGCTCTTACCAGTTTCTTCGCTACCGCCTTCAGTTGATACCACAACACCGATACGTAGACCATGACGGTAAGAAGCTAGGTTATCACCTTCAACGATTTGTGCACGACGTACTTGGATGTTTTCACCGATTTTTTGAACTAGAGAAACACGTGCTTCTTCAACAGTTTGACCATTACCATAGTCAAGCTCAGAGATAGTCGCTACGTCAGTAGTGTTGTTAGCTAGTGCTAATTCAGCTACTTTGTTAGCAAATTCAGTGAAGTTATCATCTTTAGCAACGAAGTCAGTTTGGCAGTTTACTTCTACTAGGATTGCTTTATTGCCTTCTTGAGCGATAACGATTGCGCCATCAGCTGCAATATTACCTGCTTTTTTAGCGGCTTTAGCTTGACCTGATTTACGTAGGTTGTCGATCGCTTGCTCAACATCACCACCAGTTTCTTCAAGGGCTTTTTTACATTCCATCATGCCAAGACCAGTACGGTCACGAAGCTCTTTTACTAATTTAGCAGAAATATTAGACATAGTTTTTCCTCTATTTGAGTAGTTATGGGGTATAGCTTATTGAATATATTATTTAATTAATTGCGCAGTGTAAGATTATAAAATGACAAGGGCATGACGAGGGTTTCCACATCATGCCGCAATAAGTCATAGAATACTTATGAGATTAGGTAACGGCTTATGGTAATACCGTTTTTTAGTACTCAGCTTTACAAGCTTCATTACTGTATTGTCAATAACGTGTTACCTAATTCATTACTTCTGCTTGTTACTTAAATTATTCAGCTGAGTCAGCTTCAGGTGCAGCAGCTTCTTCAGTTTGAACTTCTTCAGCAGGAGCTTCAGTAGCAGCAGCGCCACCGGCTTGTGTTTTAGCGTATTCTTTACCAGCGATGATTGCATCAGCCATACGAGTAACATATAAAGTTACAGCACGGATAGCATCGTCGTTAGCTGGGATAATGTAATCAACGTTGTCTGGGTTTGAGTTAGTATCAACGATACCGATTACTGGAATACCTAAGTTTTTAGCTTCTTTAATGGCGATAGCTTCGTGGTCAACGTCCACAACGAAGATAGCGTCAGGTAGACCGCCCATGTTTTTGATACCACCTAAAGAGCGCTCTAATTTTTCCATTGCACGAGTACGCTCTAACGCTTCACGCTTAGTTAGCTTAGCGAAAGTACCGTCTTCAGCTTGTTTTTCTAGCTCTTTTAAACGGTTGATTGACTGACGTAAAGTTTTCCAGTTAGTCAACATACCGCCTAACCAGCGATGATCAACGTATGGCATGCCAGCACGTAAAGCTTGCTCACGGATCACACCACTTGCTGCACGTTTAGTACCAACAAATAATACTTTGTTGTTTTTAGCCGCTAGACCGTTAACGTAAGTTAATGCTTCGTTGAACGCTTTAACAGTGTGCTCAAGGTTGATGATATGAATTTTGTTACGGGCACCAAAGATATATTGGTTCATTTTTGGGTTCCAAAAACGAGTTTGGTGACCGAAGTGAGCGCCCGCTTGTAGAAGGTCGCGCATTGGCATATTAGTTGGACTATTTGACATTTGAATTCCTTAGAAAATTGGGTTATGCCTCCACACTGCAAAAATCACCGATCTATCGACACGCATTCACTACTTTCTACAAAAGCCTTATTAAATCAGCTCTTTCAAAAAACAGTAAATTAGTCAAGCCGATAAACACCCAGCAATTCTTTAACGCAATGTGTGTGTCATTGGTTAAATAAATTAATCTACAGTTTACTTTTTCATTTCTGCTTTAATTTAATTAGTACAAAA
Source organism: Psychrobacter sanguinis (assembly GCF_020736705.1). Classification (NCBI taxonomy): domain Bacteria; kingdom Pseudomonadati; phylum Pseudomonadota; class Gammaproteobacteria; order Moraxellales; family Moraxellaceae; genus Psychrobacter; species Psychrobacter sanguinis. The sequence continues at coordinate 212,735 of NZ_CP085990.1, forward strand.
CAGAAAAATAAAATGAGGTGCATATTTTACCATACTATATATAAATATAGAAGAGTCAGTGAGGTGTTGAGCACAGGTAATATTTCAGTCTAATATGCATTGTTTATCATTATTTTTACCATCCTAAACTGTTGATTTTATGGAAAAATACTATGGGACTTTGCGATCTATATCGTTTCGAATATTGAAAACGGTTTAAGAAGATAACAAACCCACTACGGACCGAAATTATTTGTCTTAATTATTTACGTCTCCGAACTTTTACATAAGGTGTTAGTTACAAGTAGATAGTTACAAGGAATTAGTCATACAGATCACACAGGTAAAGGTTATACAGTGCCTATCTCAAAGCTAAAGTTGTTAACATTCGCATAAATTAAATCGCTATAGGGCTATGTTATAATGTCGCCTTACTGTAGTAAGTAGCTTTATCCATTCTACTTTGTAAACCATGTTTTCTACCTTTTAATTATCTTGCTTTTAATCATTTTGCTAGCTTTTACTAATTCTTTTGTTAGCTATCTCTTAATGCAATTTAATTTTTGATATATCTTTTAACTCAATTTAGAACAAAAATATTATGAATAAACCAGACGATTTAATACTTGGCCCTGAAGCCATTGAAAAAATGCGAGTTGCCGGTAAACTGGCCAGTGATTTGCTAGTACTCCTTGATGAGCATGTTAAAGAAGGCGTGAGTACAGAGGCGCTAAACCAGATTGCTCATGAATTCACCCTACAAAACGGGGCAATTCCTGCGCCATTAAACTATGGACAACCGCCTTTCCCTAAATCAATTTGTACCTCAGTAAACCATGTGGTTTGTCACGGTATCCCCTCAGAAACTAAAATCTTAAAAGACGGCGACATTATTAATATTGATGTTACTGTTATTAAAGATGGTTATTATGGTGATACGTCAAAAATGTGGATTATTGGCGAAGGGTCAATTATGGCCCAACGTATCTGTGATGTGGCTCAAAAAGCCTTATACGCTGGTATGAGTGTGGTGAAAAATGGCGCTCATTTAGGCGATATTGGTGCTGCTATTCAAGAAGTGGTTGAACCTGAACGTTTTAGTATTGTTCGTGAGTTTTGTGGTCATGGTATTAGTAATACCTTTCATCATGAGCCTCAAGTGTTGCATTACGGACGTAAAGGCACTGGTATGGAATTAAAAACAGGTATGACCTTCACCATTGAGCCTATGATTAACCAAGGCACATGGAAGACTAAAGTCTTACCAGATCAGTGGACCGCAATTACCAAAGACCGTAAGTTATCAGCACAGTGGGAACATACCTTAATGGTAACCGATAATGGCTGTGAAGTATTTACCACACGACCTGAAGAAGACTTAAGCTTTTTAACTGCTTAATTCACAAAAAAAGACTGCTTAGGCAGTCTTTTTTTTGGTGAAAATGATGCCAACTCTCGTAACATAGCTCTATACTGTTATGGCTCTACACTGTAATAGTTTTATACTCTCTCAGTTAAGCGTCTTTTTAGATAAAGCCAGAGCTAGCGTATACTCACCCTCTTACTTAGACCGCGTTTGGATTTCAATATGTTTATTGCCGACTCAACCGACACTTTAATTACTGAGTTACCCGACCTATCAAATGTCTCCTCAAACCAGTCCAGAAACTTGGGTATCCCTGACTGGCTAAAGCAGATCGAAGACGATATTTCGGTCGCCTTGGCGAAAGGAGTAGACATCAGAAGCTTGGTTGAAGCACGGGCTGAAGCCATTGACAGTCTATTGATTGAACTATTTAAACTACACGACCTACAACAAACTGAGTTGGCTTTGTTTGCCGTAGGTGGCTATGGACGTGGTGAGCTGTCTCCTTACTCTGATGTGGATATTCTATTACTGTCTCCTGATGATTTAGATAAAAACACCAGTCAAAAAGTAGACGCCTTCGTGGCCCGGCTTTGGGACATAGGGATTGAACCAGGTCTGGCAGTACGCAGTATAAAAGACTGCTTTCAAGTGGCGACAGACATAACTGTGGCAACCAACCTTCTTGAAGGGCGTCTGTTGGCAGGTAACGAGACACTTCGCAACGTACCTAATGAAATTGTGCAGCAGCTTTGGTCTCAGAAAGACTTTTATGAAGCTAAAATGGCAGAAGCCCGTGCCCGTCATTTGCGTCATAACGACACCGAATATAACCTTGAGCCGGACATTAAAAAGTCGCCGGGTGGTCTACGTGATATCCACACAATTGGCTGGATAACCAAGCGTTACTTTAGAATTGGTAAGCTCTACGACTTGGTTCCTCAAGAGTTTCTGACCGAAAGAGAATTTGACGAGCTGATGTTTGCAGAGGGCTTTTTATGGCGGATTCGTCATCATTTGCATCGCTTAACGGGCCGTAACGAAAACAAATTACTTTTTGATTATCAAAGAGAAATTGCCGAACGTATGGGCTATCATGCAGAGCCAGACGATGAGCCAAACGCAGCAGTCGAAGCTTTCATGCGTGACTACTACCGCTGCGCCATGCAAATATCAACGCTTTCTGAGATGTTAACTGCCCATTATTATGAGACTTTAATTGAGGCACGACTGCCTGAATCAGAGCGTCCCAAAAGATCGGTACTCAATGCCCGATTCAATCAAGTTGGCGATCATATCGCTATGGCCCACCATCATGTCTTTGCTCAGCATCCTGAAGCAATTTTAGAGATGTTCTTATTAATGGGTCAGCATGGTATTAAGTATATTCGCACTCGTACTCTGCGTGCATTGAAGATTGCTGCTAGAGGTATTGACCAGAACTACCGCGAAAATGAACGCCATAAACAGTTGTTTTTGGACAACCTAAAAGAGCAGAACTACTTATATCAGCGCCTGCGTATTATGAAGCGCTATGGGGTATTGGCTAATTATTTACCTCAATTTGCCAATCTAGTAGGCTTGATGCAATACGATTTATTCCATCGCTATACCGTCGATGCCCATATCTTATTATTGGTGCGTATGTTGCATCGCTTCACTGACCCTAAATACAAAGATGATTTTGCGTTGGTCAGTTCTATTTATAAACGTATTGAACGTAAGGAAATCATCGTATTAGCGGCCATCTTCCATGATATCGCCAAAGGGCGTGGCGGTGATCACAGTGAGCTCGGAGAAATTGATGCCATAGAGTTTTGCTTAAGTCACGGCATGAGTGAAGCCGATGCCAAACTAATCGGTTGGTTAACCCGCTACCACCTATTAATGTCAATGACGGCGCAAAAACAAGATATCTCCGATCCTGAAGTGGTGACTCGATTTGCCAATCTTGTCGGCAACGTCACCCATCTAAACCATTTATATGTGTTAACGGTCGCTGATATGAACGCGACCAACCCTCAACTCTGGAACAGTTGGCGTGCTAGCTTGATGAAGCAGCTTTACATCCAAACACGTCGCATTTTACGTGCAGATTTAGATGCACCAACCAACCGTCAAGAAATGATTGCCACTACCCGTCAACAAGCATTGGCCATGCTCGACAAGGTAGACAATCAGCATATGAACCGTGATGAAGTGTTGGCGCTATGGGATGAGTTAGGCGATGAGTATTTCTTACGAGAAATCCCTGAAGCCATCATGTGGCATACCGAAGCCATATTGAATCACCCGCCCATTGGTAAGGCATCAGACGCCAGTAGCGAGCCATTGATTGTATTGCGTGAGCACAGAGAGTTAGCCCTTGATGCGGTACAGATATTTATTTACACCCAAAATCAAGCCAATCTCTTTGCGGTCACAATGGCCGTATTTGATCAAATGAATTTGGACGTTCTTGATGCCCGAATTATTACGGCCACCCGTGATTTCGCTTTGGACTCTTACGTGCTATTGGACCGACACGGTACTTTGCTAACCGATCCTGAGTCTCGAGAAGAATTAAGTCGCCGCTTGATTGAAGCATTTAAGAACCCTGAAAGTCCAAAGCTGGTACAAAAACGTCTACCCCGTCGACTAAAGAACTTTCAAGTACCAACCACTATTGATTTTAACTATAATGAAGCGAGTCATCAGCATGTTATGAGTCTAACCACATTAGACCAACCTGGCTTATTGGCACGTATTGGACAAGTGTTTTTGAATGAAGGTATCGAGGTACATGCGGCCCGTATTACCACTTTAGGAGAGCGTGCTGAAGACATGTTCTATATCAGTGATATTGGGGATGCTATGCTCAGTGATACCAAATTAGAGCGATTAAAAAATACTTTGATAGAAGTGCTTACCCCGAATAATTAGTTAAACTCAAGGTAACTGAATTATTAGATGCTGGGATATTGCCAGTATCTGAACTGGGGTCTCGACTTAGTTTTCTTTATGTTTAATTATGGCTAACTAAATAGCTGAATGATTAAATGACTGTGGTATTTGAGACCCTTAGCATTACCTAACCCTTTAAATGAAAAATTAAAAATGTTCAGAGAAGAACGTTAATAAATAGGCTGCCCATGAACCCACAATTAGATCTGCTGCACCCCTATCCCTTTGCTAAGATGGCCACTCTTTTGGCCGACTCAGTTCCTGCCAGTGATTATGAAACCATTAAACTAGGGATTGGTGAGCCCAAACACGAGCCTCCGGCTTTCGTGCTTAAAGTACTGGCTGAAAACTTAAATAAAGTTCAAAATTATCCCAGTACCAATGGTCTTCCTGAATTGCGACAAGCGATTGCACAATGGTTAAAGCAGCGCTTCAGACTGACAGCAATCGATACTGACTCACAGATTATTCCGGTTATGGGCACTCGTGAAGCTTTATTTAGCTTTGTACAAGCGGCTATCGACGGCTCCAAAGTTGCGGACAGTCATGAAAAGCCGTTGGTAGTGATGCCCAATCCTTTTTATCAAATCTATGAAGGCGCTACCTTGTTGGCTGGCGCAGAACCTTATTTTGTTGATTGTCACGCTGACAATGAATTTAAGGGAGATTACCGCTCTGTGCCAAGTGAAATATGGCAACGTACTCAGGTGGTCTTCGTCTGTAGCCCGAATAATCCTACTGGCGCTGTATTTAGCGAGGCAGACTGGCAAGCATTAATTGAGCTGTCTGATCAACATGACTTTATTATTGCCAGTGATGAGTGCTATAGCGAACTCTATTTTGATAAAGCACCTGTAGGCCTACTTGAAGTCTGTGCCAATATGGGTCGTAATGACTATAAAAACTGTATCGTGTTTCATTCGTTGTCTAAACGCTCAAACTTACCGGGTTTACGTTCAGGCTTTGTCGCTGGCGATGCCAGCCTACTCAAACCCTATCTTCAATACCGTACCTATCAAGGATGTGCTTTACCGATACACCATCAGTTGGCCTCTATCGCGGCTTGGCAAGATGAGACGCATGTTGCAGAAAACCGTAACCTCTATGCCCAGAAATTTGATTTATGGATAACTGAGCTTGGCGATACTCTAAAACTGACTAAGCCTGATGCAGGTTTTTACTTTTGGGTACCAGTTCCAGAGCAATTTAAAGACGCACAAGGTCAACCAGATGACGAGGCCTTTGTTAAAGCGTTGTTTGAAAAGGTTAATATTAACGCCTTAGCCGGCCGTTATTTATCCCGTGAGGTCAATGGTGTTAATCCAGGTAAAGGTTTTGTAAGACTTGCGCTAGTGGCCAGTGTTGAGGAAAGCCGAGAAGCCATTACTCGTATTAAAACCTTGCTTACTTAAGGGTTTTATCATGTTATGCTAATGACCCATAAACGCTGTTTTCGATAAGTATTGTTTTCAATAAGCTGTTTTTCCATTAATAGAGGCTTTTATCAATACCTGCTTTTACTGATAATGACAGTTAATAACCATTCAACTGTCTTTAATTTGCATCCTTTTGTCTGTGACTAAGCCAAGCTAATAAACTGGGTTAAATCAGTGGTGAGACATGAGGTAAGTAATTTAGAAGCATTCGAATTTAGAGGACAAAAACGGAATAATCCTAGTTGCAACACCCGTTATGGTAGGTTGTAATATCAGTAGCAGTGCATACCAATAACCAAGGAGTGGTTCATGACAAGGCTAGATTTTACACAGCCGCCTTTTGACGCTTTAAATTCCAGTGAGCGTGAAAGTCTTAAAAAACAGACCCAAATTCGTTATTTGGCCAAGAATGAAGCCTTGCCTGTGGCTGATCATGATTACTTTTATGTGGTATTAAAAGGCCGTATTCAGCAGAGCCTAGCCGGAGATGAGCTGCATGATTATGCAGCCACTAACTTTAGCAATGATTGGTTTGATGCCCGCAAAAAGCCGACAAATGACTCCCTTTCATCACTGCCTATAACTGCCGCTGTATCTGAAGATGACTTAGACAACCACAACAATGGTGATAGTCACCTTCCCCATAATTCAACCCGTGACTACCACTATCAAGCCTTAGAAGATAGCCTATTACTTCAAGTAAACTCCGCCGCCATAGATAAACTGTCGGCACAAAACCCTCATATTCACAAACTGCTAAAAGGTGAATTAGCAGAGCGTATGCAGGCGTATAATCAGCGAAGCGGTAGCAGTCATTCATCTGCATTGTCTTACTCTTTGGCCGGTGCCACAGCAGGTAATCAAGCTGAATCACAACAATTAATGCTACAACCGGTCACTGCCATCCGTATGCTACAAGTGCATACCATTTCAGAGACAGCCACCTTGTTCGAGGCAGCTCGTACCATGACCCAAGCTGGCTTAAAACATGTATTGGTAAAACGCACACCCACTATTGAACGTCACCCCACACGCTCGCATCAAAGTAATCTTGGTATATTAACCGACGCAGATATTTGTCGAGCGGTGAGTGAACAGGTGGACATGAGTACGATGCTGTGTCGCGATTATGCCAAATTTAAACTGTATACTGTCTCTTATCAGCAAGACATTAGTGAAGCCTTATTGACCATGATTCGTCATCGAGTGCACCGACTGCCCGTTTTAGATGACAATGAAGAGGTAATAGGCGTCCTCGCTCAAAGTGACTTACTGGCCTTTTTGAGTCATCACTCCCAGATCATTACTCTTCAGATAGAAAACGCTGATAGTATTGACGCTTTGAAACTACCGGTGGAACAGATTGGCCAATATATTCGTGGACAACATAATAATGGTATAAAAATTGGGGTTATTAGTCGCATTGTACAGGCACTAAATGCTCACGTCTTTAGCAAGTTATGGCGTCTCATCGTCCCCGATATGGTCTATGAAAATACCTGCATTATTGTTATGGGCTCCGAAGGGCGGGGCGAGCAAATTATGCGGACCGATCAGGACAATGCGCTTATTATCCGTAATGGCTTTAGTGACCCGAAGCTTGCTGACTATGCAGCAGCCTTTAATCATGCTTTGGCAGACATGGGCTACCCTTTGTGTGACGGTAATATTATGATGACCAACCCACTTTGGCGGCAACCTTTGAATCGCTTTAAATCTGAGGTGTCTACTTGGTTTAGTCAAAAACAGCCCGAACATGCCATTTGGCTTTCCTCACTGCTTGATGCCTCCTATGTTTGCGGCGATGAACGCTTATTGGAAGCGTTACGTAAACATCTTCAAATCGCACACCGTAGCGCTGACCCTATGTTTGTCCGAAGTTTCGCAAAAGCGGCTTTACAATTTGGTGAAGTTAACCAATGGTGGAAAAAGTTCGCCCCTTTAATTGGAAAGCCTCTCCCCCAAGATATTGATTTGAAAAAGGCCGGTATTTTTCCCTTAGTGCATGGGATACGATCACTCGCCTTAGAGAACGATATCTTTGATGTCACCAGTAGCAAAGCTCGATTGCAGCAGTTAGTCCATGCAGGAGTTATGACCCATAATCGTGCGGAAACTTTAAATGAAGCCCTAGAATTTTTTATGGCACGGCGTTTAGACATTGCACTTGCTACTGATGACAAGTTGGCTCGGCAGGTCGATCCCTCGACATTATCTGCTTTGGAAAGGGACCTATTAAAAGAGTGCTTAAATGTGGTTAAAAGCTTTAAAAATGAACTGCGTCAACGCTATCAATTGGAGATAGCTTAATTAGGAGATCGATTATGACCCTAGCGCATCATATAAAGTCCGCTTGGTACCTAAGACAGCTCACTCGCCCCGAGCTAAAAGGTATGTTTGAGCCTTCCCCATCTGATAAGTGGGTAGCCATCGACTGTGAAATGACAGGGTTGAATCCTAAGAAAGACCATTTATTATCCATTGCCGCCATCCACATTAACGGCTCAAACATACAAAGTGGTCAAGGCCTCCATCTTATTTGTCGACCTCCAGTAATGCCTACCAAAGAGACCATTATTATTCATGGTCTACGACCCATAGATGTGGAAAATGGCTTAAGCTACGAGCAAATGCTAGAGCGTTTACTGCCTTTTATTGATAATCGACCTATCGTGGGTTATTGTCCTCAATTAGACATGGGATTTTTAAACAAAATCAGTAAGTCCTACATGGGCACTGCCCTACCCAATCCTATTATCGACATACGCGACCTTTACAATCGATATAGTGGCAATCGCACCCAAGGCATCTCCCATCAAGCCCAACAACTAAGCTCTATTGCGACCCAATTGCAGCTGCCCGAATTAGCCGCTCATGATGCTTATAATGATGCGCTAATGACGGCTATGGTATTTCTCCATCTTAGATAGCTCTTAGCTAATTTTTAGACAATTACAGATGGAGTATAAGTAGATTAATACAACCCTTAGACGACAATTGTTGTTATCGCTAGTGTCTATTAACCGACCCAGCGGTTATAATACCAGGCTTAATCTCACTCTCCTGTTTCAACTCAACCGATACTTGTAAGCTTATGCCTCTGTCAAAACTAAAATACGATTCTTTATTGCCTTACTCATCAAACCGACCTCATGAACAGCGAGGCTCAAAAACTTTTAGTAAACTGGCAACCGCTCTAAGTTTATGCATTGGTCTATCATCATGGTCTCAAGCTCAGCTTCCCCCTACTGTGGAAGCTGCGTTGAACCGCGCTAAAATTAGTACCGATGACATTAGCCTGGTAATCGTACCTGTGAATCCAGCCCCAGGTGCTGACGGAAAGCCCGCGAGTAATAAGAGTAGATTACCGGAAATCATTAAACCTGAAGTGGCAAAGGTTATGGAGGCTGAGCTACCATCGAAGCCTGATCCTGACGCTTTGCCTCCAGAGACTGAAGAATTAATTTTAGCCCCAACATCTTTAGCCACTCAAACTTCTAGTCAAAACTCCAACCAAGCTTCGAAACCATCGACCAACCAAACTCAGCATACTGCTACGACTACCAATGCTTCGACCGCCACCAAGACTGTCGTATCCCCTTATGCATTGTCTCCCACAACTGACACGACTGTTTCTTCTCCCAGTTCGACTGCCACTGATAGTCATACTGTAGAATTTCCCATTAGACATTTGGCCGACTTGCCTCGCAGACCTGCCAGCACTATGAAGCTTATCCCAACATTTGTGGCTTTAGACTTATTGGGCCCTGACTTTGTGTGGTTCACTCAGGTTTATCATACGGGGTTTGTCTCTGCCAATACCTTGTATGGTGATTTAATTATCAAAGGCAGTGGAGATCCTAAGTTAACCACGCAACGTCTAAATAAGCTGTTGGAGCAAGTACAAAAAGCCGGCATCCAGCATATCAAGGGCGATATAGTTTTAGACAGCTCTGTGTTTCAAGCCGTGACTAAAGACCCTGCTGCTTTTGATAACGATCCTTTAAGACCTTATAATGCCAGTCCCGACGGCTTATTGATTAATTTCAGCTCTGTGGAGATTACGGCCGTTCCTTTATTAAATGACAGCAATAAAGGCCTGTCAAAACTATACTATAAACCAAGGTTGGCAGATTACGACCTACCTAACACTTTGGCCACGACCACTGCGGGTAAATGCGCATCTGCGCGCTCAAGCTTAGCTCCGGTTTGGCAGAAGTCAGGGCTTAAGTTTAATAGACTGCTGCCAGAAAGTTGCGGTGCACACACTTTTTATATTGCCTATCCCGACGCTAAAGATTTCGCCAAACGGGTGGTTAAAAATCAATGGTTAAACCTTGGCAACACCTTATCAGGTAATATTAAATTCTTGGGGCTGGGCAATACAGTGTCAGGAGATATGATTAATACCGAAAGTCCTATTAAGACCGTTTATGGCAGCTACCTTGATATGAGTGCTAGTGGCGATAAACAAGACCTTATGGCCAATCTTTCGGCGATCTTACCATCTTCTCCGCTGCCTTTTGTTAGTTACCCCTCATTACCTCTTTCACAGCAGATTTATGATATTAATCACTATTCTAATAATGTAATGACTGAGCAAGTGACTTTAACATTGCCTTTATATACCAAAACCAATCCAAAAGAAACAAATTCCGATGGTTCACCTTTACCAAAGGTGACTAGATCTAAAGTCAATACTCAGTCTGACTATCTAAAAGCCTTGGCAACGATTAACAACTGGTGGCAGCAACATCTAACCACCATGCCTCCCGCGATGAGCAATGGATCGGGATTGTGCCGAGATTGCAGTGTGACTGCTGAGAACTTGGCCGAATTGCTTGGCTTCGCTTATAACCATCCTGATTTTAATACCTATGTTAATTCATTAGGTATTGCAGGCATTAGTGGTACCATTACGGAACATGGAGAGCGTCTGCCAAACTCTGCTGCCATAGGACGTGCATGGATAAAAACCGGCACTCTAAATGATGTAACATCGATGGCTGGTTACGTACATGGCCTGTCGGGACAAGATTATGTGGTGGTTGGCATAATCAATGGCTCAAGCAATAGTAGTCAACCTCTTAATACTTATGAAGCCCGCTATGTACTGGACACCATGTTAGACTGGACCGCAAAGCAGTAATTATTTCGGCTTTTAGCCCTATGCAAGGTCATGATTTATGGATATGTTATTTTTCGACAGTACGCAAACCCTGATACGAATGGTCGTATCAGCCGTCGTGGTTTACCTTTGTATTGTGCTATTTCACAAGGTATCAGGTAAGCGTTCAACTTCTCAGTTAAATAATTTTGACTGGGTAGTGACAGTAATGATTGGCTCTATTGGCGCCAGTACTATCATCTTAAAAAACGTGCCCATTATTGAGGGCATGGCTTCGGTAGTTACTTTACTTATTTTGCAATATTTAGTCACCACATACGCGTCGATATCAGCAGAATTCGCCAACGTTATCCTGTCTGAGCCTCGTGTGGTTTTTTATCAAGGGCAGTTTTTGCCGGAGGCAATGCGTAAAGAACGCTTAACCCGTCAAGAGATTGAATGTGCCATGCGCAGTGAAGGTATTCACGATTTTGAGGAGGTTGCTGCGGTAATCTTTGAAAGCGATGCTAAATTAACGGTAGTACCAAAACGTGAGTCTAATGATAGATTTGATGAACAAGGCAATATAAAGCCTTCAGATACCTTAAAGCCGCTACTGTAAAACTATTAATATAAGTCACTCATTTAAATGCTAAAACTAAAAAAGGTTAGGGAGCTTAGCCCCCTAACCTTTTTTAATACAGTGCATCTTTTAATATCGTAAGCTCTAACAATCCGATTTCTAGAACTGTAATTTTTAGTTTTTTAGTATAGGCGTTCAACCACCTTTACTTGATTTAAAAAACCAACAAATCATGCAAACTATCTTCTAAAAATTATTTAACGCGAGTCCAAGTCTGACTACGTTTTAGAGGCGTGTGCTTGATATTACCTGTTAACTTCAAAGTTTGACCATTATCAGACAAGGTGACTTTACCACCATAAACCTTGCCATTTTCAGGGTCAACCAGATCGCCCCCTGACCACTTGTTATTACCATCTGCTTTAAGACCAGTTAAAATAGGTAAACCAACAATTGGTCTATTTTTTAATGATCCTGAACATTTTGAGCACACTTCTTTAGCTTTTGACGCATCATTAATTTTGATAATCGTTCCTGTCACCACGCCGTTTGACTCAGTCATTTTGATAATGGCTTTCTTTTCACCAGTTTTATCATCTACTGATTGCCATTGGGTACCGTTTAGTGAAGCTGCCATAGCGACTGTTGACATTAGACCAGTTAAAGTGGCGGTAGCAAGTAAAGTAGTAAAACGTTTCATATCGACTCCAATCGAAAAATAAATAAATCCATTTAAGGTATTCAATGTAATTTTACGTATGCCATGATAAAGAAATAAATAAGAAGTTAGCGAGAATAAATTGCCATTCAAGCCATCATCAAATCATTATCAATCAAATCGTTATAAATATTGTTAAATGCTATTTTATTTAACATTTTATTCAAAACAATTATCATTTAACTTAACATGAGCAAATTTATCATACAATTTAAAAATACCTTTGTCGACACTCTACGATACGAAAAAACTTAAAACAGTATTTAAACATCAAACTTATTCAAAACGGTAACAATTGAGCATTATTATTACTTAACTGTATTTAATACTGATTTTAGGAGTTCATTGTAAAATTACACGCTGCTCACAGGTTATTATACCCGTAGCTTTGCTTAACTAATAAAGCATCTTCTACTCAACTGCTACTAGAAAAACTTATGATAACAACTTTTAACAACCATAAAGTTAGAAAAATATCCCGAATGCCTCATATTTTGAAAACGGCTTCACTATTAATATTAGGCTTAAGTATGAGCCTTATTTTATCAAGCTGTGTGAGTAATACCGGCTTTGTTATTGATAACCAAAGCTATCAGTCACAAGGCAAAAGCCAACGCATTCAATCTATTATATTGCACTATACGGCTGAAGATGAGGCAGAATCTATTCGAATATTGACCAAAGAAAATGTCAGTGCCCACTATCTTATCCCCCTAACAGAAAATAATACCATTTATCATTTGGTCCCCGATAATGAACGAGCATGGCATGCAGGTGCAGGCGAATTCGCCGGTAGACAGGTATTAAATGACACTTCCATTGGGATTGAGATTGTCAATGAAGGTATAAAACAGCAATACCGGAAATCTGCCAATAAAGACAATGATGGCTATCATCCTCCTGAACATTTTGTGGCATTTAGTGACACCCAAATCAAAAAGCTGGCGCACTTGATTCAACAGTTGGTCCAAAAATATGAAATTAAACCCACGCAGATTATCGGTCATTCTGACATGGCCCCTTCACGTAAGATTGACCCTGGGGCAAAATTCCCTTGGGAGCGGTTATACAAAGAGTACGGTATTGGGGCTTGGTATGATGAGGCAGATAAACAACGGTTTATGACGGATGGCTCTTTTAAAACAGCGACTACGCTACAAATTAAACAGCTGTTCAGAGACTATGGATATGCAATCAATGAGAGTGATGACTGGGACAAGCCCAGCCGTAATGTGATTTATGCCTTCCAACTACACTTTAGACCTCAAAACCTGACAGGAAAAATGGACTTAGAGACCTATGCCATTTTGAGGGCTTTGCATAATAAGTATGTAGAAAATGTTGACTGATCTCAGGAAGTGACATCAACCCATTAGTTTATAACTACTTACCATTAGGGGCTTTAGAAGCAGCTTGGTAAATGGGAGTGACCTCAGGTAATAATGCTTTTATTTTATTAATACGTTGTTGCGAGTTTGGATGAGTAGACATTAATGTCACTACTGCATTACTACGGCCCTTAACGGCTTCCATTTTTTCCCAAACTGAAACTGCCGCTGCCGGATCATAACCTGCTTGCGCCATCAGACGTACACCTCCAGCATCAGCTGATGACTCTTGACTACGAGAGAATGGCTTATCGATACCTAAGTCACTAAGTATACCAATAGAATCCGCACTCAGGCCCGTTTTAGCTTGTATCGCTGTACCACCTAATTGAAGAGCCAAACCGGTTAGGATCTTTTGCCCTGCATCCTTTTTACTGTGCTCCTCTAAAGCATGCGTCATCTCGTGTCCAATAATAGCAGCAACTTCAGCATCTGTAAGTTTTAACTTCTCTACAATACCAGTATACACGACCATTTTTCCTCCTGGCATTGCCCACGCATTTAGCTCAGGAGAGCGAATAACCGTCATTTGCCAATCAAAGGGAATACCCGTTGCATTAGCCTTATCCGCGTAAGGCTTTAGCCGATTGAATATTCTATTTACGCGAATCGCAGTATTGGAGGTTGTGTCTACTGTTCCTTGGCTGCTTGCCTTAGAAATCACTTGGCTGTAGCTTTTCGCGGCACTGTTATTTAATGCAGCCGTGTTATATCCTGCAACATCGGCAACAGTAGAACAGCCAACTAACGTAGTCATAGTGACTGCTAAGATAGAGATTTTTAGTTTTCCAAACGCACCCATAAAATATCCTTATACAAAAAAAGTTATTGAGAGGAAAGTCACATAACCTTAGACCTAGCTCTTTTAAATAACTTTAAAACCAATTGTCGAAAGTTAACCCCTGTATATGAGGTGTAGACTATATGTAACAAATATGTCTATATTATTACAAAAATAAAATTGTCATATTACTAAAAATCTGTCTATCTTTAAGTTTCACTACTAAAAAAATTTTCATAATAAGACTAATTACAAGCTAGTTGACTGTTCTTATGCTTTAAAGCAACTTACTATTATCAAAATCTAATTTTGGTGAAACTATACGCACAAAAAAAGGCAAGCCACTAAGTGACTCACCTTTTTTTATTTTAAATTTAGAAGAACTTATCTTACGAATGCTCTCGCATTACGGAACATACGCATCCAAGCGCCATCCTCAGACCAGTCTTCTGGCTTCCAGCTGTGGTTGATCGCACGTAAGTTACGCTCAGGGTGTGGCATCATTAATGTCACGCGACCATCGGTACTACAAACACCCGTTACCCCGCCAATAGAACCGTTCGGGTTCAATGGGTACGTCTCAGTAGGATTGCCTTGGCTATCGACATAGCGCATCGCAATCTGACCATGGTTTGCCATACCTTCAATATCCGTCTCATTTAAGGTCGCAAAACCTTCACCATGAGCCACCGCAATCGGCAAGATACTGTCTTGCATACCTTTCAACAAGATAGATTTAGTACGCTCAATCTTCACGTTCACAGTACGCGCTTCAAAACGAGCCGACTCGTTATAAGTGAAACGTGGGAAGTTTTCTGCACCTGGAATTAAGTCTTTTAACTGTGCCATCATCTGACAACCGTTACATACCCCTAGACTGAAAGTATCAGGACGGGTAAAGAAACGGACAAACTGCATACGTAATTCGTCATGGAACAAGATTGAGTTGGCCCAACCAGAGCCTGCACCCAATACGTCACCATAACTAAAACCACCACAAGCCACTAAACCATTGAAGTCGCGTAAATCGATACGGCCTTCAAGCAGATCGCTCATATGCACGTCAACGGCTTCAAACCCTGCACGGGTAAAGCCTGCTGCCATCTCTAACTGACCATTGACACCCTGCTCACGCAAAATAGCTACTTTTGGCTTATTAGGACGGCTCTCTAAATAAGGCTCTTCGACTTTTTGGTTTAAGTCATAGTTGGCTTGAGCAATCAGACCATGATGATTAGGGTCAGCAATCAAGTCAAACTCTTGCTGTACACATTCTGGGTTATCACGGCGTTTAGCAATGTGATAGCTCACTTGAGTCCAAGTTTGCTGTAAGTCGCTACGGCTGAATACCAAAGCATTTTCACCTTGATGCGATGGGGTAATAATGGTTAGCTTATCTTGGTTCGCACCGCCAACTGGGGTCTCGATAGTTTGACCCACAAGGCTTAGCATATCAGCGACATTATGCTCATCAGCCAATGTCATCACTGCTTCAACATGCTCAGGCAATACCTGAATAACGGCACCCAACTCCTCGCTGAATAACTGACCTAATAAGTTGTCATCGGTTAGATTGAGGTTGATTGCCAAACGATTGGTGAATTGCATCTCTGCCACAGTCGTTAACAAACCACCATCACCGATATCGTGATAAGCACTGATAACGCCCTGCTCATTACCGGCTTGAATAAAGTTAAAGAAGTTAATCAAGTCTTCTGGGCTGGCTAAGTCTGGGCATTCATTACCTAGCTGGCTTTGAGTTTGAGCTAGAATTGAACCACCCAAACGGAACTGACCTTTTGATAAATCCAAACGATACAATGCTGAATCCGCATTTTTAAGCTCAGGGGTTAAGGTCTTGTTCACATCCTGTACGGGTGCGAAAGCGGTAATCACTAAGCTCATTGGGCTAACAACAGCCTTATCGCCGTCTTCATCTGTCCAGCCAGCACGCATAGACAACGAGTCTTTACCGACTGGAATTGCGATACCTAAAGCAGGGCATAACTCTTCACCGATGGCGTAAACCGCGTCAAATAAAGCGGCATCCTCTTTATCTTCACCACACGCTGCCATCCAGTTGGCCGATAAGGTAATGTCTGAGATTTTATCAATACGAGCACCAGCAATGTTGGTAATGGCTTCGGCCACTGCCAAACGCGCTGAAGCCGCTGGATTAATCAAAGCCACAGGTGGACGCTCACCAACACTCATCGCTTCACCGGTATCTGACATTAAGCCAGAGATGGTCACAGCACAGTCTGCCACTGGCACTTGATAACGACCGACATACTGGTCTTGGGTCACCATACCGGTGATAGAACGGTCACCAATGCTGATTAAGAATGATTTGCTCGCGACTGTCGGATGACGTAGTACATCATGCACGGCTTCTGAAATATCAGTATCTGCTAAGTTCAAGGCAGCCAACTGCTGTTCGCTACGCTCAAATGAACGCTTCATCTGCGGTGTACCACCCAGCAGCACTTGCATAGGCATATCTACTGGTTGGTCGTCCAATAAGTCGTCATCTACTTTTAACTGACGGATGGTGGTTGCTGTACCTAAGATAGCGTACGGGCAACGCTCACGTTTACAGATGGCATCAAATAATGCTTCGCTTTCTGGACGAATGGCCAATACATAACGTTCTTGCGCCTCATTTGACCAGATAGCCATTGGCGACATGCCTGCCTCCAATGAAGGAATGCGACGTAGGTTTAGGTGAGCACCCATGTCATGATCATCTACCAGTTCAGGCATAGCATTTGATAAACCACCTGCACCCACGTCATGAATTGATACGATTGGGTTGCCATCTTTACTGCTGTTGCTAGCATCAACATCATTACCAGCTAGTGCCCAACAGCGGTCGATAACCTCTTGACAACGACGCTCCATCTCCGCGTTATCCCGCTGTACAGAAGCAAAGTCTAAGCCTTCATCTAACTCACCACTGTCTACAGAGGAAGCGGCACCACCACCCAGACCGATTTGCATCGCTGGGCCACCCAGTACAATTAGCAAATCACCTTCAACAATGCCATTTTTCTCTACTAGATTGCGCTTGATATTACCGTAACCGCCAGCAATCATAATAGGCTTATGGTAACCACGCATTTCGCTACCATCTTGTTCTTTACTGGTGTCCAATTGGAATGAGCGGAAGTAACCACATAAGTTAGGACGACCAAACTCGTTTGAGAAGTTAGCAGAACCTAAAGGTGCTTCTGTCATAATCTCTAAGCTTGAGGCCATACGATCTGGCTTACCATAGTCTTTAGTGCTTACTTTACCGGACTGTTCCCACTTCTCGGGCATGTCTGGTAGATGTAAGTGAGAAACGTTGAAGCCGGTCAAACCTGCTTTTGGCTTACCACCACGGCCGGTTGCCCCTTCATCACGAATCTCACCACCAGCGCCTGTTGAAGCACCCGCATAAGGGGCAATCGCTGTTGGGTGGTTATGAGTCTCAACTTTCATCAAGATATCGATGTTCTCGTTATGGAAACCATACTGATGCATTTCAGTCGATAACGCTTCATCGCCAAGCTCATCTTTAGGTAGCGGATAAAAACGCTGAGCCTCAAAGCCTTCCATTACCGCAGCGTTGTCTTTATACGCTGATAAAATACCTTGAGGATTTTTCTCATGGGTGTTACGGATCATTTTAAACAATGATTTTGGCTGAACTTCACCATCGATGGTCCACTCTGAGTTGAAGATTTTATGACGGCAGTGCTCAGAGTTGGCTTGAGCAAACATCATAAGCTCTACATCTGTTGGGTTACGCTTTAACTCATCAACGTAGGCGGTCATTAAGTAATCAATGTCTTCACTTGATAACGCAAAACCAAATTCTTGGTTGGCTGCCTCTAGAGCCGCACGACCTTCACCGATGACATCAATATGATTCAAACGTGCTGGACTATGATCATCAAACAACTGCTCAAGCTTACTAAAGTCATATACCAAGCTTTGCGTCATACGATCATGTAAGATTTGCTCGGCTTCTTTTGGTAGTTTGGCAGGTAAGTCGTCACCTGTTAAGGTGAAAACGATGACCCGCTCCACACGCTCTACGTTAAGATCACAGTTATTAAAAATATCAGTTGCCTTACTAGACCAAGGCGAAATAGTACCAAATCTGGGGCTAACAATAACTTGGCACTGCCCTGCTGTTGCTGTGATTTGGCTTACTTCCTCGCCTTGATTCAATAAATCTAAGGCCTTTTTACGCTCTGCATCGTTAAGGTCACGCGATAAGACATACACTTGTTGAGTGTCAATGCCAGTTACTTTGAGGGCCGCTTGGCTATTTAACTGCTCAATCAGTTGATTGGTTTTAAACTCGGTTAAAAAACGGTGTCCAGCGAGGGTCATCATAAGGCAATTTCCGCAGTATCTAAGAGGGAAGAAAAAGTAGTAACAAAAACAAATATCATAAAACAATGGGTCAAGACAGCATGCCATCTTAATGCCATTGCTTTGGTTACTTTTAGAGGGTGAACCACCCAATCGAGCAAAAAGCCGATTAAATTAGCCGCTATTATAGCAAGAAGTTACCGCAAACGTGGCATTGAACCACTATCTTTCACAGGCTTTTTCAAAACAAAAATCTGATTTTAAGATCTCTATCAAAAATGCGCTCAAAATGCCCTAAACTATAATGGTAATGACGGATAACTGCTAACAAAACGTTAGTTTAAAAATGTTTTCCTTACTCAATTTAACCTTACCCATTTTTTATTTACAAAGTTTCATTATCTCTTACATTGTCTATGTATTAATTAGATCTAGACCGATTTACGATAAACCAAGTATTCAAGTAGCTAATGCTAAGTACTCAATCTAATTACTGACATTTAGCTACTGAGAAAAGCTTAACTCTTTGAGAGCCTAACCATTGTTTTAGTAGTGCTTCTATAAAATTCAATAACAACGTAACTGAAGATAATATAAATAAGGAAATAAATATGAGTAAACAAGAACAGATAGATCTTATTCGCGCCATTGTAAAAGAAGTTAAATTTGCAATGATGACCACTGTTACCGATGAAGGTCATTTGCATGCTTGTCCTATGACGACTAGTGAAACCAGTCTAGGTGCCCGTGAAGTTTGGTTTATTGGTGATAAGACTTCTGAAGCAGTCGCCGATATCGACAAAAATCCTCAGGTAAACTTGTCCTATGTGAGTCAGGATGGTAAAGACTATGTGTCAATCAATGGCGTAGCAGAATTGGTTGAAGATCAGACTAAATTAGATGAGTTATGGTCGTCTATGAACAATGCTTTTTTTGAACATGGTAAAGAAGACGAAAACGTTCAACTTATCAAAGTAGTGCCTAACGGTGCAGAATACTGGCGCACTGGTAATAGTCTGGTAAATGCGGCGAAATTGGCAGCCGCTGCTCTTCAAGATGGTAAAGTTGCAGACAGCTTAGGCGAAAATGGCTCTGTTGAATTCGACTAGGATTTAGTAGCCTACTTAGTAAATTGTGTGGTCAAAGTTGTTATAATGAATATGATTTTTAATTGATAACATCTTGCTAGTAATAACTCTCCTTAATCCTAATAGTATCCATAAAAAAACGCCCTAATTATTAGGGCGTTTTTTGTGCATAATCATCGATGAACAAGGATTTATATAAAATTATTGATTAGCTTAATTCTGCTTCAAATAAGGCCAAGCCGCTTTCATATAAATCATCATAGACCATAAGGTGAGCACCACTGCTGCCATCATTAGAATATAGCCCAAAGTTTCAAGCGACTCTATATTTAATAGTAAAACTATAATGGCAATCATTTGGAAGGTCGTTTTTAATTTGCCTACATACGACACTGCCACACTGGTACGTGCCCCAAGCTCAGCCATCCACTCACGTAACGCTGAAACCGCAATTTCACGCGAGATAATAACAATAGCTGCAATCGACATGATAATGTTAGGGTGCCACTGTACCAATACTATCAACGCCACGGCTACCATAAGCTTATCTGCTACGGGGTCTAAAAATCGACCGAAGGCAGAAACAATATTCATCTTACGGGCTAAATAACCATCTAGCCAATCAGTTATCGCTGCCAAAGCAAACAATAATGTCAATAGAAGATGCCTTAACATACTGTCGCTGAAGGCATCCATATTCATGCCAATATTAGCAATAGCATTGTCTGAAATCATCGGCACCCCAATACCCAGTGCAGGTGGCCAATACGCAATTGCCACAAACAATGGAATCATTGCTATGCGAGCAATGGTCAGATTGTTCGGCAAATTAAAGATACTGGTTTCTTTATTCGGCTGTAAGGATGATTGAGTCATAGTTACTTTTAAAGAGGGTTTAATTTCAGTTAGCTTATCATTTATACCCAGTTTTAGTAAGCCCTATTAAGTGATATCTAGTTGATGTTTAACAGCAGGTATGATGATTGCTTTAACAGGACTGTTGTATGTCTATTAATAACATTATGCTTGTTAAAATTGTTATTAAAATGCATATTAAAAGTGGTCTTTAAAATGCACATTAAAAGGCTGGTTAAACTTATATCTTGCGAAAGTAACCATCAAACCGTAGCACATCGTTTTGCCAACTTTCGTCCGCTTGTCTCTGGGCAAATAATGGCGCCGACACAGGTCTTTTTACCACCACTCGCCCGCCAGTTACGACTAGAGCTAACGCTAAGTCCAATAGTTTTTGTTCTTCCGTGCTGCTCGGAGGCGGCGCAATGTGATGTAAGGCTTGCATGTGTTTGCCCACTTTCGCCCCTTTGCCTGTGACCGTGTTTTCATAGCTGTTCTCAGGAAACATGGGGTCTAAGTAAATGACATCATAAACCGTTCCAGATGCGCCAGTTTGTTTTTGATCATCGACTGGCTCCTTAAGAGACATAAACTGTGCAGAATCGTCACAAACGATAGTCAATCTTGACATCAACTTTTGCCAATTGCTCTGCTGTGACATCAACTGCTGCTCATACATAAGCAGCAATGCCATTAGTGGATCACGCTCTAGCATAGTGACTTGAGCACCGGTACTGGCCAAGATTAAGCTATCATGCCCAAATCCAGCTGTGGCATCAAGTACGCCGCTTTTATCCGTCAGTTTACAAGCCTGCAATAATAATTCTGACTTGCGCCCGGCACTTACCACACGGCGCTGCAAACTCTGCCAATCCGGTGACACACTAATCTGATGAGTCAGTAACGAAAGCTGTGCTTTATCATCAATAATAAATATCGGTTGAGCATACTGTTCACTAAGCTGCTTACGTACTTTTTGAGTCAGCTTTTGATCGACGGCATTGACCTGTAGAGCTAGTGGCAAATTCGCCTTTTCAACTAAGCCCTGCAATATCTGGATAACTGGCTCTACCCTAGCTAAACTAAAGTCTGAATAAATTAATGGGACATAAGCCAGATTACTCATTGCGCTGTTTTACCCTTTTTAACCTTGGATGTTATAACCAAATACCCAAGCGGCCAGTAGAACCATAACACCGGTAACAATACGCAACCAAGCAAAAATAGTAAAGTCACGACGGCTAACCCAATCTACCAGCCAGCGGATACATAGTAATGCCACAATAAAGGACACCACAACACCCACAGCCAGCACCACCCAATCTTCGGAGCTTGCCAACACATCTTTGTGCTTGATCATATCAAGCAGGCCTGCACCCACAATCACCGGTATGCCTAGGAAGAAGGAAAATTCTGCGGCGGCCTTACGTGACACGCCTAACCATAGGGCGCCAATAATAGTCGAACCTGACCGTGAGGTCCCTGGGATCAACGCCAGACACTGAAACAGACCAATCAGTAACGCATGTTTTAAGCTTACATCTTCTGCTTCTTCTGCCACCACAGGAATAGGCTTACGCTCAACATAGAATATGAGCAGACCACCCAAAATAAGCATGATTGCTACAGTATAAGGATTAAATAGATATTCCTTAATCTGATCGGCCATGGTAAAACCAATAATCATCACCGGAATAGTAGCCACAATAAGGCTAAGTCCCAATTGACGTGGGTTTTTTAAGGCATTAGGTCCTTCAGACTTACCGGTTATTAGTCCCATTAAGGCCCCCCATAAACGGCCCCAATATTCATAAATAACCGCCAATATAGCGCCTAACTGAATGACCACAATAAATAAATCTGCTTTTTCTTTGGTCCAAAAACCCATGATGTCTGCAGATAAAATTAAATAACCGGTACTGGATATGGGTAAAAACTCAGTAATACCTTCAACAATACCCATGATTATTGCTTTGAAAATGAGTAATAGATCCAAAGTAGATTCTCGCTATGAAAAATAAAATAATATTAGGAGGGATGATTTACATTCATATTTTAGTCTTAAAACCATAAACTTCTGGCCTTAAGACCATAAACATTAGACTTGATTCGATTAGAACTTAGGCTTTGCCTTGTTCTTTCAGCGTTTTCCACGCGTCGTTACGCAAGTATACCGGAAGCGCTTGCTCAGCAGACACGCCCCCTGACTGCAAATATTGAGCGATGCCTAGCTTAGCAAGTGTTACTGCATTAGGCGTCGTTTCAGGGTACACAGATTGATTTTGCTGTGCCTTTAATAAATTAGCACCATTACCTGCTATCGGCAAAACCTGTTCGGTACTTTGCTCATAGTCTAATAGCTGCTCTGAACTACCCTCTGCTAAAGTCATGGTCTGTGAATTCGGATTTAGCTGATATTGAGCAAAATATACTTGCTTCATACGGGCATCAAAAGCAGCGTAAACTTGCTCTACTTTTTGCTGCTCATAGGCAGCTTGGGCTATTGCTGCCAGACTTGACACACCCAAACAAGGTAGGTCATGCGCTACAGACAGAGCTTGTACCACCGCAGTATTAATTCGAATGCCACTAAAAGGACCCGGACCACGATTGAAGATTAAAGCAGTTATATCACTAAGTTTAATCTCAGCTTCCTTTAATGCTGCATCAATCATGGGCAGTATAAGTTGGGTTTGCTCACGTTTCCCAGGCTCAGTATGACAACTTAGAACCTGTAGCTGTCTATCCACTACTGCTACAGAACATTGATCGAAAACGGTATCTACTGCCAAAAACATGAGGGCCTCTTTAAACGCTAAAATGCAAAATATATCTTACAGGGTTGCCAGATTAAGTCGCATTATCATACCACTAGCCTTGGCTTTGATAAATCGATTGTTATACCATTCTGCCAATTCTCATCTTAAATTCACATAAGCCTAACAATAAAAAAGCCAAACTGCTAATTTAAAGCAGTCTGGCTGATTCATTATGTCTCTCAAACTGAATAGCAATCCAATTTTCGATCTAACTATTAATCCGTACTATTTAGGAAGAGAAGCTGAGATTTGACTCAAAATATCCTCAATCTCATTATTGGCTTCTTTTTCTTTGGCTAAGTCACCCTCTGGCGTCAACTGGTTCACAATCTCAGGTAACAACTCGGCTAGGCCCTGGCGCACTTCAGTTTCATCTGCCCCAGTGGTCTGAACGACGTGATGAATCTCTTGCTCATCAAATAGTTTATTTATTTGATTAGGATCAAGATTCTCATTTTGCTGTTGAGTACTCATCCATGACTGAGCTTGATTACCAAAACCCATTTCTTGAATTTTGTTTAGTGCCCCAGATAAGCCGCCATTACGCTGAATCCAATTAAGTGCAATCGGCATAAGGGCAGCCACCAACATAGCTTTACCGCCACCTGAGCGAGCGCCACGGCTATTGCCGCCTAAGACGCTACCTAAGATACTGCCTAAACCGCCAGTATTGCGATTGCCGCCCATCTGACCACCCAGCACACCGCCTATTAAGTCATCTAATCCAAAGCCATTGTCTTGTGCTTGGTTTTGAGTACGATGTGCTTGATTGTTACCCCCTAAGACCCTACCTAGAATATCACCTAACCCACCAGTAGGACGAGGTTGAATACGCTGATTTACTGGGTTACGTCTTGCATCTTCTGGATCCATTGCTTGACGAGCAACTTGAGTAATTAAATTCCCTAATAAACTCATATAATCTCCTTAATACCTTCAAAATATTCAATAATTGGTCGTACTATTTTCAGTCTATAAACTACTAAATTAATGTCATTAAATTGATGTCACTAAATTAGTACGGCTGACATCAGCACTAATATATAGGTTATTGTTGACTAAAGCAGACAGACTGAAGCTAGCTGATTGTAATCAAGCTTAACACTTAATTGTGTGCTATTTAAAATGCTATTTTTATGTGATTTGTTATCTAACTCTTACTCGTTCCACTTTCAACGCTAGGCCCACCGAGTGAGTACTTTTAATTGTCGCCAAGTGTCGGCCTCTACTTGGTCTTTCCATATCACAACTGTTTCTCTTTTTATCATCGGCTGCTGTGTATCAAAAACCAGTTGTACACAGTGCGGAAAGCTTTGACTCTTTATCAGCTGCGCCTGCCATAATATTGGCTGATGACGTCCCTGACTCAGTAATTGCCAATAGCTATTCACATTATCGAGATTGGATCCCGTAATATGTAGGAGCTGATTGCGACTTTTAATAATCGCAAAAACACAAAGTAGCATGGTTATCAGAGCCACTACCCATAGCCCATAAAATGGCAGCGCAGTGCTACTAACCATGCTCATTATCGCCACGAAAAATCCAATGTAATAGAGTCGTTGCCACCCGCTTTTATGAGTTATCTCTATCACCAACTGACGGCTCATGCTGTCTGTCTATTTGATAAGACTTTTGGCTCATGGCAGATATAGAATTGCCTCAAATCTAAGATAAATCACCATGTTGTAAGGTTTTAAGCTTTAATACCAAATCCGCTACCTTTGAATCCTCTGGTGTATCTTGATTCATAAAATAGTTAAGCAGATCAGGGTCTTCATAAGTTAACAGCTTGGCAAAAGTTGCCTGTTCGTCTTCATCAGCCGTTAAATAATGCTGTTTAACATAAGGGTCAATATAAAAGTCCAACTCTTTTAATCCGCGGCGGGCTTGATAGATAACTCTGCGCTGCTCGTTGGTAGGCTCTGGTTGTGTCATATTAAGCTGCTCCAAAATATAATGTAAAATTGCGGTTTATAAGGTACTTGCTATCATAGATGTATTTTATTAAAGGTGTATTATTTCAATAAATTTATTGGTTTAACTGCTGCCATAAAGCAACTGCCTGCATGGTCAATCCCACATTATGGGTACGCACTATACTGGCCCCTTGCTGATAAGCCAGTAAGGCAGCAGCCATACCTACGCCGTCTCTATCAATGGCCTTATGATTATCAAAAGCGGGTAATTGAGTATTGCTGAGCACTTCGCCCAAAAACCGCTTACGTGAAACACCGAATAAAATAGGCAACTGTAGCTGATGTAGCTCAGTTAATTGATTCAAGAGTATTTTGTGGTGCTCATAATCTTTGGCGAAACCAAAACCTGTATCGATAATAATATTACTGCGCTTTACGCCAGCTTGGATAGCACAATCGATACGCTGCTTTAACTCTGTGATCACCTCTTGTAGCACATCAGTATAATGAGCTTTGGAAGTCATCGTAGTCGGCTCCCCTCGCATGTGCATCAGTACTACAGGGATATCGAGCTTAGCGGCCATCTGTGGCGCGCCTGTACGAGTTAACGCTCTCACATCATTCCAGATATCCGCACCTACTTGTACCGCCTGCTCTATAACTTGCGGTGAACTGGTATCAATAGACACCCAAAACTCATCCCCAAACTGCTGACGTATCGCTTCTACTACAGGGACTACACGAGCACACTCTTCTTCTTCTGCGACGAGACTGGCATTTGGACGGGTGGACTCACCCCCAATATCAATAATAGTCGCACCCTCATTTAGCATTTGCTCACAATGATGGAGAGCTGCTTCTACATTATTAAATTTCCCACCATCCGAAAAAGAATCTGGTGTGACATTCAAGATACCCATAATATGTGGCTGAGACAGATCCAATTGCTTGGTATTACCCTGCAAAGTTCTAGCCTCAATAATGCGTTTCGGAAAAGGATGTAAATGCATAATAACTATTCTTCTAATTCTATATTAGTAAACCTGCCACTCGCAGATCTAAAACTGTATTATTTAATCTAAAACATTGCACCGTCATTGGTCGTGCAGTAATAAACCTATAACTACTATAAGCTTCACAGGCTTCGTATTTTAACAGATATAAAAGGTGATAGTGACTCAATAGCTAGCCATATTGACAGTGAACCCATTTAAGCCAATTAATTTCGGCAAATTAATCTTAGACAACTAGTATTAGACAATTAATACCACTCACTCTTTATCAACTAATATCCTTGAACCAATTTCAACGAATCAATCCTAGCAAAGTAATAATTAACCGTAGACTTCATAACCGTAAACCAAAGACACCCAGTAGCTTAAATACAGTGGCTTAAATACTGCACTTCAAATACCGCAGTTCAAATAATGGTTTCTAACTCAAAAATGACTAACAGAATAGCTAGCGACATGGCAAGTGGTACAAAATAACTGGCAATAAAAAAGGCACTTTCAGTCGAAAGTGCCTTTTTTTTACTACTCACTACAAATCACGATTTACGCGGACTACATCGCTGGTAATGGTGGCGGCGTTGGTCCAGAGCTTGAATCTGATGGCCCTAGTATTTCTTTTTTAGGGGTCACATCTTTTTCCTGATAATTGCGCGGCTCACGTGGCTCATTACCTGCCAAGATATCCTGTAATTGATCTCTATCAATGGTTTCCCATTTCATTAGCGCATCAACCATGGCATGCATCTTATCTTGATTCGCTTCGATGATTTCACGAGCAATATCGTACTGCTCTTCTAGTATGCGACGAATCTCTTCATCAACCTTTTGTTGAGTGGCTTCAGAAATAGAACGCGCACCTGCACCAAAGTAACCTTGTGATGCATCATCATCTTCATAGACCATAATACCTAGCGCATCAGACATACCATATTTGGTCACCATAGCTCGTGCCATTTTGGTAGCACGCTCAAAGTCATTAGAAGCACCTGTGGTTTTTTGATTTTCAAATATTTCTTCAGCAATACGGCCACCGAACAAAATTGAAATATCATTTAGCATCTTCGACTTATCCATGCTGGTCTGATCGAACTCAGGCAGCTGCCAAGTCACACCCAAAGCCCAACCACGTGGCATGATAGTCACTTTATGCACCGGATCAGTACCTGGTAGCATTTCAGCGACTAGAGCATGACCTGCCTCATGATAAGCGGTCGCACGGCGCTCTTCTTCACGCAGTACCATAGACTTACGCTCAGGACCCATAAATAGCTTGTCTTTAGCGTCTTCAAAGTCATTCATGTCAACACTGGTCTTATTACGACGAGCGGCAAACAAAGCAGCTTCGTTAACCAAGTTAGCAATCTGCGCACCACTAAAGCCTGGCGTACCGCGAGCTAACGCATTGACATCCACACCAACTGTCGCTGGTAACTTACGTAAATGAACTTTTAAGATTTCTTCACGACCCTTAATGTCTGGCAGACCCACATGCACCTGACGGTCAAAACGACCTGGACGTAATAATGCTTTATCCAGAACATCCGCACGGTTAGTGGCCGCAATAACGATAATACCGTCATTACCTTCAAACCCATCCATCTCAACCAATAATTGGTTTAGGGTCTGTTCACGTTCATCATTACCACCGCCCATACCCGTACCACGGCTACGGCCTACAGCATCAATCTCATCAATAAAGATGATACAAGGGGCATTCTTCTTAGCTTGTTCGAACATATCGCGAACACGTGAGGCACCAACACCGACAAACATTTCAACGAAGTCAGAACCTGAAATTGAGAAGAACGGTACTTTGGCTTCACCAGCAATGGCTTTTGCCAATAAAGTTTTACCGGTACCTGGAGGACCAACCATCAAGATACCACGAGGAATAGTGGCACCAAGCTTAGTGAATTTGTCAGGATCTTTTAGGAAATCAACGACCTCAACAACTTCTTCTTTGGCTTCTTCAGCACCCGCCACATCATTAAAGGTCACTTTGATTTGATCTTCACCCAACATTTTTGCTTTTGACTTACCAAAGCTCATCGGACCGCCCGCTTTGCCGCCGGCGCCACCTTGCATGTTACGCATGAAGAATAAGAAGATACCGATAATAAGCAGAACAGGGAAGCTTGCAATCAATAATTGCATCATGACGCTTTGGCGTTCAGGGGCGGCGCCCTGCACCTCAACTTTATGCTTACGTAATGTAGGCATTAACTGATCGTCAGCCACGGCAGGTACAACGGTCTCGAATTCCGAGCCGTTAACTTTTTCGCCAGTGATTTGTTCACCATCGATTTTGACGCTTTTTATCTGGTCTTCAGTGACTTGAGTTACAAACTCAGAGTAATTAAGCGTATCAGGCTCATTACTGCTATCAAAGTTGCTAAATACCAGCACTAATACGCCGATAACAACTAGCCACAATAAGGTATTTTTTACCATGTCGCTCACAAGCTATACCATCCCTTACTTATTGATGTATTCAAAATTCTGCCTAATCTCGCATTATAGCATGAGACAAAAAAACAACTATGGCTCGTCACCGTGTTAATACACCCATTGATTATTCTGTCATCAATTTTTTATAATATTTCTGACAGAATTTAGCAGTATTAACAAATACCAGCTTAATGAACCATTGCTTCTACCTCTCTTTATTAGGTCAACCTCGTTATTTATCAAGCATAAACCAAATAATAATATCCAAATAAAAGCACAAGTTGCTAAAGTTGCTGTTGCCCTCGCCATACTACAGGGTCATATAGGGTCTGATATCGTTGTCAATTAAGTCATAAATCTAACTTAACATTTATCTATAATACAAATACCCATAATACAGAGCCGATCTATAAATTCAGTAAACTTAGTTCTATAGCCTCAATTTCATAAGTTTAGATCTATAGGTTGGATAATATTGAGACAGCCTTTTACCTTCTGTCTTTACTTTGTGGCAACCCAAAACACTTCTTTTGAACGCGCACGAGAAGCGGCAGGCTTAATAGTGCGAACTTTTGAAAACTGAGATTGTAGCTGCTGGCGTAGTTGCTGTTCACCCTCGCCTTGGAACATCTTCATCACCAAAGAGCCACCTTTAGGCAATACCCGTAAGGCAAAATCTACCGCTAACTCGCACAGGTAAATCATACGCGGTTGGTCTACTGCCGTGTGTCCAGAGGTGTTGGGTGCCATATCAGATAGCACCACATCCACCTGTCTATCGCCCACTTCACCCATCAGCTTGTCAAACACTTCTTCTTCTCTAAAGTCGCCTTGAATAAAAGTGACGTTTTCTAAGGCATCCATTGGCAAGATATCTGAGGCGATTAATATTCCCTCATCCCCCACCAGTCTACCTGCTACCTGCGACCAGCTTCCAGGGGCACTGCCCAAATCGACCACAGTCATTCCTTTTTTAATAAGGTTGGTCTTTTCGTTAATTTCTAACAGCTTATAAGCTGCACGAGCACGATAACCCTCTTTTTGGGCCAGTTGTACATAATGATCATCAAGGTGCTCTTTCATCCAAGCTTTACTGCTTTTAGACAAGGTTTTATTGGTAATACGTGTCGCCACAATATCCTCACTATTTATTTAGAGAAGTGATAACTATAAGATAATTATTAATTCTAGCATTATTTGTTTAATTAAACTGACTAACTATACGCACACTCATACCGTTTATGGTTAGAGTCCAAATTAAGTTATCAATTACGTTCTACGTTAAGTGGTCAGCTAATTTCTAGGCTAAGCTAATCAACTTTACTTTTGATTGCGTTATTCATTAAAAATCTGCCTTTCTTACAAAGTCGTCATGCAAGACCCCCTAACTTTCTTTATAATGCACCCCTAGCATTTAATGCTTAGTCTACGGCTTAAGCTCGGTGACTGACACAGAGCTTAAGCAAAAAGTCGTCAATAAATACAGAATTTTAGATTTTTGGTCTACTCTATTTATCTGATGATTTATACATTTTCCAAGGCTGGTAAAGTTAGGCCTAATAATTAATACTG
The DNA here is from genome assembly GCF_020736705.1 of Psychrobacter sanguinis. Classification (NCBI taxonomy): domain Bacteria; kingdom Pseudomonadati; phylum Pseudomonadota; class Gammaproteobacteria; order Moraxellales; family Moraxellaceae; genus Psychrobacter; species Psychrobacter sanguinis. The sequence goes on from NZ_CP085990.1 coordinate 243,115, forward strand.
AGAAACTATGAGTACTGCAAAAAACAACCGTCCTACATTGGACAATACTGAACTGCGCCGCCTTAAAGGTATTGGCCATGAATTAAAGCCTGTGGTGACTATCGGCAATAAAGGCTTGACTGATTCAGTAGTAGAAGAGTTAGATCGTGCACTGAACGATCATGAACTTATCAAAATCAAAACCCCACCAGGTACCAAAGAAGAGCGTGAAGCTTTCAGTAGCGACCTTGCGAATAAAACAGGTGCACAGCTTATTCACACTATTGGTCGTATGGCACTTTTATTACGTCGTAATCCTAACGCCAACCCTAAGCTATCTAACTTAAGCCGTTATAGTGATTAGAAGTTAGCGGTTGATTGCGATTAAGCAATTACTGTCGCTAATTGGCTAAACCCGTTATTGAATGAACAGGTAATAAATTAACAGTAAAGGCCGCTAATAAATAGCGGCCTTTATTTTTTTAATCTAGAATTTATTTTTAATCGACAATATAAGTGCAGCAATAATAGACCATAAAAAAAACCTCATCTATTTAAATAAATGAGATTTTTATTTTATCAATTTTATCGTATTAATTACGAACAAGTACTGATAACCATCGTTAGCAATTAGTCGTTCATTGCTAAATAAGTACCCTGATTTGAAGCATCTAAATAACGACCATCGCGCCAAACAGTATATCCATTGTGGCTGCTATAAGGGCTGAATTTTGATTGTACGAAATCTGATACCCATTGTGAGCCATCAAAAATCTGAATATGGCCATGTGGGTTTTTTGATGAGCGGTTGAATACAGCAACATCACCTACCTGTGGCTGGTAGTTATCATTGCTAAGTTTAACGAATCCAGCTTCTGCTAAGGTACCACGAGTTGCGTACTGATAGGCTGAGTTATTAGGGGTAAAACTGTAGCCTGCTGATTGTAGAGCTTGACGCACATATCGTGCACAAAGACCTAGTGTTCTTGAGTGAGCAGCGCGGGCAGCACGAGCAGCGGCTAGAGCTGGAGGTGCTGAGCTGTCTAAACGCCCAGAAGAGAATGATGGTGTGTTTGCAGAAGTAGCAAACGACGTTGAAGTGCTGTATCTACTTTCTAATTGTCTTGCTAGTTGAGCCAATTCATCACTTTTTTGTTGTGCTTGATTGCTTAAATATTCAATATTCTGAACACGCTCAGAGGTATTAGATGAAATATTAGAGTAACTATTTACTACTTTATACGTTTTAACTGATGGAGAACTTGTGGCTGGCTCAAAAGTTTGTTGAACTGTTGCATTTACTTGCGTGGCACTTAGCCCCATTAACGACAAAATAATAAGTGACTTTTTCATAAAATTCCCAGAATTAATTTTTGCAATGTACTGTTCAACCTACCTGTCAAACAGCCTTTTGATATTCATTTAAAACAAACGACCTATCGAAACAGCCTATATTTAGACTTAGCAACCGTTTATGCTATCTATATACTCAGTGATAACTTTATCTATAAATCAAGTTTGAGGCCTGCTATGCAAAACCCTTTAAAACCCAATCATTTAGCAAAGCGTATTGATCATCAAAAGTCTGCAGCGTCTTCCTTGCCTAAGTCTTTAAGTGATAAATGCTCTGAGCTGAACAAATTAACGCAAGAGATAAAAGCATTACTAGGAAGAGGACTACCAGAAGAGATCTTAAAATCACTTTGGATAGTTAAGTATGAAGAAGGTTTATTGGTGCTTTCTGTGCAGTCTCAGACTGCAGCAAACCATCTTCGATACCAATCAAACAACCTAATTAATATACTAAAAGAACAATCTCTTACATTCAGCGTACTAAAAAATATAGATGTAATCGTTACTTACCCTGCTTCGATTGACCACTTAAATGAGAATCAGGATTACTCAATATCACATTCAAATCAATCGAACTTAACTCTTAGTAAGGGCGGAAGCCATATTAATCGTGACCTCACCGAAACAACGAAACGAACTATAACATACACATTAGAGCATGTCATTAAAGATGAACGCTTAAAAGAATCCCTAAAAAGGCTTACAAAACCTAACTAAAACCTTTCTATTATGTTTTATTATGTAATCAAGCGTGGTGTTATTGGTAGACAATGTTTGGTTTTTAAAACTAGATTCGTAAAAACAACCAAATTTATTATTTAATCTATGACTAATTTTTATTGATTGAGGTCTTCTAAGTATTGAAAATGTTTGGATTGTGCAAGTTTTCATTAATTTTTGATAAAAAAAAGCGAAACTTAAGTTTCGCTTTTTTTTATATTTCCCTAATGTTGCTTACCACTCAAAAATAACGCTAAAAAATTGGAAAATATTTTCGATTACATCTTGATTTTTATATTTTATAGTCAATTGCAAAATCAAGTTTGTCATACATTGTTACAATTTCAAAGTTGTCTGGGTCACTATATACCGCTCTAATCAATTTATTGTTCAAAGCATGCCCTGATTTATAGGCCGAAAACTTACCAATCAGACTGTATTTTGCCAAATATAAGTCCCCAATAGCATCTAAAATCTTATGACGTACGAACTCTTCTTTGTGTCGCAGTCCTTCTTTATTCATAATACCGTCGTCATCAAGGACGATGGCATTATCCAAACTGCCTCCTAAAGCCAAATTGTTTTTTTGTAGATGTTCAATATCGCGCATAAAACCAAAGGTTCTGGCATTGCCTACATTTTCAATATAACTCTTTGTGGAAAACTCGAACTGATAGTGCTGTGTATCTTTGGGTATGCCTGGATGTTCAAATTCAATTTCAAAGTCCAAGCAAAATCCCGAATAAGGCTCTAGTTGCGCAGACTTATCACCCTCTTCGACTCTGACAGTCTTTAAGATTCTCATAAACTTCTTTGGGGCAGTTTGCTCTTTAATACCTGCTTCTAGTATCAATTGCACGTAGTCTTCGGCACTACCATCCATAATAGGAATCTCAGCATCAGAGACTTTAACCAATAAATTGTCGATACCAAGCCCTGATAAAGCACTTAATAAATGCTCCACGGTACCAATTTTCACGCCATCCACTATTAGATTTGACGACATGACCGTATCAGTGACTAAAAAAGCATCGGCAGCGATTAACGGTGCATTGTCTATATCAGTGCGTAAAAAATGTATACCGCTATCAATAGCCGCTGGCTCTAGGATAAGCGTCACATTTTGGCCACTGTGTAATCCGACACCGATGACTTCAATAGGCTGCTTTAATGTGCGTTGTTTCATAAAGTTGGTACCCTTATTACTTAGCTATGAGTATTGACTCAAATATAGGAATTTTAACACAGTAAACTATTAAGATAATTCGTATCAAACGATATTTACTTTAGTCCATTAAGTTTACCCATAAAAAAAGCCAAGCTTAAGCTTGGCTTTTTCTCAATAAGGCTAGTTTAATGCTGCTGTTTTAACATTATATTTTTTAACACTATCTACTTTTATAATAGCTACTGTAATAAATAACTGTTAAATCGTGTAAGAATTAACGATTTTGTTGACGTTTTAAGTAATCCTGAATGCTATTTGTTTTGGTAGCAGAAGAAGGTTGTGACGTCGGTGTAGATGTTCCAGCAGGATTATTTACATGGCTTTGAGTTGCAGTGGTTCTTTGATGAGCATTAAAGGCACTGGTATGTGTTGCTGGATCAACTGTCTGTGTACTGTTCGCTGAAGGCATTGGTTTGTGTGCATCGTTGTCTTCATCTAGGGTTAAACCCGTAGCAATTACAGTTACGTGTAAATCTTCACCTAGCTTCTCATCAATAACCGTACCGATGAAGATATTGGCATCTTCAATATCAGTGATGTCATTAACCACTTCAGTAATTTGGTTAAGCTCATCTAAGGTAACTGATTCTGATGACACAACGTTTACGATAAGGCCTTTGGCATTTTCCAATAACAAGTTATCTAATAGAGGAGAACGAATGGCTTTTTCAGTGGCTTGACGTGCGCGGTCTTCACCACTGGCACGGCCAATACCCATCATAGCGTGACCTTTCGCAGTCATAGCGGTACGAATATCGTTAAAGTCGATGTTGATAACACCTTCGCTTGAAATGGTTTGTGCAATACCCTGTACTGCATGCATCAACACATCATCAGCTTTTTTGAAAGCATCTTGCATTGAGATATTGCCGTAAACTTTAAGCAGTTTATCATTAGGAATAGTAATGATAGAGTCTACAAAGTTTGAAAGCTGGTCAATACCTGCTTTGGCCGCTTTAATACGCTTGCCACCTTCAAATTTGAAAGGCGTGGTGACCACGCCCACAGTCAAAATTTCCATTTCTTTAGCAATACGAGCTACCACTGGTGCTGCACCTGTACCCGTACCGCCGCCCATACCCGCAGTGATAAATACCATGTCTGAGTCTTCAAGCAACTTACGGATGGCTTCTTCATCTTGTTCAGCAGCTTCACGACCCACTTCAGGATTTGCGCCTGCACCAAGACCACGGTTGGTATGCGCGCCAAGTTGCAGCTTGTTGTCAGCGGTTAGTCTGTCCAACGCTTGCTTATCGGTATTAGCACACACAAAAGTAACGCCTTTGACGCCTTGCTGAACCATGTGCTCAACAGCATTACCGCCGCCGCCGCCCACACCGAACACAGTGAAACGCGCTTGACCATTATTTAAATCGTGGCTGTTAGTAGCCATTGTATACTTAGACATTATCACTCCTTGAGGTCATCTATTTAGTCATTACCTTTATATAAGCTAAAACTAAAGTAGTGACTGTGAAATATGAAAATTAAGATATAGGGAAGCTATATTATGCTTTTGAAAAAATTACTCAAATTATGTTTGATCGTACTAAATTTAGTAGGTTTATTGACCTCTAACGCTTCTGGTGAACTCTTCTCACTGTGTTTGAATTGTTCACTTTGGCTGTATAACAAGGCACCATAAGCCGTCTGTAAGTTACGCTGACCCACTCTCAAATTCAACTCTTTGAATTTGTCATCACTATCAAAATGATTGTAAGCAGAAATAGCAATATGGGCATTAGTCATTACCACCGGCATCTCAAGTAGACGTTTTGAAAAACGCACCATACCGCGAATCTGACTACCGCCACCGGTTAAAATAACACCACGTTGTAAATAGTCCATCAACCCTTCATCGGATAACTTTTGAAAAATAACCCGATAAAGTTCGATATAACGTGCTTCAATAATTTGAGCCAATTGTAGCATGCTGATGGTGGCTTCATCCGCCATACCTACTCTGGGGAAAGTTTCAAATCTCGTAGGATCTACATCACGAGTATCCACTGTCCCTCTCTGAATTTTAAGCTTTTCGGCCTCCATCATAGTGAGACCTAACTCAGCTGAGATATCCATGGTGACCTTATTGCCACCATCCGCAATACAGTGCGTAAAAATTAGTTTATTTTCGCGATAAATGCAAATACTGGTGGTACTTGCTCCTATATCAATTAAACAAACCCCTTGTTCACGCTCTTCAGACATTAGGCTATATTCAGCACTAGAAACCGCATCGAACAACATATGATCAATACTGACATCACAGGCTTGAATAAGTTTTTGAATATTTTGTCTACTTGATACTGGCATCATCATAAGGTGATACATCACAGTGACCTTATTCGCGTACATACCAATAGCATCGTCAACCATTTGTTCTTGATTGTCTAAAAATATGCCTTGTTGGCAATGGTGCATAAGGTAATGAGTATTGGGTAGTACACTGGCTTTCGCCAGACTTAAAGCTTTAACAATATGCTGGGTTTCTACAACCCCACTTTCTATATCTACAGCGCCAAAGCCATTATGACTTAGTAGCTCAGGAGTGGATAACGTTAACCACACACTATGAATACGACAATTCGCCATTTCCTCTGCTTGGATAATCGCTTGGCGAATAGAGCTCTTAAGGCGATCAAAATGTCTAATTTGACCTTGCTGAAAGTCCTCCGTAGGAACCTCACCAACACCCTTAATACGAATGTCGGTCGCAGAAACAACATTAGCCACCACGACATAGACTGCAGAGGCGCTTAAATGAATGACGGCTAGGAGATTTTCAGATTTACTCATAAAGTTTAAAACATATATGTACTGTGAGGAATTTTAAGTATAAAAATATACTTTTCATCCAAATTAAAACAGTAAGGTTAGGTTAGGGTTTAATTTTAAGTATTGCTATGAGCCTATCCTTAATCATGCTAGCCAACCTTTGGTCATGCTAGCCAGACAATAAGCCATACCTGATTGTAATACATCATAACGAATAAGTTTTCATTACTAAATAAAACCGCTTCAAATCAACTTTGAGGCGGCTTTCAATTAAAGTGGTATTTCACTTTCTGCTGCACTGGCTTCCTGCACTGCTGTATCTGCTTTGTTCGTATTGTCTACCGCTTGAGGCTTACTTGCCTCCGCTTGTACTGAAGCGGCGGGAGCAGTATCTACAGATTCGTTTTTCCAGTCAATAACAAAACCATTTTTATAGCGTAAATCAGCTGCCGCAATATCTTCGCGTTTGTCAGCCAATTGATTCTGCAATAATTGACTTAAATTCATAAGCTTTTGTGAGGTATGCTCATTGTCTACAATGATACGCATCCCATTATCAAATTTAATCGCCCAAGTCATACGGGGCGTCAGTACCAAATCCTCAACTTGCATCTTTAATGGTGCAAACCACTGATTCACCTGCTGCATTTGTTTCATAATTAAAGAGGATTGATCGGTATCCCCTTGTAACATTATCAAACCGGGTTGTAAAAGTTCAGACTCACTAACCGGTTTGTAAACCTGTCCTTGCGCATCTATTAAATGCTCACTGCCAAATCGAGCGACAGCCTCACGCGGTAAGGCAGTAATAACAATACCTTCACCCCATTTACGCTCAATGTCCACTTGACTAATCCAACGCTGCTGCATGACACTGTCTTTTAACTCAGGTAAAACTGCAGTAAAGAAACTACCCGCCTGTTTTTTGCTCATAGCCTTATTTAAGGTCTCATACTGAGCGGCGTCAAGGTTCTTAGTATTAACAACCACTTTAGCGGGTTGAGAGCTATAAATTCTATTTGATACTAATAAAAAAATAGCAACAAATAAAACTACAGCAATACTAATCCACGTTTTAACGGATAAAAATTTACTTGGGTTCAGCGCAGTTTTATTCACAGAAGCAGCCGTAGTTTCCATTTTGTCTAATAACTCATAATTGTAACGCATTTGCTGGAGCAGCGATAGCGACTATATTTAGCGAGCATGTATCAATTTATGACAGAACAAACGATATGAGCAATAAACTAAGTACTTATATCCTTGTTGTGACTTAAATCACCTTTAGCCATTATAATTTTCGAGGTAAATCGTTATAGAAATTACTTATATATAGATTACCTATATAGTTAAATCTTGCTAGATATTAAAAACTTGTAACATTGTCCACAGCTTCTTCAGCTATAAGGTTTGAGCCAAAATATGCCAACATAACTGCTCAAAATCCATACCGCGGGCTTTAGCAGCCATAGGCACTAAGCTGTGACTGGTCATTCCAGGCACCGTATTGATTTCTAGGAGCCAGAAATTGCCGTTTTCGTCTTGCATGGCGTCAATACGACCCCATCCCTTCGCATCCACTGCTTTAAAAGCCGCTAAACTAAGCGCTTGTAAGTGTGTTTCCTCTTCTTCAGATAAGCCACAAGGGATATGATACATCGTATCATTACGATTATACTTGGCTTCATAATCATAGAAGTTAGATACATCAGCAGGCTGCAATCTAATAACCGGATACGCCTCATCATCAATAATTACAATGGTAAATTCGCGGCCGGTAATCCATTTCTCAGCCATAACCACATCGCCACAGCCTGAGGCTAACTCAAAGGCCTTAGGCAACTCATCTAAGGTATTTACTTTACTCATACCAATACTTGAGCCTTCATGAACCGGCTTAACAATTAAAGGTAAACCTAGCGCACTAACTACTTGTTGCCAATCTGTGTCTTTGGTTAATACTGCAAAAAGGGCAGTCGACAAACCACAACCTAGCCAAAGCTGCTTAGTGCGTACTTTATCCATACCTATGGCAGAAGCTAACACCCCTGAACCTGTTTGCGGAATTTGCAACCAATCTAGTAACCCTTGTAGCTGACCATCTTCACCACCACGACCGTGTAACACATTAAACACACGATCATAGTTTTTTAATTCAGTAACATCTTGGTGTTTAGGATCGAAATGATTCGCCTCCACACCTTGGGATTGCAATGCTTTTAATACCGCATTACCACTGTCCAAAGAAACATCACGCTCATTACTACTACCGCCATAAACCACCGCTACTTTACCGAAAACACTCGGGTCTTTATCAGAAGCAAGACCGCTGGCTTTATCGGAAAAATCAGTATCAAAAGTTGAATTAACAGCATCAGTCATAGTTATCGGCATCTTAAACAAGGGTTATGAGTATCTTAAATAGCCATTAACTGGTCAAATAAAGGCTAGTTAATCGCTAAAATAAAAGGGCTAACAAAAATAAAAGGGTTAAAGAGTAGAAGTACAAAAACCCTAAAACCCAATCATAATAAGCATGAATTAAATATAAAGATTATTGGCAGCCAATTCTTGACATAACTGGCCAACGTTACCCGCGCCTTGAGTGATTAAAATATCACCGGCCTTCAATATACGCTGCATTGCCGGTGCCAACTCGTCTTTATCAATCACCATAGGCTCTACTTCACCACGAAGACGAATACTGCGTGCCAATGACTTGGTATCTGCCCCAACTATAGGGGTCTCGCCTGCACTATAAACATCCAACAGCATTAACTCATCAACTTGCGATAACACAGCAACGAAATCATCGTAGCAGTCGCGAGTACGGGTATAACGATGTGGCTGGAATAACATAACCAAACGACGCTCAGGATAACTTTCACGAGCGGCTTTAATTGTGGCTGCCACCTCTACCGGATGGTGACCATAGTCATCAATAAGTAGCACATCACCTTCATCTTTTTTGACACAGGCTTGTTGTTCAAAACGGCGACCGACACCAGCAAACTTGGCTAAAGCACGTTTAATGGCTTCGTCATCCACCCCTTCATCTGTCGCCATAGTAATCGCTGCTAACGCATTGAGGACGTTATGTTGGCCTGGAATATTCAGTGTGAGTTGCAGCGGCTCATGGTCTTTACGCAAAACTGTAAAATGCGTCTTGGTGCCTTCTACTCTAACATCTGTGGCTTGCACATTATTATGTGGTTCGAAACCATAAGTTAACACAGGACGACCGATGTCATCGATCATGCTGTACAGTTCTTTATCATCACCACAAACTACTGCCAATCCGTAAAAGGGCATGTTTTGTAAAAACTGAATATAGGCCGCTTTTAACTTATCGAAACTATTGCCATATGTTTCCATATGGTCTTGGTCGATATTGGTAACGATAGCAGCCATAGGGTGCAAGGTCAAAAATGAAGCATCAGACTCATCAGCTTCTGCGATTAAATAACGACTCTCTCCCAGTGACGCATTTTTCCCAGAAGCATTTAGTTTACCGCCAATCACATAAGTAGGATCTAGGCCTGCTTCTGTCATCATCATAGTGAGTAAGCTGGTGGTGGTGGTTTTTCCGTGTGCACCCGCCACAGCAATACCATGACGATAGCGCATCAATTCGCCCAACATATCGGCACGACGTACTACAGGCAGCTGTGCTTTTAATGCTGCTTGGATCTCTGGGTTATTACGGTCAATAGCAGAAGACACCACTATCACATCTGCATTGGCAATATTTTTAGAGTCATGACCAATAAATACTTCGATACCTAAGCTTTGAAGACGCTGAGTCACTGCGCTTTCTTTAATATCTGACCCACTAACACCATAGCCTTGGTTTTTCATAACTTCAGCAATACCACACATCCCTGCCCCACCAATGCCGATAAAGTGAATGCATTTGATACGGCGCATTTCTGGAATTTCAATCAATCTTTTTGGCAAGGCTGCTTGTGACATAACTATCTCTTTTTGTAATAGATAAAAATAAAAACTGATATTTAAACCTGGTATTTAAGCAGTGATAACTGCGAAGGCCATTCACAATGTCCTTAAATACACTCGGTTACTAACTCAAGGGGTTGATATAGACATTTTTTTATAGCGTGCATTTTTATTTAACAATGGTTACTTAACCACCTGATTCCAAATAAAATCAGCGGTCACCGAAGTAGAACCAGGATTAGCTAACGCTTTGCCTTTTTCGGCCATTGCTTTGCACTTTTCACGATCTAGATCAAGTAAGGTTTCCGCTAAGTAGTCAGGGGTTAACTTGCTTTGTGGTATTAAATAAGCCGCATCTTCAACGGCCAATGAGCGTGCGTTGGCAGTTTGATGATCATCTACTGCATGGGGCAACGGCACAAATATAGCCGCTAAACCGACATTTTGAACCTCAGTAACTGTTAAGGCTCCTGCTCGACACAAAATCACGTCTGCCCAAGCATACGCTTGCGCCATATCCTCAATAAAAGGCTTAACGGTGACATTATGTATGGCTCTATTTACGGGCTGATAATAGCTTTCAGTACCCGCTAAGTTGTTGCGACCGCACTGATGGTAAACGGTAATAGGTTTGTCAATTTTGGCTAAAGCCGCAGGCACAGTCTTATTTAAAGCCTCTGCTCCTAATGACCCGCCTACTACCAGTAACTTTAAAGGACTGTCATCTTGTAGATCATAACGCTCTTCTGGCGGGGCTATTTTACAAATAGCATCACGGACTGGATTGCCTACCGTCTCAAGCTTAGGGTTTTCTGGGCTATCGCTGTCACCAAAAGTATTGGGGAATGCTTGCAGTACTTTAGTAGCCAGTTTTGCCAAATAGCGGTTACTCATGCCAGCGATAGCATTTTGCTCATGGATAATAAGCGGTGTACCAGTTGCTTTTGCTGCCAGTCCACCTGGTGCGCTGACATAGCCGCCAAAGCCGACGACCACATCTATATTATTACTCTTAATCACTCTAATACTAGCGAGCATCGCTTGAGACAAAGTGAATGGCATTTTTAGAATTCTGCCGACCCCCTTACCGCGCACCCCTTGCATATCAATAGTATGAAAAGTATAGCCTACAGGACGAACTAAGTCGTTTTCCATCCCCTGCGGCGTACCTAACCAATGTACTTTAGCTCCCTGCTTGGTAAGCTCTTCGGCCACAGCCAATGCGGGAAATACGTGTCCTCCCGTACCTGCTGCCATCATCAACACGTTCGGAGCACTACTTGTCGTTTTTTTAGCCAAAGCATTTTGATGAGTATTATTTACAGCCGAGGTCTCAGACACAGCAAAATCTCCTAGATTTTCGATATCAAAACAGGTCTACGCAGAAATTGAAAAATCATAGCATAACTAATGTGCTTAGACGATGCTACGCTTTTAACAAAGCGGGGTATTGTACAACAAACTATAAAGTTTTTACTAAGGATATAATTATCATTTTAATAATAAAATTCGCCTTTTAATGTGTTCATTGATGACACTTAAAAAGCCGATATAAATTTAAGTTAAAAATAAAAAACCAAGCCACGATTCGTCGAAGCTTGGCCATAATATTTTAAACAATGTCTCTTTAAAACAAATTTAAAACCACTAAAGTTAAGACAATTCGAAAGTTTTAGAATCGCTTAAAAATCTAACGACGTTTCAAAGTTCGCGTCTTACCAAATGCTGAAATACCTTTATAGCCACGTAACTGCAAAGTATTGCCTTTTAATTCTGCTTTACCAGAGAAAGTCATACCTGTTTCAGGCTCAATACCTTTACCATCAATATATTTGTTCGGATTATTCGGATCAGCCTTCAAATCCCAAAGTACTGTCGCCCCCGTTAAAGGTTTGTCTTTAAACTTACCTTTACACGTATCACAAACAGACTTATTGGTAGCACGAGGATCTAAAACTTCTACGATTTTTGCAGAAAGCTTACCATTACTTTCATTAAACTGAATTACCGCATCAGGCTTACCACTATCATTATAAGTGGTCCACTTAGTGTTATTCAATTGGTCTGCCGCACTTGCACTAATACCTAATGCCAAACCTGCAGTCAATAATACTGATTTCGTGAAATTTTTCATTTCGTAATATCCTTACTTATTTACTGAACTGATTTATTTGCGACTTATTTATGCGCTTATTGATTTACCCCTTACTTGTCTTACATATAAATCTACAAAACAAAAAAGTAGGTAAAACCAGTTAAGTAACAGAAAATTATTTCTTAAAAGTAGGGAAAAAAATGATTAAAGCCTTTTTATCAGCTTATAATATTTATGTTCACTTATAAGCTATTATTGTTATAAGCCTTTTATAAATTATGGCCATCTTTCCTTTACCTTGTAAGACTAAAGGCAATAACCTTTATCCCTAATACTGACTTTTAAGTACCGTTATCAATAATAGGATACTGTAACAAAAAATCAATGGTTATACGGCATAATACTTAATGAAATTGTAATATATATTTAACTAACCATTGCTACAGTATTGCTGAATTAATTGAACCAGCATTTTTAGGTGAGTTAGTTAAGCTTTTTCTCTATAGCGATCATTAAGTCAGTCGCAATATCAGTGCCACATTGATCATTAATTTCACGAATACAAGTCGGACTTGTGACATTAATCTCAGTAATTCTACCACCAATCACATCTAAGCCTACGAACATTAAGCCTTTTTGCTTGACAATAGGCGCTACCTTTTTTGCCACTGCCATCTCTTTATCTGACACAGGCATTGCCACACCCTGACCACCCGCTGCTAAATTACCACGGGTCTCACCCTTAGTAGGAATACGGGCTAGACAAAATGGCACCACCTCTCCATCAACGATTAAAATACGCTTATCGCCTTCTTTAATTTCAGGAAGATAACGCTGCGCCATAATGGGCAACGTCTCAAGTTCGGTTAGCATCTCAAGTGTGGCGCCGATATTTGGACTATCGGCTGTCAATCTAAAGATACCTGTACCACCCATACCATCAAGAGGCTTGACAATAACATCTTGTTGCTCAGTGATAAATTGACGAATATGAGACTGCTTACTGGTCACAATGGTGGGGCTCATTAAGTCACTAAACCAAGTGGCAAACAGTTTTTCATTACAATCTCGAATGGCTTGTGGATCATTGACCACTAATACACCCGCCTTTTTGGCATGATCGAGCATATAAGTACTGTATAAAAAGCGCATATTGAACGGCGGGTCCTTACGCATTAGCACCACATCATAATCTGTAATCGGCTGAGTTAATTTATTTTCTAAACTATAAAAATCTTGTGGATCACGGCGCACTGTCACCTTTTGAGCATCAACCTTAAGTTCGCCTCTATCTAACCACATATCATGAATCTGACAGTAACCTAAATCATGGCCTCGATCACTGGCAGCCCACATCATTGCCAGAGTTGAATCTTTTTTATAGTTCACCGTTTCAATGAGGTCCATGACCACTAAAATATTAAGTGGTTTATTGGCTGACTGCTGACTCATGATAATTTACTCCGCTTAAACTGCCTCTGACAGGCAGATAGATAATTATAATTATAATAAAGGTAGATATAATAAAGCTGCCAACCTAAGATTGACAGCTTGAGTATAAAAAATTGACAAAAAAATGATATTAGCGATACAAAGCCATGAGAGGCTAACTCACTACTAAATTAAACTCCATACTGCTCGCGATAATGACGCATTTTGGCCAATTGAGTAGCATCGCCATTATTGGCCACATAGTCAATGATGTCATCGATATCTACTAGAGCTTGAACTGGCACTTGTAAACTTTCTGCCAGCTCTTGAATAGCCGATTGTTCATTTAGACCGCGTTCTTTACGATCTAAAGCGACGATGATACCGGCGACAGTGGCACCAGCGGCATCTAGAATATCAACCACTTCACGCATTGCAGTGCCTGCAGTAATCACATCGTCTAGCACCCATACTGCCTTACCATTAACATCAGCACCTACTAAATTACCGCCTTCACCGTGGTCTTTCGCCTCTTTGCGATTATAACCCCAACGGGCATTAATCCCGTGGTTGTTCCAAAGTGCTTGAGCAGTTGCCGCCACAAAAGGAATTCCTTTATAGGCCGCGCCAAAGATAACTAATTCATCACTTGCGCTCTCTTTAACTTGCTCTGCTAAGGCTTGTGCATATCCATTGGCCAATACTGACAGAGTTTCACCGGTAGCTAATAAACCAGCGTTGAAAAAGTAAGGACTGATACGCCCTGACTTAAGTACATATTCACCGAACTTTAAAACATCATTTGATAAAGCCAGTTGGATAAAGTCGCTGCTGCTAAACGTGCGTGTTGAAGGAGAAACTGCCATGAATATTCCTATAAAACCAATGAAATTTATATTTACTGTCTAAGTCTAATAAGCTATTAATACAGCAAAAAACTAATACATAAACCACTTCAATAAAAGCACGTATTATAACCGTTATGGCTTACAGATACAGATATTATGACCAGCCATTAATATAATAAGCACTGATATTAGGGTATCGAACAAATAATGAAGATTGAGAAGAAATATTGAAATAAATAGCTTGCCCTAAATTGGAACTGGTCTCTCCCTTATTATTCACAGTAGAGGCTGACGAGTGTTTGTCAGCATGAACAATTTCTAAGCCCAAATAACTGGCAGCCACTACTATGTGACCTTCAAATAATCTAATTTGACGATACTGCTTTTCAAACTGTGGGTGCGTATTACATTGACTGAGAACATAACTACGCATGTGTTGACATATCTGTTTAGCAGTGAGGCTACGATTAACGGACTGACGGGTTTGACATTGCTTTAGAACATGTACTGCGGTGCTACAGGCCAAGATATCTGTGGTTAAACTGTCGACCCCATTATCGAAGCGCTCAGGGTATAAAATAGGCTCCCAACTTGGGGCAAATAAATCATTAATCATCTCAGGCATGGCAGCCGACAAATCGCTACTACTTGGATCAGTCTTTGCGTCGTCCTTAATCTCTACGACAGTGCTTTCAGCAGATACTTGATTGTCATCATTGGTCTTAAAACCGTACCTTGTCAAGGTGGGATACTTGAGACAAACTTGATAAATATCAGACATATCCAACAAGGTCATCTCAGTTAAGGGCGCTAAAATTTCTGAGCCACTATCGGCTTTAGACTCAAAAAACTGAGTAGGTAAGTTAATTAAACCACCCAGCTGCAACAAGTCTAAATGGGAAGCAAGCTCTGGGGATGCAATTAAAGACCACATTGACGCATCTGACCCGTCTTCTGCTTTAGTAGCATTATCATCACCGCCTGTCGCATTGGTACTACTTATAGACAACAGTTTACTTAGAGACTGTTGATAGCGAGGACTAGGGTCAGGGATGTCTGTTAAAGGGCGATCAGGATTTACAGTTGTCATCGACGAATGAAAATTAGGGTGTCTCATTCCTGCATACTCAATTTGATGGTGTAATAAAGACTGAGCTATTAAATCTTCGTTATCATTGTTTCTTAAACTATCCGTTCGCAAGTTACCCTCTTCAGAATTATCTATTACACCCTCTATGATACTTGCTTTTTGAGCAATGGTATATTGAGAATTTCAACAACTTAATTTAAAAGAAGAAATAAACAACGCCCTTCCTCCTTATTTAGCTTTTAGGATATGAGCGTAGCCACTTTGCCAATCAGGATACTGCAACCAATCAAGTGGAATATTACTATGCAAACGTTTACCACTCATTGGCTTATCCTCGTTAGAGACCTGAAGTGTGGGTGGATTGCTGTTTAGCTCAGTTGCTAACCAGCTTGTTAATTCAAATGAAGTCACTGGTGCATAATCAGTAGCTAGGTATATTGGCCTTACTTGTTCTGCATCCGATAAGCTTAAAACCTGAGCAATAATGGTTACTAAATCCGTATCCATAATTCGATTGGTCCAATCATATTGAGGCAATGCTTCTAGCTGTTTTTCTTTCACTTGACGTATTCGCATTAAGCGCTCTTCGCCATAAATACCGCTAGGTCGAATAATAACCGCTCGACTGCCATAAGCTTGTTGTAATACTTGCTCTGCTTGAAGGATATATTTAGAGCCTTCACGCTTAGCTGGCTTTGGCTCAACCGCTTCATCTATCCATTCTCCATCATCTTGACCATATACACCCGTTGAGGAAATAAACACCACTCTTTTGAGCTGTGGCAATTGACTTTCTAAATCAGCAATATGCTGTGCAATGCCTAGATAGGTGTTTTTATAGTTCTCAGCATCATAGTTATCAGGGGTAACAACGATGGCTATATGGGTCATTTCTTTAATCTGCTCGGCAGAAAGTTTTAAAGCATCAGCTTGTAAGAAGTGAGCCTGCTCATGTAGCGCATAAGACTGTCTTTCACCACGTGCTAAACCTGTGACATGTTTTTGTTGTTTCGCTAAGGTATTCGTAACAGCAAGACCTATATCACCTTGGCCAATAATTAAATATTGAGCTGAGGTAGTATTTGCTGATGTTGATTCTGAGAATTTATTCATGGGGGGTATCCTTATTTATTATTGTGCTTTTCTTTTGATTATTAGATTTTTTTGATTCTATTATCTTAGCTACCTCATTATTGCTTTGAATCAGAATGAATATAGCTTTAAATAGTTAAAAACTCTTGATTGATAACTATTTGAATTTAGCATAATTAATTAGAGGGTATGTTGAACCTTTATTACCAAGTTATAGTGATAAGTAGGATTTGATTTACTAGGTATCACAGACACAAAAAATTGTAACCTTTAACTAATACATAGGTGTTAACTAAGTCATTCAATTAATGAACTATTGACTGTCACTTAACCAATCAATTGCTTGATCTGGCACTTGTTTATCAGACAATAAACCAAAGTGACCCACGCCATAAAACACCTTTTTTCGCTCTCTTGGCACCTGTAACGTATGCATCTCTGTGTGCTCGCCAAGTGCCGAATTAATATTAACCAGACCATCACCAAGTAAATAGCTCATTTTAGAGCTATCCTTTTCCTCTGTCTCACTTAAAGTTCCTGCAAGGAAATAGGCGGTAATATGGGGTGGCAAAGGCGTAACCTGACGCTCGCTATCAGGCAACACACTGCGTGTTACGAGTGACTGCCAATCTTCATCACGGACACTACCATGACGTAAATCTATAATACCAGTGCTGCGTATATCGCCTAGCTTCCCTAATGATCCTGCAAATGGCAGCTTGCTAATACTCTGCTGCACTATATCACCAATACGCTCTAGTACTGCCCCATGGTGTGGCGTGCCAAGTGTTATAAGCTTATCTACCTTGCTAACCCAACTATCAGATGTCTCACTCCCATAATAAAGTGCACTACGAGAGACCAGACCACCCATACTATGTCCTACTAAATTAATTTTAGTAATATTTGGGTGTTTAGTGACTAGTGTTTGTAATAATTTAGCAAACTCACGACCATTGATAGAGATGCGTCTTCCGGTATTGTAGTTTAAATATAAGACACTAACCTCAGGCTGACGTTTTAAAATCATTTGCCCCAAGCTATCAGATTGATCGGGCTGCCAATTAACATAGCCCATACACAGACCATGAAGCAAAATCACCACCGTTGAAGAGAGATTTTCGGCGCCAGAAGCTTGGTCTGTCTGCTCTGACTGTTGAGATAAAACAAGCGGTTCACCATGACTGGTATAAAGAATCATAGGCAAAGCAAGTGGGTTGTGATTGGTTACTAAATGGTCACCCATTACCCCATTTATGGTATTAACCAACATAGTTAGACTGGCCGGCAAAGGTTGCGGATTTTTATGACCCAATAGCTGATTATACTGAGTAATACCAAACGCTAAGCTATGGCCTACTACCGAGGTAACCCCTTTTACCAAACTGTATACTCTACTGCCGATGCCTTTATGCCAGAGTCGTCCGTACTTATGGTTTGATAGCCCTAGCGGTCGTAAAACAATTTCACGATGTATCGACTCGACAATGCCTGTGGTTTCTATCACTCCAATAACAGCAAGCTGACTGATGCCCGCTAAAAAGTCACTCATTGACAGATACGCTTTCGTATTTAGCACTGGTTCGGAGATAGACTCAATAGTTTGGGAATCTGATTGACTAGGCTCAGATTGATGAGGGGAAGATTCGTTAGGCGCAGATGGGTAAGGTGGAGAATGCCCCTCCACCGTTTTATTATTGGCCTTTTTTTTAGCGCTATTATCATCTGAAGAGAGTGCATTAGCAAAGCGTGTCATGGGGAGTACATCCTTGTGAGTAGCCTCATACTACTACGCTACTCTTACAATTAACACCCTAAAAATACGTCACATACGCCAGCTGAATATCATCGCGTCCTTCTATACCGTCTTGTAGTTCATAGCTACCTTGTATTCTAATGGCTTTGTTTCTATCCAAATCATACTGCGCCCCTAAACTCAAAATCGGCTGCCAGTAGCTGCCTTTTATTTGGTCATTATCTGTACTACCATGATACCAGTAAGGCACCTGCACCTCTCCTATCAATCGAGCATTAGGACTAAATTGATAACGACAGCCTAAATTCACACCTGCCCCAACACGGTAACCTTTACTCAGCCCCTTACCCACTTGGGCTAGTCCTGTTCCAAGCGCATAGCAAACCTGAGGTGGTAATTGCCCTGAACCTGCTTGTGGACTACCGAAGGCAGCAGATATTCCTTTCTCATAACCGAAGCTGCCTACCAAATGACTGCTATCTGGGTCACCACTGCGATTATTATTATTCATTTGTGAGCCATCCTTTACCTGAGTGGCTTGCACATTAACGCCCCAGCTTGAAAATAGAGAGTCGCCTTTTTTGGCGGTATTTATCGGATTAAACGAGCGACCACGCAAAATAGCCAACTCTTGTAATTCAACGCGATTATGGTCTCCTTTATTCTTTTCATCGTCCTTATAGACTCTTAATTCAACTGAGCCTGCTTCCAAGTGGAAGTTTTGAGGATAGCCACTAGGACGATCTAGGGGATCGTTAAAACCCCCTCGATAGGCCAAACTGATATATCCGGTGTCATCTTGAGCCCCCGCTCCTATCTTCATACGTTGCAAGGAATGGGCGTCTAACGGGTTATTGTCTACGGGAGTTAGTTGCGTAGGTATCAACTGATTGTTAGCATCAATACTACTGCTGGGTAGCTGTGTCGACTGTGAATTATTTAACTTGGCTTGCGCTAAGGTTTTATCTGATGGAAAATAGTTTTGCTGGTCAATTAATCCCTCTTTTTGTAGCAAACGAACCACATCTGAGGGAACCACGGCTAACGTGAACTCATCCAGTAAGTTACCATTAGGACGCACCACATCAATGTACCTCAGTATTTCTGAAGCACAGTTATCCATAGTGAAATAATAAGGCAGCTCTAAGTCCTTAGTCTCATACACATGACGCATAATCTGCTGTACTTCTGCCTTTGTTAAATTAAGACCGTAAGTCCAGACATCACGATTGTCATTTTGTAGATAATCTGCCAGCTTTTGCGGATAAGGCTCGATAGTAATGTCATTAGGATAGCCACCAAAAGCCGAGTTTATGGCATACTTAATAAATGAATCATCAGGGTTACCTGCCACCGTATCATTAAGGGCATGGGCTTTGTCGATGGCTTTGGGGTCGGCTAGACTCGCAGTCGAATCAATTAGCATTAAAGTATGACCGAAAGCAGAAACCGGACGGTCTGGATACTCTTCAGCAAAAACCACCGATAATTTCTGAGGGTCGAGATTTTTTAACCATGCATCAAAGTCAGGGCAATTGGGCTGAACTTGCTCTAAACCCAACTGCTCTTTTAACCAGTAGGTACGGGCAGGAAAACGGCATGCCACACTATCGTCGCCATCTATCCCTTGAGTGACGGTAGCTTTAATAAAAGCTTCAAGTTCAGCCTGAGGGTCAGTCTTACCTTGCTCATTTATAAAAAACTCCGGCTTTTCGATTTTGCTTTTATAAGTCCTTTGTTTGGTTGAAGTTGGCGCTTTTGCTTTCTGGTCTGGCTCATAGTAATGCAGTCTCAACCAAGTTGGATGAGTGGCCAAATTCTTTTGGTTGGCCTTTTGAATTAACTGATCCGTGAGGTTAGAGCTTAGCGGCTGATTACCTGACTCTAGGGTTATTGCTGCATTTCTCTTTATATCTGGATTTGCGTCTATATTTAGACTGGTGTTATCAGCTTGCAAAGTTGTAGATTGAGCATTTTGCTGCTGCGCCATCGCCGGAGCCGAAAATGCTAAGCTGGCCGCAGCGCTCATTACTAATATCGGGCTCAGGCTAACAGTACTGTTAAGCATACTCTTATTTTTAAACAAAAATGAAGAGACAGGCTTAGTAGAGGACAAGACAACAGATTTAGCATTCACCATGATTCACCCTATTTATTGTTTGCTATGATTAGCAGCTGGTAGCGTTAGCAACTCGTAGAGTTTGCTTATCTTATATACGCCTATGTTAGATACTTCTATGATTATATAGCGAGCAGATACGATAATGAGAAGCTGTTAAGCCTAGTGTATACGCCATCAATAATGATAACATGTCCCCTATTCAAAGCCATTCAAACTGGTGTAAATACTACCAATTAATAACAGGTCTTCAGCCATAAAGAAGTTTGTTTATTCCACTATTCATATACAACTATTAGTATACCGACTATGAAAAAACCACTGTTTAAATCTAAATCCGTCACAACCTTCGAGGCTATGGACATTCAACAGGGTCGCTTAAGTCAAGCTCAATGGCTAGCCTCTCCTAACTTTAATCAGCGTCCAGATAATACTGATATTAGCGCCATCGTTATTCATAATATTAGTTTACCCCCTGATGAGTTTGAGAAAACAGATGCAAGCGGTCTCCACTATGTTAAAGCTTTCTTTACCAATACTTTGGATTGGGAGGCTCATCCTTATTTCAAAACCATCGAAGGGATGCAAGTATCGGCGCATTTATTTATTGAGCGCAGTGGCGACATCACTCAGCTGGTAAACTTTGAAGACAGAGCTTGGCATGCAGGTCGCTCTAGTTATCTAGGCAAGCCGGAATGCAATGACTATAGTATTGGTATTGAACTTGAAGGCTCAGACCATCAAGATTTTACGGAGGCACAATATTTAGCTTTGGCAAGTGCCATAGCGGCTATTTATGACACTTATCCAAAGACTCGTCGCCATTTAACCGGTCATAGTGATATTGCTCCAGTTCGAAAAACGGACCCTGGCGAACACTTTGAATGGGATAAGCTGCGTGGCTTATTGAGTCAACATTTAGCCAACACATAAGCCAACCACCAAGCTAATCTAAGTTAGGTTAGATAACAACACACCACTTGTGGTGCTTTTAGCCAATCAATTTTGCTGTAATAGTCTTTGGCACTGCAAAATCACGGGGAGATCCACCATGACCCCCTCAATGGCGAAAATATTATCACCCGTTTGTTGATAATGCTCTACAACTTTTGTGGCAAAAGCCAACTGATCAGCCGTGGCTTTAAAAGCTTGATTGACTATCGCCACTTGGCTTGGATGAATACATAACATCCCAGAAAATCCTAAATCCGATACATAGCTTGCGGTAGTCGTCATTCCCTGTTCATTTTTGAAATCTGGATAGACACTTTCAATGGGTGCTATCAGTCCATGAGTATGACTGGTCAACAACAGTTTGATACGCAAATGGTCAAAAAAATCCTGCTCTGCCTGACTGCCCACTCTTAGATTTAACTGATTACTGATATCTAGTCGTCCGTAGCTAATAGCCATCACGCCTTCACTTTCGGCAATATCCGATAACTTCGTTATCCCTTGCGCAGACTCTA
Source organism: Psychrobacter sanguinis (assembly GCF_020736705.1). NCBI lineage: Bacteria > Pseudomonadati > Pseudomonadota > Gammaproteobacteria > Moraxellales > Moraxellaceae > Psychrobacter > Psychrobacter sanguinis. The sequence continues at coordinate 265,027 of NZ_CP085990.1, forward strand.
TTTGAACCACAACAGGTAAGTTTAATGCCTTAAAGGTCTGTTGTATTGGCAAAACATCTGTCACCTTCGGTAAAACTACGCCTGCCAACACCTGATGTTTGGCTAACGACTGGCATAACTGTAGGTCTTCCTCAAGTTGGCTGTCATTATTTAATCTAAGCCATAGACTGGGCCCAGTTGATTCACAACTGATAGCTACTGAGCTGTTTTGCATAAACTGTGCTACATTTTGACGGGCTTGTGATTTCTCTACCATACCCACCGCATCTTCCAAATCTAAAATAACAGCATCTGCCCCACTGTTCATAGCTTTGATAAATCGTTCCGGCCTTGTTGCTGGTACAAATAGCCAACTACGCCGTGCTAGCTTCTTTGCTGTTGCTAATGGTTCTGATCGTTTATCTGAATCGGTAAAGCCGGTTAATTGTATTGAGTTATTCATTATCAGTCCCTGTTAAAATAATTTTTTATACATTAATTCATAGCTTTAGCTATCAATAACTTTTATATAATAATTTTTATAAATAAATCTCAGCCTTACTTTTCATCACAATTTCATCGGCCAACAGCATTATCGTATCTGGATAATGCTATAATTTGCCAGTTTTTTAAAACTTTAAAAATCAGTTTAAAACCTTTTAATATAAATAGGTATTGAGATTACATGGCAAAAAGTAAACTGTTTCGCTCGACAATGATTGTCAGCTCAATGACCATGCTCTCGCGTATTTTAGGCCTAGTACGCGATATGGTCTTAATGAGTGTCTTTGGGGCTGGCGGTCTGATGGATGCCTTCTTAGTGGCCTTCAAAATACCCAACTTCCTACGTCGTTTATTCGCTGAAGGTGCCTTTAGCCAAGCTTTCGTTCCCGTATTAACCGAATACAAAGAACGTTTCACATTGCAAGAAGTACAAATCTTAATCAGCCGCACTTCCGGTGCCCTGCTGATGATTCTGTCCCTAATAACCGTTGTGGTTATGCTCGCCTCTCCTTGGGTTATTGCTCTTTTTGCCCCAGGTTTCTCAGACGATCCTGAGAAGTTTAATACCGCAAGCGAGTTGTTACGTTTAACCTTCCCCTATTTGCTATTCATCTCTATGACAGCGTTTGCTGGCAGTATTTTGCAAAGCTATGGCCGTTTTGCGGCACCGGCTATTGCTCCAGTACTGTTGAACTTATCGATGATCGCTGGGGCCTTAATTTTTGCGCCCATGTTTGATAAACCTATTATGGCACTGGGTTATGCCGTTGCTATAGCAGGTCTATTACAGTTCTTTATTCAGCTACCACAGCTTTATATGCAAAAATTACTGGTTAAACCTAAGATTGATTTTCAACATGAAGGGGTGCGCCGCATTCTAAAACTCATGTTACCAGCAATTTTTGGGGTATCTGTTACCCAAATTAACCTACTGTTAAATACCGTATTGGCTTCATTAATGATAACCGGCTCAGTATCCTGGTTGTACGCCGCAGAACGTTTAACTGAGTTACCATTAGGTTTGATTGGGGTAGCAATCGGTACTGTTATCTTGCCTAGCTTATCAACCAGTCAAGCCAAACAAGATGATGTCAACTTCCGTAAGACCTTAGACTGGGCTGCTCGATTGATTATTGTCGTGGGTCTGCCCGCTGCCTGTGCTATGTTTGTGCTATCAGATGTGTTGATGCAGACATTGTTTATGCGTGGCGAGTTTGCGCTACGAGATGCTAATATGAGTGGCTTTGCCCTTCGTAGTATGTCGGGTGGTATCTTAGGCTTTATGCTAATTAAGATTTTCGCACCCGCTTTCTTCGCTCGTCAGGATACGAAGACACCGGTTAAAATTGGTATTATCACCGTTATCGCTAACATGATATTCAGCTTAATCTTTGTGGGTATATTTTACTATTTCAAACTGCCGTTGCATGGCGGTTTAGCACTTGCGACCACAGCAGCCTCATTGGTTAACGCTGGTTTGTTATATTATTTACTGCACAAACGTAATTTATTCCGTTTTGGCCCACAATGGAAAAAACTGTTCGCACAGTTTGGTATCTCTAGTGTGCTTATGGTGGCATCATTATATCTAATGCTACCTTACTTCCCAACTCACGATACGCAGTGGCATCGTGTCTTTGCCTTATTACTTATTTGTGCAGTGGGTGCTGCTGTATATGGCATAGTTTTGTTGGCCTCAGGTTTCCGACCACGTCAGTTGAAGCATGGTTAAGCTATAAAAGGCTATCCGTCTTAGAATATTAATCAAAACACCAGTCTTAGCGACTGGTGTTTTTTATGACTGACAATTTAGAATACATTGCCTAAACTAGAATATAAAAGCTTTACGACAGACATAAAAAAACCACCGCAACCTATATTAGCAATGCAGTGGTTTTTCGCTTAACTCTTAACGCAAGATAGCTACATTAAAGTAACTATAAAAATTACTCCGCGTCAGTAGTTTTAGCCTTGCTACGGCCACCAAACGCACCAAAGCGTTTGTTGAAGCTAGCAACACGACCTTCGTTAGAAGTTTTACGTTGTTCGCCAGTGTAGAAAGGGTGTGACGCACTAGAGATATCTAGTGGGTAGTATGGGTATTCTTTACCTTCATACTCGCGAGTTGCTTTGGTTTTAGCAGTTGAACGAGTTAAGAAGAACACGTCAGCGTTAGTGTCGTGGAATAATACTTCTTGGTACTCTGGATGGATATCTTTACGCATGATAAATTCTCTCTATGTCCGATATACAGCGGTGCTGTACGTAACTGAGGCACTAAACGCATTAGTGGTTAGCCATCATGTCACTGGCTCATTCCAGCACACAACACCAACCCCCTGCTATTCTAGCCTTCCTCAGCGGGAAGTTAAGGCGGTGATTTTACCGATTTATAGGGCGTGTTGCAAGTTATTAATGTTGCAACACGTCCTATTTTCAGGTAAGAGAAAGTCTAAACTAGACAATCCTTATTAATTTATCTACTTTTGTTCTTTATTTGATTTAGAGTCAGCTTCTTTAGACGTATCTTGTTGATCGTCTTTTTTCTGCGAAGTTTGCTCCTGTTTAGACTCAGATTTAGGAGACTCTGATCCTTCCTCTGTCTCTGCTTTTTCTTCAGATTTTTTAGCTGCAGTTTCTTTATCTGCGCTCTCTTTATCCGAAGCTTGTTCTTCTTTATCTGCTTCAGCTTGTTTTTGCTGATTTTGCTCATTTTTATCAGTCTTCTCTGATTTATCAGCTGATTTAGACTCATCTTTTGTAGAATCATCTTTCTTATTGGTATCTTTAGCAGACTCGTCTTCGTTAGCGCTGTTTTTTTGATCATCTGATTTCTCAGAATTTGCCTGATCGGCAAGGGCTTGCTTAGCCATGATAGGCTCTGGACCAAAAGTAGCTTTTGCCACGCCAATAACTTGATCAATCAAATGACTATTGTAGTGAACGGTAGTCGCTACTGATAACAAAGGTATAAATTTAGACATCCAACCTAAGTTGATACCATCTAAATCAAAGTTGAACTGTTCGGCAAGCTTATCTACTTGCTGTGCATAGAACTGAACATTAGGATTAGCAATACCTAACCCTTTGGTTAACTCACTGCGCAAGCCACTATTATCTGCACTATTAACTAATCCTTTAGCCACCCCAAGAGTCGCTAAAATAGTTTGTTTCTCTTGCATTTTACTAAGATCTGCACTGCCAATTACGGCATAAGCCATCTTTATGCCTTGCTTACCGGTTAATGGCTTGTCATACACTATCGCTAATTGATATACAGTGCGTAGAGAAACCAAAAGCAACCATAGCGTATCTGCTAACATACCTGGAAGACCGGCTAGACCAGTCACACCACCAATAGTGGCTAAGGCACGGTTTTGGTTCGCAATATCACGCGCTAAAGCATTACGCTCTTGATCAGTTAATGCTTGAGTACCTTTGAAACGTTGTTGACCTGGTAAATCTACTTCACTCCAATTAGCCGCTAATTTAGCAACTTGTGAGAAAGCACTATCTGAAGCTTTTTGAAACAGGCTATCTGGTACTACTTTTTTGGCATATTTACTATAAGTAGTAAAACGACTGCCTAGCAATTGCTCAGAGGTTTTGATGGTTTGTTGGCTTAATAAGTTATTGGCAGTGCTGTTTTTATATTCTGATAAATCCACTGCTTTAAATTGACTGGCTTTACCTGATTTAGCATTTAAACTATCAAGCAATGAGCCAAAACGCTCTAGCCCGCTACGAGCGACACTGCCTACGGCATCAACGCCGTTAATAATTTTACTATTACTTTTAGAGTTCTTTGATTGCTTAGCCATAAAAAATTCTTCCTGAAAATTTAGATTATAAATAAATAAGATTTTAATAAATTTTATTAGTAAAACGATAAGCCCTAGAATGTATCTTTAGTCGTCATCGTAATTAATAGCTATTCAATAATTAACTGAATAGCTACTTAATAATTAATAATGTCGCTAGTACTGTATTCAATTTTATGTAATTCAGAGTGGTTTATCAGTTTAAACAGTGTTATCGCGGTTTAGCACAATGTAAAATAGTCTACTATTTACCTACCCTAACACCTAACTGGGTTACAACTTACACTGTCTTGAGTTTTGCGTTCGCCATTTAAAATATTGAGCCTTTATGATTTACCATACTTTCTCATTTCAAAATTTGCCCGCTCACCAGCTTGTACCTTACTTGAATCATTTTATGGAGCAAGAGTCATCATCTCTTTTGCCTTGGCATGTCTGTTGGCTGAACAATGATAGTGAGCAAGTCATTGGTCTACTGCCTAAAACGTCATGGACAGCGTATAAAAACGCCCTACCTCAGTCGAAGTCTATCACTCCATTATTAGATATTGAGATATTAAAGACATCGCGTCAAGTCTCTAGTGACAAAATAGACGCTTATCAGCGATCAAACTTAAAAACCCCAAATCTAACTTCCAAGGTAGAAAGCACAAGTAATAACAATAAAAACTCCAGTGATGCTATTGCTAGCACCATTAACAGTCATAGCATAATTTATTCAATCGAATATAAAAAGTGGATTGAAGAACTGATTGACTACTGTAAAAGTAATGTCAATTTAGGGCAAAACTTATCATTGAACTTAGAAGGTCAAGCAGAGGATCGAGCAGTAGCGGATTCTGATACTTTCCAAAGTGGCTTAATGGGATTTATAGGCTATGACATTGGTGCCCAAGCACTGGCTGTTGGCTCAAAAATTGAAATAGCCGAACAGCCCTGTGCATTTTTGGCTCACTATGACATTTACCTTAAACCTTATACTGATAAATCTGGTCCTGATATAAAATGGGCGTTGCATACTGAGGATAACACGCCTCAAATCCTCCAAGACAGTATGGTCGCCTATCTGCAAGCTTTTGAAGCCCAGTTGACCGTGTTACTGACGCAATCTGTCACTTTTCCTTCCACGCCCCCTGCTTTGCCTTTGAAGCCGGTATGGAACTTTGAGCAATATACCCAAGCGTTTAATAAAACGCAGCAGTACTTACATCAGGGCGACAGTTACCAAATTAATCTGACTCAAAAATGGCAAGGACAGCTCAGCTTGTCAACTTTCACCCCTAATGACACACTCACTCATTGCAAGCCTTGTCTACGTTTGGTGGATTACTTACCTCAATTACACCATAAGACTCAAGCACCTTTTGCGGGTTATTTAGGTATTACTAATATGGCTCCGACTGCTAAGAAACAAAGTATTAGTGAGTTTGAGTTGCTGAGCTGTTCACCAGAGCTGTTTGTATTATTTAACAAAAACGCAGAAGGCCAACAGCAGATTATCACCAAACCCATTAAAGGCACCTTACCTCGCGGTGTTAACGCTGAACAAGATGAACAGCTCAAGCAGCAGCTGGCTATGAGCGACAAAGATAAAGCTGAAAACGTAATGATTGTCGACTTGCTACGTAATGACTTGGGCAAATATGCTGAAGTAGGCAGTGTCAATGTCCCCAAACTCTTTGCCATTGAAAGCTTTAGTAATGTGCACCACATGGTCAGCACCATTACTGCCACAATTAAAGAAGAGCATCACCCGTTGACGGTCTTATTTAATAGCTTACCCGCTGGCTCAATCACCGGTACGCCAAAGAAGAGAGCCGTTGAAATAATCAGTGAGTTAGAAGCAGCACCTAGAGGGGCTTATTGCGGAACGTTAGGCTATATGAACTTTGACGGTACAGGGCAATGGAATGTACTTATTCGCTCATTGCAAGCAGACTCACAAGGTAAGGTAGCCTTATGGGCGGGTGGTGGTATCACTGTGGGTTCAGAATGTGCAGCTGAATATCAAGAGTGCCATGACAAAGTGGGTAATCTAGTTACTGTATTAGATCCTCAGTAGAGTCTTGCAGATTAAAAAAGGCCAGAATTTAATTCTGGCCTTTTTATTTCAAACTATCACATGCCGTTGTAAATTATACGGAGGCTATTTGCTTTAAGGCCTCAATCAGACGTTGGTTTTGTTCAGCAGTACCAATTGTGATACGTAAGTAGTCATTAATCCTTGGCTGATTAAAATAACGAACGATAATGCCTTGCTCACGTAAATCTTGAGCAATCTCACTTGCATTGCCCTGAGTAGGACGTGCAAACACAAAGTTTGCTTGTGAAGGCAATACCTCAAACTCAAGCTCGGACAAATCCTTAACCAACTGCTCACGCAACTCGATTACTTTACAGCAAGTGTCTTTAAAATAACTCACGTCTTTAACACTGGCCAATGCACCTGCTTGCGCCAAACGATCTAAAGGATAGCTATTGAAGCTGTTTTTCATTCGGGTTAATGCTTCAATTAATGAAGGGTCACCAAACGCCATGCCCACACGCAAGCCCGCTAAAGAACGAGACTTAGAGAAGGTCTGCGTCACCAATAAATTATCATGTTTATCAATCAAACTAATGGCAGACACCGCTTCTTTATCGGCAAAATCAATATAAGCTTCATCAATGACGACCACTGCATTCGGGTGCTCACCGGTCAACTTATCAATCGCTTCTAATGACATCAAAATGCCCGTTGGTGCATTGGGGTTGGCGATAATAATGCCTGAGCAAGGCTGACGGTAGTCATCGGTTTCGATACTAAAGTCACTCGATAAAGGTATCTTAATCAAGTCAACCCCAAAGGTTTCTGCATATACAGGATAAAAACTATAGCTAATGTCAGGCGCTAATAAAGGACGTTCCTTCATAAAGAAGCTAGCAAATACCAATGCCAGTACCTCATCGGAGCCATTGCCGACAAAAACTTGATTCAGATTTAAGCCATAAGCTTCCGCCAACGCTTGTCTTAGCTCATCGGATTCTGGAGCAGGATACAAACGCAATTGATCTGCTTGATTAACTAAGGCTTCTGCGATCGCTTCGGCCACTTTTGGAGAAGGCGGAAAAGGATTTTCATTGGTGTTTAACTTACATAAATTATCATGCTTTGGCTGCTCACCTGGCACATAAGGCGTTAAGTTACGGGCTTTTGTTGACCATAAGCGGGTATCAAGTTTAAATTCCATAGTCTTTATCATCTTATAATAAGTATTTTGTTGAAGGGGCTATTGGTGGATTTTTATAGCCCTATTATCTTCAATTTTGCCTATATTAGGTATAACTATTAGGGGCAACCATCGCAGTCAATACAGCTACTTATCTTAGCACGCTACTAAAGGCTAAACGATGATTTTCAGTTAAAACAATCTAATTATTCATCATACACGACGGTCGTTGTCGTTGAATACAAGTTGCTGTCTTTACATACCGTCCAAAGACAGTTTACTGCCCACTGCGATAGCGCGCTGAACGGGCGTGTGCTTCTAAATCTTCCTGCATCGCTAAGGTATCAGCCACTTGAGCCAATGGTTTTGAGCCTTCAACTGAGCAATATATTAAAGAGGATTTCTTCTGAAAGTCATATACACCGAGTGGCGAAGAAAAGCGCGCCGTGCCTGAAGTGGGCAATACATGGTTAGGTCCTGCACAGTAATCTCCAATCGCCTCTGGTGTATGACGACCCATAAATATTGCCCCCGCATGACGAATATCGGCAATCAGTTCATCTGGATTATCCAGTGATAACTCTAAATGTTCTGGAGCCACGCGATTAATGACCTCAATACCCTCAGCACGGTCTTTCACTAAAATAAGCGCTCCTCGATTTTGTAAAGCTTCTCGAGCGATGTCCGCTTTTGGCAATAGCTGAAGCGCTTTTTCAATGGCCTGTTCTACAGCTTTCAGCTGCTCACTGCTGGTAGTAACAAAAATAGCTTGTGCCACTGTATCATGCTCAGCTTGTGACAATAAATCCATCGCCAACCAATCTGTATTATCACCATCCTCCCCTTCTGCATAAACCAATACTTCTGACGGTCCAGCAATCATATCAATACCTACTTGGCCAAATACTGCTCGTTTTGCTGCCGCCACATATTTATTACCAGGGCCAGTAATTTTGTCTACTTGAGGAATACTGTCTGTACCATACGCCAGTGCTGCAACTGCTTGGGCGCCACCAATAGTAAATACCTTATCCACGCCAGACAGATAGGCTGCGGCCAGTACTAGAGGATTCAGCTCCCCTTTTGGCGCAGGAACAACCATGATTACCTCGCCTACTCCAGCCACTTTGGCAGGAATGGCATTCATCAATACTGAAGACGGATAAGAAGCTAGGCCACCTGGTACATAAATACCCACTCTATCTAGCGGGGTGACCTTTTGTCCTAAACGGTTACCAAGGTTATCGGTATAATCCCATGAAGACTGTGCTTGACGCTGATGGAAATCCTTAATACGTTCGGCAGCTGTTTTTAACGCTGTTTTAACCTCGCCATCTAATGCTTCATACGCTTTTTTGAGCTCATTAGCCGTCAAAGTTAGTTGCTGCATATTGGTTGCTGGATGTGAATCAAATTGTCGGGTCAAGGCCAATACGGCATCATCACCTGAGTGACGTACTTGATTAATAATATCGTCCACTATGGCTAATAGTTGTTTGTCATTGACGGTTTCAAAGGCAAGTAAATCGGTTAACTGCGTGTCAAAATTAGTGTCAGAGCTGGTTAAAGTACGCATGAATATCCTCGGGATAATACGGTTATAAAGTATAGAAGCTTATGTTAATGAAATACTTAACTAAATAGCCCTGAAAATCATAGAGGGCAGTAAAGGTCTAGGTCTGAAACCAAAGACCTTAGCCTTAGTGTAGCATGCAAATACATTGGTTTTATCAATCAATAGTTTAAATATAAATCATTTCCCTCTTTCTATAAAGCAGACTTATTGACCAATTTAATTTCCATTTCCGCCTACTACATTGGCACTCAATTTGCACTTAACTCAATTCACACTTAATAATGGCATTGACACCTAATAAAAGTATTGGCAGTTAATAACGCTATGTCTTATTGGTGCTAAGAAGCCAATTGCTAGCTTTACTTGCGTCATCTCTAATTTGCGTCATCGTAATGCAATAGAGCCTAGGTACGCTATCTGAACTTTCTACATTTTATATTAAGCAATACTTACTAATTTAGTATAGAAATCCATCCTAGACTCAGCCAATCTTGGCCTTTCTTATCTTGGGAAACCAATAATGTCTCCAACTCGAAAGTCTGTCAGATTTACTTCTTCAACGCCTATTTTTAACACCTTGTTAATCAGCGTCTCATTGGTTGGCATGCTCAGCAGCTGTACGTCGGCACCCCAGTACCAGACCAGTGTGTCCTCACTGAATAAGTCTAGCAGCCAGATTAAAGAACAGGCCAGTAATTACGCTTCTTCATTAGACAAACAAGGTGCCTTACTGCCCTATACAGTTATTGATTCTAGCCTAAAAAATGGATTACACCCTACCAAAAATTTAGAGATACGTAACGGAGGATTTGGTTCGGATGCAGCCGCCCATCCCACTAACCTCTCACAGTTTTATGCCCTGACCGACCGTGGGCCTAATGCTAAATCTAAGGGTAGACTTGGCAAAGGTAAGTTATTCCCCACGCCCAATTATGTGCCACGTATAGGATTGTTTGAATTACAAGCAGATGGCCGTATCAAAAAAATCAAAGAAATTCTGTTAAAGGATACTAAGGGTCATAACATATCAGGCCTACCCAATACTGAAAATTTAGGGGGTACTGGCGAGACGCCTTACGACAAATATGGCAACCCCATCTTGATGGATATGTCTAAACCGTTTAATAAGGTAAGTAACCCTATCAAAACTGATGTCTATGGTCTTGATGGAGAAGGTCTGGCCGCTCTGCGTGATGGCACCTTTTGGGTAAGCGACGAATATGGACCGCACTTAGTGCACTTTGATGCCAATGGTCGCGAGATAAATCGTATTAATGCTTTTGAGGCAGACAGTCGCAATAATATAATCGTGAATGGCAAAAGAATACTGTTACCTGCTGAATTTGCAAACCGTCGTGCCAATCGAGGTATGGAGGGTTTAACCATCACTCCTGACCAAAAAACCTTAGTGGGTATCATGCAATCTACCATGGACAATCCTAGTAAAGCTGTCCGTAAGCAAGACATCACCCGTATCGTTACTATTAGTCTAGTCGACGGTAGAATCTCACAATACCTTTATAAACAACAGTCTCCACAAAATTCTAATTCAGGCATTGTTGCTTTAGATAATAAAACCTTTTTGGTCATCGAACGTGATAGCACTTTTCAATTAAAAAAACCCGGGGCTCAAAAGCATATTCATAAAGTGACTCTAGACAAGGCCACTGACTTAGAAGCTATGACTGAGACGGCCTCTTTGAAACAAGATAAGACGCTTGGCTTGACCCTTAATGGCAAGACATTAGAACAAATAGTAACGGCAGATAATGGCAGCTGGCAGACGCTCAATAAAGCAGGCATCCAACCCGTAAATAAGACTCTGGTTCTAGATGCTGTCAAAGCATTTAACTATCCACATGACAAATTAGAAGGCATATGGTTGATGGGTCAAGGACATATAGGTCTACTTAATGATGATGATTTTGCGACTTGGTCAACGAAAGGTGTGCTTGAACAAAAGTACCTTGATAAAGATCAGACCATACAAGATGCGAGTCGTTTATACATTGCGACTGGTATTGACTATTAATTTAGAGCTTACCGTTGATTTATAAAATACTGTCAACTCATCAACAACCATTAATGCTTTATCCTTCTCTTTCACTGTTACCTTTCACAAAAAAAACACCACATTAAGTGGTGTTTTTCTCATATAGAACAAATAACCTATTTATACATCTATAACCAACTCAACTCTCTAGTCACCTATACTCTGCTTAAAGCTGTCCAAAATAGGCTCAAGTAAACTATATTTACGCTTATAACTGACTTGGTTGACAATCAATCGTGAAGACACATTACAGATATGATCGATAGGCTCTAAACCATTAGCTCGTAAAGTATTTCCTGTATCAACCACGTCGACAATTAAGTCACCTAAACCCACGAGCGGAGCCAATTCCATAGAGCCATAAAGCTTAATAATATCCACTTGTTGGCCTTGGCTGGCAAAATAAGCCCGTGCTACGTTGACATACTTGGTAGCAATACGCAGACGACGGTTGGGCAATTCTGCCCCTTTAATACCTGCTGTCATCAGTTTACATTGAGCTATTTTCAGATCAAGTAGCTCGTAAACATGCTTGGCGCCATACTCTAACAACACATCTTTACCGGCCACACCGAAGTCAGCAGCGCCATGCTCGACATAGGTTGGTACGTCACTGGCGCGTAAGATTAACACTCGAACTTGCGGATGAGAGGTCGGGAAAATAAGTTTACGTGATTTGTCAGGATCTTCTAAAAGTTCGATACCAGCTGCTTTTAGCAAGGGCAATGTCTCTTTTAAAATACGTCCTTTAGATAACGCCAACGTCAGCCCATTATAATCACTATCAGCTTGATTCAATAATTCGTTTGTGTCAGTCATAGTCAGGTATGTCTTAATTAGATGAGAGTATTTTTAGTATGGGTTTATAAGGCTAGGCTGTCACTACTAGTCAGCGATATCCGAATCTGTACCATCAGTTACTGGATTAACACGCTCAATGTTCACCCCTAAGCCGCGTAATTTTTCTTCCACATTTTCATAACCACGGTCAATATGGTAGATACGGTCAATTAAGGTTTCCCCTTCCGCTGCCGCTGCTGCCATAACCAATGACATTGAAGCACGTAGATCAGTAGCCATAACTGGAGCGGCGTTAAACTCTTCTACACCACGAATAATCGCAGTATGACCATCTACTTGAATGTCTGCACCCATACGCTTTAATTCAGGCACATGCATGTAGCGGTTTTCAAAAATGTTCTCACTAATGGTACTGGTACCGTCTGCTAAACAACAAACTGCCATTAATTGCGCTTGCATATCCGTTGGGAATCCTGGATGAGGCTGCGTACGAATATCAACTGGCTTAGGACGGCCTGTCATTTGCGCCCGAATCCAGTCATCACCCGTGGTAATGACCGCACCCATTTCTTCAAACTTTTGTAGAACAGGTAGCAATAAAGAAGGGTCTGTATTTCTAGTGGTGACGTCGCCTTCAGTCATTAACGCGCCCGCTAAGTAAGAACCGGTTTCAATGCGATCGGCAACCACAGAGTATTCACAACCATGTAAGCTGTCCACACCTTCAATGGTCAAAGTGGCTGTACCGATACCTTCAATTTTGGCACCCATCGCCACTAGCATATTTGCCAAATCCACCACTTCTGGTTCACGAGCACAGTTTTCTAAAACGGTAGTGCCTTTTGCTAAGGTTGCTGCAATTAGAACATTTTCAGTACCACCAACCGTTACCATGTCAAAGCCGTATTCACAGCCGATCAAACGTCCCCCTTCAGGCGCCTTAGCAATCACATAACCATTTTCCACATTTATTTCTGCACCCATGGCTTTAAATGCTTTTAAATGTTGATCAACGGGACGCGAACCAATAGCACAGCCACCAGGTAGCGATACTTCGGCTTCACCAAAACGCGCCAATAATGGGCCTAAAACCAAAATAGAGGCACGCATGGTTTTTACTAACTCATAAGGAGCAAAGTAGTTTTCGATGGTGCTGGTGTCACAAGTAACAGTATCACCCTGTTTTTCAATAGTAATACCCAAGCCTGCAATCAGCTTGATTAAGGTACGCACATCTTGCAGTGAAGGAACGTTTTTCAATGTGGTGGGGGTTTCTGCCAAAATCATAGCAGCAAGAAGTGGTAAGGCTGCGTTTTTCGCGCCTGAGATAGTGACTTCGCCTGCAATGCGACTACGGCCGGTAATTAGAAATTGGTCCATTGAATACTGTCCTAAACTGAAATAACGATTAAAAAATAAAGAGGACTATAATAGGTAGCAATCAACTTATGCCCTACCCATCTTAGTTAATTGACTCAGTTAAAATTATTGATTCGCTTGCTTCTCTTCCCATTCTTTAGGGGTTAAAGCTTGAATATTAAGAGCATGAATATCGCCACGGGCAATAATATCCCCTACTAAGCCATAAACTGCTTGTTGACGCTGTACCAGACGCTTGCCCTCAAAACTGGCATCCACAACGCGTACATCAAATTTATTGCCTTGATTGGCCGCTTGAATAAAAGCTTCTGGGTAATGTGGCTGTAGAAATGCGATTAAATCATCAGCGTTCATGCTCATGGAAACTACCTATAATTAGTATTAATAAATTAAGATGAATAAATATTTTGACTTGTTTGTTGCAGACAATAGACAGACTATAGGTTGGCAATGAATAACAAGTTATAAGTTTTTGATTATAGCAAGTGTTGCCGATATTTGCCTAATAGATGTTTATTAATATCTCAGCCAATATTTTACATTGACTCAAAATTAGCAATATTAAAAGGCAATCACTGTTAAAAAACTAAAAGCTAATAACTATTAGAAGATTAAAAGTATAAGATTAAAAGCCAACCAGTGTTAGTAGCAGCTTTAGACCTTCGTACCTAGTTTCTAATTTTTCTAGCTGGCTTTAGCTTTTGTTGTGATTGGTTGCGGTTGCAGCTTTTGGTCTAAATAAGTTAGCACTTGTGCTCGTACAGGGTTGACCCAAGTTAATGAAGTCGACATGGCCGCAATGATAGAAGCATGGGTCGCACCTTTAATTTCTTCAGTACTGACATTAGCACCGACATCCGTTAAAGCTTTTACCATTTTTTCAGAATTACTGATATGTACCACTTTATCATTTTCAGCAGTCATTAATAAATAATCAGGTTGTTGACCACTACTTCCTGCTTTAAGTAATCGATCTGGCATGACCTCATCTGGCGTTGCCCCTTCAGGGAAAACAGTGCGCGAAGAGAACTTCCTAAAGTCATAGCTGTAAGGACCCGCAATGCCCACTACCGCCTTGATATCATTTGGCTGCAATCCATACGGCTTTAAAAAGTCAGCATTAGAAACTGCAGCGACTGCGTTAAATGCTCCGGCAGAATGACCCACAACTGCCATTCTATTCGCATCGGCGAAAAATTTATCTGCATTTTCATGCGACCAAGCAATCGCTTGAGCCGTATCTTTAACAAATTCAGGATAAATAAACTGTGGCGCTTTTCTATAGTTAATCACTGCCGTAACGTAACCCGCTTTGGCCAAACTCTGACCCACAAAGGCATACTGATCTTTATTACCGCTTTCCCAAGAGCCACCATGGACAAAAACGATAAAAGGATACTCTGCACTGGGCTTTTGATGATTATCTACGGCTTTAGCAAGCTCTTTAGGATAGTAGATATCTAAATTCTGATCCGGCTCATTACCGTAATTCAAATCCTTGATAACACTCACTTCACCATTAGGCGTAATGGCATTCAATAGCTTTAACCCTGGCGAAGCATTGGCCGTGGTATGTAATGACCATAAAGCCACGCCTGTAACCGCTACTGAAACACTCAACTTCTTATATTTTTGCATCGACATGGACTGATCGTTCCGTTATTTTTAAGGATTATTCTGATAAAGCCTTGGTTGTGGCTCTATGGTTTCTACCAACCATTTACCTCTTGCTTATACATTTCAATGTAAGGACTGGGATAAGTATTGTTTGAGCTCTGTGGGGATGACACAGGCGCGATATCATTGTTTACACCGCTAACTGGCGTTTGTGGTGCTTGATATTGAGTAGCCTCTGCACCCTGAACGACTGGCACCTGTTGCTGTTGTGGAGCATAAGACTGTTCAACATTAGCACCTGGCACTACTTCAATTGGTTCTTCTATATAACGCGGTGCAGGCGGCTCAAGATTGGTCTCTTGAATAATGGCATCTTCATTAATTTCTGCGCCATTATTATCGATAAGCTGGGTTAATAGCACCAACTCTTTAATGCCCACTGTGCTATTGATAATATTAATCAAATGTTCACGCTGAGCCGGTGTCAGTTTACCCATGACATAGACAACGCCGTCGTCAGTAACCACTTTTACTTGGCTATTTTTGATCGCATTGTTGGTTAAGATTTTAGCATTCACTTTTGAGCTAATATAAGCATCGTGTACGGTATAACTGGCCCCTTTGACATTAGCAACCGTCAGTTTATTATAGAGATTTTTAATATCAGGCATAGAAGATACGACGGCCTCTACCTGCTTTTTAGCTTCTTCATCGGGTACTTCACCCGTTAGCAGTACATTGCTATAGAAACTATTAATACTAATACGGCTGCGTGCTGAAAAAGTAGGGTCAATACGACTGATGTTAACTTTTGCGGTATTCTCAATACTCTGGTCTAAGATACGCTGAGCTAAGGTTCGATCTGTTGCTGCTACCCCAAAAGACTCATTGGGAGATTTTATGGCTTGCATAGACACACAGCCACTCATCAGACCGAGGCTTAATGTGGCACAAAGCGTGGTACATTTAATAGACTTACTATCTGATAACCAAGAACTTACCATTTTACAATGTCCTTATTTACAGCTTAATACTCAATAATTTCATTTACAGTTTAATACTCAATAATTTCAACTTTCAATAAATTGCTCAAAGCAAAGGTATCTCTAGCTATAATATGAAAATACGAAAAAAATATGTGCTCTAGTTTACCTTTATCAGCTCAAACTACCTTACATATTTGGTAACAAAACCCTAACGCAAAGCCTTCCGAAGTGATAAATTATTCACCAAGCATTGGCCATAAAGGCACCTTGTACCCACTCTGGCTGAATGAATTTATGCGCCTCACTTGCCCCTACCTGCTCGTTAAAAGCGACCACATCAAATCGACACTCTAGATGGGCATAATTGGGATGGTGTCTTAAAAAGAAACGAGCGGTCTTAATCAATTTGCGCTGTTTGGCTCGGGTAATACTCATTAAAGCATCCCCGTAATTGGAAACTTTACGTTTCCGAACTTCAGCAAACACCAAGGTATTCCATGCCTTTTCCGGATGTAACAGTATCAAATCAATCTCGCCCACATTAGGCTGCTGCCAGTTTTTGGCAAGGACAACCAAGCCCTGTTGCTGTAAAAAATCAGCTGCGATTTTTTCATAATCCCCACCATGTCGCTGTTTGGGCGAGCTTAATAAGGAAGGATTAGAGGGCATAGAGGAGCCTATTAGATTTATTTTACGGCTGAGGAAGTGAACATCGTCGTCAGTTATCGATTATCAGTGGTAAGTCATAAACTTTCCATTGATAACTTATCACTGAGCCATAACAGCGCTATTTATAAAAGACGTTTCTTAGTTGCTTAGGCATTGCTTTGCTTTAAGCTTTGTTTTATGCGTTATTTTGGGCATAGGCATTATTGTTGACATAAGTATGATGCGACTATCGTGCCATATAAAGACAAGTGAACACAGATATATTAGCACATCATGGTAAACTGGTAATATGCAACTTATCCCTATATTTAAATTTAATGAAGGTCTTTTATGTCAGTGCAAGACGACGCTCAACAAACCTCGCAATCTTCTCAGCCAAGTAATATTTCAGTAGCCAAAGCCTATCTCTACATTGTGGCCACCCCTATTGGAAACATGGGCGATATTACTGCTCGTGCTATCGACGTGCTAAAGAAGGTAGATATTATCGCTTGTGAAGATACTCGGACTTCTGGAAAACTGCTTTCCAACTTTAACATAGATACCCAAACTTGGGCCTATCATGAGCACAACAGTGAAATCCAAACCCCAAAAATTATAGAAATGATTCAGCGAGGCCACTCTGTGGCTTTGATTAGTGATGCAGGTACACCGCTTATTAGCGATCCAGGTTATCAATTGGTTCAGGCCGCTCACTTGGCAGGTGTTAGCGTCGTCCCCGTCGTGGGTGCCAGTGCGGCAATTGGCGCTCTAAGTGTGGCCGGTCTACCCTCTGACAAGTTTAGCTTTGTGGGCTTTTTACCAGCTAAGACCCATGGACGAGTAAAACAGCTTCAGGACTACGCTGAACGTACAGAAACGCTAATCTTTTATGAAGCACCACACCGTATTGTGGCCAGTTTAAAAGACATGGCGGCTGTTTTTGGTGACAATAGACCTGCTACTTTATGCCGAGAGCTGACTAAGACTTTTGAAACTGTTAAGAAGTCTACACTTGGCGAGTTGGTCAACTTTGTTGAGTCAGATAACAATCAGCAAAAAGGCGAAATCGTGCTCGTTGTGGGCGGCAACGTGAATAGCAGCAGCGATGATTTGAGTGTCCATGATCCTTTATTACAGCGTTTACTTGAAGACTTGTCGGTGAAAAAAGCGGCTGCGTTAGCCTCTGATATTACAGGAGTTAAGAAAAATGCTTTGTATCAAAGACTGCTTGAGTTACAGCCAAACTAAATCTTAAAGCTCAAACTTAGCCGTTTCTAAATTAGTCACTCTCGAATTATTTACCATCAAAAAGGTCGAATATTAATTTCGACCTTTTTATTTATTGCCCTTTTTGCAACTCTTACTTCAATAATTCACTTCTCATATAACCCGCCATTGATGTCCATTATTTTCTAATTGAGTTTTAATATACATTAGATAATTTAGTAATATTTTATAAATAAAATACTTTTTACCACCCCATTTTATGTCTTTATTTTCAGTTATTTTACATAAAAAACTTTTTAAAACAGGAAGTTATATTTGTTTCACGACTTATCTGAATACTTATAAGAATAATCTTATCTCTCTTTGTAATCGATTGTAAATAGGTTTACTATACTATTTATCTTAATAATAATACATAAATGTCAAATTATGCTAAAAACAGAGTCCCAGAATTCTACTGCTTTACAGAAAATCGGTACCTTACTTAACCGTATTGAATCGCACACTGAAAATAGTGTGCGTAGCAAGCTGTTTATTATTTGCTTTGTCACATTTGTAGCAAGCTTCGATTTTACAATTTTTGTTTTTCTCTCTGATAGCTTAAGCATTACTTTCTTTGCTGAATCAGGTGATGAGTTTTCTCAACAGCTTAAGCTGGTTAGCCTCGTCGCTATTGGTTTTATCGCTCGCCCTTTTGGGGCGTTATTACTTGGACGGTATGCGGATATTAAGGGTCGAAAGCCGGTTCTACATATAGGGTTATTCCTATTATTTTTAACCTCTATTGTTGCCGCTTGCTTGCCTACTTACTCTCAAGTTGGAGTAACGGCTTCTGTATTATTGGTAATCGTACGCCTTATTCAGGGGGCTGCTTTCGCCAATCAATTGGGATTAGGCTGGGTCTATGTGGCAGAAAGTTTACCGCGTAGCCGTTTGGCAACTTGTATTGGCATGGTGTGCGGGAGCTCAGCATTAGGTGTGATTTTCTGCGCCTTGATGATTACCTATTTAAACTTTGTATTTTCAGACGCCCAATTGGTAGCCTTTGCTTGGCGTATCCCATTTGTTATCAGTGGCCTTATGGCATTTATCGGCTATCTTTTGGTACATAAGTTGAGCGAGACAACTCTGTTTATGAAGCATAAGAGCGACTCTATCGAACCCATAGAGTTATCAAGTTTTACCTATGACTTAAAACGTTTTAACGCCTATTTCTTAACGTTCTTTTTAACTCTTATCTATTCAAGCTCAATGATTTTACTGCTATTACTGCTACCAAAATTTATTAACAGTCAAGTAAGTATCGATGAATTTACCCTGCGTATATTGAGTGCATTTGGTATGATTGGATTGGCCTTAGGGATGTTATTTTATGGCTGGTTAGCAGATAAAATTAACCTTGGTCGTGTGCTAATGGTAGGCTCTATCCTGCTTTGTTTAAATGCGGTACTTCTCTATTATTATCTATCGCATGGCCACGGTACTTATTTAGTACCCATCTTTACGATGGTAGGCTTTAGCAATGGCATTATTAGCCTATGTCCTATGATATTTCTTCAGCTATTTCCTACTCAAAAACGCCTGATGTGTACCAATGTTATTTTCAATGTTATAACCGTGTTTACTGGGGTTATCCTGCCTTTTTCACTATTGTATATTACTGAAATTATTAGCTTTGCTCCCGCCATGTACTTAATTTTTATCGGGGTTTGTGCCTTTTTTATGGGATTTTATGTGTATCAGACGCCGCAATTGGTAAAGTATCAGCAGCTATCTGCCTTGGAGTAGCCAAAAAAAGAGAGGTAAAGCAGGTTTTAAAAAACAGACACTTTATAAAAGAAATTGAAAAAGACGCTCTCTAAGAAAGGAGCTATAAAGGTACAGCATCTCGTTTTTTAAGCCAACCGTAGTGTGACCACAATAGTAAACTGGCAGCACTGCGATATGGTGACCAAGTCTCAGAAAGCAGTCTTAATTGTTTGGGCGTGGGTCTATCATCTAGCCCCAATAAGGACATTGCCCCAGCCTTAATGGCAAGGTCATCAACTGCCAATACATCGGCTCGTCCGAGGCTGAATAGCAAATACATTTCGGCTGTCCATCTGCCAATCCCCGTTACTGCGGTTAGAGTGGCTATCACCTCATCATCGGGCAAGTTTTCAAGTTCCGCAAAATCAATATCATGCTCAACCAATGATCGAAGATAGCGGATTTTTTGTCTAGATAAACCATTGATACGAAGCTCATCATCGTCGGCATTTTTAATAGCTTGAGGGGTGGTCATTCCTGCTTTATCTAATTTATTCCAAATACTGTCAGCCGCTGCTACCGATAGCTGCTGTCCTACCATCGCTCGCATTAATTCATTGAACCCACCGTTATTACGGCGTAAGCTTGGTGTGCCTACTTGCTTATATACTGGCGCAAATCGGGGTTCGATTTGGATCAGTTGTTTGATATGACGCTCTAACTCATTGAGAGTGTCTATAGTGGTTATTTGATTGGATGGCTGTGAACCGTTTGCCATGATTTGCTCCCTAGGGTGAAATTACGCTTTTACAGCTTATAAAGGTTAACTCCTCTAAGCGTTTTAAATCAAAGACATTAGACCCGTAATCCCTTGCCAACCCACTCTTAAGCCGAGCACAGTTAAAATAACCAATACCAGCTGGCGAAATCTGTGCTGCGATAAATAATGACGCAAACGAATGCCAAACAGTAAGAAGATAACTGAGACTGTGGTAACCAAACCGATAAGTAGCCAGTCACTGGTGGGTAGCGCTATTAATGAGTCACGTAGCACTATTATCTGAGCCACCTTACCCAATAAATAACACATATTGCCCACTTTGGCGATGGTGTTTTTATCGTCAGTACTGCCCAACAAATACATCAGCAAAATAGTAGACATGGCATTGGTAGAGCCACCGACAATACCCGCTATCAGCCCCGTGGCTATCAAAACAGGTGTCGTGGCAGGGAGAATTATTTTTTTACCCAACGCGTTACTAATGACATAAAAAGCAATGACTGCCGCTAATAACAATAAAATATAGCTACTATCTACCCACATCAGTAGCTTGACACCTAAGATACTGCCGAGCAGACTCATTAAGGCCAACAGCCAATAATGTTTGAGGTAATAGGTAAAATTGCCCCAGACACTGCGCTCACCCCCGATAAGCCAAGTCATTAGATTGAGCGCAAATGAGGGAAATATAATAAGAATAATGGCATGCTGTAAAGGGTACAGACTTGCCAACGCTGTAGTAGCGACTAAGGTAACCCCAATGCCACTAATTCCATGTAGCACTGAGGCGACGGCAAATATGAAGGTTAATAACAAGTTTTCAAAATTAAACACGACCCATCCCTATAGCCCAGTAAACCATCACCTGTTATCCCACTGTGATAAATGAGCCTGTCATTTGTCACCTTATCTTGGCTGCCACTTACTCATAACTGCCTTAGCCTCAAAAAGCTTAGCTTTTTTAAGTGTCGATGGGAAGAACTAGCGCTTACCGAACCCTTGCTTGTGTAAATAGTCACTCACTTGAGGACGTACCGGTTGAGCAAAAGTCTTAGTCACTTGCGCTTCCCATGCTTGATGGTTTTCACTTCCACGATCAGAATAATATTGTTTTACGTCTTCATTAAACGCATCAATCTGCTGCTGAGTGGCCGGTTGATATTGATTTTCAGAGACCAATAAGGACAATGGAAAACGTGGCTTTTGGGATGAATTAATCGGAGAATCACTAGGATGTCCCAAACACATACCAAAGATAGGCACAACATGTTTGGGCGCATTGATAACCTCACCTGCTCGCTCGATATCATTACGTAGACTACCAATATAAACACCGCCTAAACCAAGAGATTCAGCCGCAGCCAATACGTTTTGAGCAAATAATCCAGCGTCTAACGCAGAGATTAAAATTACCTCCATCCAATCAAGCTGTGCTTCTGGCTCAACCATGTTATGACGATAGTTATCCATACAAAACACCAAATACTCTGGACACTCTAGAACATAAGGATGCGCCAGCTTTTTACCTTCACTTAAGGCTTGATTGTATTCCTCTTCGCTCATCCCATTAGAGATTTGATGAAATTTAATACGCTGCTCTCGATCGGTGATACGAATGACACTGACCGACTGCATATAGTTAGACGTTGAGACGGCACGGCCCGCTTCTAATACCGCCTCTAACATCTCGGCACTGATAGGTTCATCGGTAAAGCTACGAACTGAACGGTGTGACAACATGGCCTCTAATGTAGAATTGATGTTTTTAATCTTGGTTATATTTGACTGCTCTGAAGTCTCTGTCATGACTTACCCTTAACTATTATTGATTTTTTAAGTGCGTTTTTTGGACAGCTTTTAAGGGAAATTTAATCAGTAAGTGGTTTTGCCCTTTATCTTTCTATCAATAGCTGGTCTGGATTATGACCTACAAATTAAAGCCTATTGTTTCCAATAGGCTTTTTAATAGATATTCTTGATAAATAATCGTATCTTACCGCTATTTCTTCCTTATCTGCTCACTTTTAATTTTAAGGTATTGTTTACTTAATAATGGTACCTATTAAGTTAACTAAATGTTCTGCTATGTTATTTTTATCCATTTTTTCTAATTCAACAGGCTGTTTTTGATATTGTTCAGCAAAAAACACCGTCATCGCATTTTCATCACTGGCAAAGCCAATATCTGAACGTGACACATCATTACAAGCAATCATATCTAAGTTCTTAGATACCAACTTACCTCGGGCATATTTTTCGACATCCTGAGTCTCAGCTGCAAAACCTACCATAAACATATCAGGATAATTGTGTGAAATAGTCGCTAAAATGTCTGGGTTCTTCACCAGCTCCAAAGTCATTTGCTCTTGAGTCTTCTTGATTTTTTGAGGTGCCGCATCCCGCGTACGATAATCTGCCACTGCTGCCGAGGCAATAAAAATATCACATTCAGCTTGAGCAGACCTTTCCGCAGCTTGCATCATGTCATTGGCCGACAAAACATTCACACGTTGCACATCTAAAGGCGTCTCAAGCCCGACCTTACCACCGGCTATTAAAGTGACTTCAGCACCAGCATCACGGCAAGCTCGCGCTAAGGCAAAGCCCATTTTGCCTGTTGAATGATTGGACAAAAATCTTACAGGGTCAATGGACTCTATAGTTGGACCCGCTGTAATGGTCACTTTCTTGCCCGCCAAGTACTGCGGTGTCATGAGCTTAGCTTTAAAATTAATAACCCGTCTTAATAAAATCTCAGGCTCTGGCAATCGGCCAGCCCCCGTATCTCCACAAGCCTGTATGCCACTATCAGGCTTAATCATCTCATAGCCCATATCAGCTAAAGTTTGTACATTAAGTTGAACTGCAGGATGTGCCCACATTTGTTGATTCATTGCAGGAGCGACCATCACTGGAGCAGTCGTTGCCAGACATACGGTCGCCAATAGATCATCGGCCATACCCATTGCCAAACGCGCTAAAGTGTTGGCTGAAGCCGGTGCAATAACAATAAGATCCGCCCATTTTGCCAACTCGATGTGACCCATACCCGCTTCGGCTTTGGTATCTAGTAATTCAGTATGTACCTCATTACCGGTCAGTGCTTGTAGCGTCAATGGCGTAATAAACTGCTGCGCACCTTGGGTCATTATTACCCTAACTTCGAATCCAGCTTTGATCAGCAAGCGCGCCAACAAAGCAGATTTATAGGCAGCAATCCCACCGGTTATGGCGAGAATAACGTTAGTGATATTTGGGGCAACAGGAACGACTGGAGTGAAGATTTGGCTCATAACTGAGGATTACCTTAAAGGACAAAATGCAAAAGCCTAATAATCAAGTGATATAAAGCGATAGATGGTTTCACAGCACTAATTAATAGCATTTAATAAAATGTGCTTATGGTAACAAGTTTCAGGGGCCTTTGGATAGATTTAATAATCCCATTTATAAAAGCCCTGCCTGCTATAACGACTATAAAGGTAAGTCCTTACGGTACTGAACCACGTCGGTTTGTTGGGCTAATTTGTCGTACAAGTAACGCGCGGTTCTATTATCCGCATTGGTCACCCAGTACACACGATTGCAATTATGCGCTTCGGCAAACTGATACACCTGCTCAATCAGCATTAGCCCTATGCCCAAACCTCTAGCCGCGCTATCAACATACAAGTCTTCAAGATAGCAGCAGTCTGTAGTGTTCCAAGTATTGGGGTGCAGTACCACATGGGTAATACCGACAAGCTTAGTACCCTTAAATGCCCCGAACCCATAAATAGGCACATCATGGTCTAATATCTTTGACCAAGTGGCCTCAGTCACCTCTGCCGTTAACACAGTTTTATAGAAACTTAAATAAGCTTGCCAGTACTTATGCCAATCAGAATAATCTGATTCAGTGAGGGGTTTAATAGTTATTTCATTGGTTTTCATTTAAGACATATCCAAGATATTAGGTAAATAATAAAATTCACAGTAAAACGGCTCATAGCGATTTTCAAAACATAGATAAGATAAACTTAATTTTATTTATTTAAAATAGGTATAATATAATACATACCTTTACCCGATTCTACCGCACTAACCGACTAGACATTGACTTAATAAATACCGACTTGATAAATACCGGTTTAGTAAATAAAGGTTTAACAAACATAGACCTAATAAACATCATTGTTGTAAACACTAACGTTATAAAAGCTAATCTTATAAGCACTGGCCTTTCAAAAGTTGAAACCTACCCGTCTCACGATAATACCTTCATCACTTTTCCCTTGCTCTACTCAAACACAGGCTTAAATAATGGCGATTAAAGACTGGCACGAAGACGATCGACCGCGAGAAAAACTGCTTAAACACGGGCCTGAGTATTTAACTGATGCTGAGATATTGGCCATATTTCTGCGCACGGGCACCAAAGCGCAGTCTGCCATCGAACTTGCCCGCAGCTTAATTGATAAATTTGGCAGTATTGCCGAGCTATTAGTAGCCCCAAAAGAGGAGGTATTGGCCTATCATGGCATTGGCACGGCAAAGTATGCACAGTTACTCGCCAGTCTTGAGATTGGCAAACGTTACTTAGACAGCGAGTTAAAGTCTGGCAATAGTCTGAACCGGTCACAAGTGGTGAAAGACTATATCACCACTCAATTGCGCCGTGAGACCAATGAAGTATTCGCCGTATTGTGTCTAGACAATGGATTAAATCTTTTAGATTTTAAAGTTCTTTTTGTGGGCGGTATTTCTTCTTGCTCAGTATGTATCAAACAAGTGTTACGCCATGGTTTAGAGCAGGGTTCTAGCCAACTTATAATAGCTCACAATCACCCTAATCAAGATGCCACACCTTCTGACGCTGATATTCATTTAACCGAAACCTTAAAGCAGGCCTGCCAAGCCATTGACTTAAGCCTAGTCGATCATATTATTGTCGGACGCAATGACACCCTTTCTTTTGCAGAAACGGGGACTTTTCCCTTTTAATCAGACTCAACTAATTGCATAATTCCAAGGTTTAAAACTACCATCATGGTTGATTGATAGCGAACTTATTAAAAAGCTTAAAAATAAATGCTACGAAATTAACCAATTGTAAAGATTCTAGTCTTGATTATCTCTTTCTACCTACTTACTCTGTAACATAGATATTATTTTCTTTATTAGTGGCAGACTCTATTAATGGTTATTTAAATAGTTGTTCAAATGGCTGTCTAAATCATCTACCTATCATTATTTATTAATTAGATCGGTACATACAATTATATGGATGGATCGGTAAATAGATTGATGAGCAGATTAATAGGTAATCATCAATTAATAAGTAGTCATTAAAGAGCCAACAATAGTGAAGAGACGGTATTTATAAAGAAGTGCAAATAATAAAACATAAGCTTCTGAATCTAACTTATTTTAATTTTTAGGGTGCAAACTATGACAACTTTAACCTTAGTTGGCTTTTTTATACTCGCCATACTATTGCAGCTGTTTGCTTTACTATTGGTATTTTTATACGGTTTAAGCCGCACTGTAGGCGCAGCTTTAATTATTATTATTGCTGTTGTGGCCGCTATTATCGCCCCCTGGTCATTATTACTGGGCGTGCCATTGATCATAGGCAGCTTGCTTGTATTAATTCCGCCTTTACGTCAATCATTAATCAGTAATACGGCCTATAACACCTTGGCTGGGGCAATGCCAAGTATGAGTGATACTGAACGTGAAGCTTTAGATGCCGGTACCAGTTGGTGGGAAAAAGAGCTCTTCATGGGTGCGCCCGACTGGAATAAATTTGCCAACTTCAAACATCCGACGTTGTCAGAAAAAGAGCAGTCATTCATTGACAATGAAGTGGAAACCTTATGTTCCATGTTAGATGAGTGGCAAATCCATCATCATGATAAAGATCTATCGCCAGAAGCTTGGCAATATATTAAAGACAATGGATTCTTAGGTTTAATTATCCCTGAAAGCTACGGCGGACGTGAATTCACACCTTATGCTCAAAGCCGTATCATGAGTAAAATTGCGTCACGTAGCTTAACCGCAGCAGTAAGCTGTATGGTGCCAAACTCCTTAGGTCCAGGTGAGCTATTGATGCACTATGGTACTGAGGAACAAAAGCAGCGCTGGTTGCCAGGTTTAGCAAATGGTACTGAAATTCCTTGCTTTGGTCTAACAGGTCCTGAAGCAGGCTCAGATGCCGGCGCTATCCCCGATACTGGGGTAGTCTGTTATGGTATGTATGAAGGCCGTGAAGTATTGGGTCTAAATATGACTTTCTCTAAACGCTGGATTACCCTTGCCCCGATAGCCACTGTGGTTGGTTTGGCTTTCAAACTTCATGACCCTGACGGCTTATTAGGCGATAAAAATAAAACCGATTATGGCATTACTTGTGCTCTAATTCCGGCCAGCTACGAAGGTGTTAAGACTGGTGAACGTCATAACCCTGGCTCACCGTTTATGAATGGTACCGTGGTGGGCAAAGATGTGTTTATCCCGCTTGATTTCATTATCGGTGGTATTGAAAACGCTGGTAGAGGTTGGCGCATGCTAATGGAGTGTTTGGCGGTAGGTCGTGGTATATCATTGCCCGCCCTCTCTACTTCTGCAGGCGAAATGACCTACTTGACTGTGGGTGCATTTGCTAAGGTTCGTGAGCAGTTCAAAATACCTGTTGGTAAATTTGAAGGGGTACAAGAAGCCAGTAGTAATATTGCCAGCAGTACTTATATGCTAGAGTCGTTCCGTCACTTAGTCACTTGTGGTTTAAATGAAGGCGGTACTCCATCAGTCATGACCGCTATGGCCAAATACTATGCGACTGAGACCATGCGCGGTCTGGTCAACGATGGTATGGACATCGTGGGTGGTCGTGCTATTCAGTTAGGCCCTCGTAACTTCTTAGCCCTACCTTATCAAGCGATTCCAGTGTCTATCACAGTGGAAGGCGCTAACATTCTAACCCGTTCATTGATGATTTTTGGTCAAGGTGCCATGCGTTGTCACCCTTACCTATTTGAAGAGTTACAACTGCTTCAAAGCGATGATAAAAAAGAAGCACAACGCAAATTTGATGACATGTTCTTCAAGCACTTAGGCTATACCTTTAATCGCGGTGCGAAGTCCTTTGTGGCCGGCTATTTTGGTGGCAGTGGTAGCGCACCTAAGTATGCGGATAGCTTCACCCGCCCTTACTACAAAAAGATTAACCGTTTGAGCGCCAACTTTGCGTTAACGGCTGATATGGCACTTGGCATACTTGCGGGTGACCTAAAACGTAAAGAGATGCTGTCAGGACGTTTGGCTGACATTCATGCACATTTATTCATTATGACTGCCATCTTGCAATATTATGCCCATGGTAGCCAGTCGGAGTCAGAGCAACTTCATGCTCGTTTAGCGTTAGAGAAATCTTTATATATCATTCAGGAAGCATTCTTTGAGATATTTGAGAACTTCCCTAATCGTATGGCAGCAAGCTTAGTTAAGTTTGTGTGTTTCCCAGGTGGCGACTTCACAGACAAGCCCAGTGATGACCTTAAACGTCAAGTTGGTGAACTTATTATGCTTGATGGCAAGGAGAACCCTTTCCGCGAGCAGATTAAAAGTCTGGTTTACTACACCACCAATCCTGAAGACAACACCGGTCGTATCGAAAATGCTTATCAGACCTTGCTTCAAGTTGAACCTTTATGGCAGAAATTCAAAAAATCTGAACACAAAGGTAAGTTTGTGGGCTTAACTTTTGAAGATCATGTACTGACTGCTCTAAAAGAGGGTGTGATTACTGAAGCAGAATCAGAGCAGCTGATCGAATATAATGCGATACGTTTCGATGCACTATTAACTGATGTTTTCGATGAGCATCTCATTCATGCTTTACCACGTGAAAACCCACACACGCTTGAGAATGCTGCAGGTAACTTAACGCCTTATGTTATTGAAGAGATTGAGAATCCTACATCATCTTCAGCAGCTACTCACTCTAGCCAGCCTGTTCAATCTGAGATACAAGAAGAAACAGGCGATGCCAATAGTGCTCATGGCTATGAACAAGATGGGGATGTCGAAATGACCTCTGAACAGAACAGCGTAGAGGAACAAGTAGACCAAACAGATTTTAATGAGGCGCACCAAAATGACCCTCGTTTGCGTGATGCAGAAATGACTCTAGAACAACGTATGGCCAGAAATCATGCCGATAAGCAGCGCCATAATAAGTAGTATTTATGGCTATGGCTTATGGCTAAGTATCGTCCCTGCATTAAGTACTAAATGCTAAAAGCTAAATATAAAAAACCGTGCCTAGAGCACGGTTTTTTATTATGTATTCAATTGATGAGATTTTCCTAATGCTTTTCATTAATTCCTCATCAATCCTACGGTCCATCGCTATATACTGATTTTGACAGACTTTGTTTAACAAACTGCTTTTTTTCTACTATAGCCATAACTTAACGGTGCTAATACGCTCGGTATTATAAGCCTGTTTAACTTTTAGCTTTCACATTTAGGTGTTAATTATCTAAACATCCTATTCACTTGAAGAGCGATTTCAGTTTATGACCTATTCCAATGCTGCTAATCAAAGCACACCCCCATCTGGCTCAAATGGACCCATAGCCTTACTGAAACGTCTGCTTAAAATCTTGTTACTGCTAGGGGTGGGGTATTTGGCCTTTGTATATTCAGCAGACATTCGTCAACAGTTAACCACGTATGTTGGCAATGCAATGCGATATAGCAAACTGATAAAACAAGACCCGCCTCAGCCAAATAGCTTACCTACGCCTATCCCAAACGCTCATTTAACCGATACTTGGGGAGCGGCTCGAAGTGGAGGGCGTCATCATGAAGGCATAGATATTTTTGCAGCACAAGGAACACCTATTCATAGCACGACCCCAGGTATCGTACGAAAAGTAGGCACAGATTCGTTGGGCGGTAATGTTGTCTCTATATTGGGTCCAGGCGGGGTCGGTCACTATTACGCTCACCTGCAGCAATTTGCTGATATTCAGCCTGGTGACTGGGTAGAAGTGGGCACTGTCTTGGGCTATGTTGGTGATAGTGGCAACGCCAAAGGCACCCCGCCCCATGTACATTATGGCATCTATACCCAATCAGGTGCTGTTAATCCCTACCCACTACTGGCGAAATGACTATGATAGAGTTAATAATAGAGTGAATAAACAAGGACGAAGTGAACTTCGGAGAAATAAACATGAGTAAAATACACCTCAGTATTCACCAAAATTCACTTCCAAATATGGGGCTACTTAGTTTCTTCAGCGACAGGCGGTGCTTCTCGGCCTAAAGTAGACAAATAGGCGATAATGTCTTGTCTGTCTTTGGCATTCGGTATTGGGTCTGACAGCATACGTGTGTCTGCCAATACTGCTTCAGGATCTGCGATATAAGAATCTAGCGTTTTGGCATCCCATACCCAATGTGCTTTTTCTAGCGCTTCACTGTATTTGTAATCCTTTAGTTGTGCCGACGGCGCCATATAGACCCCAATCAACTGTGGGCCTTTTTTATTGCTGCCTGGCTTTAGCGTATGACACTGGCTACACTGGTCCTCATAAAGCTGCTCACCTCTATAACTATCCCCTGCCTCATAGACGGGAGCAGTGACTTGAGCACGATGATCAGGCGGGGTCGGTGTACAGCCCACACTCAGAGCAGTTAAACCTGACAATAATAATGAAACGCTTAACTTCTTGACGCTTAGACGGTACTTTGAGTGTTGGACACTAGCGTGTGGGCTATAAATTTTTAACATCATCAACTCACTTATAAGGATAGGTATTACTAAAGTTGGCAAGGTTAGAGACTGCTAACTCAAAGAAGACTATTTTACGCCATTAATAATGATTGTATAGGTCTACTGGCGTTTTAAAGGGTCGGTTAGGAAGCTCTTGTACCAATTTTGGCACTAAATACCCCGGTAACTGCTGCAACATTTCCCAATATAACTCAACAGCTCGGCGCTGAGTCATATCAAAATGAGCTGCGCCTTCTACTTTGTCCAACAGATGCAAATAATAAGGCAACACGCCTGCTGCAAAAAGTTGCTCGCTTAAGTCAACTTGTACCGACACTGAGTCATTAATTCCTGCTAACAGTACCGTCTGATTCAATAAGGTAATGCCTTTTTGCCGTGCTTGTAGCAAATAATTGGCTGTATGCTCATCAATCTCATTGGCATGGTTGGTATGCACCACCATAACGATTTGGCAGCGACTGGCTTGTAACCGAGATAAGAGCTCTGAGTCTAATCGCTCCGGAATGACGATAGGCAATCGCGTATGAATCCGTATGGTGCTAATTTGCGGCAAAGCTTCTAACGCGTCTAGCCATAAAAATAAACGTCGATTTGACAGGCTCAACGGGTCGCCACCACTCAATAACACTTCTCGAATCTCAGGATGTTGACCAATATAATCTTGGATAAGCTCAAGCTGCTCTGATTTTGGCAAGTTTCCTTGATAATCAAAGTGTTGTCTAAAGCAGTAACGGCAATGAATGGCACAGGCACCGGTAACGGTCACTAAGACTCGAGAATGATATTTATGTAACAAACCTTTAATGGGGTTTTGTTCATTTTCAGCTAAAGGATCGGTCACATAACCGCTAATCTTAGCCTGCTCAAGCTTACTGGGCAGTACTTGTAGCAGCAGAGGATCTTTAGGATCACCCTTTTTCATCTTAGCCACAAAAGCCTTAGGCACACGTAAACCAAAGCCTTTAGGGATATAAAGTTCAGACTTAATATCAGATAATTCTAAAATAGCTAGCAACTGATCTATATCTGTAATAACATCTGCAACTTGTGTTTGCCAACTGATAGGCTGATTACTCGTAGCTTTCTCCTTAAATTTGTCATTCGAATTAAGCTCAGATGAGCCAGTAGCGACTGATGTAATAAGGATTTGCTTGTTTTTTTGTTCGGGTAAATGGTTTATCATGGGACTCATCATATTTGATTTTTTGTCATTAATTTGAAATGTATCAGGAGCAATATTGTGGCAAGTTTTTCAACTAACGAATTTAAAGCCGGTCTTAAAGTTATGTACGATGGCCATCCTTGTGCCATTATCGATAACGAATTTGTTAAGCCAGGCAAAGGCCAAGCTTTTAACCGCGTCAAATTACGTAACTTGCGCACGGGCAAAGTATTGGAGCAAACTTTCAAATCAGGCGACAGCTTAGATGCAGCAGATGTTGTAGATACTGAAATGAACTATCTATATAACGATGGTGAGTTTTGGCATTTCATGCACCCTGAGACCTTTGAGCAATTGCAAGCAGATGCTAATGCAATGGCGGATGCGAAGCAATGGTTAAAAGAGAACGGCAACGATTTATGCACCATCACTCTATTCAACGGTGTGCCTTTATCAGTGACTGCACCAAACTTTGTTGAGCTTGAAATCGTTGAAACTGATCCAGGCGTTCGTGGTGATACATCTGGTGGCGGTGGTAAGCCTGCTCGCTTAGAAACGGGTGCTGTGGTTCGTGTGCCTTTATTCGTACAACAAAATGAAGTAGTACGTGTAGATACTCGTACAGGTGATTACCAAACTCGCGTTAGTCAGTAATTTTGCACTAACTCCCTTTGACCCATTTATATTATGGATTAAAGGGATCGGGTAAAATCACCAACCCATAAATAGCCAGTCTCTAAAGTTTTGTCTGCTCTGCTTTTTCGAGTGCCTATTATACACTCCCTAGCAGCCTATCAAAGCTTTGCGACTTGGCTATTTTTTTATCTGTTATTTTTTGTGGAAAGTGTTTACTGGTATAAAAGCGAACGCTGTCTCAAACGGGTTGTTTTCCTTCTCATTCTGCCTCTTTGTCTAATACTTACTCCAAGCTGCAAGTTACATAAGCGGTATTTAAACCTACTCATAGCTTGTCTACACTGGAAAGACATGAGCTTCGCTTATTGATTGCTCATCTAGAAGTTACCCTCAATTAAATTGAGTTTTTTTATTGGTGAAGGTTATGTTTTATCCTTTCCTGTTAAATATCTATTTAATTAATAGTATATCTTTTACCGACTTTATCGCTTTAGTTTGACATTATCCCACTAATTTAAGAAGTTAACTCTGTCATGTCTTATCCGTTATTGCTATTGATCATAAGCCTCATTGTCATTGTTCCTACCGTATTTGTGGTCAGAGGGCGCTCGAACCAAAATCTGTTGGAGAATCAACAGCCCACTCAGAAGTATCTTGGCAATGCAGGTTCGGCCACCCAAAATCATGGTACTAAAGCCTCTGCAGAACAGTTGCAAATTGCCAATGCCATTAATCAGTACCGTAACCATCCGGCTCTGCCTATCAGCTTTCGTCAATTACTGGGTAAGATTCACAGCCAATATCTGGCACTGGCTTCAGTAAAACTAGATCCTGAGCAGCGTTTCACTGTGGATAAATTAGCTGGCACCAGACTCAGTGAAATTATTGAAGATTACTTGGCTTTAGACACAGACTACGCGGAAAACGCAATTATAGATAACCAAAACAATTTGACCAGCCAAGACATTACTTACGGTCAACTTACCTCAGTGCTAGAATTTATGCAGCGTATACAAAGTGATGGACAACAGCAGGTTGCGACCAATATCTTAGCAAATCGCAGCTACTTGCAATCGGTATACGGAGAATTTCACCCTGATGCCCCTACCAATGACAGTTTGCAGTCGCTAAAGGCACCGGACATGGATTTAAGCGAGTTACAAGATGTGCCGACATCTGAGCTATTAATTGAACGAGGTCACAGCTACTTAAAAGACTGCGATATCATCGCACCCAGTGAATTAAGCTTGGCAAACCATGCGGCCTATTTTGAACAAGGTATATTATTACAACTGGGACAACTGACTTTTACCGCAGAAAATACCATTGCCTATAGCGAAGCCCTATTGGGTAATAGCATCGATTTATCTGCTTTTGATAAAATACTGAGCAAAGCCCTACCTCAATTATTACGTAGTGCTTTGAATGAGACAAACAGTGCGACACTCGATGATAACGGCTCACTAAATAAAATTTCTTCGCATCATCAAGCCTTACTAGAACAGAAAATCGATCGCGTGCAGCAGTTAATAGATGATTGTTTAAACCGCTTAGAAAAAGTTGCTGAGCAGCAGTATCAAACTGGATCTGCTTCGCCAGAGACACTACAGTCTGTCAATAGCACCTTAAAAAGCAAACTGTCGCAGGCACAGTATCTGCTAGATAGTGGATTTTTTAGCTTATAGCGTTTTAAATTTTAGTGTTTTAACTTATTAGAAGCTTTAATCTATAGGAGCTGGTCTTTATGGCCTACTATCAAACCACAATCACCCTGCCTGCCCATGCGCGTGGCGTGCATATTATTACGCCTTATATAGAGCAGTCTATTATAGAGCCGAACTGACAAGGCAAACGTAGCGATCAGAACTAGAACAGAAACAGAGCAAAAGTCGTGGAGTTGATGCTAATGCCCTTCGGTTGTTGGATTAAAGTTAGAAATTGAAATACAATAACTAGTCAACAGTTTTTATGGAAAGCTTAAAGGAAGATCCTTTATTAATGCCGATACGGGTCAGGTCCTTCGCCACGCTCAAAATCTAGCATACCCACTGCCTTACTAAGAAAATCCTGATTTTCTATCAATTCTTTCTCTACATAAAGACAATCGTTTTTTAATATGTATTTGAATCCGTTTTTCTTAACGATATCTGGCAGCAAAGCTTTGTCTAAATCGTCTAGCGGTCTTGTTTCATATATATTGGCTTTTATGTTTAATCTTCTGTATTTAAATGGGACATATCCTTTTGGAATACTGTCATCTGAAAGTTCGTTTTGTATATCACGATTAATATTATCAAAAAAATCCTTTTTATTCATTACTCTTCTCTCCACGTAAACTTTATTATTTTCAACAACATAGCTTATGTTCTTGTTTTCCAATACAGTTATCAACACATCGTTATCAAACTTATTTAAACACTGGCTTTCGATGACATTATTTACTATTTCGAGCTTCTCTAGATTTAATGGAACAAGATCCCTTTGCACAGTGCATGACGAAGTTAAGGAAATAAAAAAGCAACAGCATAAAACGAAAGTCAATCTATCCATTCGATCGATTCCCATTTTTTAGTTTCTGGGTTATAGATACCTTCAAAAGATGACTGCCATTTGGATTTCATCAAAAAATCTTTTGCACCGCCGTTTTCTTTTAGATATATACCATCGTCATCGCTCACCATACCCGTTTCCGGTATGCAAAATCCCTGTCCTTCATTCCAATCGTAAGGATCACTCCAATTCATACTGACAACCCCCTCTCCTTTATAGTGCGAATCGCCATCTTTATATAATACTATTTCAACATCCGATCTGATATCGCCTCTGCATTATCGATAAATGAGTACAACGTATAACCAGCAACGGTATCTTTTTTATATGAGGTGTAATTGAATGAGGGTCCTTTGTTAATGACGATACGGGTCAGGTCCTTCGCCACGCTCAAAATCTAGCATACGGACTGCTTTACTAAGAAAATCTTGATTGTCTATCAATTCTCGTTCTACATAAAGACAATTATTGATAACAACATATTTAAAACCTCCTCTTTTTATAATATCTGGCAGCAAAGCTTTGTCTAGATTATCTAGTGGTCTTGTTTCATATCTATTGGCTCTTTTGTTTAACCTTCTGTACTTAAATGGGACATATCCTTCTGGAATATTGTCATCTAAAAGTTCGTTTTGTATATCACGGTTGATATCATCAAAAAAATCCTTTTTATTCATTACTCTTCTCTCCACGTAAACTTTATTGTTTTCAACAACATAGCTTATGTTCTCGTTTTCCAATACAGTTATCAACACATCGTTATCAAACTTATTTAAACACTGGCTTTCGATGACATTATTTACTATTTCGAGCTTCTCTAGGTTTAATGGAATATAATCTCTTTGCACAGTGCATGACGAGGTTAGGGAAATGAAAAAGCAACAGCATAAAGCAAAAGTCAATCTATCCATTCGATCGATTCCCATTTTTTAGTTTCTGGGTTATAGATACCTTCAAAAGATGACTGCCATTTGGATTCCATTAAAAAATCTTTTGCACCGTCGTTTTCTTTTAGATATATACCATCGTCATCGCTCACCATACCCGTTCCCGGTATGCGAAACCCTTGTCCTTCATTCCAATCGTAAGGATCACTCCAATTCATACTGACAATCCCCTCTCCTTTATAGTGTGAATCGCCATCTTTATATAATACTATTTCAACATCCGATCTGATATCACTTGCTCCTGATGCGTAGGCTAACTCAGAAAGTGGGTTGTATTCGTAGATATCAGCATCCCAACTGTCTTTAGATACTATTTTATTATCGTCTATAGAAAATTCACCTGTTTCACCCTGTAATTGATTTTTCTCAATATAACCTCTGATTCTTTGTTCTGCATCTTGTATAGCGCCATATTGCCTAATATAGTCAGAAGGAATATTTTTAACACTACCTTCACCATCAATAAAGCGTTGTAGATTATCTGCCGCAAAATCTTGTCCTAAGAACCTAGCTCTAGCAATCATGGTCTCATATGCTTCCCTAATTCTAGTGACCTCTAAAGCCTGTTCAGATTTTGTAGGGTACACCTTACCGGTCCGTCGATCAGTATTTCCCTCTCCAGGACCTGCCCAAAGCCCACCATCTGCTAGAGCGTCCTTAGTTGATAGATCAGCCCATTGCGCCATAATTTGCTCAGCCTGAGTGGCATCTACCGTGATATACATCCCTTTGACATTGCCGTTGTTCATCGTGCAAGCATCACCTTCTCTAACCAGTGCCTTGCCTTCGATAAATATAGTGCTTGATCCTGATATAGGCTTGACCTTACCGCCGACAGTACCTGATTTCACACCGCCTCCTCTACCCGCTGCATCACCGAAGCATTTGGGCTGAGTAGTTTGATCAAGTAAGTAGGCAGGCTGACCGTTAAAAAAAGTATGTTCGGCTGTCGCCTCTGCATTATCGATAAATGAGTACAACGTATAACCAGCAACGGTATCTTTTTTATATGAGGTGTAATTGAATGAGGGTCCATTACTGATTGCAATAAGTACGGTCGATTTAGATCCTGCTCGTGGTGTTTTACTCATTGCTGTTATCCTTCTAGTGCTAAATCATATAATTAGTGTGTTTATTTAAAAAGTTTTCATACCGTAATAGATTAACGGTTAACTATTAATACATTGCACTTCCTATGTATACAACCACAGTTATACGTATTAGTAAACATTAAACTAATTATCTTAAATTATTGTTAAGATAATATTAAATTTTTACA
The DNA here is from genome assembly GCF_020736705.1 of Psychrobacter sanguinis. Lineage (NCBI taxonomy): Bacteria > Pseudomonadati > Pseudomonadota > Gammaproteobacteria > Moraxellales > Moraxellaceae > Psychrobacter > Psychrobacter sanguinis. Next base: position 301,725 of record NZ_CP085990.1, read on the forward strand.
TAAAATAAGCGCCTCTATTACTTAACTTAATAGGGGCACTTATCGCTTAATTTTTTAATGTTTACAGACGTTGGAGAGCAACTTGTAACGACCAATATGCTCATAGACAGCTTTATTTGATTTTCAATGAGAATGCAGATCCGGATGTGCGTCTAGATACTGAAGATTGGTTAAATACGATAGCGCCTGCTAATCAACCTCAGTATCGCCACACGTTAGAAGGCTCAGATGATTTGCCTGCCCACTTCAAGAGCATTATGTTAGGTGTGAGTTTAAATATTCCGTTAATTAGAGGGCGATTGGGACTAGGAACTTGGCAAGGGGTGTATCTATGTGAACACCGTAACCATGCCAGTGGCCGGCGCTTAGTCATTACTGTCAATACTTAAGCCTAATAGTTAATAAACAATAACCTTAATTGAAAGCTAAATATTAAGCACTATAAGCTATAGCAGTAGGCAAAAGATATACTCTGTTAAATGCAGTCTTGTTCTACCTTAGCGAGGCCTTACTGCCCTATATTTGCGCGACGGATAGAATTGGCTAAATAACTCATACACAGTTAAAACTGTGTCTGGACCTAGGGTATGTTTAACTTTATACCTTGCTTTACAGACTTACTGGATATTGATAGTGCCGATTTTACTGAGTATTGTCGATACAATCTTTAATGATTTAAATCAGTTTAAATACTTCAAAAATAAAATCATAAGAAGTGAGAGAACAATGACAAATATATTTTCAACCCGTTCAGTACCTAAGCTTGCCGTATGTACCGTAATGCTGAGTAGTTTACTTAGCTTAAGCGCTTGCCAAAAACCTAATGAGGAGCAAGAGGATTCGAATAAAAACACCACTGAAAACACGACAGCGGTAAACACTACTGAGACATCGACTGTAGAGACTAGCCAGCCATCGAAACCAGTAGAAGTCGTTGATGTTGAGCACCCTACTCCTGATAGTGAAGCCACTGCAAATGATGCTTCCCAGACATCAGAAGCTGAATCTACTAATGCCGATCCTGCTACTGGCTCAGAATTAGCACCTGCAGCAAAAGCTGCGGCTCCTGCTTCAGAAGTTCAATTGACCGATGTTGAATATAAAGACAGTAATGGTCGCAGTATCCATGTTACCTTCCAGACCTCAGCAACTGATGCCCTACAAGCCAGTTTAAGAATGCCCTCAGGTAAACGCATATTGCTGACCGCCCCTCCTGGACAAGGAAATAATCCTACGTATCGCTCGGCAGATGGTTCTATTGAATTAGTCACCCATGGGGGTGGTTCTAAAATAGACTTATTATATGAAAATGAGACCATTAAATTTGATGCGGTAAAAACGGACGCTGAAGTGATCAAACCTAAGAAGTAATCAACCCTAAATAGTTCAACATCAAAAGCTTAATAGCCTAACCGTAGACACTCTGACCATAATTAATCTAATATTGAGCGGTTGACTTTATGTTGAGTAAAATTGGAAAACAAAAAAACAGGCAGTAGCATCAGCCTACTGCCTGTTTTTTGATTTATCTTAACTTTCATTAGCTTATTTCAGAATCATGGTCGTTGAAATAACAATTTCTTCAGATAAAAACTGTACCGTAAATATTAGAAATAGCCCCGCATTAAACCTGATTGCTAAACAAACCAACCATCCAGCTACTTACGCTCCAAAGTGCAAGCCCCATTAGTATCAGCACAATTAATCCTAAAATATCAGGAATATGCAAATAAACCCAAGCCATCACTGGATTTCGCCAAAATTTCGAGCGCTGCTGCTTTTTTTGCAATGCTTGATGCATAAATGGACGCTCAATATGAGCGGTCTCCTCTATGTCATATTCCGTCTTTAAGTGTGCCCTTACAATCTCTAACGTCTTACGACTGGGTCGTAAAAAGACATCCATGACGGTGCCAGCTACGGGCACCACTCCAACTACCAAATCAATTAAGGCCAACCTAATAGCCGGTATTAGTTTAGCTGCTGGCACACCCAGTCTTCTGCCTAACACAAAAGCATAGCCCGTTAATAACAGCCCTGCCACATCACCTGCTACCGGAATAGTCGACAGTGCCGCATCTGCACCGACCCCTTGTTTGGTAAAAGGAATACGTACAAAAGAGTCCATAGTATTGGCAAATTTAGCCAAACTACGCTCCATTTCTATCGCTTGAGACCGTGTCAAACCTTCTTTAATTAGGTTTTGTTGAAACCGGCTTTGTGCCTCTAGTGAGGTTTGAGTGTTTAAGGCGGTCTTAGAAGGTTTTGCCATGAGTGAACTCTATTAATAAAGGCAGTAAGTGATGGCTTTTAAACACAGACGTTTAACTTATCCCGTTGAACTCAATCCAAACACAGCTTAAGGCGACCACTAAAAATACATAACGTCCGACCCACACATTGGCCAAAAACGCTTTGAAACAAGCCATGGGCTGCCGTGTGGCACACGCTCTATTTTGTTGCGCAAATAAAATAGCTACCAATCCTAAAGCATAGACCGGAATCAGCCCCAAGCGCGTATCAGAGAAATAGTGATACAGCACCACGCCCATTAGCCCCAAGAAGGCTGTCTGTAATAAGGCAATAATTAACACATCAAACTGACCAAACAAGATGGCAGTAGACTTGACCCCAATTTTTAAATCATCTTCGCGATCAGCCATGGCGTATTGGGTGTCATAAGCCACCGTCCAGCACATATACGCGATAAACAATAGCCAGCACCAGATATCAGGATATCCCTGTACAGCCACATAAGCCATAGGAATTGCCCATCCAAAAGCAGCTGCCAAAAACACTTGAGGTAAATGGGTATAACGTTTCATAAATGGATAAATAAAGGCTAAGAAAACTGCCCCGAGAGACCAGTAAAACACCTCTATTGGTAACCATAATAAGAGACTAGCACTCAATAGAGATAGCACCAAAAACGCCCCTACCGCCTCTTTTGCAGACAGTCTACCATTGGCCAAAGGGCGCCCCTTGGTACGACTCACTGAGCCATCTACTTTACGGTCTGCAAAGTCATTGATGGCACAGCCTGCCGCACGCATCAAAATAGCCCCTAAAGCAAAAATCAGTAACACAGACCAAGAAGGTAATACACTGGGTAAAGCCGTCATGGCCGCTTCAGATAACGCGCTAGGCGCCCCAAAAGCCGCCAAGAACACCGCCCATAATGTCGGCCATAATAACAATTCAATGCCTACCGGCTTATCAAAGCGAGTCAGATGAATGTAAGCTTGAAGCTTATTTCGAAAAGTAGAATGAGTCATAGCAAGTCAGCAAGGCCAATCAATTACGCCGAAATTTACTCGGTCCAATTAAAAAAAATAAAATGAAACATAAAATGAGCTGGGTATTTATCTGTCGGCAGACCGTGTCATAAATAGCCCTATCACCCACCTTATTGAAACTACCCTTAGCAAACACTTAGTCTGTGATTAACAGTTCAATCAGTTGAGCTGGCGTATCGACATGATAAGTAGGGTTTTGCGCAGCAAGTACTTCTCTACTCATTGCCCCATAACTAACGGCAATAGAAGTCATATCTAGCTGCTTGGCCATCTGTATATCATGGATACTATCTCCAATAAATATGGCCTCAGAGACCTTATGATTGGTCTCTTGTAAAATATCAATCAACATTTGAGGATCCGGTTTTGACCCCGACTCATCAGCACATCGACTGGTAACAAAATAATGACGACTTTGTGAATAGTCCATGACTCGGTCTAGTCCAGCGCGCTTTTTGCCTGTCGCTACTGCCAACTGCTTATGTTGTCGTTTAAGCTGCTGCAACATACCCTCAATGCCTTCAAAAAACTGTGAATGAGGCTGATTAGGTGCAATACTTGCCTGCACATAATAGTCAGCATAGCTTTGCTGAATCGCTAAATGCTGCTCTGGGGTGGCTTGCGGATACAAGATCTGTATCCCGCGAATAAGACTTAAGCCGATAATAGATTTAACCGCTTCATCAGTGGTATAAAACCCATTGGCTTCACCGGCGATATGCATAGATTTAACAATTAAACCTATGGAATCCATCAACGTACCATCCCAATCAAAAATAATGAGCGACTTATCACGTAAGTCACTCATCATTGTTGAATTCTGTGCTTTTGAGTTCACCGCTGCCGATGACATCAAATGAGACATGTTGCCTGTCCTTATTCTAAATCAATGGGTTATAAAGTCATATATCCTAAGTCAGTGGTTACTGCCCACTGACTGCTTTAATCTAAGTTTAAGTCAGCAGGCAACAAAGATTGCATGTCTTCTGGTAGCGGTGCTTTAATAGTTTCATACTCAGGAATATCTAGTTGCCACGCATGTAGACACAGACGACGCACCCCAGAGTTATCCTGAATATGGTATTTGTCATCACCCAGAATAGGATGACCTAAATAAGCCAAATGCACTCGGATTTGATGGGTGCGGCCCGTATGTGGCATCGCTTCAATGAGACTAACCGGCTCACCATTAATTTCAAAGCGGGCCAATACCTTGCACGTGGTTTGGCTCGTCTTAGCGTCGGGACTATTCTTATCTACCCTAACTCGTCGCTCACCACTGGCAAGCGTATAACGCAATAACGGCGCATCAATGCTGATATCGTTCAACGCAGGTTGCCCTTTGACGATACACAAGTAATGCTTTTGGATGGTCTTCTCGCGTAAATGCTCTTGTAACACTTTTAGGGTCGAGCGCTTCTTAGCAATCATCAATAAGCCGGAAGTGTCTTTGTCAATACGGTGCACCAATTCTAGATATTTTTTACTAGTGGCATCGCGCATGGCTTCAATAACCCCGAAGTCCAAGCCGCTACCACCATGCACTGCCATACCAGAAGGCTTATTTAATACAATAAGCCCCTCGTCTTCATATACCACACGCTCTAGTAAGCTCTTAGCAAAGCCTTCGCTAATTACTGGTTTTTCACGAGTGGCCAATCTAACTGGGGCAATGCGTACCACATCACCACGCTCAAGATTGTCATAAGGCTTGCAGCGTTTGTTGTTGATACGCACTTCATCAGAGCGAATCATTTTATAAATATGGGCGCGAGGCATGCCTTTAAGACGTGCTAAGAGGAAGTTATCCACGCGCTGACCATGTTGGTGACGGGTCACTTCTAAATGATTGACCTGACTAAAATCTTTAATATCTTCATCAGCACTTTGCGGACGCGCCTTGGTAGAATGACGTCTAACCTGAGAAGGTTCAACGCCAACACTGGCCATAAGACCGTCTAAGTCACGCTCTATTTTGCTATTTTCATTATTCATTTGATCTACATTTTTCTCGGATTTTCGATGGAATTTTGACATATTTTGTTAGGTGTTTGGCAAAAGATTTGGTATAGTCTAACACGTTGACTTTGTGTCTCGTGTATTGTTATGAATAAACGCTCATTTTTTATGATCCCTTTTATAGCTTTACTCGATTACACCATTATTTGATATCTATTAGCAACAGCATACCTGTTTGGCATAAAGTATCTTTTTAAATATTCCGTAGGGAATATAAAGTCAGCCCACAACGTTATTTTTATAAACAATGATTTTGGGTAGGTGGTTTAGGAGTTTATAGCTCTCTTTTGCCGACTTGGCACGACACCCCCATTTAAATTTAACATGTACACAATGTTGTAATATTTTGGAAAGACAATAGCGCGAGCCAAAAGCCGCCGCTATTAAAAGCCCAGCGAAATAATGTAGCCGCTAGTCCCGTCGTATGACCTTACGCCTTATACAACCTAAGTCTAAGCTACCGCTTATATTCCCTGGTAAACAGCATGAATATATAAGACCAAATTACGCCGAATTGGCGGTCAAATAACTGTAGTTAAACGTTTAATAAATTTTGCTTTTTGTCTGAATAAAAAAGCCGTTATTTGCCAAGTACGCCCCGCCAAATTTGGCGCTAAACTGATAATGAGATAAAACTTTAGGGTTTAACATTTAATTGATTAAGTTTATATAATTAAGACAGACTAACTCTCTGGTCACTGACACCCCACTAATTACAATACAAATTAGTTCGTCATACCGGCATGACATAAGGTGGCCCTTACACTCCGCCTTAAATGCATTAAATAGCTAGGTTCAGAATGACTTGATTATGACTATTTTCAACTTTAAGCATTAACATAGTAAGGCAGTCTTCTTGTCAATAGAAGCTGAAAACTAGCAGTAACTACGGATGTCATACATCACGTAATTAATAGTAACCTTTGAGAGCCTCATAGCTCCATATATCTTAAAGGTTTGCTATAAGCTGCATACTTAATAACAGCAGGACGCTAAAAACTGCCTCTCCCTGTTTAACGCTTAATAAATACACTGCCCTACAGTTTGATTATCACACTTGTCATTGGTCTATTTACTCATAAATACCGTTCGTTTTTACTGTAATATCAGAAAAATGCGTTATTAATAGGGCTTATATTTTAGCCACATTCATGCTCAAGCTTTACTTCTAAATACCAGCCATTGTGTGTCATGACCTAACTAGGACACAGCAATGAAACGCATTCTTATTAACGCCACTCACAACGAAGAAGTTCGTGTTGCTTTATGCAAAGGCAACCATCTTTACGACTTCGATCTTGAAAACCGCACCCGCGAACAGAAAAAAGCCAACATCTATAAAGGCCACGTTACCCGTGTTGAGCCTTCTTTAGAAGCGGTCTTTGTCGAATATGGATCAAAGCGCCAAGGCTTCTTGCCTGTTCGTGAAATTGCCAGCGAATATCTTTCTGGCAACCCTCGCGAAGAAAACATCCGTAAGCTGATCAAAGAAGGCGATGAGCTTATTGTTCAAGTCGAAAAAGAAGAGCGCGGTAACAAAGGCGCTGCCCTTTCTACTTATGTTTCTTTGGCCGGTCGCTACTTAGTCTTAATGCCAAACAATCCTAAAGGCGGCGGTATTTCACGTCAAATCTCTGGCAAACTACGCGAAGATATGAAGCGTATGCTAGGCAATTTAGACCTACCAAAAGGCATGAGCGTTATCGTACGTACCGCTGGTATTGGCAAGACTCAAGAAGACTTGCAGCATGATCTAAACCATCTGCTGAATATCTGGAATGCCATCCAAGACCAAAATAAGAAATACGCTTCTCCGCGTCTGGTACACCAAGAAGCCGGTGTGGTGACTCGCGCCGTACGTGACTATTTACGTGATGATATCAGTGAAATCTGGATTGATAATGAAGAAGCCTTTATTGAGGCTGAAACCTTTATCAAAGCGGTCATGCCCACTCAAATCGATAAGCTACGTAAATACACTGACTTTGAACCTATGTTCTCAAGCTTCAATGTTGAGCGTCAAATCGAGACTGCCTATCAACGTGAAGTTCGTCTGCCTTCTGGCGGCTCAATCGTTATTGATCAAACAGAAGCGTTAGTCTCTATCGATATTAACTCAGCCAAATCAACTAAAGGTGCCGATGTTGCAGAAACTGCTTATCACACCAACTTAGAAGCGGCTGATGAAATTGCTCGTCAATTACGTCTGCGTGATATGGGCGGTCTTATCGTCATCGACTTTATTGACATGAGCGATCACAAACATCAAAAAGAAGTTGAAAAGCGCCTAGTTGAAGCGACTAAATACGACCGTGCCCGCGTACAGTTTGGCGAAATTTCACGCTTTGGTTTGATGGAAATGAGCCGTCAACGTCTGCGTCCTTCTTTAGAGGAATCAACCGGTTATATTTGCCCACGTTGTCATGGTAATGGCATGATTCGCGACTTACGCTCTTTGTCTCTGTCTATCATGCGTCAAATCGAACAGACGGCTTTAAAAGAGCGTCATGGTGAGGTACAGGCCGAAGTACCCACTGATATTGCTGCTTTCTTATTGAATGAAAAACGCGAAAGCTTGGTTTATCTTGAGCAAGACAGTGGTACTCGCATTACCATTTTGCCACATGCTCACTTAGAGTCGCCTAACTTCAATATCCACTTTAATCATCATGGCTTTGCCCCTGCAAGCTATGAGCGTGTGACCGATACTCAGCAACAAGAAACCAGCGGCCTAGGCTATGAAGTAGACTGGCAAACTGCCGAATCTGAACGTCCAGAACAGCAGCCTATTCGTCAGCCCCGTCAATCAGCTAGCAATGCACCTACTGCAGCCGCTAACACTGCACCGACTAAGCAAGCGGCTACTACCCCAGCCCCAGCGGCAAAAAACCAAGCCCCTCAGCCGCAAACACAAGCACCTGTCGAGGCGGCTAAACCTTCTGCTGTGGCTTGGCTATCAAATTTATTTGCCCCTACCCCGCAAGCCCAGATGTCTGCTACCGTTAGCAGCGCCGATGCCGCACAAGCAATTGAAGCCATCGTCAACACCGGCGCTCAAAGCCGTGGGGCTTTTGGTCAAGTCAGTGCTGCCCCTGTCGCACCTACTCCAGCCCCACAAGCTGCGATAGTACCAGCTGCTCCCCAAGATGAAGCGAACGGCAAAGAAGACAATGACAGTGATACAGACAATGAGAGCGATAACGACAAAGATCGCCGTCGTTCGCGCAATAATAGAAGTCGTAACAAATATGACAAGCGCGCTAAACCTGAGAGTCGTCGCCGTCAACCTGAAAAAGAAGACAGAAAATCTAATAGCTCAGTAGATAAGTCAGAGACTGAGAGCTCAGCGTCAAGTCAAGACAACAGCACTGCCAAAGAGCTACCCAAACGTGAGGCCAATAGCAGACGCGACTCACGCGGTCCGATTGAGCGTGGTGAAACCAAACAGCCACAAGGCAAATCTAGCCAAGACAATCGTGCTAAACAAGACGACAGAAACAAGTCTTCAGATAGAAATGGAGGCCGTGCACAAAACGAGCGTAACGTAGATCCTAATGAAGTGAATCTACGCGTCACTGAAGCAGAAACAACGCTTAAAAAATCAGAAGTGGTTCATATCTCACTAGATGATACTAAAGCAACTTCTGCTACTGAAGCCAAGTCTGATGCTAAATCTGATGTAAAAGCGCAGCCAAAACAAGACACAAAATCTGTAGCTAAAGCGGAAGATAAGTCAGTGTCTACTGAAGAAGCGCCCGCTGAGAAAGACGTTCAGAGTAAAGCTGCAGATCATGGCAAACCAGAGTACGCTAAATCTGACACTGCTGACACTGAAGCCAAAGTAGAAGTAGTGGCTAAGCCAGAGCAAGCGCAGCCAAAACAGCCGCGTCACGCTTCAGAGGATAAGTCATCGGCTATTAAGCAGCAAAAGACCAATGAAAGCACTGCTAAGTCTGACACTATTAAGGCTGAGACTAACCGCTCTGAAGCCCAAGCGTCTGAACCAAGCAGAGCCGATGTTAGCAATGAAAAAACAGAGACTACTAAAGCTGAACCTACTGCAGACAAACCAGTGGTGTCAAACTCAACTCAAAGCTCTAAGTCTGAAAATGACAGTTTAAGCTTTGATGCCAGCGACTTGTTTGCTGACCGTTATGTGGCAGCGCAGAAGTTTGGCCAAGCCAGCAATGACCCACGCTTAATCAAAGCATCGTTGATGAAGCAACGTAAACCAGCGCCAGTTGAAGAAGCTCAAACTGTCAAAGCCGCACCCATTACTGGGTCAGTCGGTCAGTTTATCCATACTCATCTGGCACAGCCCAGCATGCGTTTGGCCAAAGACGGTGTTATTGCTTGTTTCTTAGCGGCATTAAATGCGCACAAAGAAACGTCAGGTGGCTCAACTAAGTCAATGACCAAGCGTAAGAGCACTAATCAAAGCACGCCTGAGTCGCTGCAAGCGTTTAGTTTCGTAAACTATGGCTATCAGTCATTGTCACCTAGCTACTTAGAGCGTTTTGCTCAGATGACCTCTGCTGTGGCCGCTCATAATATTGAGCAGGGTAAAACTCAGGTTGAACCAACGCCGATAGGTGCTAGAGCGACCAATGACCCTCGTGGCCAGCATCCTGACTACAATGCACCTGTTGTTGAAGTTAACACTGAGGCTAAACCCGACGTCAAATCTGAAGTCGAAACCGAAACTCAGACGGCAGCATCAGAAGTAGACGCCGCACCAGTGGTAGACAAAGTAGCACAATCTACTACTGAAGTAGCTACGAATAAGTCTTCTAAAGACACAATGGCAAGCTTACTTCAGTTAAACGTTGGCGGCTTTATCAACCAAGTCTTAGGTCAAAAAGGTCTAGATATTGTTCAGTCTGGTCAAACGGAAGCAGCTTTCCTAAAAGCGCTAAATCAACCTCAGGACCATTTAGCTTTGGCCGCTCAGAACTTAGTTCAGAAACTGTCTTCTAAAACAGTAGAAGAGCAAGTGACTGAAAGCTTAGACCAGCCAGCAACGGCTTTGGTCAATGAACCAGAGGCAGATGCCGTCAGCGACGCGAGTTCTAAATCGTTGAAAGAGACGCAGCACCCTGAAACCTCAACGCCAAGCCAAGAAGCTCAAGAATCGTCTGCAACGGCGTCAAATAAGACCAGTATTGAGACTTATAAGAGTATGATTGAAAATATCTCTGAGCAACTATTGCCTCAAACGGGTCTGTTAAACTTGACGTCACCTAAGGTGCCAAAAGCACGCAGTCGTAAGACCAAAGAAGAGCAAAAGAAGCAGGTTCAGGCAGATAATACCTCTGAGAACAACAATGAAAGCTAATTGTTTTAGAACGGTTGCTTAAGGTACCTGCTGCCATAGATGATGTTTCTATGGCAAATGGTACAAGTTAATGACACGAAAAAGGCCACTTATAATAAGTGGCCTTTTTTTATATTGTCTTTTATTGAAGTGCTATTGATCAGTTATCTCAGTTGAGTTGAGCTTATGCAATTTAATCAGCTTTCTCATTACGTAGTCCTAAACATTAGGCTCAGTCTCAACTAACCTGACTGAGCCGCCCTGCCTTAATGAGCGTTTGAACGCATCTTTTTGATCATCGTGACTATAAATAAAACAACCAAACCAATGCCAAAACCGATAACCCCATTTAAAAGGTTAGCAGATAAGCCTTCAAATACTCCAGTTAGGTCGGCAAGGTCTTCTACCGCATGTTCTAAGCTGTTCACACCATGCACGATAATACCGCCACCTACTAAGAACATCGCTAGTGTACCCACGATAGTTAGTACTTTCATCAATTTAGGCGCTGCAGACAATAGAAACTGGCCTATTTTTTGAGTAGTATTACTGGCCCCTGGCTTGCGCATCATATGCAGGCCTATGTCATCAATTTTAACAATAAAACCAACTAAGCCGTAAATACCAATAGTAACTGCAATTGCAATAATTGAAAGGGCCAAACTCTTATCTACCAAATTCGCGGCAGTCATAGTACCTAAACTAATCACCACAATTTCAGCCGATAAGATAAAATCGGTACGGATCGCTCCTTTTACCTTTTCCTTTTCCATGGCCACTAGGTCAACGCTTTCATCAGCGTTTGCCGCTACCCGTGCTTGCTGCTCTTCATCATCAGGTAAAAGTCTCGGCCAAAACTTATGAACCACTTTTTCAGCGCCTTCAAAGGATAAAAATAAGCCTCCGACCATAAGTAACGGCGTAATAAGCCAAGGCACAAAAAAACTAATTACAAGTGCGGCGGGTACGAGGATTAATTTATTTATAAAAGAGCCTTTTGCCACTGCCCAAACTACAGGCAGCTCACGACTGGGCTTAACCCCACTTACCTGCTCAGCATTTAGCGCTAGATCATCACCCAAGACCCCAACCGTTTTTTTGGCGGCGACTTTGGTCATAGTTGCTACATCGTCCATAATCAAACTAATATCATCGAGTAACATTAATAGACTACCAGCTGCCATAAAATCTCCTTAAAAACCGTCACTTACCTTACCTTCTACTTTATTTATTGCCTACTAACTGAATCTCTTATTAAAGAGGCTAGAAATCATATAAATAGAAATCATATGAATAGCGCCATTAAAAATAATGTTAAAAACCACGCTGAAAGTGAGTTCAAAAGACAGACATCAAAGCTATTAAACATTGATATAGTAAAAGTAAGACAAGTGCGATATAAAATTAATATGTATTTAAATTAAGTATATATTTTCTACTGACGGGTAGTTTATCTCGTAATTTAACTAAAATCATATTACGATTGTAAGCATAGCCCCTTTTTGTATTAATTTATTTTAACAGCGACCCGCTATTTTTCTATTATTAACTGACTGTTTCAGCGCAATCACATTAACTGGTAACGCAACCGCTGTTCACTTTGAGCTATTTATTAAGGCAAAAGTTATAACAAAAACACTTCATTTCATAAAACACAGCGGCTCTATAGAACAGAGCCGATCTTCAAAATAGATAAGGATTTCTCATGCAGCCTATTACTTCTTTAAAGCACTCGCTTCTGGTCACATCATTAGCCGCCATAACCTTATCAAGCCTCAATGGTTGTAGCCCTCAGCAAGACATTTCCAATGCAAATGAGCCAAGTAGTAACGTTATTCAAAATTCTGAGGTGGTTGAGGCCGCACCGGTAATCTTGGTTGAATCCGATAGGTCTTATAGCAAGATGTCAGCTCCAGCCAGTATTCGAGCTCCTTCCTCAATGCCATCAATTGGAACCTCTATCTCTAATTCTGAAAACTATGCTGAAATAGAGCGTAATGCTGTCCATGCTACTCATGAGCAAGCTTTTGCGACTTTAAGCATTGATAACGATACTGGCAGCTATGCCAACGTCCGTCGCTTTTTAAATAATGGCAGTCTACCCCCGACTGATGCTGTTAGAGTCGAAGAGCTAATTAACTATTTTAATTATGATTTCAAAAATGCAAAAAAGCAGGGTAATGCCCCCTTCTTAGTCACCACAGAGGTGGTCAAATCACCCTGGCATGCCACCAATCGAATTGTAAAAATAGGCATCAAGGCAGAAGACGTCCTCGCTACCAAACAAAACCAACCAGCAGCCAACTTAGTATTTTTGGTAGATGTATCGGGCTCAATGAATAGCGATGACAAGTTGCAGCTGGCCAAAGCCAGTCTTAAAATGCTGACTAAACAGCTGCGAGCGCAAGACACCATCACACTGATTACCTACGCTGGGAATACTGAAGTTGTGTTGCCAGCAACCCCAGGCAATCAAACTCAAAAAATTCTCAACGCCATAGATAATTTAAGTGCCAATGGGTCAACCAATGGTGAGGCGGCGATTAAATTAGCCTATCAACAAGCCGAAGAGAACTTTAAAAAACAAGGCATTAATCGTATTTTAATGCTGACCGATGGCGACTTTAATGTGGGGGTATCTAACGTCAAAGATATGTTAGACATTATTCGCAACAATCGCGATAAAGGCATCTCTTTATCCACCTTAGGTTTTGGTCAAGGTAATTACAACGATCATATGATGGAACAAATTGCAGACAACGGCAATGGCAACTACAGTTATATCGACTCTTTGTCAGAGGCTAAAAAAGTATTGATTGATGAAATGTCTTCCACCTTTAATACCGTGGCCAAAGACGTTAAAATTCAACTTGAGTTTAACCCAGCCGCTGTCTCTGAATGGCGATTAATAGGTTATGAAAACCGCTTACTGGCCAAAGAAGACTTTAATAATGATAAGGTAGATGCTGGAGAGTTAGGCGCCGGTAAATCAGTAGTGGCATTGTTTGAAGTGACCCCAACAGGCGCAAAAGGCTTATTGGAACCCAGTCGTTATCAAAATACGACTACGGTCTCTGGTCAGAATAAAAATGAGCTTGGCTTCTTAAAGATTCGCTATAAATCCCCCGACGCTGACACCTCAAAACTGTTAAATTTTCCTATTGCTAATAAAGTGACGACTGCCTCTGCAGATACCAATTTTGCGATGGCAGTCGCCGGTTACGGTCAACTACTGACTCACAGTAAATATGTCAACGGTTTAAACTATAAGCAAGTTGCCGGACTGGCTAAATCTGGCTTAAATAGTAACGTAGACAAAACCGGTAGTCGCAGTGAATTTATTAAATTGGTTGAATTAGCAGATGGGTTACAATAGACCCACTAAGGGTGTTCAAAAAGAGGTCTAATTTGCTACATCCCATTGATTATTGCTTTCTTTGGTTTGGTTTAGTTCAGTTAGTTTAATTTCGTTTCATTCAATTTTTTAGTTAGCAGCTGGCCTTATTCCATAATGTCAGCTCTGTCGTTGAGAGTCCCTATGCAAAACTACAAGCAAAAATGCAAAAGCTTAAGTCTTTTCTCTACTCATAAGCCAGTCTTGCAAAAAACAGCCAGTCCCAAAATACTGTCTACCTTAGCAATGGCTGTTGCGGCCAGCTCTGTGTTGATACTGTCTGGTTGTAATAAAGAGTCCCCTGTCAAAACAGAGACTCCGGTAGATGTCACGCAGTCGTCTAACGCTGCCACTACCTCATCTAAGTCTGCACAACATAATGGTGTCGAGGCGGAAGATACAGCAGGCAATGAACACGTATTTACGCGGGATAAGCCATTAAGTATTGACTGGGATCGTATTGATTCAGGACAAAAGCCTGTTGCCCCTGACACCTTTAAATATCCTTTTGAGTTGAATGGTGACTCGGTGAAATCACAGGCCAAATTCTCAAACATTACCCCAAAGCAAGCTCAGCATGCCTTAACCGTTGGCATGGCCAGTAATGAACCTCTTGAAAAAATACTCGATCAGTTAGGAGACAGCTACCTGTCGCATAAATTCTCTGAAAGTGAAGCAAAGCTGATAATTTATACCACACCCAATGTTGAGCCTAGTAAACACGATTATGTGATTGCCCATGAGTTTGCACGTGGTTTGACCTTGCCTATCGAAATTATCCCTCAGACTGCCGACCAAAAGTCAGACTCAGCGCAGCCTGCTACTGAGCAGCCAGCGACAGAACCATCCTCTACTGAACAACCCTCTACTTAACAGGAATACGCCTCTACTAAATAGAAAAGCAATGGCTGAGTCTTCACGTTAGTTATAAAGCTATTAGCATTTATTGATAAACATAAAAAAGGCAGCCCTAAGGCTGCCTTTTTCACTACCTTTATTTTCGTAAATCGTTATCGTCTGTTCTAAACAGCGGCAATAACTATCATCTCAACCAGCAATTCAGGACGGGCCAATGCGGCTTCACCACAAGCACGAGCAGGGGGAAGTACATCACTAAACCACTCATCCCATACCGCATTCATCGCAGCAAAATCTGCCATGTCTTTTAGCCAAACAGTGGTCGATAAGATTTTAGACTTATCACTCCCTACTTCTTGTAGCAAGGCTTCAATCTTCTGTAGACAAGTCAAGGTTTGTGCTGAAATATCGTCCTCAGCATTGCCCACTTGTCCACATAAGTAGATAGTATCGTTATGAATCACGATTTTACTCATGCGCTGATTGCTGTGTAACTTTTGCATAGTTATTCTCTATTTTATTTAACCTTAAAGTTGGTCGTACGTTCTCAATAAGGCTAACGATTGACTGAAATATTGTAAATTATCAGCTTGATAAAGTAATAGCCTGGTAAATTAACAATTCGGTAGATAAATAATTTGGCAGATTAACGACCAAATCTCTCAGCACTAAAAGGCGTGGCGTCAATGTATAAAGGCTTATCATTGATCATCTCTTCCACCAAACGTCCTGTTGCTGGGCCTAATGTAAAGCCTTGATGCGCATGGCCAAAAGCGAACCACAATTTTTCATGTCTAGGTGCTGGACCAATAACAGGCTTCATATCAGCCATACAAGGTCTAGACCCACACCACGCTTCTGATTCAACCGCTTCTTCTAAGGGCAATACGTCTTTGGCGATTTTCAATACCGCTTCAAGCTGACCAAAATTCTTTGGCGCATTCAAAGTGGTCATTTCAGCACCCGTGGTAATGCGAATACCTTGCTCCATTGGGCCCATTAGATAGCCTTTTTCGGCATCAAATAAGCTATGACCGATACGGTTACCTTCGCTGACTTTGAAATGCTGATGGTAGCCACGCATTGGGAATAGAGGGAAGTTATAACCCAGTGGGCGGGTTAGTTCGGTTGACCAAGGCCCTGCCGCAATAACCACATTCGTACTGGTATAAACCGCTGTCTCACCTTCATTGGTTTCAACGGTAACTTGCCAGCTCTTGTCTTCCATTTGCTCGATATTTTTTACTGCAGCTTGTTTAATTTCACCCTGCATAGCTTCAAAGCTTTTGGCATAGGTTTTAACCAAACGGCTTGGGTTTTTTACCTGCCAAGAGTTCTGCCAATGAATACCCCCGATAAAAGGTTCGAAATTAACGTTTGGCTCAAATTCTTTTAACTCTTCAGGGGTTAGCAGCTTATACTGTACCCCTTTCGTGGCCGCTCTTTCTGCTAGCTTAATGGCTTCATCATATTTTTTTTGGGTGCGGTAAATTTCAAACCAACCGCCTTTACGTACTAAATCATCTGCGCCTGACGCTTGAATCATTACGTCATGCTCACTGGTACAGTGCTCAATTAAAGTGGCCCACTCATCTTCAATTTTTGTTAGTTTTTTGGGAACTGAGTTGGTCCAATACTGATATAACGCACTTTGATAGTTAAACAAAGCAGACCAACGATAACGAATATCGGTACTGGTATTAGGAAGTACTCTGAAAATCTCGCCCATTTCACGTGGGAAAGCTTTTGGATATACCGCCTCTCTTTGGATCAAACCTGCATTTCCGTATGAAGTTTCTTCCCCTGGGGCCTTCTTATCTATCACTAACACTTTAGAGTTATTTTTTTGTAGGTGCCATGCAATAGAGGTGCCTACCATACCTGAGCCAATCACAATAACGTCGTATTGCATAAAATTTCCTTTTACCTGGTCCAGTAAATCAAACTGTCAGGCTAACAAGTTGAATTATTCAATAAAAAAAGCACGCCCCACAATTTTTTATAGATGAGTCGTGCATTGCATTATGATACCGCTTTTATGAGCACAAAGTACCACTAAATTGATTGAGTTTATCAATCGTTTATCAAGTTTTATTTTGAAAAATTGAAAATTAAAAAACGCAGCCTAGCCTGCCTTTTACTAAACTTTAATCCAATATCTAGAATACCAATAAATAGGTGAAATTTATGTATAAAAAAACCTCATAAACTAGCTTAAGAGGTTTTATTAAAAAACTGTATTATTTAATACATTACATCTTTATAACACTTGAGAGAGTACTATGATGCCGCTTCTTCGTCATCCAACATATTTTCAGTAGCGTAAGGCAATACAGGTATTGTGTGTGCAAGACGCTGAGTCATGGATATGACGCCATTATAGGTTGCATCTGGTTCGACCTGTAAACTTTGAGTTTCAATATTGCCCTCAACATGGCCACCTTGCTGCAGATGAATTTCCTGAGTTACGCTATTGCCATCAATATTTCCATAAACGATTAGACTTTCAGAGTTGATATCTCCGATTATACGACCGGTTGATGATATAACTATTGTGCCTTTAGCACATACATTGCCAGTAACTTGTCCATCGATTTTAATAGATTTTTCACTGTTAATATCACCTGTGATTTGACAGGCGTCACTTATTAAAGTGTCAATATTGTTTGAGTTTGCTGACTTTGCAAAACTAATCGAGTTAGCTTTATTGGGTTGTTTATCACTTCGACTGCCAAACATTGGTTTACCTTAATAAAAATAAATGATGATTGTTGATTGTCATAACTTAAATAAGAAAACAGCTACTATTGAAATATCACCGCCATAGCTATTAAAGACGATATAAGATTTAATGCGCGGAAGAAGTAAGGCTAATAAAACCCTCAGGATCTAGAAAGAGACCTTTTTGCCGTATTTCATAATGTAAGTGTGGCCCTGTAGAACGACCCGTTGAGCCAAGCTTACCAATCACATTACCCGCTTTGAGTTCTTGACCAACTGACACATTAACTTTAGATAGATGCCCATAGACAGTCATATAACCGTAGCCATGTTTGACTTTAACTGCTAAGCCATAACCCCCTAACTTACCTGCGGTAACAACAACGCCGTCGGCAGTGGTTTTGATAGGCTGACCCGTTTTACCTTTAAAATCTAAGCCATGATGAAACTCAGAGGACCGACCTGTAAAAGGGTTTGAGCGCTTTCCGAACCGTGAAGATAATGCTCCCCTATGGGGCAGCCCTATAGGCACATTTCGTGCTATACCATTTAAGACTTTTATCTGTTGCGCATACTGTCGCATATGACTGACATCTTTAATCAAAGGACCACCCCTATGATTTTTAAAATCACTTGTTAGAGTGGTTTGTTTCAATACTTTGTCAGAAGCTTGGTCGTTATTATCTTTGACGCTTTTAGAATTATCATTCGGGGCAACTTTTGGTAGCTTAATACCCCGCTCTTTTAAGTAATACTGCAGTTCATTAACCGTTTTACCCGTTGCTTCCAAGGTCCCTAGTTTTTCTTGTAATTCTTTTGAAGACTGCATCTGAAGCTTTTTTACAGTGTCTTGCAGATCAAGCGTCGCTTGATAGGCTTCTGCTTCTGCTTTTTTAGCCTGTTGTACTTGTATACTTTTTTTGACACTTAAACCTATCAATATAATAATGAGGGTAACGCACAGTATCAGAGTAACGGCCGAAATAATGACGATAGGTTTGAATGATCTAATCAAACGTGTGTTAACACTGATTGATTCAGTTTTATCTACATCGATAATAAGGAGGGTTGTATTCTGTCTAATACTGGTTCGCTTATTTTTTAAGATAAGTTTTTTTAGTTTGGAATTAATATAGGCGCTAAGTCTTTCCATAGCTTATGCTCTAGTAAACTTGCTCAAGGTAATGGAAGGGATACTGGGTTTAATAAAGTTAAAGCCAGCTCAATTCAATTTAACTGAAACCTGTAAATTAAATTTTATTGGCAACAAATGTCCAAATTCTCTAAATCATTAGTTACAACTATAATTACAATAAAATAACAATTTAGAAATATATTAACATAAAATTAATTAAATTTACAATTTTTTACATTATATTATTTGATTCTGCTACTTCCATTAATACGTATTTTCTTTAACTTGATTGATATAAGCCTGTGTTTTCCTAATTAATATATGACATTACTATACCTTATGCTCAAAAGGTAACGACGTTATAATGAATAACTTATTAAAAAAGGCAGCCTAGGCTGCCTTTTTTAAAGTCATATTAAACGTCCTTAAATGCGATAGTTCGCTGTTCTACAATGAGACGTTAATCTTGAATCATCTGTAAGAATTCAGTTTCCTCAACCACTCGCACCCCAAGCTGCTGTGCCTTAGTCAGCTTAGAGCCAGCTTTCTCACCTGCCAGAAGAGCTGAAGTCTTAGCTGAAACACTGCCCGATACTTTTGCACCTAACGCTTGTAGCTTCGACTTAGCATCATCGCGTGACATACCACTTTCGACCAACGTGCCAGTAATTACCCACGTTTCACCGTCTAAAGGTAAACCCTCTGCCTCCATCTGTTCTACTTTTTCCCAATGCACGCCTGCCTCTATTAAGGCCTCAATAACCTCTACATTGTGTTTGGCACGGAAAAAGTCATAGATCTGTTCTGCGGTAATAGTACCAATATCTGGCACCGCCTCTAATGACTCGATACTAGCATCCATCAGAGCAGGTAAATCACCAAAATGCTGAGCCAAATTTTGAGCGGTGGTCTCACCCACCCCTTTAATACCTATGGCATAAATAAAACGAGATAAAGTGGTTTTTTTACTATTATCTATCGCGGCTAGCAGATTGTTGACTGATTTCTCACCTAATTTTTCAAAGTTAATAAGCGCTTCTCTATGTTGCTCTAAATGATAGATATCGGCCACTGTCTTAACAATGCCTTGCTCAAAGAAGCTAATTAACCAACGCTCCCCTAATCCGTCTATGTCCATGGCTTTACGAGACACAAAGTGGATCAAGGCTTCTTGCTGCTGCGCCGGACAAAACAGCTCTCCGGTACAGCGGGCCAAAGCCTCGCCTTCTGGCAACACAACTGGAGAGTCACACACTGGGCAATGAGTCGGCAGAGTCACTGGCTGTGAGTCTTCAGGACGCAGCTCATGCCAGACGCGGGTTACTTTCGGGATCACATCTCCAGCACGGTGCACACTTACGGTGTCACCGGCACGCACGTCAAGGCGCTGAATCTCACCAATATTATGCAAGGTCACATTGCTGACCGTAACACCGCCTACTTGTACTGGCTCAAGCTTGCCTACGGGCGTAATCTGACCGGTGCGCCCTACTTGCCATTCAATAGCGTTAAGCTTAGTCATGACTGTTTCAGCAGGGAATTTATACGCTGTGGCCCAACGTGGTTCACGCGATAGGTAACCAAGCTCGCTTTGTAGCTGTAAATTATCGACTTTGATAACGGTACCATCAATTTCAAAAGGTAGGCCACTGCGCTCCTCAATCACTGACTCATAATAAGCTTGAGCCTCCTCCAGATCGTTGACTACTTTTACGGCACTGACAGTAAAACCAATTTCTTTTAACCAACCTAAGGCTTCAGATTGATTAACAATATGCTCAGGCAAGCCTTGATTCACAGAATACGCATAAAAAGCCAAAGGACGGTTGGCTGCCACAGCAGGATCTAACTGACGCAAGCTGCCGGCCGCAGCGTTACGCGGATTGGCAAAGATTTTACCATCGACCTGTTTTGCTTCTCGGTTTAGACGCTCAAAGCCAGCTTTGGGCATCAGTACTTCCCCTCGCACTTCAAGCACTTCAATATCAAATGCTGCCTCAAGCACTAAAGGTATGTTATTAATGGTTTTTACGTTTTGAGTAATGTCTTCACCCGTTTGGCCATCTCCGCGAGTCACGCCTCTGACAAAGCGACCATTCTGATATTTCAATGACACTGCTAAGCCATCTAGTTTTAACTCCATCTCATACGCTGGGTTTTTGTTGTTGCTACTGAGTCGATCATTCACCCGGCGCATAAACTCTGCCAGTTCCTCTTTATTGAATACATTACCCAAAGACAGCATGGGAATATCATGCTGTACTTGAGAAAATGATGGCAAAGGATTATCCCCAACACTGGCAGTAGGACTATCCGATTGGGTTAAGTCGGGATAACGCTCCTCAAGCTCAATCAAGCTCAAACGTAATTGGTCATATTCGTTATCGCTTATGGTCGGCTCGTCCATCACATAATAGGCATTGTTATGTTTACGCACCTCGGTAATCAGGGTACGCATTTTGGCTACAATATCTTGCTGCTCTTGATTAAGCGATTTGATGGCATTCATTTTAGTAGTCTGACTTTTATTGGAAGTTATTTTTGTCATAAAGGGTCTGCTATGAGTCGCCCTAAATGGTCTAAAAGATTGGGACTATTATGATAACAATTTTCGTTTGTGGCTGCCGAGATAAACTAAAGACAGTCAGCAGGTTGTTAACCAAAAAACACTATGCGGTCAGAAGCAAACAACAAAAAATTCCTAATTTAATGATACAGTTAGAGTCTAGGACGTTATTTAAAATCCGCTATTTTTTGTCAACTTTATTGTCTACTCATGACCTATTGCTTTGCTTCTTTATATAATTAGCGATAAGCTTACGCTTTCAGTCAGTTTATTGAGCAGTGGTCTGGCAAGAAGAGGCCTGCCAATCGATAGCTCCCTCATTAAATAACACGACTCTCGTCTATAAAAAGGAATTTATAATGTTCAATATCAGTGAACGTGTTCAAGATTTCTATCAACGTACCCAAGACTTCATCCAGCAAGAAATCGAACCCATTGAAGATGACTTCTGGCAACAGTGTCACGCCCTTAATCCCAGTGGCGATTGGCGTACTTGGCAGTGGCCAGAGCAATATCATAGTCTACGCCAAAAAGCGAAACAGGCAGGTCTTTGGAATATGTTCTTGCCCGATGATCAGCTCGGTGCTGGCTTATCGGTTACTGACTATGCGCCCATCGCTGAATTAACTGGCCGCAGTCTTATTGCCCCTAATATCTTTAACTGTAATGCCCCTGATAGTGGCAATATGGAATTGTTATGGCGATATGGTAATGACTCTCAAAAACAGCGTTTTCTTACCCCACTGCTAGAAGGCAAAACGCGCTCCGTATTTTGCATGACTGAGCCTAGTGTGGCCTCAAGTGATGCCACCAATATGCAAGCGACGGCAATCATTGAAGGTGATGAGATTGTGCTAAATGGCCGCAAATGGTGGTCCTCTGGTCTTGGTGATCCTGACGTCGATTTCATAATATTTATGGCCTATACCCCAGATAACAACAAAGACCGTCATCATCAGCATTCTATGGTACTAGTACCGATTGATGCTGAAGGGGTCAGTATTCAGCGTATGTTACAGGTATTTGGGGACTATGATGCGCCGCACGGTCATGGTGAGGTTGAATTTAATAATGTCCGAGTGCCTGTAGACAATATCATTGGTGGTCCAGGCATGGGCTTTGAGATTGCCCAAGGTCGCCTAGGTCCTGGTCGTATTCACCATTGTATGCGCTGCATTGGCGCTGCTGAAAAATCATTGGAATTGGCGGTTCACCGTGGTATGAGTCGTACCGGTTTTGGCAAGCCTATCCTACAGCTTGGCGGCAATATGGAACGCATTGCTGATGCCCGAGTTAAAATTGATCAAGCCCGTTTATTGACCTTATATGCCGCCCAAAAAATGGACGAGAAAGGGATAAAAGCGGCATTAACTGAAATTTCAGCGATTAAAGTGGTTGCCCCAACTGTGCTGCAAGAAGTGGTCGACATGGCGATGCAAATTCATGGTGGTATGGGCGTTAGTCAAGACACCATGTTACCCAGATTTTATGCCCAAGCTCGTAGCTTACGCTTAGCAGATGGCCCAGACGAAGTGCATAAAACCATGATTGCCAAACTTGAGCTAAAAAAATTAGGCTATAGCCGCCCCCGTTCTAAGTGATAACGGACCTTCTTTAGAGCACAGTGCATTAAGCGCAAATGACATTTAGAACCTCATGCATTTTGCGCACAATTTCAACCAAACATATAAAAAGGATTTTTATGAGTACCCGTCAACCTCAAGCTACTGAGCATCAAGCCAGCAACCAAAAAACCAGTAACCGAGAAGCCCCTGACCAAAACACGGTTATTGATAAAGCAGGTAAAGTTCGTGATTCCGAAGCTTTAGACAGCCAAGCAGTGACGCAGTGGCTGATTTCACAAGGCATTGAGGTTGAAGGCGAGCCAGAAGTGACTCAGTTTTCAGGCGGCGCCTCCAACTGGACCTACCGTTTGCAGTACCCCAATATGGACTTGATTCTACGTCGTCCGCCGGCGGGTACCAAAGCTAAGTCCGCTCATGACATGGTACGTGAATATAAGGTGCAACAGGCCTTAGCCGACGATTATCCTTATGTGCCTAAAATGATTGCACTGTGTACCGATGATTCAGTGATTGGCTGTGATTTCTATGTAATGCAGCGCCTAGTGGGTATCATCCCTCGTGCCAATCTTCCCAAATCTCTAAATCTAGACAGCACAGAGGTTCGTAACTTGTGTACCAATGTTATCGATGCCTTAATCGAACTGCACCAAATCGATTATCAAAATAACCCAGAGTTAAGCGCCCTTGGCAAAGGGGAAGGCTATTGCGAGCGTCAAGTTATGGGCTGGGACAAGCGCTATAAAAAAGCCAAGACCCCTAATGTGCCGAGTTTCTTTATTGTGCGTCAGTGGCTAAAGCGCAATCTTCCAGAGGACAGTCGTATCTGCGTCATTCACAATGACTGGCGTTTTGACAATGTGGTGTTAGACCCCGAGCAGCCGACTAAGGTAATTGGGGTATTGGACTGGGAAATGGCCACTTTGGGCGATCCGCTCATGGATTTAGGCAGTGCCCTAGCCTATTGGGTTCAAGCTGACGACAATAAAATTATGCGTCAATCCCGCCGTCAACCCACCCATCTAGAAGGTATGATGACTCGTGAGGAGGTGGTGAATTATTATCTGCAAAAGACCGGCATGGACAGTAGCAACTGGACTTTCTACGAAGTATTTGGCTTATTCCGTTTAGCGGGTATTGCTCAGCAAATTTATTACCGTTATTACCACAAGCAAACCGACAATCTTGCTTTTAAAAACTTCTGGATTATTATTCACGCGATTCATGCCCGCGCTTTAAAACTTATTGCCAAACATGAAGCCTTACGGGTTGTCGATAAAAACACACTACCCAAACCGATTCAATCGCTAGCCGAACGCTGGGTACCCTAAGTGATTGGCTGATCTTATGCCCTTATAAATTAGTCACTTATAAATTATAAGTACAAACTATAAGTCATCAGCCATGAGTTGAAAAATTAACAAGATGAATGGTGCGGATACCCGTCATTGATTGATTAAATACAATTAAAACTTTAAGAATAAAGGACACTATGACTACTCTGCTATTTGCCAGACATGGGCAGGCCTCTTTTGGTCAAAGTAATTACGACAAACTATCTCCCCTGGGAGAAAAACAAGCTGCTTTGTTGGGCAGCCATTATGGCTCTACACAACGTAAAATTGATGCGATTGTCAGTGGCAGTCTGGTACGTCAACAACACTCAGCGGCGCATTTTTTGAACGCTTATAAGCAACAAGGTATAGTCAACCCAGAGCTATCTGAACCTAAAATCATTGAACCATTTAATGAGTTCAACCATAAAGATGTGTTTATTAAATTCAATCCTAGCTTTGCCACAGAAGCTGGAGTAATGGCTGCGGTGGCGCAAGCACCGGTCCCTAAAGTACGTTTGGCCGAGCTTTTTAATGAGGCCATGATTCGTTGGCATTCAGGCGAGCATGATGCTGATTATTTAGAAAGTTGGTCGCAATTTAATGCACGGGTACAGCAGGCGCTACAGCAGGTTATTGAATATGCTCAGCAGCAAGAAGCCAATACGGTGTTAACGTTTACATCAGGTGGAGTTATCGCGGCCATTGCGGCCAGTTTGCTAAAATCAGGCAGTGACAATCTGAGTACGACTGCTTATCAGATAAACCGTAGTTTGATTAATACGGGAGTTACCGCCGTGGTTCTAAAGGGCGACTCACCCAAATTGCTGTCTTTAAATGAACACAGCCATCTGTACCATGAAGGTCAAAGCTTGGTGTCATGGCACTAATCGTTTTAGAAATTGTTTCAGTTGTCATTTAAATTACTGTTTTAATTATTAGCTAAGTTGCTGGTTAAATCATTACTCAAGATAAACGCTCAGTATGACAGTATTATGCATACTGAGCCATAGACCCGTATTTCAGATAATAAGGATATTTATGAAAAACTCGCTATTGGGCACCCTGCAAAAAGGAGTTATGGACACGGTGCAAACCAAAATTGCAGAAACCAAAACCCTGCTACAAAATCCGGACATGAGCGGCCTGATAAAGGACAAAATTGGTAAAGACAAAACCATCATTATTACCGGTGCCAGTTCAGGTATCGGTGCCGGTATGGCACGAATCTTTGGTAAGCTTGGTTACAATTTGGCCATTTGTGCGCGGCGTATTGAGCGTTTAGAAACACTCAAAGCCGAAATACTGGCGGAGAACCCTGAAATTCGGGTCGAACTAAAGGCGCTCGATGTCAGTGACTATGACGCCGTATTTGAAACGTTTAAAGAGTTTCAACACCTGTTTGATAGTATTGATCGCGTCATTGTTAATGCGGGTGTTGGTGAGGGCCGCCGAGTAGGCACAGGACGGTTTCATATCAACCGCCGCACCGCTGAAATTAATTTTATCTCTGCGTTGGCCCAATGTGAAGCCGCTATGGAAATATTCCGTGCACAAAAATTTGGCCACTTGGTCGCCATCTCTAGTATGTCTGCAATGCGGGGGATGCCCAAACACTTAACGGTCTATGCTGCCAGTAAAGCAGGATTAGCTCATTTAGCAGAGGGTATTCGTGCAGAAATGATTGCGGACAAGTTACCGATCAAAGTGACCACGATTTATCCGGGCTATATTCGCACTGAAATTAACGAGGGAGCACCGAAGCTGGCTTTTGAAGTGGATGAAGTGACCGGAAGTAATGCTTTAGTTGCTGCCATTGAATCTGGCGTAGAACAAGCCTGTGTCCCTGCTCTACCTTGGATGGTCATTGGTAAAGCGATGAAGCACCTACCCTTGCACTTGGTCAATAAATTAGGATAACTTGTTTCTTAAAACCCTGCCTCTCATAGCTCTGACTCTCATAGTCTTGCCTCTTATAGCCTTTTACGTTCTAAACTCTCTCTTATAATAATTTATTGAATTAAAAAAGCCGTCGCTTAACTCAAGCGACGGCTTTTTATTTAAAATGACAAGGACAAGCCTTATAAGACAATCTCTAACGCATTGCTGCCTGATATTCTTGCACCTGCGCGCGCAACTGCTGTCTACGCTCACGTGTTACTATTTCATTATTTTCATCTAATATGACTGCATTTAAATCATTAGAGATTAAATTAACCACACTCATCATGGTATCAAATCCCTGCATGGCTTTAGGGTGTGGCAAGGATAAAAACAGTACCAATCCATTGTATTTAGACGTGGGTAGTAAATTCAAATCAAATGGCGTAATCCCATCGTGATTAATACCCATCATACTAAACCATAAGATGCCTGAGCCATCTTTGTTTTCATAACGATGGAACATGTTCATCGCCCCATATTTTAGGCCATACTGAGACACCAAAGACAATATGGTTCTACCATCAATAAGGTCGTAACTGTTTTTAGGCATCAAAGTAATATTGATGTTTTCTTGAGCATGATTCAAAGGGCTATTCTGATCTTGATCCGCTTCTGCCAGTAAATGATGGTCTAACATCGGACTATTTTCTTCAAAATCACGCTCTTGTGCAGTTTCAATAACAGGCATCAATTTTTCAGTCGCAGACGCCAGACTAGAGAAGACATCATCTTCACAATCATCAATCTGTAATCCAGTAAGATCCATATCGGTTGACTGCTGATTAACCGCTGAATGGGTACCATTACCGGGTCTGTTATTCTGCGAGGCAGAAGGATTGGTAAAATGAGTGGTCTTTGGCGGAGTTGCCACTGTCTCATGATCTGCATAGTCTTCCATTGTCGCAGGTTCATAAGCATGCTGTTGAACAGACTCATGATGCGTAGGCATGGCTGATTCTTCGTGAATAATCGGCTGTAGATGCTCGCGGTCAGGGATAATAACCGTTTCACTTTCCATCATCTCTTCTGGCTTATATTCTTCAACCAATTTTCGTTCATGACGAGGGATAATAGGGATACCATTTTTATCACGAATAACCGCTTGTGAGTTGGTCTCGGCTTTGCGGTTTAACATGCCGCGAATAATCATATAAAGACCTACCACCATAATTACAACAGCGATAATAATTAAAATATAGTCTACGGTGGTCATGATGTACGCGTCCTAAAATTGAGATAGAAAAAACGCTGTTAGTCTACCATGCTTACCCTCGCTCGTCATTAGTGATGACAAGCAATAGATAACTATTTAGAGCAAATCTAAAAGCGTTAGTGATTTAGAAAAAATTTAAGGTTAATGACTGGTCTATTCGAGTAAGTAATGCTTAAAACTCATGCCAATTTGTCTTTCATTTTAACGTCATATAGCACAATGAATCTATCTTACCAATGTAACGATAAACTACGCCAAATTATGTCAATCAGCAGAGATTTAATGGAATAGCAGATCTAGAAACTAAACTATAGTGCTTAAGCCGTAGGATCCAAATATTGCTCTGCCTCTTCTAAGCTTACACTAACCAAAGTCGATATGCCGGGTTGCGGCATAGTCACCCCTTTTAATTCATCCGCTATTTGCATCGCCAATTTATTATGGCTAATAAAGATAAACTGCACCTCATCTGCCAGATCTGAAATTAAATTAGTAAACCTCATTACGTTAGCATCATCAAGAGGTGCATCAACTTCATCCAACACACAAAACGGAGCCGGATGTTGTTTAAAGATGGCAAATATAAGGCTCAATGCGGTCAAAGTTTTTTCGCCGCCAGACAGCACTGCCAATCGGCTGTTCTTCTTACCTTTAGGCTGCGCCATTAATTCCAAGCCTGCTCGCCACTGCTCGCTTTGCTCTAAATCCTCTTCTTTACTCAACGTAAGACTGGCCTGGCCGCCCCCGAAGACTTTGGTAAATAAATTAGTCAATGATTCATTCACTGAGTCTAAGGTCTCCAAGAATAGCGTCTTGGTTTTGGCATCAATGGAGGCAATAGCATCAGTGAGCGTGGCCATACTTGCAGTGATATCATTTATCTGCTGCTCTAAAGGCAATAGACGCTCATCGACTGCCGCTAACTCTGCGGCTGCAGCCAAGTTTACGGGTCCCATATTATTCAATTTAGCGCTGAGCTGTAGATCATCACTTTGTAGCTTTTGCAGTTTAACCTCTGACAGGCTTCGACCATGAGCCAAATAATCTGTCAATATCGTCTCGGGTGTTAGCTCATTATTCACTTGCGTAAGACGCACGCCTGCTTCACTGATACGCTCATTGGCAATGGCCACTTGGGTCACCGTTTCTGCTAACTGTTGTTGCTGCTGCTGTAGCTGCTGTTCAGTATCATCGCGCTGTTGTTGCAAATCATTGGCTTCAGTTTGCAACGTATTAATAATGGCATTACGCTCATCTAGCGCCGTCTGCATCTCATGATGCGTGCTACGCGTTTGCTTTAAACTGGCGTCAAGCTTTGGCAGTTGTTGTTGTAATTTCTGCTGTTCTTGTTGTAGTCGCTGCTCGGCCTGCTTAAGTTGTTTTAAGTCTATAGACAATTGCTGTAACTGCTGTTGATTGTGCTTTTCTGCCAGCTCCGCCCTGCTCACTTCTAGCTGAAGTTGACGCAGGCTATTACCATCTTCACGCTCTTGCTGACTAATAACTTGTCGCTGCTGCTGTAATTGTTGTTGCTTGTCTTTTACAACAATAAGTTTAGGCTCAACAGTGTGAAGCTCTTTCTTAGCCTGCTCTTGACTGACCGTAAGCTGTGTCAGCTCTTGCTGTAACTGTTGGTAGTCTTCATCAAGCTGCTGACGTTGCTGCTTTAGCCGCTGCTGCTCACTATTTTGTCTGTCTTGTTTGGCACGCAGCTCTACCTGTTGCTGCTTCAGATTGTGCAGGCTATGGGTCAGAGTCGAAAGCTGTGCTGACAACTCTTCAACAACGACCGAACCTTGTTCTTTCTTGAGCTGATTGGCCTTCAACTGTTGACTAAGTTGTTCCATCTGCGCTTCGATTTCGTTGAGCTGGTCTTCCAAGATCGCTAAACGTTGTTGCTGTTGTAAGCGCACACTCAAAAACTGTGCATTTTGCGACTCACCGCTAAGTTTAGAGAGGTGAATCGCCCCAAAGTGCCCCATTACCCAGCCTGACGCCGTAATAATTAAAGCAAATTGTGGCAACTGTACGATAAGTTCTGCAGCCATTTGCAAGGCTGTGTTGTCCTCACCCGTTTTCAAGTCTTTCAAATTTTTATCAGCATACAGATAACACTGTTGCCATAAGCCCAGTTTGGGTGTCGTGATTAAGTCAGATAAAGGAATAAGCTGCGATCCCATTGCTTTGGTGATCGTTTGCGATGCAGAGTTAGCAAATAGCACACTACCTGCCTGCTCATTTTCAGACGAGCTGTCTTTTTGTTTATTCTGGTTTTGCTTTGGCCTGGAGGTATGCTTAGAGGATTGATTTAAAACGTTGTTTGCCGCTAAATCTGATTCTGAGCCTATCAACCCAGACAATAACTGATACCACTGACCCACCTCTGTTTTGTCTTTGGTGGCTGTGATATCCATAACCCGACTGTCTAGCCAAAATGCCAACCACCTGTCTAACACCAAAGCATATTGTTCGCCCGCTTTGCTCAATTTTATTTGCTGATGCAATGCTGGCAGTTTGTTCAGACGGGATAAAGAGGCAGTAGATTGATTGTCCTTTAGTGCTGAATCAGTAGTGGCGCTGGCAGATGCAACATCGGAAGCCTCAAGTTGTGATTTCTTGTCTTTTTTAGGATGGACAATACTGTGCAGCGTTTCATACTCAGCTATCAAGCTGGCGTGCTGTTTCTCTAGCTGAGCCAATTGAGTTTGTTGAGTCGTTACAGTCTGGGATAGCTTATTTAACGCTGGTTGCTCAGTCTCTAAACTTTCGGTGACGGTTTCTTGTTGTTTGATAAGCCCCGATAGCTTCGCCTCTAAATCTACTAAAGCCGTGTCTGGATTGTCGGATAAAACGTCTGGATTATCAGACAAATCCTTAGCTGTTTTATCATCACCGTTATTCGCATTTTGTGGTGATTGAGCAACACCCCACTTGACCGCTTCTTGTTGCCATAAGCTTTGCTGAGTCTGCCACTTAGATAAATCTTGCTGCACTCGATGTGCTGCTTGTTTATCAAGTGCCAGTTGCTGCTCATACTGACGTTGCTCTTTTTCTAACGCCATTACCTGAGCATTGGTCTCATCCCAAGCGACTTGTAAAGGCGCATAGGCTTGCTGAGTCTGCGTCTGACGCTGTTCAAGCTCAGTAATTTTAGGAGTTAAGCTAGCTATTAACTCAGCTTGGGCTTGTTGCTCTTTTTGGGTCTCTGCCAGTGAGCTTTCCGCTCTTTTTTGACGCTCTAAATTGGCTTGATACCGTCCATCAAGCTGATTAATATTAGCCTGTAGGTTATTTAATTGGTGTTCTTCTTGTTGACGCTGCATGTCTTGCAGATGCAGCTTGTCACGTGCTTCATCTTTAAGCCACTGCTCTTCAGCCAAGCGGTCACTGAGCTTGTTAAATTTATTTTTCAGCTGCTCGTGCTGCTGTTGTAACACAGTTACTGACTTAGTAAGGACGTCTTGATTGGCCTTGTGTGACAGTTGTGCTGCTTTCGCCTGACACAGCTGATGAATAGCCAACTGCTCTTTCACAGCTGCTAACTCTTGCTGAATTTGTTGATATTGATTGGCACTTTCGGCCTGTTTGACCAGTTTTTTCTTTTGACGACTTAGCTCCGCCTCAATATCGTTAAGACGTTCTAGATTTTCTCGAGTTTTAAGCAGCTTTTTTTGGGTTTCTTCACGGCGCGCCTGATAGCGAGAAACACCTGCTGCCTCCTCAATGAACTCACGTAGCTGTTGGGGACTTGAGTCAACAATACGTCCAATCATACCTTGCTGAATGACTGAATAACTGCGTGGCCCTAATCCAGTTCCCAAAAACACATCGACCACATCGCGGCGGCGACAGCGCGTACCGTTGATAAAATAATCTGACTTACCCTCAACGTTAATTTGGCGACGCACCGATAACTCATGGTATAGATTTAACTCATGACGAATACCAGTCTGCTCATCTTGAGTGTGTTCGAAGGTTAGCTCAACACTGGCAACGCTTTTTGCTGCCTTATTTTGAGTGCCTGCAAAAATCACATCACTCATTGCCCCGCCTCTGAGCTGCTTGGCGGAAGATTCACCTAATACCCAGCGAATGGCATCAATCACATTGGATTTACCACAACCGTTCGGACCGACAATGGCAGTAATGCCATGGCGAAAGGTGAAAGTTGTGGGATTAGCAAAAGACTTAAATCCTGCCAGCTTAAGAGATTTTAGACGCATGAAGGCCGCATTTAGTTGTGAGTTAGTAAAAAGTAAGACGCTTGATAAAGTGGCGTATTTTACCTGAAATTACGCTATTTTTCAGGTCTAAGCCCCTTATCTACTTAAATAGGACTTACGCAACAATCAGTCTAGGCGAGCGCAACTGCTCGCAGAGATAGTCATCCAGCAAGCCATGTTTTAACTGATATACCGTTTTCTTTGTCTGCCTAGCAATACGGGTCAAACTTATCCAAACTAATATAGAACAGCAAATATGATTGCGCTGAATACGTGCTTTTCGACACTGATTAGACTCTATACCTGTTAATTGCTTAATCTCACGATGAAACTGCTCAATTTTCCAGCGTATGGCGCACACCTGTTGTACGTCATCACGATTTGTTTGAGTGGTGTCGTTGGTTACGACCCAATCCGTGCGGTGAGTACTCACCACAACCCGAAACAGTTGCACTTTATAGTGTTTAGGAAATTTATTGATCTTAATTAATTTGCCATTATCTTGTTCGGCCTCAGTCCATTGTAAAGCACTGACTGAGGTATAAGCGCGTTGCCCCTTAGAATCATCAACCAAACGGTTGCTCTTAAGCGGACAGTAAAAGATTTTACCTAAACCATCAATGGTCAGCATGATATCTTTAGTGGCATACCAGCTGTCCATGAGCACCGTTTTAAATACCAATTGCTTGTACTCGATCGTGTGTCGTAACATATCTTCTAAATGATCAAGCTTGGTTTTACCATCGATGGCTTTGTCGTAAATACGGTAGTCAATAACCCAATACTGCTGGGTATGCGGGTTAACGTAGATGCAGTTTACAAGACCAATGCCTTTAATTAATCGTTTAGCATTGCCACTATATTGGCGGTTGACCAGTTCTATCTTATGACTGTGATCTTTGTCTAATACGGTGTCATCAAAGAGCAAGTAACCCTCAGCATCGGCGACAATGTCTTGTTTAACTTGTTCCCATACTAGACGAGGTTTGAGCTTGTCACCTTTAATATAACGGTTGATACGGTCATGACTGATGTTCTCAGGATGATGATCAGCATAGTTGGTGATGGTGTAGTTTATTTGGCTCACCATGAGATATTGGCAATAATCTAGTCGGGTTACTTTAGGCTTCTTCATGACTATTATGGTACTACGCTGTGCTTTAGGTTGGCAATATATCTCTGGTTTTGCGTAAGTCCTATTAAATAAACAAAACATAAAGAGGTACAAATTGAATTGCACGGCAAAAGCACCTATATTGAATGCTAATCTTAAATATTATCACCCTTTAGTAACTGTTATAACGTCACAGTTAGATATTAAATCAGTTACTAACCCAGTAAAGAGTCTGCTATGTCAAAATATGACCCTCAACAATTACAACAAAAATTTGAGCAGTGGCACAAACTACGCCTTGAGCAATTAGAAGCACAAAAAAATTGGCTAGAAGCAGAAGCCTTATATAGCGAGTTAAAAGAGTATTACTTAAGCCCACAGTGGATGACAGACCGCGAACAAGATTTAGAGCTTCAGTATTCTGGAGACGCTCATTCCTTGTTAAGCGAAGATGCCTTATGGGACATGCTATCAGAGCGAGATGAGTTAGCAAAACGGTGGATGCGTCTGGGTTTGGATGCCCTCGATAAGCAATAGACAAACCATAGGCAAGTAGCAATAGACAAGTAGCAATAGACAAGTAGTGACAGTATTAGCCATTACTAAAACCGTCGCCAACGGTAATGATTGGTCTGATTAGAAACAATAAAAGGCGTCGCCTCTACGACGTCCGCCTTATTTTTTTACATGGCTGTATTTATTCATGGCTACAGGTATTTTATATGGCCAATTATGGGAAGCTTATTAAACGATATTCATACCCGATAGCCCCGACCATAATAGCTGACTTCCTGCAATCACTAGCAATCCCCCAAAAGCTTTCTTTAAAGTAGCTGCAGGCAATTGGTGTGCCCACTTGGCCCCTAACTTGGCAGTAATAAAGCTGGCAATCGAAATACAGATAAACCCAATAACATGGACGAAGCCCACCGCCCCTTCTGGTAACTCAGAAACATTTTGACCAAACCAAGCAAATCCAGCAGCCCCTGCTAGGGCAATCGGTAGACCACAGGCTGCTGAGGTGCCGACCGCTTGACGCATCGGTAAGCCTGCCCAAGTTAGAAATGGCACAGTTAGACTGCCCCCACCGATACCAAAAATAGAAGATGCCATACCGATACCTGAACCCGCGGCCACTTGTACCGGTGCTGAAGGCAAAGGTTTACCCAAGTTTTCTTTATTGGATAAAAACAACATCTTGAAGGCCACCAACAGTGCCCCTCCACCAATCAATGCCTGCAGCATAAGACCATGAATTTGATCAGCGATAGCGGCACCTACTAGACTACCGACCACCAAGCCAATGGCCATATTTTTCCAGACATCCCAGCGTACTCCACCTCGCTTGTTATGAGCAGTTAACGAGCTAATGGAAGTGACAACGATAGTGGCCAGAGATGTGCCGACTGCCATATGTGCAATGATTTCTGGAGAATACCCATAAGCCGTAAAAATCCATACCAGAGCAGGCACAATAATCATGCCGCCTCCAATACCAAATAACCCTGCACATAGACCTGCAAAAGCGCCAGCCACTAAAAACCAAACTATCATCATAAGCCCACTACTCTGCTATCAAAAAATATTAAACCCACAGTATAGCAAAACCTTATAGTCAAAATTTAATAAAATCGGTAGCCTAGAGGCCAATCAATATGAAGGACACATATAGGAAAAGATAAATAGAGAGCTAAATGGGGAAATTTTTTGGTCGCTCATGGCACCAAACCTATAATCGTCTGAGTAAAGAATGTGCTAATATTTATAGCAGCGATTTTAACTCCCTAGTGCTTGTTGTATAAGTATTTAGGCTAAGGGTGCTTATATTATGAGTGACTCTTAGGTTGAGTTGGCTTAATTTCTCTATTTCCTCTAGGCTTAAACAGGCTGCTGTATGTATTCTTATTCAAACTTCATTATCAATCAGCCTATTGCTCATCATCATTTAGAAGTGTGCAGTTCAACCAACAGCGAGCTGATGCAAAGTGTCAATACAGCAAAGATTGACCCCTCTCAACCCTATATGTTGACTGCAGGTATGCAAACGGCTGGCCGTGGCCAACGAGCCCGAACTTGGCAATCGCCGATTGGCAATATCTACCTGTCTCTATATCACCCTTTGCAAGTACCCTTGTCGGGACTGTTGTCGTTGGTGGTCGGCTTTCATCTGACGCGCCTGCCTATTATTCAGCAAATTAACCGTCAACGCCGTACTGTTGGTCTGCCTAGTGTTGGGGTCAAATGGGCGAACGATATTGGCTATTATGACGTGCGTCCCTCTAGTCAACCACCCACTCAGCCCGCTGACCAAATCTTGCCTCAGCCCTTACGTACTGATCGCAGCAGTTTTAATAAACTGGCTGGTATTTTGATTGAGCCAGTATTGACCGACAATCAGATTACTGGGGTTATTGTCGGGGTTGGCATAAATATCGAAGCCGCTCCCCTGTTATCTGAAACCACCAAAGAAGGAATGGACTATCAAGCCATAAGCTTAACCCAAATAATCGAAGAAACTCAGTTGGCTCACAACCGTCAAGGCGATAAGAATCATATCAATACGGGACTTAAAAATACGGCAGTAGCCTTTCCCAGAGCGGACGATTTATATCGACCGGTCAGCGCCACAATTTTGCGGGCTATAAATCAGTTTATGACTTTTAAACAAGACCCTTATAGCTTAACCGAGTTTATTAAAGACTATAGTGCAGTGAATGTGCTGGCAGGTCATCAAGTACAAATCACTCAGCAGTCTTTGATTACGACTAAACAAGTAGGCGCCGATACTGCACCACAAGTTTTTGAACCACAGATCTTAGAAGGTAAAGTGACGGGGATAAATGCAGATGGTAGTTTGCAACTTCAGTCTAACAATGAGGTGGGCATGATTAACGTCTATACGGGTACCATTCGCGTTATTTAGAGCGATAACTTTTTTATATAGCAACCTATCTTTGTCAGACTCGATGAACCTATCTACTTGTCGTATTGACGATCGCTTTCGTAGATAGGTTTACTCTTAGATAGGTTGTTTTCTAGATTTGGTGTTAATTAGGACAACGTCAGTTCGATTTGGCTTTAAGTAAGAGGCATGCTTAGTTTAAGCATCGACAGGATCATAATACCAATCAATCTCTCTGTCGAAACCTACCTCCAGTAAGTTTGCCAGTATTCGTCCTGTCAAACCCCAAACTACTTCTCCATCTACTCGCCAGCAGGGAGTCTTAATACTTATTGATCGTCCACCCATAGAGTAAGGTAAAACATAATCACAAGTCGGCTGAGTAATCAGCTGTTCAAAATCTCCCCAGAATATACGGGCAATTTCTCCTAGCTCAGGAACGTAGGTAACGGGTGGCTCCACCAAAGCCACGATAGGCCGTACAGCGAGTCCTTTTTTGGAGGTTTGTGGCGGTAATTGACCGACGATTTGCGCTTTACTCGGTGGTAATGCGGTTTCCTCACACGCTTCACGCAGGGCAGTAACCACGTTATTACCATCTCCCTCATCGTGCTTACCTCCGGCAAAAGAGACTTCGCCAGCATGACTGCTTAAATGAGCCGCGCGCCTAGTCAGTAATACCTTTGGCTGTACTTCATTGGTAATGAGTACCAATACCGCAGCATCTGCAATGGGAGTGGTTACCAAATGTTCTAAAATCGCTTGTACCCGTCCAATCTCCCCTTTATACCCCTTGTCGATTACTGACTCTCCAAGCATGGTCTGTTGAATGCGTTGTGTCATCTGTTTTAGGCTAGGCTGAGTAAGATGTTCCGGTAACACCACAGCCAACTCTTCAAACCGAGGAGAATGGGTATTTTTATGACGGGCTTTTGACGCTGACAACATTTCAATCGGGGATTTCATAGGATATATCAAACAATTTTTAAACAGTTTATAGGATAAGGTTAGACTAACCTATTACCCCTAAGTATGCTATCGTGATGACTTGCACGTTTTAGTAATTGTGTATCATTAATGATAATCAGCGTATCTAGCTATTTTATGTAGAAACATAAACTTTATATAAAACAAGAATATCGAAATAAGAAAGGCGCCTGATATTATCGCAGCCGACTTATTCAAGCTGAGTCTCTATCGTTTAAAATACATGTCTTTAAAATAAAGAAAAGCTATCAAAATCATTATCATTAAAAATATACTCAGTCACAACTTCTAATAATAAGGACTGCCCTATGGCGTACTGTTTACAATGCGGTCACCAAGCGGAACATAAGATTCCAGAGGGGGATCATAAACCTCGTTTGGTTTGCCCCAATTGTCATTATATTCATTATGAAAACCCTAAAGTTATTTGCGGTGCCATTGTCATTCATGAAGGCAAAGTACTGCTTTGCCGCCGTGCTATCGAACCTAGATACGGTTATTGGACCTTACCTGCCGGCTTTATGGAAATCGGTGAGACTATGGCAGAAGGCGCCGCCCGTGAAACAGTAGAAGAAGCAGATGCGGTGGCTATTCATCCTCACCTTTATTGCTTATATGACATCCCTGACATTGGTCAAATTTATATTCTCTACCTCACTGAGCTACAGGATGGTAAATATAATGTTGGTCCAGAAAGCTTAGAGTGTGCTTTATTTGAAGAACAAGATATCCCTTGGGAAGAGATTGCATTCGAGGCAGTTAAACGCACCTTAAAGCACTACTTTAATGACCGTAAAACCATCACAGACCATGCTAAGTTTCCGATTCATGAAGAGAGTATCTCTAAAGATAAGAGTATCAAACGCTATTAGCCGCGTTAGCAGACTATAGAACAATATTAGCTAGCTGCTATTGACCTGTAATATCTGCTAACCCTATCTGGAAACTATTGCCAATGACTTTGCCTGGGCTTCAGTACTTAATAAAAGCTTTTAACTATGAGTATGGATACCGAGCACTGGACATTGGCAGGTTATTGGCAGTCTCCACGCTGCTTATTGGCGTTAGTGGCTTATCTCATGCCCAGAGTACAGACCACTATAAGACCATCTACAAAAGCACTGGGGAATTTGGAGAGGTTAAGTACTCACAATTTGAGCCTGATGCCGGCATAAAATCCGAGATTATTCAAATGCGCAACGATGGTCGCCAAAGTCAGCCCGGTCTTTTTGCCACGACTGATGTTTATCAGATTCCAACTCATCAGAGCTCTAACAATCAAAACCCAAGCAGTCGAAGCACCAAAAGCCACACCCCTAACACTTCCAATACCCAATCCGTCACCCTATCTCAATGTCAAAAACTCAATAGAAATCTGACGAACTTACAAGCTGGTGGAGAAATTTATGAGTCTAAAGCCAATAACGAACGCCGCTATTTAACGCCCATTGAAGTGACCGTTAAAATAGAAGACACACGTAAGCTATTGACTCAGTATTGCAAAAATCTTGACGGATAGAGTGATTATGAACCCAATTAAATGCTCCGTATTAAAAACCCAGTTGAGAATACAAAGGTCTTAATTAACAGAATTTAAAGTTAACTCTTTTAATACCTCTCCTACCATCGTTGGCATGTCGCTGGCCTGTACCGCCCATGTCCCTTTTTGTTGTTGTAGCTTATCCCCAGCCATAGCATGCAACATCACTGCCTGTTGTAAACTACGCGTATTTTTTGCTAGAGCGGACTGTACTAGCAACCCCGCTGCCAGTCCTGACAACACATCTCCCATGCCAGCGGTGGCCATACCCGGATTGCCTACCCCGCAAACATAGGTCTGCTGTTCAGTCATGACGATGGATCCTGCGCCTTTTAGTAGCCAACTGCCTTTAAATTTCTCTCTCAAGCTAGACAATGCCTTGAGCCTATCTTTCTCAACTTTACTGGTCTCAACATTTAACAATCTAGCCGCCTCTCCGCTGTGCGGGGTATACCATACTTCATGTTGCTCAGCATGAGTGGCCAATTGTGCCATCAGTTTGGGCGTTTTATCGGCCAGTGTCGCCAAATGATATAGACCGTCTGCATCGATAATTAAGTCTTTTTCTTGTTCTATTGCTTGCTGAAGATACTGTTCAAACAAGCTCAAGCTTAAATCATCACGACCTAGGCCCATACCTATGGCAATACTATCGCTTTTTTTTATCAGCTCTCTTACAGCCTGCGTATGGTGTAAATCCAAGCTCATAGCATTAGGCACACTACCAATGACGCTGCTATGAAAAGCCTTATGACAGGCCACAGTTAATTTACCGATACCCGTCGCAAACGCTGTACTCGCTGACAAAATAGCCGCACCGCCCATACCTTGTGATCCGTCAATTTGATTACCCCCAATAATTAACGCATGTCCGAAGCTGCCTTTATGAGTATTATTTTCACGTTGAGCAAGCGGCGATGCCTGATGCTGTAACCAAGCCACTGGCGACTCGGTTAAGACACTGGGTATCAGAGGCACATCAATGATTTGACCACAATAATCAGCAGCATCTTTAATGTGTAGACCGACTTTACGGGCAACCAAACATAAGGTGACATCCGCTTTAACTGCACAGCCCTCAAAAACTTGACCGGTACCGGCAACCAACCCACTAGGAATATCAATGCTAATCACCTTCAACCTATCATTGTAAGACCGCTTACGCTCATTAATCATTTCAATTGCTTGCTCATAATTACCAACAGGCATGCGATCAAGTCCGATTCCAAATAAAGCATCAACATAGATTTCTGCTTCGCGTACAGACAATGGACACTGCTCTAAGCAATAGTTGTCATCTGTCCCAATAAACTCTGAGAATGGATACGCACGGATACCGCTTTCTAGGGCTTTATTCTTAGCTGATTTAGCATCTTCGGTGGCAGCTTCGCCTACTTCAATCACGACAACTTGTGCACCGAGCTGCCGTAAATAATAAGCCACCAGCCAACCATCACCCCCATTGTTGCCACTACCCACCCAAACACAAACACTTAATACATTGTTCGGCGAAACAATAGATGCACCTTGTTGAGTAGGGCTAATGCAAGCGTTAGAGGTAATATTTTGATTAATCCAGTATGCGCTTTGCCAAGCTGCTTGTTGCATGAGCGAGTCACTGCGATTACCGTTATCAAACCAAGATTTTTCGATGGCATAGACCTGTTCTGGACTAAATAAAGCGATAGACTTGGTGATAAATTGCGGGTTATATGGATTACTTAGATGGCGATACATTGGCATGGCTCAACTGCTCCTCTATAAAGTACGACCTGTGACAACAGACCTTATCATTTTATATTTGTTGGTTTATAGCTTATCATACTCCTTTATTTAAGCTTCGAGTCATCCAAGCCATGCCAGCCTCTATCGATTCAAATTCCGCCCATACCCCGCCCTTAGCTTTAAACCCTTTCAATGATGCCCAAGATGTCAAAGATTGGATACGTGAGCAAGCATTGGCGTTAGGTTTTGCCGATTGCGGGTTTATTGGCGTTAATCATCCTGTTTTTGCCGCACAAATGCAGGGGTTACGCGATTGGCTAGCAGCAGGCCATTATGGTCAGCTTAAGTTTATGGAGCTAAACCACGACAAAAGAGCCAACCCTGGCTTATTGGTGGAAGGCTCACGTACTATTCTATCGGTGCGCATGGACTATCTAGAAGTCGCTCCCAAACCTCGACGTATAGAAGACAATCATCGTCCTAATCATGCGATTATCGCCCGTTATGCCCGTGGCCGTGATTACCATAAGACCATGCGTTCGCGTCTAAAACAATTGGCTCAAAAAATCGAAACGATGCTGCCACAATGGCAGCACCTCGACGTTAATGCCGATCAGCCTTTCGTGTTTCGACCCTTTAGTGATTCTGCCCCAATCTTTGAGCGTCCTTTAGCTGATGCTGCGGGTCTGGGTTGGACCGGTAAGCATACTTTATTGATTAATAAACAGTCCGGCTCCTTTTTTGTATTAGGAGAGCTGTTTTTAAGCTTAGAATTACCTGATGATAAGCCAGTAACGCCTCACTGTGGCAGTTGTAGTGCTTGTATTGATATCTGCCCTACTAAGGCTATTATCGGTCCCTATAAGCTCAAAGCAGACGCTTGTATCTCCTACTTAACCATCGAGCATGATGGCGTTATTGAGGAAAAGTATCGAAAGGCGATTGGTAATCGAGTGTTTGGCTGTGATGACTGTCAGTTAATATGCCCTTGGAACCGCTATGCCAATCTCAGTCCTATCGATGACTTTTTGGCACGTCATAATTTAGACAACAGCTTACTTATTGAACTGTGGCAATGGTCTGAAGCAATGTTTTTAGACAAAACTCAAGGCAGTTCATTAAGGCGCACAGGCTATGTTAATTTCCTGCGTAATTTAGCCATAGGAATTGGCAATGCCCCTTATACTGCTGACAATATAACCGCTCTTGAATCAAGATTAGGCACGCTCGGCGACGTGTTAGATGAACACATTCATTGGGCAATTGCCGAACAACAGGCTAAAGCCAATTAAAGAAATTAGAAAAGCAGATTAAAAAAAGCACCTATCTAATTGAATAGGTGCTTTTGTTTTGCATTCTAGCTATTTCTAGATGCTACTAAGCGTTATTAATATTAATAATTTTACTTAACTTGTAACTTGTTATTCACTTAACTTAATAACTGCAGCTTATTAGCTTCAGCAAGAACTATGGTTTAGGAATACGAAGTACTTGGCCTGGA
Organism: Psychrobacter sanguinis; assembly: GCF_020736705.1. Taxonomy (NCBI): domain Bacteria; kingdom Pseudomonadati; phylum Pseudomonadota; class Gammaproteobacteria; order Moraxellales; family Moraxellaceae; genus Psychrobacter; species Psychrobacter sanguinis. Next base: position 343,094 of record NZ_CP085990.1, read on the forward strand.
TAGATTTTATCTGGGCTTGATAGCATTGGCTTGTTGGCTTCAAAAATTTTGTTATATTCGTTAGCTGAGCCATAAACTTCTTGAGCAATCTTAGACAGTGAATCACCAGATTTCACAGTGTACATGGTTGACTCAGGCGCATCTTGTTTAATATCGATGTTATCGATAACTTTAGCAACGTGCTGAACGTTACCAATAGCAATAATTGCTTTCTCGCGATCTGCTTGAGTTTCTGCTTTACCACTAATCTCTGCTGTATCTGTGGTTGCATTGTACTTAACTTTAAGATCAGTAATGTTAAGATTTTGCTGCTGAATACGTTTTAATAAAAGGTTAGCTACTGACTGAGCTGATGGCTCAGTTGCTGCTGGTGCTTTATTAGCATCTGCATGTGATTCTGTTTCTTTTTTAGCATCGTCACGATTAAAAATCTTATCGCCCATATCCTTTGCAAAACTAAAAATTCCCATGAATTTCTCCTATAAATTATTGTTGATTTATAAGCCACGTATAATTTTATTCATACTATTATTATCTTAACTGCATAGACCTAGCCATTTTTACCATCAACAGATTTACCAAAAGTAAATAAGCACAATAAAATAAAAAATGATTTAGGCTCACCTAAGAGCGGCTTATAGTTGTGTTTTTCACGATTAAAGTATACCCACAACCTAGGTTATTTATTACTATATCAATGTAGATAATTGTTAAATTTTATTGCTTATGATATTTGTCAAACAAAATCAAAAGCTTATAAATAACTATCGCTAATAATTCGTTAGCCTCTGAATAAACAACCAAAAAAAAGACCACAAATAAATTTATGGTCTTTCTTCAATATAGCTTTTCTTTAAATAGCTTTAAGTCATTAAAACTTAGTGGCTATTAATTCTTAAACGTTAATTAACCTAGTTAATAGAGGTAATCAGTAGAAATAGCTCTGGAATTAACTAGGCAAATTAATAATTAAGACTCAAGCTTTGATTTAATGTAGTCTACTGCTTTTTGTACCGTAGTTAGTTCATTTGAATCATCATCAGGGATGGTGATATCAAAGTCATTTTCGAAAGTCATTACTAGCTCTACGACGTCTAAAGAGTCAGCACCTAAGTCATTGATGAATGAAGAATCATTATTGATGTCATCAATATCAACGTCTAGTTGTTCTGCCACGGCTGATTTTACTTTTAACTCAATTTCTTCGCTCATAGGAATCTCCATCCTTATTTTTTAGTTTGAAATTTTCACGGTTTGATTATCAATTCTGATTATCAGGTTTAAACATCGAACACTTATCGAATATTATTTAATGAAAGAATCTTCATCAACAAATAGACATTGATGAATTGTAGGTTAAGGCTCTAAAAATGATCAGTTGCCACTACCCTATTATTCTAATCACTATAATAGCAAAAGCACTGCTGCAATTCTAACTTATTAGTACGTTATATGTTGATCTTACTAACTACATGTATCTCATAAACTGCATATCTAATCGACTACATGTACATGCCGCCATTAACAGGTATTACCGCCCCTGTCACGTAGCTGGCTTCATCGCTCGCCAAATAAGAGACCGCTGCTGCAACATCTTCTGGCTGCCCTAAACGGCCTACAGGCACTGCATCAAGCATAGAGTTTAACAAGCGCTCGTCCAACTCATCTGTCATATCAGTTTCAACCAGACCAGGGGCTACGCAGTTAACCGTCACTTGACGTGAGCCAATTTCACGAGCTAAGGTGCGGCTAAAACCTTCAACACCTGCCTTGGTCGCTGCATAGTTGGCTTGACCCGCATTTCCCATCTCAGCCACCACAGAGGTGATATTAATGATACGCCCTTTACGCGCTTTCATCATACCTCTCATCGCCCGTTTACTCATACGATAGATGGCAGTTAAGTTGGTATCGACTACTTTATCCCAGTCTTCATCTTTCATGCGAATCAGCAAGCCATCTTGAGAGATACCAGCATTATTGACTAACACTTGGACGCTACCGTATACGCTTTCAATTTCTTCAAAGAGTTTGTCAATTTGCTCTTGATTGGTCACATCTAAGATGCGACCAATACCACCCGCATCATGTAAATACTCATCAATTGATTGAGCACCTTCTGCAGTGGTTGCTGTGCCAATAACAAAGTGTCCTTGCTTGGCAAAGCGTTTGGCAATGGCTTTACCAATACCACGACTGGCACCCGTCACTAAAGTAATTGTACGACTCATGCTAGCTCCCCATTCAATTTATCGAATAATTTAGCGAGACGCTCAGGCTTATCTGTGGGATAGGTAACAATCGGTGTGTCCTGTCTTTTAGCAAGGTTACTTAGCACCGTGCCCGCACCACACTCAATAATCATGTTAATGTGCTTGTCTGCTAATTTTTGCATTGTTTGAGTCCATAACACTGGATTACTCAATTGCTCAGTCAATGCTTTTTTAATAGCCACAATCGTTTTTTCTTCCACTGCATTTCTGTTCTGAATCACAGGAACCTTTGGCAACTGGAATTCACATTGAGCAAGTTTTTCAGCTAAGGCATCTGTGGCAGGCTGCATTAACGCACAATGTGAAGGAACGCTGACCTTAAGCGGCACCATTCTCTTACCCATACATTGTATGTGTTGGCTGAGAATGTCAACGCCTTCCGTGTTACCAGCAACCACTACTTGACCTGGGCTATTGAAATTAGCGGCGCTGACGATGGTATCGTCATTGTTACTTTCTACTTGTTCACAAACGCTAATTACTTGGCTATTGTCTAGGCCTAAGACCGCTGCCATCTTGGTATCTACACCCACTACCGCTTGCTGCATATATTGACCACGGGCATGAACCAATCTAATCGCATCTTCGAATTTTATTGCACCTGCAGCACATAAGGCACTATATTCACCTAGTGAATGTCCTGCAAAAAATAAGGGTTCGAAATCACTCTTTTCTTTGAGAATACGCCAAATAGCAATACTGGCTGCTAACAAAGCAGGTTGAGTATTTTCAGTCTTTGCCAGCTCTTCTTCATTCTGACAAACTGCCCACAAATCAAATCCTAACGCTTCACTGGCTTCGCTAAACGTTTGCTTTACGATAGGATATTCCTCGCTTAGCTCATTTAGCATACCTACAGTTTGCGAACCTTGGCCAGGAAATACAACGGCAATACGACGGGGCATATCTAGTTGACCTTGCTTTCTAACTGCTTGCGACGGTTTTAATGACATTTTCAGCCTTCTTGTGCCTAAACATACTCATAAAAAAAGAGCCAAGCGCCACTAATGATATAAAAGTCATTAGTAAGGCTTAGCTCTTGTATTAAACCACAATCATTATGAATGAATGTGACTTAGTCTTCTTGGCTCGCTTTGAACAATTGACGGCCACGATAGAAACCATCTTTAGTCATGTGATGACGACGATGCTTTTCACCAGTGGTAGCGTCAACGCTTAGCTCAGCAACTTCCATATGGTGGTGTGAACGACGCATATCACGGCGTGAGCGGCTTTTACGACTTTTTTGAACAGCCATGGGTCTTGCTCCTATTCTAAAATATGCTGTAGTGGTGAGGGCCCTGTATTTTATATAAACTTAGATACAAAATACAATATGCTCACTTAGCAAAATGAGTTCTCTATTGACCTCAATAAGAGCAACTCTTATTAAAAATCAAATAGGTTTAAAATCTGGGAATAATAAACGAGGGATTATACTCGCTTTATCGGATAAAATAAAGGGGTATTAATTTCGCAAGTTTACTTAGCCTAATAAATCCTATAACTAACAGACTTATAAACTCAGTTATAACTTACCCTTTAGTGCTTCAAGAGCCGCAAATGGATTTTCAGCTTCTTCTTCAATAATCTCACCCACTTGCTCAACCGCCATTTCGCAGTCGTCATGTTTGGCAGATAAAGGAACATCAAGTAAAAGCTCATCTTCCACTAACTTCTTCAGAGGCAATAATCTATCCCCTTTTATGTTTTCAGGCTGTTCCGCTAACAACTCTTCTAGCAGAAGATAGTCATCAGACTCATCAACCAAGCCTTGTTGCTCTTTACGTTGCAATAATATCAACTCTGCATCATGAGTAATATCGATATTTAACGGGGTAAGACAACGTTGGCAAGTCACCCAGATATCGCCAGAGAACTGCATAATCAAAGTCAGTAGCTGACCTTGTTTCTTCAGTTCACATTTTAAATCAATGGCTTTATCTTGGTATTCTTCAGGTACAATATCTACCAATCTGGTTAGAATTCGGGGAGTAATGGTACCAGACCAAGTATAGCCTACATCTTCCCATTTCTCTAAGTTAACATGATTAGGCAGCTGTAAGGCGCTTTTTTCTGTGTTGCTATTTTTAAGGTTGCTCAATTTAGAATCCGTCAAGTTGGTGGATATATTATCCTGGATGTATTTTGTCATACTTCTCTCTCATTTAAAACTGATATCAATGGCGTGACAGTTAACGGTACAATTCAGACTCTGCTACCGTGATCTTCTGTTTGAATAAAATGCTTTTGATAAAACAAGTTATCTAAAATACTTTTACTAAGATATCATCGATTGTCAGCACTGAATTAGTCGGTTGTCAGCCTTGATTTAATTGATAGAATGACATCTGGGCTTCTACCCTATCTAGTTAACCGGTTAGTAGGTCAACTGCTTAATTAGTTAATTAAGTGGCAAGTTTCAAATATCTTATCTTATCTGTATTCAAATACCATTAAGTAACTAGTGACATTATTTAGTAATATCGTTCGATCGCTTGGCCTCTGCCTAACGACATTGCTTTCATTTGCTAATATTGCTTCTGGTTATTAGTCTTATTTTTTTGTACTTGAGGGCTTAAAGGGCCATTTGCTAGCCCCCTATTAATTACTTTTTTTAATCACTTTGGATTGTTTTAACTTTATGTCTGTTATCAACTTCTCTGAGTTACCAATTTCGGCGTTGGCTACCTATTTGAAATCGACCACACATTTAAATCAGCAAGACACCTTGCCACTTTCAATCTCTGCCACGACGGAGCCAAGCTACCCCATCGGTACAAATATTGATATTTATCATTTTAAACAACAATGGCAGCAGCTGTATAAACAAAGTATACAAAATGAGCCTCTACAATATATAAACTCGACTGAATCTATCGAAAAACAACAAGTAGATTGGTTAATAAATTTATTTGATACGGTATTTGCTGCCAAAAATGTTGTCTTAGTTCGGGGTGACAGTGACCCTGAATATTTCCCTGCTACCGCTACTCATCCTGCTCGCATTGAATTTGCCCATGGTTTCTTCCAAAGTGCCTTACATGAAATAAGCCATTGGAGCTTGGCTGGCGCTCATCGCCGTACATTACCTGACTTTGGCTATTGGTATGCACCCGATGGCCGTACCGAAGCCCAACAGAAGGCTTTTGAACAGGTTGAAATCAAACCTCAGGCGATTGAATGTTTGTTTAGCCTAATGTGTGGCAGAAGCTTCAGGGTTTCACAAGACAACCTACATGCAAATTTTGATACCAGTCAAAGTACTTTTGCGATAGATGTGTATCATCAAGCACAACTTTACATTAATCAACCACAAAACTTACCTACTGACGCCAAAACTCTATTAACGGTTTTTGCTTTTGTGTGTCATGATACTATAGAGACTGGGCGTTAGCAGTGATATTCACCTAACAAGAGTGATTAAAAACTATAAGGTCATACTAACGTTAGACCTCAAAGACCAGTCCATGCTTTGTTGAAAATATAATATCGAAAAAAATAGTACCGATAACAATAAAGAAAATAATGAAGAAGATCGTTGTCTATAAACAGTAGCCACAGGAGCCATTTTATGCAAACTTTATATATTCACCCGGAAAACCCTCAGCCTAGACTGATAAGCCAAGTGGTCGATGCGTTAAACCGCGACCAACTCATTATTTATCCCACTGATACCAGTTACGCCTTTGGCTGTAAGATTGGATCAAAAGAAGCCATTGAAAAGCTGAGATTGATTCGTCAACTTGATGACAGGCATCAGTTCACCCTACTGTGCCGTGACCTGAGCGAAATCGCCACTTATGCCACTGTAGACAATCAACAATTTAAACTGCTTAAAGCCTCTACCCCATCCCCTATCACGTTTATTTTAGACGCCACTAAGGATGTACCCAAAAAGCTGTCTCATCCGAAGAAAAAGACCATCGGTATCAGAGTCCCCTCTAATCCGATTTCACAGATGATACTAGACGCTATGGGAGAACCTATTCTAACCAGCTCTTTAATCCTACCAGATATGCAACTTGCCTTAGATGACCCATTTGATATCGAGGATAAGCTTGGCAATAACATAGATGTGATGATTAATGCGGGTGTTCTAACCACTAAATTAACCACTATTGTCGATATGACGGTGTCACCACCTGAACTCATACGTCAAGGTGCAGGAGATGCTAGTTTACTCATTGATGAGTAATGCTATGGCTAGAATTGCAAATATAATGAATATTGACCCTGCTTAGCAAAATAACTTACCTAGCGAATTAACCTGTTTAATTCGCTTTTTTATATCTTTCTTATTTGACTTAACTTAGTATCATTGTGTTTTCATAAAACATAAGAAAACCTCAGTCGCTCAATAAATTGTATAAAACAAAATTTATAAAGCGACTGAGGTTTCTGTATAACTTGCTGTCGTGCTAGGTAGTTGACTAGTAAGCAAATACCTAGCCATTGACACCAATAAATCGAACTAATTAGAAAATTAGTCGCGATCTACTAGCTCAACATACGCCATTGGTGCATTGTCACCATCACGGTTGCCACATTTGATGATACGGATGTATCCACCTGGGCGCGCTTGATAACGTGGTGCTAATGTACCAAATAACTTACCAACCATATCTTTGTTACGCATACGGCTGAATGCTAAACGGCGGTTAGCAACTGAATCTTCTTTTGCCAAAGTAATTAAAGGCTCAGCTACACGGCGAAGCTCTTTAGCTTTAGGTAATGTTGTTTTAATCAGTTCATGCTCAAACAGAGAGTTTGTCATGTTCTGGAACATTGCCTTACGATGGCTGCCGGTGCGACCCAGCTTAACTCCACTCTTACGATGTCGCATGGTCAAATATCCTTAATAGTTTAACGGCTACGGTAAGAAAAACGGTCATCAACACGTAGATCTGCTGGCGGCCAATTTTCTAGGCGCATATCCAGTTCAAGACCTTTAGACGCTAATACGTCTTTAATTTCGGTTAATGATTTCTTACCAAGGTTTGGTGTTTTAAGCAGTTCAGTTTCTGAACGCTGTACCAAATCGCCGATATAGTAAATGTTTTCAGCTTTTAAACAGTTTGCTGAGCGAACCGTTAGTTCAAGGTCATCTACTGGGCGTAATAGCACAGGATCAACCTCTTCTTTCTCTTTCACAGGCTCTGGCGCTTCTTCTGCTTCTAAATCTACAAAAATAGAGATTTGTTGCTGCAAAATAGTTGCTGCTTTGCGAATTGCTTCTTCAGGATCGATCGTACCATTAGTTTCAAGCTCAATGATAAGACGGTCAAGATCCGTACGCTGTTCAACACGAGCATTCTCAACTTGGTAAGCTACGCGTGAAACTGGGCTAAAGCTAGCATCCAATTTCAAGCGACCAATGGCCTTAGTATCACCGTCTTCACGGCGAAGGTTAGCAGGCTCGTAACCACGGCCCATAACCACACGTAAGCGCATTTTTAGATGACCACGGTCACCTAGCGTACCTAGAACCAAATCAGGGTTAACAATATCAACGTTATGTGGCAGTTCAATATCTGCCGCCGTGATAATGCCAGGACCTTTTTTATCTAGCGTTAAAAATACTTCATTTTGATCGTGCATAGTAATTGCAAGACCTTTCAGATTTAATAATAAATCTAAAACGTCTTCTTGCAGACCTTCAAGGGTAGAATATTCATGATCTACGCCTTCAATTTCTGCTTCAATTACCGCTGCACCAGGTAACGAAGATAAAAGAATGCGACGAAGGGCATTACCTAGGGTATGCCCAAAGCCGCGTTCTAACGGCTCGAGCGTGACTTTTGCATTGGTTTCGTCAACCGCATCCACATTAATGGCATTAGGGGTCAGAAACTCGGTAGCATTTAGCATCATATTGTCACCTCGATTAGTTAATCAAATTATTGTTAGCGATTATTTAGAATACAATTCAACGATTAAGCTTTCGGTGATTTCTGCAGGTAGATCAATACGATCTGGAGCTTGCTTAAATGTACCTTGCATTTTGCTATGATCAACGTCTAACCACTCAGGGATACCACGTTGGGTAGCAAGTTCGATAGCATTCTTAATACGTAACTGTTCTTTCGCTTTTTCATGAATAGCGATTACATCACCATCTTGAACTTGGATTGATGGAATGTTCACACGAACAAACTCATCACGACCAGCTTTCTTAAGCATAATCGCACGGTGGCTTACTAACTGACGTGCTTCAGCACGAGTTGAACCAAAGCCCATACGATATACTACGTTGTCTAAACGGCGCTCTAGCATTTGCAATAGGTGTTCACCAGTTGCGCCGCGAGCACGTGCAGATTCTTTATAGTAGTTAGCGAACTGACGCTCTAAAACGCCATACATACGCTTAACTTTTTGCTTCTCACGCAACTGTAGCGAGTATTCAGAAGCTTTATTGCGCGTATTGCCATGTTGACCAGGTACGCGACCTGCTTTTTTAGTTTTAACGTCATAAGGTTTAACACCTGATTTTAATTGTAAATCAGTACCTTCACGACGCGACAACTTTAATTTTGGACCTATATAACGGGCCATGCTTGTGTCTCCTTGAGTTACGTCTTAATAGTAACTTGTAACGGTAATTTCGTCTTAATACACACACCGCAACTTTGCTTTCAATAAAGCAAAGCATACGGTAACAATAGTTTATACGCGACGCTTTTTAGGCGGACGGCAACCGTTGTGTGGGATTGGGGTTACATCAGATATGCTGTTAATTTTATAACCTAATGCACCTAAAGCTCTTACCGCAGACTCACGACCCGGTCCTGGACCTTTAACCAGAACATCGACATTTTTTACACCATAAGTTTCCTGAGCTGCTTTACCAGCAACTTCAGCTGCAACCTGGGCTGCAAATGGAGTAGATTTACGTGAACCACGGAAGCCTTGTCCACCAGAGGTGGCCCAAGCCAATGCATTACCTTGACGATCAGTAATCGTTACAATGGTGTTATTAAAAGACGCATGAATGTGGGCTACGCCCTCGGATACCGAACGACGTGCCGTTTTTTTACGACCACGGGTGTCTTTTGCCATCTTTTAGCTTCCTAAGTTAATTATCTTTTAATTGAACGAATCGGACCCTTACGAGTACGAGCGTTGTTCTTCGTGTTTTGACCTCTTACAGGTAAATTACGACGATGGCGAATGCCACGGTAACAACCTAAATCGACCAAACGCTTGATATTCATTGAAACTTCACGACGTAGGTCACCCTCTGTCATGTAGTTACCAACTTCTGCACGGATAGCATCAAGCTGTGCGTCATCTAATTGACTGACTTTAGTAGTAGGTTCAATACCAACCGCTGCTAAGATTTTCTGAGCGGTAGTACGACCGATACCAAAGATATAAGTCAATGAAATCACTGCATGCTTGTTATCCGGGATATTGACGCCGGCAATACGAGCCATTGATTTCTCTCCAGTTGTGAAAAATGAGTCTCTTATTATAAACGAATAATTGAGTAGACTTATGTTTCAGATTTTGCCATTTACCAATTTTATTTATTAACGCTTTGGTTTTGAACGCCAAAACATGTAAAAAAGTTAGTAAACGACGGCAAGTGGCGGATGATAGCTCATCCGCCCTAAATTTTCAAGTTTATTTGGTAATATGTATTATAAATAACTTTAAAATACAAAAATCAACCATTAACCTTGACGTTGTTTATGACGTGGTTCTGCTTTGCAGATAACGTGTACTTTACCTTTACGACGTACTACTTTACAGCTACCACAAATTTTCTTAACAGATGCTTGAACTTTCATAATTTTCTCCTATTGAACAGACCCATTCAAAAGCTTTAAATATAAGTTAAAACTATCTGATTAATGTCTGCTCATGATACTGATGTGTCATTAAGTGAGCCTGTAGCTGGGATATGAAATCCATCACCACGACTACCATAATTAAAAGTGATGTACCACCTAAGTGGAATGGTATGCCAAATGAAGATTGCAGTAGCATCGGCATTAAACAAATCACAGTCATATAAATAGCACCGATAAAGGTTAAGCGATTTAAAACATGATCTAAGTAACGCTGAGTTTGTAAGCCAGGTCTAATACCTGGAATATAAGCACCACTACGCTTCAAGTTCTCCGCCACTTCTCTCGGACTAAACACTAGTGCCGTATAGAAGTAACAGAAGAAGATAATCATTGCACCAAATAAAACCAAATATAAGGGCTGACCCGGTGCTAGAACCAATGACAGAGTTTGTAAAAATTGCTGCCATGCACTAGGATCGGCAGAATTACCTACCCATTGTCCTAAACTTGCAGGGAACATCAACAACGCACTTGCAAAAATAGCTGGGATTACCCCGGCCATATTAATCTTTAATGGCAAATGTGATTGCTGATCAGCGTAAATTTTACGACCTAGTTGTTGTTTTTGGGCATAGTTTACAGGGATACGACGCTGTGCTCTTTCGATAAACACAATACCCGCTGTCACTGCAATACCTAATACCGCAAATACTAACAGTACAATCAGACTTTGAGGGTCGTTTTTGACCATGTCAAAGGACTGACCTAACATACTAGGCACACTGGCCACAATGCTTGCAAAAATAAGCATTGAAATACCATTGCCCACACCGCGTTCTGTAATTTGCTCACCAAGCCACATCAAGAACATGGCGCCTGCTACAAGAGAACTCACAGCAGGAATATAAAATGTTAATCCTGAAGACAATGTCAGGTTTTGACTGATTAATCCAGTACACATAAAAATGGCTTGGATAGACGCCAAAAAGAGAGTGCCTTGTCTCGTATACTTATTGAGTTTACGACGACCGGACTCTCCTTCTTTTTTCAAAGCTTCCAATGAGGGCAATACTGCTGACATCATTTGAACAATAATAGAAGCTGAGATATAAGGCATGATACCTAAAGCCATAATCGACATTCTCTCTAAAGCACCACCAGAGAACATGTTAAACATGCTCAAGATGGTGTTTTCATTACGAGAGAACAATTCAGCTAGGCTAACTGGATTAATACCAGGAACTGGAATATGTGAACCTAAACGGTAAACAACCAGCGCCCCCATCAAAAACAACAAGCGACTCCATAGCTCATCATACTTACGAATAAAGACAAGCGGATTCATCGGAATTGCAGAGGTAGGCACAGATTGCTTCGCCATTTAAATTACTCCTCAGTTTCCTCAACTGTGCCACCAGCAGCTTCAATAGCAGCTTTAGCACCTTTGGTCACTTTAACACCTTTAAATGTATAAGCTTTAGTAATCTCGCCAGATAAGATGATACGCGCACGTTTCATGTCATGACGGATAATGTTAGCTTCTTTTAAAGTTTCAACGCTTACTACGTCGCCATCGATCTTATTAAGTTCAGATAGACGTACTTCTGCAGTGGTTAATGCCATTTGACTGGTAAAACCAAACTTAGGTACACGACGGAATAAAGGCATTTGACCGCCTTCAAAACCTGTACGAATGCTTGAACCAGAACGTGACTTCTGACCTTTAACACCACGGCCACCAGTCTTGCCTAGGCCAGAACCGATACCACGACCTTTACGGTGTGCAGTTTTTTTAGCGCCTACGCCTGGTGATAATTCGTTTAATTTAAGTCCCATTACGCTTCCTCCACTTTTACCATGTAATTGATGCGATTCACCATTCCACGGGTTGAAGGCGTGTCTTCAACTTCAACTGTATGTCCAATACGGCGTAAACCAAGGCCCATAAGACAAGCTTTGTGGCTCTTGAGGCGATGGGCACCAGATTTAATTTGAGTAACTTTCATTTTTTTCATCGTAACTCACCTACTTTAATATCTAAATAATGGTTAGCCCAAGATTTCGTCTACAGATTTACCACGTTTTGCAGCCGCCTTTTCAGGAGACGACATATCACGTAAACCATTGAATGTTGCACGTACTACGTTAGTTGGGTTCGTTGAACCATAACATTTAGTTAATACGTCTTCTACACCAGCTGATTCAAGAACGGCACGTACTGCACCACCGGCGATTACGCCAGTACCTTCGTTAGCTGGCTGCATGTATACTTTACTTGCACCATGACGGGCAATAATTGGGTGCTGTAAAGTAACGCCATCAAGATCTACAGTGATCATATTGCGTTTAGCAGCTTCAAGTGCTTTTTGGATAGCCGCTGGAACTTCACGAGCTTTACCACGTCCAAAACCTACACGGCCGTTACCATCACCAACAACAGTCAATGCTGTGAATGAGAAAATACGACCACCTTTAACTACTTTAGATACACGATCAACAGAAACTAATTTTTCTACTAAACCGTCATTTTGCTCTACTTTAGCCATGATTAAAACTCCAATCCATTTTCACGAGCGGCGTCAGCCAATGCTTTAACGCGACCGTGGTATTTAAAACCACTACGGTCAAAGGCAACTTTAGTGATACCTGCAGATTTTCCACGTTCAGCGATAAGTTTACCTACAGCAGTTGCTGCATCAACGTTACCAGTAGCGCCAGAGCGTAATGTTTCGTCAAGTGTTGAAGCTTGAGCCAATACTTCTCCGCCAGTCGGAGAGATGATCTGAGCATAAATATGGCGTGGAGTACGGTTAACAACTAAACGATGCACACCTAAATAACGGATGTGGGCACGTGTTTTCTTAGCTCGACGTAAGCGAGCAGCTTTTTTATCAAACATGTCATTTCACCTTATTTTTTCTTAGCTTCTTTACGAACCACATGCTCGTCACTATAACGGATACCTTTACCTTTATATGGCTCAGGTGGACGATAACCACGGATTTTCGCAGCAGCTTGACCTAGTGCCTGCTTATCATTTGATTTTAAAATGATTTCAGTTTGGGTTGGAGTTTCAGCAGTAACACCTTCTGGAAGCGTGTACTCAACTGGATGAGAGTAACCAACGTTTAAAGTTACTTTATTACCCGCTACTTGAGCACGATAACCAACACCGATCAATTGAAGCTTTCTTTCGAACCCTTCAGATACACCGATCACTAAATTGTTAACTAGTGAACGCATAGTACCAGTGTACATCCAAGCATCTTTAGAATCAGAAACAGGTGATAAGACAACTTGATCTTCTTCTTGTTTTAGCTCGACCAAATCATGCAGGCGTAAAGACATAGTACCTTTAGTGCCTTTAACTTCTACCTGCTGACCGTTCAAAGTAACACTTACGCCCTTAGGCAGTGCTACTGGGGCTTTAGCCACACGAGACATAGGGGATTTCCTTAGTAAGATAAATCTTAATAACAGATAAATAACGAATGATTATTAAAAAATTAACAGGCACAAGGCCTGTTAATTTAAATAATCAGCTCTATATTACTTAAGCTTTTAACTATTAACAGTAACTAGATACCTAAATAAAGGCAGCTATTATACCTGATTAATAGAACTTAAAAAAGTTAAATAATACAAAATATGATTTAAGCAACAAATGCGATAACTTCGCCACCGATGCCAGCAGCACGAGCAGCGCGATCGCTCATAATGCCTTGGCTGGTAGAAACAATCGCAACGCCTAAACCTTGCTGTACCGATGGGATTGCGTCTTTACCGCGGTATTGACGTAAACCTGGACGGCTATAGCGTTTGATTACTTCGATTACAGGCTTGCCTTCGAAGTATTTTAATTCAATGCTAAGTGTTGCTTTACCATTACCTTCATCAGTTACGTCAGCAGAAGCGATGTAACCTTCTTGAACTAGTAGGTCAGCGATTGACTTACGTAGCTTAGAGCTAGGCATAGCAACAGAAACTTTACGTGCCATTTGTGCGTTACGGATACGGGTTAGCATATCAGCAACTGTATCTTGCATACTCATAGTATTACTCCCTTACCAACTAGCTTTACGAACGCCTGGAACATCACCTTGCATTACGCGTTCGCGTAAAATGTTACGTGATAAACCAAACTTACGGAAGTAACCATGAGGACGGCCAGTTACACCACAACGATTACGTAGTCTTACTGGAGACGAATTACGTGGCAGTGATTGAAGCTCAAGAATGGCGTCCATTCTTTCTTCATCACTTGCGTTCATGTCACTAATGATTGCTTTAAGATTTGCACGCTTCTCAGCATACTTAGCAACCATTTTCTCGCGTTTTAATTCGCGATTAATCATGCTCTTTTTTGCCATAATGCTTTATTCCTATTTGAATGGGAAGCCGAATGCTTTAAGCAATGCGCGACCCTGCTCGTCATCCTGAGCAGATGTCGTGATAGTGATATCAAGCCCACGAAGGCGATCAATTTTATCATAATCAACTTCTGGGAAAACGATTTGCTCTTTAATACCTAACGAGTAGTTACCACGACCATCGAAAGCTTTTGGTGAAAAGCCGCGGAAGTCACGGATACGTGGGATAGCAATAGCAATGAGACGATCTAAAAACTCATACATTTGCTCGCCACGAAGTGTCACTTTACAGCCAATCGGCCATTCTTCACGAATTTTAAAGCCAGCGACAGATTTACGAGCTTTAGTAATTACCGGCTTCTGACCTGCAATTGCAGTCATGTCCGCTACGGCACCTTCTAAAAGCTTCTTGTCTTGTGAAGCACCGCCAACACCCATGTTAAGAGTAATTTTGGTGATTTTTGGTACTTGCATGACATTTTCCAAGCCTAGTTCATCTTTGATCTGTTGCTTGTACTGGTCATTGTATAGTGATTTTAATCTAGCCATTGCTATTACACCCTTAGTGTTTTACGCAGTCGCCACTACTTCACCGTTTGAACGATAGACACGTTGCTTTTTGCCGTCTTCGTCAAACTGATAAGTAATACGATCAGCTTTTTGGGTTTGCGCATTTAAAATTGCGACGTTAGAAATATGTAAAAATGCTTCTTGCTTAACGATGCCACCTTCCGCACCAGTCGCCGCATTTGGCTTTTGGTGTTTGGTTACAATGTTAATGCCTTCAACTTTGATACGGTCATTTTTTACCGCTAGCACAGTGCCTTGTTTGCCTTTATCTTTCCCAGCAATAACAATGACATTGTCGCCTTTACGTAATTTAGCCATGGGTTACCTCTACAGTACTTCTGGTGCTAGTGATACAATCTTCATGAATTGATCACCACGTAGTTCACGAGTTACCGGCCCAAAGATACGAGTGGCAATCGGGGCTTTATTCTGGTTAAGCAATACTGCAGCATTGTCATCAAAACGTAGTACTGAACCATCTGGACGACGTACACCTTTTTTGGTACGTACAACCACAGCATTCATTACATCGCCTTTTTTAACACGACCACGTGGAATTGCTTCTTTAACAGATACTTTAATGATGTCGCCTACAGAGGCATAACGACGATGTGAACCGCCTAGTACCTTAATACACTGTACACGTCGTGCACCACTATTATCTGCAACTTCCAGAATTGTCTCAGTCTGAATCATCGCGTTACTCCAATCATATACAATAGGCAATAACAATACTGGTGAATTTACTTCATGTAATTGTGAAAATCACATGAAGTATTCACTAATTTGGTATGTCGCCATAAAGGGGACGTATTTTACCAGTATTAATTGCCAATTGCAATTTGCTTATATTTTTTCCGCTGTTTCCACAACGTCAACTAATTTCCAAGACTTTGTCTTAGAGATTGGACGTGTTTCGATAATACGAACCACATCACCTTCTTTACAGACATTGTTTTCGTCATGGGCTTTAATTTTCGTAGAACGACGGATCTGTTTGCCATATAGTGGGTGACGAACTTTACGTTCGATTAGCACTGTAATAGACTTATCCATCTTGTTACTGACAACCTTACCAGTAACAATACCTACACCTTCGGTTTGTTGAATATCGTCACTCATTAGGCGCCTCTTTGTTTTTCATTAATCAAAGTCTTAATTTGAGCGATCGCACGGCGATTGGCTCTGACTTCGTGTGTGCTACCTAGTTGACCGGTGGCTTTAGCCATACGAAGACGAAATGCGTCAAGTTGCTTCTCGTCTAGTAATCCAGTCAGCTCTTCTACTGATTTGTCTCGTAATTCACTGATCTTCATTACATTATCGTCCGCTTAACAATGGTAGTTTTGAAGGGAAGCTTAGCTGCAGCAAGCGTGAACGCTTCGCGTGCTAATTCTTCTGAAACCCCTTCGATCTCATAAAGCATTTTACCTGGTTTGATTTCGCATACCCAGTATTCTACAGGACCTTTACCTTTACCCATACGAACTTCTAATGGTTTGTTGGTGATTGGTTTGTCTGGGAATACACGAATCCAGATTTTACCACCACGCTTAACCTTACGAGTAATAGCACGACGTGCGGCTTCAATTTGACGAGCAGTCATACGACCACGACCAACTGATTTTAAGCCAAATTGACCAAATGCTACAGTGCTTCCACGATGTGATAAACCCGTGTTACGCCCTTTGAACATTTTGCGAAATTTAGTACGTTTTGGTTGTAACATAGCTTAACCTCTATCTGTGTTTGCTCTGTCGGAATTGCGACGGTTTCCACGGCCGCGGCGTTTTGGCGCACGAGTCTTGTCTTCTTTAGGAGGATTATAAACGCTATCCATACCGTCTAGAATTTCACCACGGAAAATCCATACTTTAACACCGATGGTTCCGTAAGTAGTCTCTGCACGAACTGATGCATAATCGATATCAGCACGTAGAGTATGTAAAGGTACACGACCTTCACGATACCACTCAGTACGAGCGATTTCAGCACCACCTAAACGACCAGACAGTTCAACTTTAATACCTTGAGCGCCAGAACGCATGCTATTTTGTACGGCGCGCTTCATCGCACGACGGAACATAACACGGCGTTCTAGTTGGCTAGCAATACCTTCAGCAACTAGACGAGCATCTAAATCTGGAGAAGTAATTTCTTCGATATTAACCTGAGCGGGTACGCCCATCATTTTGGTTAATTCTTTCTGTAACTTCTCAATATCTTCGCCTTTCTTACCGATAACGATACCTGGACGAGCCGTTGAAATTGTGATCTTCGCAGCACCAGTAGGACGCTCAATCATAATATGGCTAATCATAGCATTATCTAACTTCTTACGAAGATAGTCACGTACTTGTATATCGTTTAGTAAGTATTCAGAATACTGCTTAGGATTTGCATACCAGTTAGCGTTGTGTTTTTTTACAACACCAAGACGAATTCCGATTGGATGTACTTTTTGTCCCATGAGTTATTCTCCTACCTTAACAGTGATGTGACAGGTACGTTTACTGATACGATCAGCACGACCCTTTGCACGTGGTAGGATACGCTTTAGCGTGGTGCCTTCATCCACATAGATAGTTGATACTTTAAGCGTATCGATATCTAAACCGTGGTTGTGTTCAGCATTAGCAATAGCAGACTCAAGACATTTCTTAACGAATACTGCGCCTTTTTTGTTGCTGAACGCAAGGATATCCAAAGCACGCTCAATAGACTTACCACGAACTTCATCTGCGACAAGTCGAACTTTCTGTGCCGAAATGGCGGCACCGCGTAATTTTGCAGTTACTTCCATAGTGAGCACCTTATTTTTTTGCTTTCTTGTCAAAGCCATGACCGCGATATGTGCGAGTCGGGGCAAATTCACCTAGTTTATGGCCTACCATTTGCTCACTAATGATAACCGGTACATGTGTACGGCCGTTGTGAACAGATATTGTTAGACCAACCATTTGTGGCAGAATCATCGAGCGACGTGACCAAGTTTTGATTGGCTTGCGAGAGTTTGACTCTACAGCTTTTTCTACTTTGGCAAACAGATGCGCATCAATGAATGGACCTTTTTTCAATGAACGAGGCATGAAATTTTCCTTTATTTCTTCTTGGCGCGACGGCGACGAATGATCATACTGTCAGTACGCTTATTAGAACGCGTTTTAAGACCTTTGGTCTTCTGACCCCATGGCGTAGTTGGATGTTTACCCATTGTACGACCTTCACCACCACCATGTGGGTGATCTACTGGGTTCATCGCAGTACCACGAACCGTTGGACGAACACCGCGCCAACGAGATGCACCTGCTTTACCAAGTGATTTTAGGTTGTTTTCAGTATTTGAAACTTCACCAATAACTGCGCGGCAATTTACGTGTACACGACGAGTTTCGCCTGAACGTAAACGTAAGATTGCGTAAATACCATCTTTACCTAGCAACTGAACTGAAGCACCAGCTGAGCGAGCCATTTGCGCGCCTTTACCGATTTTTAGTTCGATATTACTAATTGTAGTACCTACTGGAATGTTTTTCAGTGGTAAACAGTTACCTGCACGAATTGGTGATGATTCACCTGACATTACTGTATCGCCAACTTTAAGTTTCTTAGGTGCGATAATATAACGACGCTCACCGTCAGCGTATTTAAGTAAAGCAATATGAGCAGTACGGTTTGGATCGTATTCGATACGCTCTACCGTTGCTGGGATATTGTCTTTAGTACGTTTGAAGTCGATGATACGATAGTGTTGTTTATGTCCACCACCAATATGACGTGACGTAATACGACCATTGTTATTACGACCACCTGATCTACCTTGTGCTTCAACAAGTGGGGCATGCGGACGACCTTTGTAAAGGTGTGGATGCACCACTTTTTCAACAAAACGGCGACCTGGTGATGTTGGCTTTGCTTTTACGATAGGCATGATTTGTATCCTTATTCGTTGTTCGCTGTTTCGCTAGTAGAAGCTGCATTTTCTGCAATCTCTTCACCAGCATCAGCCATTTGTACATCTTGACCAGCTTTTAAAGTCACATAGGCTTTTTTATAGTCATTACGACGACCTACAGTGCGACCAAAGCGCTTTGTTTTACCTTTAACATTTAAGGTGTTTACCTTAGTAACTTCCACACCTTCAAACATTAACTCGACTGCTTTTTTGATTTCACGCTTAGTGGCATTGTTGTCAACTTTGAAAACTTGAACACCTAGCGAGTCACCTAACAGCTGAGATTTCTCTGAGAACACAGGCCCTTTTAAGACCTGATAAAGTCTTGCGTTATTCATGCTAGTGCTTCCTCAAATTGTTTCGCTGCGTCAACAGACATGATGACTTTATCAAACGCAATCAAGCTAACTGGATCCACTTCGTTAGTACCTAGAACATTCACATGTGGAATGTTGCGGGCAGCTAAGTATAGATTCTCATCAACTTCATTGGTCACGATTAATGCTCTTGGAGCATTAAGTTCTTCCAATTTGCTAATTAGTTCTTTAGTCTTTGGAGCTGAAACACTAATGTTTTCAACTAAAATTAGACGGTCTTGGCGAACCAACTCAGCTAAGATACACTGCATCGCACCGCGATACATTTTACGGTTCACTTTCTGTGACCAGTCTTGTGGCTTAGCAGCAAACGCTCTACCACCGCCAACCCATACTGGGCTACGAGTAGAACCAGCACGAGCACGACCTGTACCTTTTTGACGCCATGGTTTTTTACCACCGCCAGAAACTTCAGCACGAGTCTTTTGTGCGCGGGTACCTTGACGTGCGCCTGCTAAATAAGCAGTGACGACTTGGTGAACGAGGGCTTCGTTGAATTCACGACCAAATGCCGTGTCAGACAGCTCAACCGCTGCGCCTGTAACAGTTTTTAAATTCACGTTAATCCCCTTGCTTAGGCTTTGATTGACGGACGTACGATGACATCGCCACCATTGGCGCCTGGAATGGCACCTTTAATGACGAGAAGACCTTTTTCAGCATCTACTGACACGATTTCAAGTCCTTGAACGGTAACGCGTTTGTTACCCATTTGCCCTGGCATTTTCTTACCTTTGAAAACTTTACCTGGGCTTTGGTTCTGACCTGTTGAACCCAATACGCGATGCGATACTGAGTTACCGTGTGTAGCATCTTGCATACTAAAGTTATGACGTTTTACGCCACCTTGGAAGCCTTTACCTTTACTTTGACCTGTAACATCCACAAGTTGCCCTGCTTCAAATAGGTCAGCAGCAATTTCGCTACCCGCTTCACGTCCTTCAAGTTCTTCTTCTGTAACACGGAATTCCCATGTACCACGGCCAGCTTTAACGCCAGCTTTAGCAAAGTGACCTTTTTGTGCTGCAGTTACGCGGCTGTCACGACGCTCACCAGTGGTTACTTGGATGGCTTGATAGCCGTCAGTGTCATTGGTTTTAATTTGAGTAATGCGGTTTGCATCGACCTCAACAACCGTTACAGGGATAGAAGCGCCTGTTTCAGTGAAGACACGGGTCATGCCGCATTTCTTACCGACTAAACCGATCGCCATGTTAAACCTCTTTATATCTTCAATTAATAGTTTGGGGTAATATCTAAAAGTCGCGTTTTATTAATCATTACGCTTAAATATACGCGCTTTTGATTAACCCAATGCGATTTGAACGTCTACACCAGCAGCCAAGTCCAATTTCATCAACGCATCAACTGTTTTATCAGTTGGTTGCACGATGTCAAGCATACGCTTATGAGTACGAATCTCGTACTGATCTCGCGCGTCTTTGTTGACGTGTGGCGAGGTTAGGACGTTGAAACGCTCGATGCGAGTAGGCAACGGTACAGGACCACAAACTTGCGCACCAGTGCGCTTTGCGGTATCGACAATCTCTTGTGCCGACTGATCGATCAATCTATGATCAAAAGACTTTAGTCGGATACGGATTCTCTGGTTAGCCATGCCAGCAAGCTCCTAATAAGTGGTTTTATCATTTTGCTACCCTAATGGTAGGTCTTAAATGATAAATAGCCGTTATATAAATGATTCATTTTTTGGTTAAATCGTGATGCTAATCACATCCAACAATTCAAAAAACAAAATAAGTTTAATCCTTGCCCACCATTTCCATATAGGAAGGTAGCAAAGAAGAATGAAATTAGTGCCAGAAACGTTGCTCCGGCTGTATAACGTCAAGCTTAAATGGTGTCTACTACTAAATATGTTGCCATATTTGCCTCACACCGACTTGAAACGCTCATATAAAATCAGTGGTTGTATTATACATAGCTGACAGCCAATTGCAAGGGCAATATCAGCGTTTAATCCTTAAAAAAGTAAATTAAATATGTCATTTTACATTTCAATAACACTATCAATATCTGCTCTTTTTTTGATTTGAAATCACACTTTTTAATCTAATACGATGTCATATTGCTCTTGAGTATAGAGATTTTCCACTTCAAAAGTAATGACCCTACCCAATAAATATTCTAAATCTGCCACCGTATCCGCCTCTGAAGACAGCAGTAAATCAATCACCGACGCATGGGCCACAACTGTGAACTTCTTCGGAGAGTTATAAGTACGGGCACAGCGCATAATTTCACGGAAAATCTCAAAACAAACGGTTTCCGCGGTCTTGATAAACCCCTTACCCTCACATGTCTTACAAGGCTCGCACAGCTGTTGCTCTAGAGACTCACGGGTACGTTTTCGGGTCATCTCTACCAAACCTAGCTCACTAACCTGAGTAATCTTAGTCTTGGCGTAATCTTGTGACAACTGCTGTTGTAAACTCTGTAATACATCATCTTTATGCTCTTGCTCTAACATATCAATAAAGTCAAGAATGATAATGCCACCTAGGTTTCTTAAGCGCAGTTGTCTAGCAATAGCATGAGTAGCTTCTAAATTGGTCTTGTAAACGGTGTCCTCTAGAGAACGCCCGCCCACAAAGGAACCAGTATTAACGTCGATAGTGGTCATCGCTTCGGTTTGATCAATAATTAAATAACCGCCTGACTTTAAGTCTACTCGACGCTTCAATGCATCTCGTAAGTCTTCCTCAACTCGATGCACATCAAACAAAGGCTGCTCACCCATGTAAGGCAGAATGCGCGAGTATATAAAAGGCACAAACTCCTTGGCAAACTGACGCACTTCGTTATACATCCCTTCATGGTCGACAATGACCTTTTCAGTATCAGGATGTACTAAATCACGGATTGAACGTAGAGGCAACGATAGCTCTTGATAGATAAGAACAGCACTCTGTCCACTGCCTGCTGACGCCTCTTTACGGGCTTGAATTGTGCGCCATAGCTGTACTAAATAATAAATATCTTCTTCTAATTTGGCTACCGGTACTCGCTCAGCGGCAGTACGGGCAATTAATCCACCCGTTAAATTCACCGTTTGCATTAACTGCGCAAGCTCAGTCTTTAAGCGTAAGCGCTCTTCTTCATTATCAATACGCTGTGAGATGCCGATATGCTCACTAGAAGGCAGGTAAACCAGATAGCGTGAGGGTAATGAGATATTGGTGGTTAACCGAGCGCCTTTAGTGCCTAGTTGGTCTTTGGTAACCTGTACCAATATCTTTTGACCTTCATGCAAACGATATTGAATCAGCTCATGACGAGGTGGCTCAATAATTTGACGTTCTTTAACAGGCACAGGCTTGGTATCTGCTTGAGTAATGGCATTGCCTACTTTATCGGGAGAATCTGCTTCAAATAAGTTTTTTTCGACTACGCTGCTGTCTGACAAACCATTGTCTATTAAATCATTTTGTAGATTTGCAGATTCATCTGCCAATGCTGACTGTTTTTCTCTTAGACCAGTAGGCTCAACTTCTACCTTAGCCGTGCTAGACATGGTACTGTCTACACTATGGGATAGTATTGAAGCTCCTGAATCATGGACTATAGAGTCAACGTTATGTGTGCCCTGACCTTTATTTTCAGCAAGATGTGCGGAGCGATCAACCGGCATACTGGTTAATACTCTAGGCTCTTGTTTGGTATGATGACGAGGTTCGGAAGACTTTTCTTCTACGGCAGTGGGACGGGGTAAGCGGCGCATATCGTTGACGTGCAAGAAGGCAGTACGCGATTGACCAATTTCAACAAAAGCTGCTTGCATGCCCGGTAATACTCGGACCACCGTACCTAAATAAATATTGCCCACTAAGCCAAGCTTATTATGACGCTCAATATAAACCTCACTGACCACACCATTATCCAAAACGGCAACTCGAGATTCCATTGGGCTGACATTAATGAGTAGCTCTTCTGACATAGCAGACCTTTTATTTTAATATTAATTAAGGGAGATGGAGAAATAACAGTTAATTATAGCGAGATATTTATCGTTTTTATCACATAACAAAAATATCTCTATTTAATACCAGTGTACCACTGACACTAAAAAATTGTTATCTTGTCTATTGGTGTATCACTTCACAATGACCTGCTTATCTCTTTATAATTACGTCGTAGCACCCCTACCTTTCTTGTTTTTATACTTATACTATAATTACTTTTTTTGGCCAAATCGCTCATCATGGATTATGACCTTATTATCGCTTATAGATTTAATATTATTCACAAAATTGCTGTTCAATACGCTTAATAGCAGCGAGGGTTTGGGCCAGTGGTAGCCCCACTACATTCGAATAACTGCCATTAATACGCTCGACCCAAGCAGCACCTTTACCTTGAATAGCGTACCCACCTGCTTTATCGGTAGGCTCTCCAGTTGCCCAGTAAGCTTCCATGGCAGCCTTATCTAGCTCAATAAAAGTGACTTCTGTTTTCTCTAAGATATTATCGGTATGGATAACTTTGCCTACACTATCAACAACGCTTAGCTGAACTGCTGTCCAAACTGCGTGCTGAGTATCAGACATCTTTTGCCACATGGCAAATGCATCGTTCTTGTCTGTGGGTTTGACTAGAATAGAGACACCATCAGCAAGAACCCCAATTGTGTCGGCCGTTATGACTAAATAATGCTCTTTTTGTTTTTGCTCAGGATTAGTTGCCGTAGAGTTTTTATCACTACTACCAGACTGCTTAATCACTTCAGCCGCCGCATCTGCTTTAGCCTGTACCATACGTACAATATAATCCTGTGGTATCTCTTCAGATAAGACACTCTCATCCACGTCTACTGCTTGAGTAATAAACTGAATATCAGCCAGTGCTAGAAGGTCTTGACGACGCGGGGAAGTAGAAGCCAAAATAATTTTCATCATGTTCTCAAAATTTTCAAGTATTGAACCGGGTTAGTACCTTCTTAAGAATCGATGAAGGGCAAAAAAGACCAAAGGCCAAGTAACAATACTGACCAGTAAACTAAACAAGGCACTAGTGAAAAGTATATTTTGGGTCATGTATTGTACGCCCCATAAAGTCAATTGGAACACAATCAATCCAATGGTGGCCACTGTCCAGGCAACCGATAAATTCAGCTGCTTAATATATTGCCCCATGAAACGAATCGAAAATGCCATTATGACTGCTGCAAAGGCCTGCTGACCAAGACGGGTGTCTAATAACAAATCTGAAATAATACCAATGGCAAAAGCAGTCACCACACCCACATAACCCGGCTTAAAAATTAGCCAAAAAATAAGCACCATAATTAGTGCCATCGGGCGCAGCAATGATGCATCTAATCCCATAGGGTAAATGTTGATGACGGAAGCTACCACAAAACTGGCAATAATCACCATTAAGGACTGTAGAGGGCTTAAAGGAGTTTTCATCATAATAGCAGGAGCGCCTGTTAGGAAGCCTCAATAGGTAAGCTCAGGCAGTGACTATTTGCGAGGTAGCTATTGTTAAAAGAAAGGTAGTTAAGCGGCTGGCTATTACGTTTAAAAATACGTTTAAAAAGACGCTGAACAATCCTATGCTGAATGTTAAGTGACAAATGAGAATTGGCTGTCCCATAGCAGGCGATACTTATCATATAAACTCTCACAATACACTTACTCAGTCCCACTAGGACGACTCATGGGAACATAAGGGGTCTGAGTCAACTCTAAAGATCCTGTGAAGCGATCGTCTTTATAGTTTGGAGAGTGTTTACTGTCCTGCATAATCAGCACATAAGAGCTGTTTACAAAATCTGCTTCCGGTGTCACTTCAATATTCATGAAGTTTTCGTTTTGTTCAGGACTGATGTACTCAACACGACCTACTCGGTAGCCGGCTGGAAAACGGCCTCCTAAACCAGAAGAGATTAATTCATCACCAATACGAATATCTGAAGTCTTAAAAATATAGTCTAACTTTAAGGCACTGGGCGAACCTTCCCCTGATACAATGGCGCGCTGTCCTGTCCTTCTTACGGTCACTGATACTGACTGTAGCTCGTCGGTAATGAGTAACAAACGACTGGTATTCGGATAAACATTGATAATTTGGCCTAAAATACCATTTTCATCAATGGCTGTTTGCCCCACTTCCACCCCATCCTTACTGCCTTTATTAAGCACAACGATCTGCTTTAAAGGATTGGTATCAGTACCGATAACTTGCGCCAAGTTCAAATCATATTGATCCGGTTTAGTGGTCGATAAAATACCTTGTAAACGGGCATTCTGGGCCAAAACATAGTCCTGCTGCTGCAGTTTGGCTTGAGCATTTAGCAACTGTGCATGCAGCTGTACATTCTCACGGCGCAACGCCTCTTTACTCATCAAAGTACCATCAGCCCAGTGACTAACAAAGCTTGGTAAAACTGACATCTGGTAAATCGGTTGCATAGCGGAGTGACTGGCATCACGAATAGGATTAAACCAATCCGGATTTTTGCTATCCAGTAACATCAAAATCATAGCGACCAACAACACGGCCACTGTTTTTCTTATGGTAAGATTGTACTGAGCAAAGAGAGTCGTTGGCATAGTGAATCTACAAACTTATAGATTAGACAAAAATCATATTTAAACTTTTGTTATTAATAAATGATAAAGCAGCACCGCCACCACGGCTAACACAAGTTAAAGGGTCATCCGCAACGGTCACAGGCAGACCGGTCTCTTTAGAAATTAACTTATCAAGGTTACGTAGTAAAGCACCACCGCCGGTTAATACAATGCCACGTTCTGCGATGTCTGATGACAATTCAGGTGGAGTCTGTTCAAGGGCAGTTTTAACCGCACTAACGATACCGGTCAAAGAATCACTCAATGCTTTTTGGACTTCTTCAGAAGTTACGGTTAGGGTCTTAGGCACACCTTCTGCCATACTACGCCCACGTACCTCTACCTCAAGCTTGGCATCTTCGTCAATCGCCGAACCTACGCTTTGCTTAATACGCTCAGCAGTGGTTTCACCGATAACACAGCCATGGTTACGGCGTACATGAGTGATGATTGCCTCATCGAAGATATCGCCACCGATACGAATAGAATCGGCGTAAACACAGCCTGACAATGAAATAACAGCGATTTCTGTGGTACCACCACCGATATCTACTACCATTGACCCACTGGCTTCATGCACTGGTAAATCTGCACCAATAGCAGCAGCCATAGGTTCTTCTAATAAGAAAACTTTATTAGCACCGGCTGAGGATACCGCTTCACGAATGGCACGGCGCTCTACAAGCGTTGATTTGCAAGGCACACAAACCACGACGTTTGGCTGAGCCAAAAAGCGTCTTGCTTTTACTTTATTGATGAAGTGTTTCAGCATCTTTTGAGTCACCTCAAAATCTGCAATCACCCCATCTTTTAAAGGACGGATTGCGGTAATGTTATCTGGGGTACGACCTAGCATTTGCTTTGCATCGATGCCGACAGCAGCCACAGTTGGATTTTGAGTACGATTACTACGCAGAGCCACTACTGTAGGCTCATCGAGAACCACACCCTTTCCAGGCGCATAAATCAATGTATTGGCAGTACCAAGGTCAATGGCGATATTGTTAGATAGAAATCCAAACGGGTTCATGTATCGTGTTCCAGCGTATTGCGAGTTAAAGAGAAACGTCATCATCCCTTGCGTTCAATTAGCAGAGACTGGCTCTCAAAAAAAGAGTTTAATATTGTAAAAAATATTTTGAGACATTGTCGAATAGAAATAAGGACACACTTTAACCAATGTAAAGCATGACGACAAGAAAAAACCTTGAAAATTTATTCAAATATTCAGGTGGTGCAAATTATAACGCTTAATTGTTGATAAATCATGCGAATCTCATGCATTTCCTGTGACTATACAAAATTAATTTGCAACATCTCATGTCGAGATTAGAATACATTCGACAGTTGTGCATTTTCTGTTACGGTTTTATCACCATTTTTGCTCAGTTGTTAGAATTGTAATATCAGAATTTAAGGTTTAATTGATTAGGTATCTATGCAAACAATTATCTAGGAGCGTATAGCAACTGTATATCAAGGTAACCACTGAAAATAACTGCCAGTTGCTTTATAATATCGTGAATTATATTAAAACCTATGCGTTGAGTGTATCACACTCATATATTGTTCTATTTACTTTCCTATTAACCGTTCTTATTTAAAGGATGCTTTGGCTCATGACTAACAACAGCACACCAAATTCGCAAACGCCTATTAGCGATATTCGCGAAGACCAAATCTGCACCACTGACATTCTAGAAGTTGCTAAACTGTCTCGTCTGGCCGTAGATGAAAAAGCGGCACAAAACTTTGCCGATGACATCGCCAAAATCTTAACCATGATGCAAACGCTTTCTAGTGTAGATACCGATGATTTAACACCTCTTGCCAACGTTCATGAAGCAGCACAAGAGCTCCGTGCTGATATCCCTAATGCTGATATTGACCGTGAGTTAAATCAGTCTGTCGCACCAGCGGTAGAGCAAGGTCTATATTTGGTACCTCAAGTCATTGAGTAGCTTATTACTTATAACAATTAAGCGATGATTGGCTTAAATTTAGAGTCTATTAGCTTAAAAGCAATTAAGTTGTTAGCTATCAAAAAAGCAAAAGCTTATAACAATAACAACTGCCAATATACTGGTTAAAACGCTATTCCTTATTCCCCTATCAATTATTAATAATGGACACCCAATATGTCTGACCTACATCACCTATCCGTTGCTCAGCTTGCCGATGGTCTCAAAAACCAACAGTTTAGCAGTGTGGAATTGACTGATCACTTTTTAAAGCGCATCAATAAGCTTGATGAAAAAATTAACAGCTTTATCACAGTTGATGAAGAAGGCGCACGTCAAGTAGCCAAAGCGGCAGATGAGAAGCGCAGCTCGGGCGATACTTCAGCATTACTTGGCCTGCCAATGGCTCATAAAGACTTATTTTGTACCAAAGGCTTACTCACCACTTCTGGCTCAAAAATGCTGCACAACTTTGTGTCGCCCTATGATGCCACGATTGTTACCAATATTCGTAATGCAGGTGCCGTGTGCTTAGGTAAGCTAAATATGGATGAGTTCGCTATGGGCTCTGACAATGAAAGCTCTTACTATGGCGCTGTACATAACCCATGGGACACAAGCCGCGTCCCTGGTGGCTCATCTGGTGGCTCTGCGGCCGCTGTTGCAGCAGGCTTTGTGCCTTTTGCAACGGGTAGTGATACTGGGGGCTCTATTCGTCAGCCTGCCTCATTCTGTGGCTTGACCGGTATGAAACCGACTTACGGCCGTGTGTCTCGTTTTGGTATGATTGCTTATGCCTCAAGTTTAGACCAAGCTGGTACGTTCGGGCGCTCAAGTGAAGACTGTGCTTATTTATTGCAGCCTATGGCCGGTCATGACCCTCGTGATGCCACCTCTATCAAACGCGATGTACCAAACTATGTCGCCGAAATGCACGACGCTGCTCAAAAAGCAGACGCTAACAAACCTTTTACTGGACTACGTATTGGGGTAGCCAAAGAGTACTTTGGTGAAGGTTTAGATTCAGAAGTGGATAGCAAAGTTCGTGCTGCTCTTAAACAGTATGAAGATTTGGGCGCTACTATTGTGGAGGTCAATATTACTGACCCCGCTATTACCTTAGCCACCTATTATATGCTAGCACCTGCTGAAGCCTCTTCTAACCTATCTCGTTTTGATGGGGTTCGTTTTGGCTATCGCTGTGAAGACCCAAAAGACCTAGCAGATTTATACACCCGTTCACGCTCTGAAGGTTTCGGTGACGAAGTACAGCGCCGTATCTTAATGGGTACTTACGCTCTATCTGCTGGTTACTTTGATGCTTACTACACCAAAGCGCAGAAAGTACGCCGCTTAATCCTAGAAGACTTTATCAAAGCGTTCGAGAAGTGTGATGTGATTGCCAGTCCAACTGCACCTACGGCAGCTTATAAGCTAGGAGCAGATTTAGATCCAGTAACCATGTATCTTGGTGACGTTTATACCATCGGTGTTAACTTAGCCGGTCTTCCTGCCATTAGTATGCCTGCAGGCTTCACTGAATCAGGCCTGCCAGTCGGTCTACAATTAATTGGCAACCATTGGGATGACAGCAAGTTATTATCGACGGCTCATATATTCCAACAACACACTGACTATCACACTAAACTATCGGCTACTGCACAGGAGAGCATCTAATGACTGCTATCACTGAAAGTAACACCACACACCAGCCTGTTCGCAAAGAATTATTAATCGACGGCTACGAAGTGGTCATTGGTATTGAAATCCACTGCCAACTCAATACAGAAAGTAAAATTTTCTCAAGCTCGTCTACTAAATTTGGTAACGAGCCAAACACTCAAGCCAGTATCGTAGACTTAGGTTTACCTGGTGTATTGCCTGTGTTAAATGCGGGCTTGATTGAACGCGCTTTAAAATTCGGTATCGGGGTTAATGCTGAGCTTGGCATGCTAAATACTTTCGACCGTAAAAACTACTTCTACCCTGACCTTCCTAAGGGCTACCAAATCACTCAAATGGCTAATCCCATCGTCGGTAAAGGCTATATCGATATCGTAGTCAATGAAGGCGAGAAAAACGAATACGGCAAACGTATCGGTATCACCCGTGGTCATCTAGAAGAAGATGCAGGTAAATCTGTGCATGACGCCGTAGCAGGTATGACAGGTATCGACTTAAACCGTGCTGGCACGCCGTTAATTGAAATCGTCTCCGAGCCAGACATGCGTTCTTCCAAAGAAGCAGTAGCCTATATCAAAGCCATTCATCAGTTGGTAACTTGGTTAGACATCTCTGATGCCATAATGGCAGAGGGTTCGTTCCGCTGTGACTGTAACGTCTCTGTGCGTCAGCCAGGTGCAGAATTCGGTACCCGTACTGAGCTTAAAAACTTAAACTCTTTCCGCAATATCGAAAACGCCATTAACCGCGAAATCGAGCGTCAAATTGATATTATTGAAGACGGTGGTCAAGTGATTCAGGCCACTATGTTGTATGATCCTGTCAATGATGAAACTCGCATCATGCGTACCAAAGAAGATGCCGATGATTATCGCTACTTCCCAGACCCAGACTTACTGCCAGTTCGCATTGAGCAAGAAACAGTAGAGGCTATTCGTAATAGCATGCCAGAACTGCCTGTTGCCCGCCGTGCTAGATTCGAAGAAGCCTTCGGTTTATCTGAATATGATGCTCGCATCTTGACCGACAGCCGTGAATTGGCAGACTACTTCGAAGCGGTGCTTGAATCTGTAGGCTCTGAGCATGCCAAGCTGGCTGCTAACTGGATTATGGGTGATTTACTTGGCGCCTTGAACAAAGATGACAAAACCATCACCGACTCCCCTATCACTGAAGTGCAATTGGCTGGCTTGTTAAAGCGCTTAAATGACAATACTTTATCGGGTAAACTAGCGAAGCAAGTGTTTACTGCCTTATATGATGGTGAAGGCGGTACAGACGCAGATGCGGCCGATAAGATTATTGAAGCCAAAGGTCTAAAACAAGAGACAGACACCGGTGCTATCAAAGCTATGGTGGAAGAAGTGATCGCCAATAACCAAACGATGGTAGATGAATATAAAGGCGGTAAAGAGAAAGCCTTTAATGGTTTAGTCGGTCAAGTGATGAAAGCCAGTCGTGGTAAAGCCAATCCGCAACAAGTTAACCAAATTTTGAAAGAGATTTTGGGCTAAAATTGCACTAGGGCTTGCATTAAATATTTTTATCAGTAAAATAGTTTGTCCATCGGGGCGTAGCGCAGTCTGGTAGCGCACTACACTGGGGGTGTAGTGGTCGCAGGTTCAAATCCTGCCGTTCCGACCAAACATTTAAAAGACCTGTCATATTAAATATGGCAGGTCTTTTTTTATGGATCTAAATAATTGATTTAATTATTATTTTAGGTATATAGAGTGTTTTGCTCAATCTACATTTATCAAAAAATAATAGTGGTTTTATAAGATTACAGTACATTTGTTGGTATAGATGTTGGTATTGAATATATTTAAATTCGATGTAATTAGAGCTATCAGCTTTTTTCAATAAACCTTAAATAAACCTAAAACGGCTATAGCCAGTTGAAGGTGTAATTGTAAATAGTACATTACTTCTGAAGATAAATGAGTGAACTTGCAAACATAGTTAACAACCACGTTGCATTTTCTTTAGTATAACTCTCCTTATTCTGTTATATTTAAGTTATTCTTATTTATATAATTAAATAAGATATATAAGTATCTCATTAATATCAGATACTTAAATGACCGTATTTTGATAATGCTTATTAAAAACTAAATATCACTCTATACTAAGTTTAAGAAAAATTTTCATGAGTTTGTCAAATATTACCTATATACTTAATTTTTAATCATAAACAACCCCATTTATGTACGTTTTCGTATTAATATGGAATAAAGGATAACTTACAATGAGAACAAGATTCAGAGATTTTATTACCATTGATAGTATTCTCGATGAAGTTGAAAGAGTACGTAACTTGGCTTTAGATGAGCATGATTACCAAACTGCTTTGAATTGCACCTTGAGTAAGGCTAAGCTGATGGGTGTGGGTAGCGAAATTCAGCAGCAAGAAAAACGTCACAGGGACTCTCTATAATACTCCCGGAAAACTAGACCAAAAAATTGTAGCAAATAAGATAGAATATCCTTTAGAAAAAGAGGTCTATCTAATGACAAAAGTACGTAAGCGTCACAATGCTGAATTTAAAAGCAAAGTCGCCGTTGAAGCCATCAAAGAACACAAGACCCTCAACGAGTTAACCGCAGAATATGGGGTTCATGCAACCCAAATCAGCAACTGGAAAAAGCAGGCTTTGGCAGTTACCCCTACTGCATTCAATACCAAACAGCAAGCCAACGAACAAGCCCAGCAAGCTATTATCGATGAACTACATAGGCAGCTAGGGCAAGTTATAAGCGAAAGAGACTGGCTTAAAAAAAAGTCCTCACAGCTACCCTGAGCACTCGTAAACAACTGCTAGAACCTGATAACAAGGATTTTAGTGTTCGTAAGCAATGTGAATTACTCAGTATCAACCGCTCAAGTTTGTACTATCAGCCAAAGCCCATCAGCGAGCTTGATATTACGCTGATGAACTTGCTTGACGAACAGTACACCAAGACCCCATTTTATGGGGTTAAACGCATGACAGCGTATTTGAGGCAACTAGGCTATCAAGTGGGAGAAAAGCGAGTTAGGCGCTTACTACGGCAAATGGGGCTAGATGCCATTTATCAGCATCCTAACACGAGTAAGCCTAACTCTGAACATCAAGTTTACCCGTATTTGCTTAGGCATGTACCGATTAGCCGTTGTAATCAAGTGTGGAGTACTGATATCACCTATATTCGCCTAGCCAAGGGCTTCGTGTATTTGATGGCGGTGATAGATTGGTACAGTCGTTATGTTCTAGACTGGTCGCTATCTACCACGCTTGAGGCGGATTTCTGCGTGGATACGGTGAGCAGCTTACTGCACAATGGGTTGCGCTGTGAGATTTTTAATACGGATCAAGGCTCTCAGTTTACCAGCCCAAGATTTACCAGACCGCTCATTGAGCAGGGTATTGCCATCAGTATGGATGGTCGCGGTAGGGCACTGGATAATATCTTTGTGGAAAGGCTTTGGCGGTCAGTGAAGTATGAATGCGTGTATTTGCGACAGTTTGAGACAGTCAGTCAGGCAAGAGCAGGTTTGAAAGAGTATTTCGAGTTTTACAATCATGAGCATTTACATCAGTCGCTCGATTACCATACTCCTGCACAGGTTTATCTGGCTAACAATAGTTCGGATAATGAATCGTTTTATCAACCCAATTCTATCTTAATTTTATGATAATTTGGTCTAGACATTGGGGAGTACCTTACTCTAAGTCACATGCTAGACTAGTTTTGCAATTTGAATATTTATTGATAACAAGGTAAATAAACTATTTTAAAAATGCTGCGACTGACCTTTTACAAAAAATTGTTGGGATAAATGCTGATGTTGAATGGTACTAAAAAATCATAACCTTTCTATACCAAGGCTTATATAGAATGGCTTGTTTAGTTACTTCCATTGCTGTCAAGCACTAAAAAGACCTGCCATACTAATACGGCAGGTTTTTTTTCATGCCTAACTCTTTAATCTAACTACTATTTTATTAATTCTCATTTTCTTGTTTACTCTATATTAATCAAAAAACTAAGAGATATTTTAGTAAATTACGGTATATTCGTTGGTATAGATATTGGTATTGAATATACCGTACCAACTTTCTGTTCCTTTACTTAAATTTTAAAAGCTTTTATTAACTTCAATGAACACTGTGCTATCGTTTCTTTCATACAGAGGCAAGTTACTATCTATGTTTTTAAATTCATAATTAATTTTTGGAGAAAACCCATTCCAAACTAAGTCTTTATGACCTATTGATGTGCTTAATTGATACTCTTCGTCCTTTCTTTTCGTATTGTACAAATAGTTGTTATCTAAAAAGTCCCTTTCAGAGTAGCGAAGGTTTGTTCTTACAATAAATTTATCTCCTGAAAATACCGTGCCTGCTCTGAGACCTTTCTTATCTGAAGATTCAGACTTATCCTCAAGTCTGTCATAGATTGCATCTGCCCCCACATAAAGTAGCCATTTTAATTTGGGTTGGTAAAAGAGAAGCAAAGAAGCTGCATTTAGATGTCCATCGTAGTTTTTAGCTAAATCATCTTCAGTATAGTTCTTTTGGATATGTGAATAGCTTCCTGACACTTGAAGTTGATTAGATAACTTGCGATTATACGACAGCACACCACCGTAATTTGTACTGTAATCTTCTCCACCCAAAAAGTTCTTATCAACAAGTGCTGTAACTCCTAACGTCTGTTTAATATCTTTAAAGCGATAACCTAGGCTCGCATTTGGAGTAATCTCACTATAATCTGAATTGTCCCAATAATGAACACCTGATAGTTCTGCATCCGCTACTAAGTAGTGGTTACCAAATATATTTTTATCCATACTACTACTTAAACCATAACGAATACCGTGGGCCTTTTGTGGCAGGGAGTCTTCACTTCTAACGAACACCGCATCACCAAGAACAAGTTCTTTTAAATCAGAAGCTTGATTGACGTTATCCGTTTTTTCATAACTAAAGTTAACATCGTAATTCCACTGCTGTGATTTTTTTATATCTTGTAAAACTTTACTTACAATTATCTGCATCTGAGGTGATAAATATGGTTCAACAACCTCTAAATGACTTTTAGACTCATTAAACTGCTTATTTTCATATAACATCATTGCTAGATCAAAACGAGGATAATACAAGTTTGGTTGTTGCTGTATTATGCTTTCATACAGCTTAATAGCCTCAGCCTGGCGACCATCATGCCTGTAAAGAGCTCCTAATCCATAATTGTATAAAATAGGATCCATACTTGGTGTGTCTTTATATTGCTCTAGTAAAGTTGTCAGCTTATCCCAGTTCTTGCTGATAATCGCAAAATTCACTTGTGATTCTAAGTCTTGAGTTTGTGGAGGCACAACAATTTGAATTGAATCTTTTTTTGAATGATCAAGCAGTAATTCTGGCTTTATCTGAGGCTCTTCATCAAAAAAAATCGTTTGTGCTAAAGGCACTTCCTGAGCATGTGTCACCGTTGCTACTACAAAATAGATGATGACATGATATTTTTTATTCATAGAGATACCAATATGAAAAAAGCCGTCTGAAATACATGAGTATATTTTCAGACGACTTTTAGAGTAGTTAAATTAGAGCTGAGGCTTACTTGATAATTTCGCCACGCGTACCACCAAAGCCAATAGTATCTTTACCATTAAACTCTACTTTACCTGCAACCTCCTCAGCTTCCTTACCATAGAAACCTAACGAGTAACTTCCATTTCTATATGACTGTTTGGCCGATGAAGATATTCCAGAACCTGAGATAGTTCCTTCATTTAGCTCAACTACGTCACCTAGGCCAGTAATTGTTCCATAGCCTGTACGACTATCAAAATCGACATTATAACTTAAAGAACCTTCCATAATTTTGGCATCAAAGAAATCATGTTTGTAAGTCCCATTAAAAGCTTTTCCTCTATATAGTGCTATTCCTGTGCTTGGAATTGCTTCAGGTTTAGTCTCATAACCTTTAGCAATAATAGACGCCTGTCTGTTATCGGTGATGATTGTGCCATTCTGATTGTTATAGCTTAAATTACCTGAGTAATTTCCAAGAATTACAGAGTAATTTTGGTTATAAACAACTGTTTGAATTCTATCCTCTTGAGTAAAAGCATTTCTTGTACTACTGGCCGATGCACGTGTTTTTGCTGTAATAGTTTCAATAGGATAGTTACTATTTGATACACCTTTAGCTGATTCAACATCTGCTAAAAATTTATTATGCGCATTCTCAGCAACGATAACATCTAACGCATTTTTAGCTTCTTCTGCACTGGCCTCTTTATTGGCCTCAGCATAAGCTGTCGCTTGCTCCTCACTTAAGCCTGCTTGTTTTGCTTTCGCTACTAAAGCCACACGATTCGCTTCAATTTTCTCTAAACGCTGAGCCTCTGCGATGTCAGCTAAAATTTTGTTTAGAGCACTTTCAGCATCTTTTGTACTGGCTTCTTTGTTAGCTTGAGCATAAGCGTTTGCTTGAGCATCTGTTAAACCTGCTTTTTTAGCTTTTGCTACTAAGGCTACGCGGTTCGCCTCGATCTTCTCTAAACGCTGAGCCTCTGCGATGTCAGCTAAAATTTTGTTTAGAGCACTTTCAGCATCTTCTGTACTGGCTTCTTTGTTAGCTTGAGCATAAGCATTTGCTTGAGCCTCTGTTAAACCTGCCTTTTTAGCTTTTGCTACTAATGCTACACGATTCGCTTCGATCTTCTCTAAACGCTCTGCCTCAATATCCGCTAGAATTTTATTTAAAGCACTTTCAGCGTCTGTAGCATTAGCTTCTTTGTTGGCTTGAGCATAAGCGTTTGCTTGAGCCTCTGTTAAACCTGCTTTTTTCGCTTTCGCTACTAATGCAATACGGTTTGCTTCAATCTTCTCTAAACGCTGCGCCTCTGCAATATCCGCTAGAATTTTATTTAAAGCACTTTCAGCGTCTGTAGCATTAGCTTCTTTGTTGGCTTGAGCATAAGCGTTTGCTTGAGCCTCTGTTAAACCTGCTTTTTTCGCTTTCGCTACTAATGCAATACGGTTTGCTTCAATCTTCTCTAAACGCTGCGCTTCTGCAATATCAGCTACTATTTTGTTTAGAGCACTTTCAGCATCTTTTCCACTGGCTTCTTTGTTAGCCTCTGCATAAGCGTTTGCTTGAGCATCTGTTAAACCCGCTTTTTTCGCTTTCGCTACTAAAGCCACACGATTTGCTTCGATTTTTTCTAAACGTTGCGCTTCTGCAATGTCAGATAAAATTTTATTTAGAGAGTTTTCAGCATCTTTTGCACTGGCTTCTTTGTTAGCCTCTGCATAAGCATTTGCTTGAGCATCTGTTAAACCCGCTTTTTTCGCTTTCGCTACTAAAGCCACACGATTTGCTTCGATTTTTTCTAAACGTTGCGCTTCTGCAATGTCAGATAAAATTTTATTTAGAGAGTTTTCAGCATCTTTTGCACTGGCTTCTTTGTTAGCCTCTGCATAAGCATTTGCTTGAGCCTCTGTTAAGCCTGCTTTTTTTGCTTTTGCTACTAAAGCTACACGATTAGCTTCGATTTTTTGCGCCTGTTGTTCTGGAGTTATGATTGGAGAGCTACCCCCAAATGATGAGCTTGAACCACCACTACTGCATGCAACAGCACCTAATCCCAATACAACTACAAAACTAAGTTTCGATAAATTCACTAGGGACATTTTTCTCTCCGTAATAATCAAAATACCCTTTATTTTTTGTTAAAATCATTATTTTTTACTTAACAGGCTTAATGTTTTTTATTTCAGCTTGTTACTATAATATTACAATACTGTTATTATTTAGACAATATGCTCAGTCTCTTATATTTAAAAAATCTTTAACAAATATAAAGATAATAAAGTTAGTATTGCTTGCGAAGCACTTAAATAACAGATAGCTACCTTCGATATCCTTTAATGCATAAATAAATAACCCACTCACTGCGAGTGGGTTATTTGGTTATATATGGTTAAATAAACCTATTAATTAGATGATTTATTGTCAACTTTACCCGTGTCGGTAACTGCTATAATAGTCTTCAATAGCAAATATATTTAATATGCTCTATATCTTTGGAATTAATTTTTAGAACAGGCTGGCAGTCGATGATTGTCTTGCCTGCTTTTTTTCATCTTATTATTTAGTGAGTTTTTATGTCAAAAAACATAACCATAGAAAATCCTGCCATTGATACCGCCACCTTATTAATCAAATGTAAAGATCAAGCAGGCATCGTCCAAGCCGTTTCTGAATTCATTCATCGCTATGGTGCCAATATCATTACCTTGGACCAATACTCAACCGCTCATGAAGGTGGTCAGTATTTCATGCGTTTAGAGTTCGCTTTGGCAGGACTTAGTGAAATTATTGAAAACTTTGAAGCCAGTTTCTCGCACACAGTGGCCAAGCGTTATGAGATGGAATGGCGATTACATGACAATGCAATTAAAACCAAGGTGGGTATCTTAGTCTCAAAATTTGACCATGCCCTACTCGACCTTCTATGGCGCCACCAGCGCGGTTTATTAGACTGTGATATAACCTGCGTGGTAAGTAACCACAATGATTTGCGCCAAGCAGTAAAAAACTTTGGTATTCCTTTTCATCATGTACAAGTTACCAAAGAAAATAAAGCCGAAGCTGAAGAACAAATTCATCAGATAATGGAAGGTAATGATTTATTGGTCTTGGCCCGTTACATGCAGATTTTATCGTCTGATTTTGTCAATCGTTGGCCGATGAAGATTATTAACATTCATCATTCATTCTTACCTGCTTTCGTAGGTGCAGACCCCTATCGCCAAGCGTTTGATAAAGGTGTCAAATTAATTGGTGCGACCGCCCATTACGTCACTGCGGACTTAGACCAAGGCCCTATCATTGAGCAAGATGTACACCGTGTGACTCATCGTCAAGGCGTAACTGAACTGCGTGCCATTGGCCGTGATGTAGAGCGTAATGTATTGGCACGTGCGGTAAACTGGCATGTGCAAAACCGTGTCATTGTGGCAGGCAATAAAACTGTGGTTTTTAGTTAGCTCTAGCTATTCGCCCATATAGCTTATGATGTGAATCAGCTTTATGTCTAAGCAATAGCCTATAAAAAAGCCCGTAAATCAAAATGATTTATGGGCTTTTTATGTATAAACTTTTATTAGCTTACGGCTTAAACTTAACGAACTGCATTGCCCCAAGTAGGCACAACCATCTTCATTAATGGTTTTAACAGTTTTACGTTACAAGCAAAGATAGAGCCTGTTTGCATCGCGTTATGAGCACCATGATGATCTACAACCACGCCGCGTGCTTCGTTAACGATAAGCTCACCAGCAGCAATATCCCAAGGCTTTAATTTCATTTCGAAGTAACCGTCAAAACGGCCTGCTGCCACATAAGCTAAGTCTAGAGCAGCTGAGCCTAAACGACGTACTTGGCCGCCTTCTTCAGCAATCTTCTGTAAAGTAGCAAAATGTTCTTTGGCGTATGAGACGACTTTGTCGCCTTCTTGACGCTCAACAGGATGACCGGTAGTGAATAGACCACCTTCAATAGTTTTGCGTTGGCTAACTTGTAGACGTCGTTGGTTTAAACGAGCACCTTTACCACGACTGGCCGAGAACATTTCATCGCGGACTGGATCGTAAATTACGCCATGCTCAGTCACCCCGTTGTGCTGAACAGCGATCGAAATACAAAAATGTGGAACACCATGTACGAAGTTATGAGTCCCATCTAGTGGGTCAATAATCCAGCACCATTCTGAGTCACTACCCTGACCTTCTTGCAAGCCAAACTCTTCACCTAAGAAAGAATGATTAGGATAATTGTACTTCAAAGTTTCAATCGTCAACTCTTCACTAAAGCGGTCAATCTTAGTGACAAGACCTTCAAGGCCTTTTGATTCCGTATCGAATTCAATTTTATGACGGTTTTGATGCGCTTTTAATAATTCAGCACCGACTTTTTCAGCAGCGCGTGCTGCTATTACGACCATTGGTTCCATAATTTTCCTATTTGCTCTATTAAAGCGGTTAAAAACTCAGCTGTAATCTTCAGCTAAGGTTAATGTATATAAGCGTAATGACTTCAGATTAAATTCAGTAGCCTACTCTATAACGTGGGATAAAAAATGACACTTTCGACTCTCTTTAATCGCTTTTATAATGGCTTATTTAATAGCTGAATATAAAGAAACACTAAAAGAGAGTCGGAAATAAATTGATTAAATAGCTGGCTTTACTGTGTCGCAAACCACTCACGCAACTGTGAGGTCACGCCAGCCACATCTAAGCGACACTCTGCTAATTGCTCAGCGTGACTGCCGTGGGCGATAAACTCATCCGCAATACCAATATTTTTAATATGTACTTTTTGCTCAATACTGGCGGTGTGATTCAATAGATACTCATTAACAGCGCTGCCTGCACCGCCCATAACCGAATGTTCCTCAAGGGTTACGATATGGGTATAGCCCTTAGCAATTAAGTTATCAAGTAGGTCGGTATCTAGAGGTTTCACCCAGCGCATGTTGACCACACTAATCTCTGCAGGGACAGTGCTATCAGCCATCAGATTATTGGCTACTGCATCTGCGGTCGCTACCATCGGACCAAACGCAAGTAATGCCAGCTTTTTATCACTGTTGTTTGAGACAGATGAGGCCTGATACACCACATCAACCACTGCTTTACCAATTTCATAATCCTGACCAGGTTTGGTGATTTCAGCGCCTGGACCTGTGCCGCGAGGATAACGCACTGCACTAGGGCCTTTATACTCATAACACGTATTTAATAAGTGATAACACTCGTTTTCATCTTTAGGTGTGGCAATCACTAAATTTGGAACACAGCGCATATATGCCAAATCAAACACCCCAGCGTGAGTGGCACCATCCTCTCCTACCAGACCTGCTCTATCGATACCGAACGTCACATCCAAATTTTGCAAAGCAACGTCATGGATCAGTTGATCATATCCGCGCTGTAAAAAAGTTGAGTAAATAGCGACAATCGGTTTCACATCCAGTGTGGCCATACCAGCGGCTAAAGTAACCGCATGCTGTTCAGCGATCGCCACATCAAAGAACTGCTCAGGATACTGCTGAGCAAACTCAGTCATACCTGACCCCTCTTCCATCGCGGGGGTAATCGCAATCAGCTTATTATCGACAGCCGCTTTATCACAAAGAAATTCACCAAATACTTGCGAATATTTTTTCTTATGTGTAGTAGATTTAGTAGTAGACTCGCTGGTTTGCTGATCCACTGAGGGTTGCGGTAATTTACTAATCGCATGGTAGGTGACAGGGTCGCCTTCTGCAGGAATAAAGCCTTTGCCTTTAGTGGTATAAACATGTACCAATACTGGGCCTGAAACATTTTTGGCCCGTTCGAGTACTCTAAGTAACTCGGGCAAATCGTGGCCATCAAAAGGTCCGAAGTAGCTAAAACCAATGGCTTTAAATAAGTTATCGGCTACTTTTGGAATATCACGTAACGCACTATGACGGGCACGACGATTGGCCAAAGGCATCTCAGGAAGATGAGTCAGTTTGGGCTTGCCACCTGCGGTAATGTCCACTTGATAGCCTGATTCCCAAAGCATGGCTAAATGACGTGAGAAACCGCCAATAGAGCAAGAAATCGACATATCATTGTCATTTAAGACTACCAATAAATCTGCATTTTGTTGTACCGCATCATTCAAAGCTTCAAAAGCCATACCTCCAGTCATCGCACCATCACCGATAACACAGGCTACTTTTGCATCTGATTTAAGATGACGCAGCGCTAGACTCATACCAAGTCCGGCAGAAATAGAGGTGGAAGAGTGTCCCACACCAAAAGTATCATATTCTGATTCTTGGCGTTCAGGGAAGGCAGTTAAGCCTTGTTTGGAGCGAATTGAAGACAGACGGTCACGGCGGCCAGTCAATACTTTATGAGCATAGGCCTGATGACCCACATCCCAAACAAGTTTATCTTTAGGCGTGTCTAGTAAATAATGTAAGGCTAAGGTCAATTCTACCACACCCAAGTTGGCGCCAAAATGTCCGCCGCTTTGACCCGCTGAATACAATAGGTACTCACGTAACTCATCGGCTAGAATCAGAAGTTGATCCTGGCTTAAAGGCTTTAAATCGGTAGGCGAATCTATAGTGTCTAATAAAGGGGTAGTAGGACGCGAGGTAGGAATCTCACTAAAAAGACGCATAGCTGCTGGTTTATTAACCACAGTCTTAGAAATCGCCACATCAACGCTGCTATCTTCAGACGATGAATCTATTTGATGCGAAGGCGCAGGCTTGGGCTTAGTTGAGTTAGAATATTGCTGCATAGACCTTACAAAACCTACTAATCTTAGTATATAGACGCTATCTATCAAGTTAATATAACTGACTTAATATCACGATTGCTTATTGCTGAGGTAAAGCATTACCAAAATCATAAGCGGAGCATCAGTGTGGGTGAATAGGGGTAAAAATAATTTATCTGTTCTCAAGCGACAGTTCATAAAAATGGCTAAACCTTGCTAAGATATCAGACCTATGCATCTTCTGCATAGATTAAAACCCGTTCCAGTATTCTTTATATTAGCAGTTATTATACTAAGTACTTAATATGAGCTACTTGATATTTAGTGAACTGCCGTCATTTACTTCTCTATGATAAGTTATAATGACTACGATAAGCCATACTGTCTTAATCACAAACTTAATCAAAAAGTAATTTATAGTGAGGGTTAAAGCCAATGACAGCGCTTTGGCTAATCATAGTGCTTTTGCCAATTATAAAGCGATATCTTACCTCAGAGTACCCTATTCAGGTAAAGGCTGAGAGAAAGCAAACACTGTATCGGAATTAAGAGTATGGCATAATAGCATTTTTTTTCATTTAACGCTTTATTCATCGGACTTGCTATGTGAATTTTCTATGTATTTCACGCAAGACTGTGATGTATTTCGCTAAAAACTATTATGTATTTTACGCAAGACTATAAAGTATAGCGTGATTATTTATTGCCGCCGACGCTTGGTTTGTATTGATATATCGCCCTAATCCCTACCCTTATTCACGAATATGACTCCTTAGGTCTGCAATGTCTCAACAATTCTCAGAAACAAAAATACACTCTCCTTATAAGTTTGTCAGTAAAGCAAAGCTTCCTACCGCTCATGGAGAGTTTGATATCCACGTGTTTGAAAACGCTGAGAAGCAAGAACACGTTATGCTGACTTGTGGCCTACCACTGGATAAGAATGGGAGTAAAACGGCTAACCAAATGGCGCCTTTGGTGCGCATTCATTCAGAGTGCTTAACGGGTGATGCTTTTTCCTCTTTAAAATGTGATTGCGGACCGCAGCTAAATGCCACGATGCAAGCCATTCAAGAGGAAGGCTGTGGGGCGATTTTGTATTTACGTCAAGAAGGTCGAGGGATTGGCTTAACCAACAAAATTCGAGCGTATGCATTGCAAGATCAAGGCCATGACACTCTTGATGCTAATTTAATGCTAGGTCTACCTGCGGATGCGCGCACTTATGAAATGTGTAAGCCTATGTTAGATCACGTGGGTATTACCAAATTGCGCTTATTAACCAATAATCCAGATAAGCTCAGCTATCTAGAAGATCTAGGTTTTGAGGTAGTTGAACGTATTCCTTTAGTCGTGGGACTAAACCCATTTAATGTCGACTACTTGGCCACCAAACGTGAGCGTATGGGACATCATTTACAAAGTGACATCGGCTCTTTGGTTTTCAAACCTATCGTAGACCAACAAATAAACGAGTAAATAAACAGCCTAGTAGGTTTTCATTTTACTTTGTTAACCATTACTCTTCTATAACTAGCCACATAAAAACAGCGTATTTAAGCGGTAAGTTTCCTCTAATCCACTGCATTACAACTCATAATGGAGTACGGCATGACTATATCCTCTATCGGAACCAATGACCACTCACAAACCGCCACTGACAAAAGTAGCAATCCTACTGTGCATGATATCCAACGGGTACATGACTTTCTGGTTCAACTGCAAGCGGATATTTGTCAAGCCATAGAGCAACAAGAGGCAGACGGTGGCGGTACGGCAACTTTTACGCCCGATGATTGGAAGCGTCCTGAAGGTGGTGGTGGTCGCTCTTGTGTTATGGCAGGTGGCGAAGTCATTGAAAAAGCAGGCGTGATGTTCAGTCACATCCACATTAATAATTTGCCCCCTACTGCCACCGCTCGTCATCCTGATATCGCGGGTCGTAAAGCCCAAGCTTTGGGCGTTTCATTGGTCATACACCCTCGCAATCCAAACGTTCCTACTAGCCATGCTAATGTGCGTTTATTTGTGGCCGAAAAAGAAGGTGAAGCGCCTATTTGGTGGTTTGGGGGCGGTTT
Organism: Psychrobacter sanguinis; assembly: GCF_020736705.1. NCBI lineage: Bacteria > Pseudomonadati > Pseudomonadota > Gammaproteobacteria > Moraxellales > Moraxellaceae > Psychrobacter > Psychrobacter sanguinis. The sequence goes on from NZ_CP085990.1 coordinate 387,083, forward strand.
TGACCTGACTCCTTTTTATCCTGTATTAGAGGACTGCGTGCACTGGCATAAAGTTTGTCATGACTTATGTGCACCGTTTGGAGAAGAGATTTATCCTGAATTCAAAAAATGGTGTGATGATTATTTTTATTTACGTCACCGCGATGAGCAGCGTGGTATTGGCGGCTTATTCTATGATGATGTCAACACTATGAGTCGTGGCTGGGACTTTGAAACCTGCTTTAAATTTATGCAAGCAGTGGGTCAAGGTTATCTAGAGGCAATATTGCCAATATTCGAAAAACGCAAAAATGCCCCTTATACCGAACAGCAGCGTGATTTCCAGCTATATCGCCGTGGCCGTTATGTAGAGTATAACTTAGTCTATGACCGTGGTACTTTATTTGGCTTACAAAGCAACGGCCGTATCGAGTCGATTTTAGTTAGCTTACCGCCATTGACTGGCTGGCAATATCGCTATGAGCCTGAGCCAGGTACCGCAGAGTATGAACTGACTAATTATTACTTGAAGCCCCATGATTGGCTGAACTTAGACAGTGATTCTTAGATAACAGTTCTTAGAGCATAAATCTTAGCGACCAAGTCTTAGTAATGAGTTAAATTTTCCGTTGATAACAAGATAGCCACATTTCGAATGTGACATTTTTATTAATTTTGCTAATATTATGGATTAAAGAGCTCTATTTTATGAGTTAAATAACCCGGAATACCGAATCTAAAAATCAACCTATCACGCAAAACCAATGCCAACACGACAAGTAATTGGTTTAGTGAGTTTGAAAAAGATAGGTTGTTTTATAGAAAAAGTATAAATTACTAAAGCAAGGATATCGCTATGCAAATAAAATCTTTATTAGTGGCAATTACTCTTCCCCTAACTTTGGCATTAACGGCTTGTTCAGGTGGTTCAAATCCTGACGTTAGTGCCCGTCAAGATGTTATGAAAGATTGGAAAGATGCCATGAGTGTTATGGGTGGCATGGCCAAAGCGCCTGAAACTTTCGATCTTGCTAAGTTTCAAGAAAACGCCAAGTTTCTCGCAGAAAGTGCCAATAAACCTTGGGCTCACTTTGCGGATAAAAACCAATTAGGTGAGGCCACTGATGCTGTATGGGTCAATGCTACTGATTTTAAAGCAGAAACTGAAAACTTTCAAAAAGTAACCGCAGAACTGAACACAACGGCTCAAAATGCAACGACTTTAGAGGAAATCTTGCCGGCTTTAAAACCAGTGGGTGACAGCTGTCAGTCTTGTCATGAAGACTTTAGAAAGGCCAAGGATTAAAGTTTATTTTCATTTACTCTAATTATTAGCAAAAAAAAGCCCTGAATTTATTCAGGGCTTTTAAGTATCGTATTAATATCACTTTTCAAAAAAACCTTGTTTGAATAAGCAATCTTCAATTATTCTGGCTGTTGGTCTAGCTGTTGGCTTTGTAACTTAGCCATCTTCTTAACCAGCTCACTGGCCGATTCATCACTAAAATCCAAAGTACGAATAGGAAACGGAATATTCACCCCTGCTGCATCTAGTTGGTCTTTAATCTCTAAGATTACCTCATGAATAGAGGCGACTTTATTGGCTTGAGTACCATCATTAATAAACCATCTGACCTTTAAGTCAATACTTGATGCACCAAACTCTGTTGCCACTACAGAAGGCTCTGCTAATTTAGAAACAGTCTCCGCTTTTTCAAGCGCCTGTAGAATAACTTCTTTTGCTTTTCTAATATCATCTTCGTAGCCTATACCCACCGTCAGCTCTAAACGACGACGTTTATAAGCCGTATTGACAGTTAAGGCACTGGTATAAAGTTGAGAATTGGGAATAACTACCTGTCTACCGTCATAAGTGCGTATGGTAGTGGCTCTGACCTTAATGTCCTCTACCGTACCTTCAAAGTGGCTCTGACCTTAATGTCCTCTACCGTACCTTCAAATTCGCCGGAAACAATCTGGTCGCCAATTCGAAACGGTTCAGAAAGTAGCAACAAGATACCTGATAGTAGGTTTTGAAAAATGTCTTTAAAAGCAAAACCAATGGCTACCGAACCAATCCCTAGCGCACCGACAAGCTTGGCAGGGGTGAAGCCGGGTATGGCAATCACCATGGCTATCATTAAACCAATAAAGAAGATTAATGCCCCGCCAATACGCTGAAACACACGCACTAAGTTACGATGGGTATGGCTTTTTGACAGTAGCTTACTAACCACGCTCTTAAAAATAAGCGATAACAGCCAAAATACCAGTAGCACGACAACCGCCACCATAAAATAAGGCAAACGAACAATAAAGTCGTTTACCATATCATTGGCAGCCGAGGCTATGACCTGATATTCATTTATCTTATCACCTACTTTGTCAGTAACCGTTACCTGGGGCATGAAACTCCTTATAAAAATTAAATGGTTTAATCAATAAATTATTGATACTTGAACACTTAAGACGCTTTAGCCCATTAAGTCTGCCTGTACTACTTCAATCCAGTAGCCATCCACGTCTTTAATAAAAACAACGTTTTTCATTTTGCCTTCGTCAGGACGTTTTTTAAACTCCACGTTGTTTTCGTCAAACCAAGCCACTGCTGCATTTAAATCTGGTACGCTAAAGCAAATATGACCGAAGCCTTGAGGTTCGGCATTACCATCATGATAGATACGGCCTTCTTCATTCTCAGTGCCATAGTTATGGGTCAACTCTAAAATGCCTCTCTGACGGAATGTATAAATTGCCAAGTCTTGATCTGCAGGCAGATTGGCAGCCTCTTCTTCAGTCAATTTGGCCAAAAAGTACAAATCAAACTCCATTTCAGGAAACTTTTTAACAGTCAATAATGTCATGCCAAGGACCCCAGTATAAAAGGCCAAAGACTGCTTCGGGTCTTTTACCCGCAACATCGTATGGTTAAAAGTATAACCAGACGTGGCAGAGGCAATCGGCTGCACTCCATCTACCTGTACTGAATTTTCTGGTTGATCAATATAAGTAACAGACATAGTTATTTCCTTAGCTATAATTGAGATAAAAAATTTGAGATAAAAAAGTTAATCTAAATCAATAAATGACAGTCAATTTATTCAAATCACTCCTATCAATACCACTAATATCAATAAAGTGAAAAATGAACTAGAAGCTTTTACATGGAGGCTCTTACATAGGTAAAAATTCTACCTCACCTGTGTCTAAATTATACTCCGCCCCCACAATAAGCAACTCACCCTCACGGTTCATGTCTTCTAGTAAGCGTGAGGCATGTTTTAGTTGGCTGACTGACATACGCACATTGGCGCTAATTGAGCGATCAATAAGCTCTTGTACATCAATATCGCCGCCTTTGGCAGTGGCAAGCTCATGTAAGTTATACACACTGGGGCGAATACGATCGACGATCGACTGCAGATTGGTGGTGTAGTTTTGCTCTGGATTCATTAATGCTTCAACACAAGCGGTCACTGCACCGCAATGAGAATGACCTAATACTACCACCAAACGAGTACCGAACTTCTCCACCGCAAACTCAATCGAGCCAATTTGAGATGGTGCAACCACGTTGCCTGCGACTCGAATAACGAATAAATCTCCCAAACCTTGGTCAAAGACAATCTCTACGGGTACACGAGCATCTGAGCAGCCTAAAATAATGGCAAATGGGTCTTGCTCTGAAATTAGTTCATGACGGGCAGGCATAGGATGATTAGGATCAGTTAAGCTTTTGACATATCTGGCATTGCCACTTTTTAGCCACTGTAATGCTTCTTCACCGGTCTTAGGTTTGTCACCTTGATTTCTTGATGGCATGATATCGGTCTCGTCCTTGTCAAAAATAGGGTTAAATATGGGGCTGAAAATAGGGGTACATTAGAAAGTTTGGGGATAATTCTAACATAAGCCAATGAGGTTCTTAGCCATTATTATGCTAAGTTTTACAGACCTTCCACAATTTCCTTAAGCTTGAAAACCCACAAATTTATTGTGATTTAACAGGCTCGACCCTGACTAAACTGAGACACGATACTGCTCTTTTGACAACAGTGTCTTGATGCTTTGAATCATTGCTATTTTATTTCACTACTATTCTGACTGACCATAACTGTGACTTTGACTGGCTTGTTGATGCAATAAGTAGTTCATAAATAGGTATATAAATAAAAGCTGTAGATAGCATAAAGCCCTCATATTAGAGGGCTTTATGTGATAACTGTTTGAAAGTAGTTTTCTACTCTAAGAATGGCTCTATATTAAAATTATACTTCTAGATAATCCAAAATACCTTTGGCTGCTTCACGACCTTCCCAAATGGCAGTTACTACCAAATCAGAACCACGTACCATGTCTCCACCAGCGAATACTTTTGGGTTTTTGGTCTGGAATTTGAATGGTTGTTCTTCTGGTGCGACAACACGACCTGATTCGTCCATACCAATATCGCTGGTGGCAAACCAATCGGCTGGACTTGGGCGGAAACCAAAAGCCATGATGACCGCATCACATTCAATGATTTCTTCAGAATTAGGGATAGGCTCAGGACGGCGTCTACCCCGATTGTCAGGTTTGCCTAGCTGAGTGGTGACTACTTTCACTCCTTTAACTTGGCCATTTAAACCGACAATTTGTGTGGGCTGACGGTTAAATAGAAACTCAACGCCTTCTTCTTTGGCGTTTTTTACTTCACGAAGCGACCCGGGCATATTGGCTTCGTCACGGCGATAAGCACAAACCACTCTATCTGCCCCTTGACGAATGGCGGTACGGTTACAGTCCATTGCGGTATCACCACCGCCGAGTACCACTACCTTTTTGTCTTTTAAGTTAATGTACTCTTCTGGATTCTGTTCCCATTCATTACAGCGGTTAACGTTGGCAATCAAATAATCTAGCGCATCATAAACCCCGTTTAACTCCTCTCCAGGATAGCCGCCACGCATATAAGTATAGGTACCCATACCCATAAAGACTGCGTCGTAATCCTCTAGTAATTGCTCAATGGTCACATCTGTACCTACTTCAGTATTTAAACGAAACTCAATGCCCATGCCTTCAAAGATTTCACGACGATTGCGCATCACTTGTTTTTCCATCTTAAACTCTGGAATACCAAAAGTGAGCAGGCCACCAATCTCCGGACGCTTATCAAATACTACTGGCTTCACGCCGGCACGAACCAGAACATCCGCACAGCCAAGACCGGCAGGACCGGCGCCAATAATGGCGACTTTTTTATCCGTCCACTGCACGTCACTCATGTCAGGACGCCAGCCTAAAGCAAAGGCAGTATCGTTGATATATTTTTCAACATTACCAATGGTTACGGCACCAAAGCCATCGTTTAGAGTACAGGCGCCTTCACAAAGTCGGTCTTGTGGACAAACACGACCACATACTTCAGGCAAAGTATTAGTACGATGGCACAGCTCCGCAGCCTGGAAAATTTGACCTTCAGTAGCCAGCTTTAACCAGTTAGGAATGTAGTTATGTACCGGACACTTCCATTCACAATACGGGTTACCACACTCTAAGCAGCGGTGTGCTTGCTGCGCGGCTTCTTGAGATTCGAAAGGGGTATAGATTTCTACGAATTCAGTTGAGCGAGTGACAATGTCTTTTTTCTCGGGCTCACGACGAGGCACATCTAAAAACTGAAAGTTGTTATTAATACGCTTCATTAGGGTTTTGTCTCCTTAAGTTGGTATTACCACTGCAGTCATCAGGCTTAAATAAAATAGTTGGCCCATACGCTGCTGCTACGGTAAAACCTGCCGCAAGAGGGGTTGCTCCCTCACTTGGACAAAATATACTGGGAGGTTGGGACAAAGAGAAAGGCTTAAGCTTCAAATAGAAAACTGTAAACTGCTTTTCTTCTTTAATTCTCAACCTTTATTAAAATAAAACCAATCTTGGGGTAAGCAGTCTTGGATCTCAAATTATTGATCCCCAAGACTAAGGTTCATATGCTCCCTATTGAGGGTCTGCCGTTGTGCTGTGTAATAGTGAGGCCATATTAGCGGCTTTAGGTTTCACTAAGAATACTTTACGCACATAATGTTCAAAGTCTGCCAAAATCTGACGACCCCAAGCACTACCGGTTTTTTCGACATGGGTTTCAATGATTTGTTTTAGATAAATACGATGCTCTTCCGTCTGCTCGCTTGAGATGCGATGCAAGTCAATAAGCTCGTGGTTACAACGATCAAAGAAAGTATTGTCTAAGTCGAGAACAAAGGCAAAGCCACCAGTCATACCAGCACCAAAGTTTAGACCGGTTTTACCCAACACGGTCACCACACCCCCAGTCATGTATTCACAGCAGTGATCGCCGACGCCTTCAACTACAGCATGAGCCCCTGAGTTACGGACTGCAAAACGCTCTCCCGCAGTCCCCGAAGCATACAATTTACCGCCCGTTGCGCCATATAAACAGGTATTACCAATAATGGCAGTTTCTTGCGACGCAAACGTTGACCCTTTAGGCGGATAAATAACAATTTCACCGCCCGCCATACCTTTACCAACATAGTCGTTGGCATCACCTTCAAGCTCGATGTTTAATCCGCCCGCATTCCATACACCCAAACTTTGACCTGCGGTACCGGCAAGGTGCAATTTAATAGGACTGTCTGACATTCCTAAATTTCCCCATACCTGAGCAATCTCACCTGAGATACGGGCACCAATTGAGCGGTCACAGTTACCTACTTGATAGCTATAAGTCCCGCCTTGACCTTGACGAATTGCCAAAATCATATCGTCGACCATTTTTTCAGCCAACAAGCCTTTATCAAACGGCTCGTTACGTTCTACCTGACAAGTTTGCGGCTTACCTTCAGCGGCAGGATGACTACGTAACAGAGGCGTTAAGTCTAGATTACGCTGCTTCTGAGTTGTACCTTCTATAATCTCTAATAAGTCTGTACGACCGACCAACTCTTCCATAGAACGCACACCTAAGAAGGCCAACCACTCACGAGTTTCAGTAGCCACAAACTTGAAGAAGTTAATTAGCATTTCAGCTTCACCAATGAAATGCTCGTCACGTAAACGGGCTTGCTGAGTAGCGACACCTGTTGGACAGTTGTTTAAATGACAAATCCTTAGGTACTTACAGCCCACTGCAATCATTGGCGTGGTACCAAAACCAAAGCTTTCTGCCCCTAAAATAGCGGCTTTTACCACATCAAGACCCGTTTTTAAGCCACCATCAGTTTGCATACGCACTTTGTCACGCAGACCATTAACCCGTAAGGATTGGTGCGCTTCAGCCAAGCCTAATTCCCAAGGAGAGCCGGCATGATGGATTGAAGATAAAGGTGATGCTGCAGTACCGCCATCATAACCAGAAATAGTAATCAAATCAGCATAGGCCTTGGCAACACCGGTAGCAATAGTCCCTACCCCAGGACGAGAAACGAGCTTCACTGATACTAATGCTTCAGGGTTCACTTGTTTTAAGTCGAAGATTAACTGGGCCAAATCCTCAATCGAGTAAATATCATGATGCGGTGGTGGAGAGATCAAAGTCACACCCGGTACTGAATAGCGCAGACGGGCAATAAGTGAGTTCACTTTACCACCTGGCAACTGACCACCCTCGCCCGGTTTTGCCCCTTGGGCTACTTTAATCTGCATTACTTGTGCCGAACGTAGGTACGCTGGCGTTACCCCAAATCGGCCAGAGGCAATCTGTTTAATTTTTGAGTTACGCATAGTGCCGTAACGTACTGGATCTTCACCACCCTCACCAGAGTTTGAACGACCGCCAATGGTATTCATCGCCATCGCAATAGCTTCATGAGCCTCAGGGGATAACGCGCCCAAGGACATACCTGCAGAATCGAAACGAGGTAAAATATCAGCGATATCCTCTACTTCCTCCACAGGAATACTATTGCCTGACTTTAATTGCAGTAAATCACGCAATGTGGCCACAGGGCGCATATTTACTAAGCTAGCGTATTGACGATAATTTTCATAATCACCGGTACGAACCGCTGTATGTAGGGTGTTAATCACATCAGGGTTAAACGCATGGTATTCTTTGTTGAAAACGAATTTCAACATACCACCTTGATCCAGGGGCGTACGACGACTAAAGGCATTCTTAGCCAGTAAAGCTTGGTCTTCTGCTAAATCTTTAAAAGTTGCGCCCTGAATACGGCTTTGCACCCCTTTAAAGCATAGCTCTACAATCTCTTCGGACAAGCCCACTGCTTCGAAAAGCTGAGCACCACGATAAGAGACAATGGTTGAGATACCCATTTTAGATAGGATTTTTAACAAGCCTTTGTCTAAGCCTTTACGGAAATTAGCGCGTGCTTGTAGAGGGTCACCCAATAGCTCACCTGATGATACCAAATCTGAAATAACATCATAAGCCAAGTAAGGATAGACACAGGTAGCGCCGAAGCCAATTAATACTGCAACTTGATGCGAGTCACGGGCAATACCTGTTTCAATAATTAAGTTGGCATCGGTACGAAGCCCTTTTTCGATAAGGTAATGATGTACTGCCCCTGTCACCAATATAGCATTGGCAGGCAATTTACCTTTCTCAATGCCTTTATCTGACAAGATAATCAGTGTTTTTTTGTCTAAAATGGCTTGCTCAACCTGCTCACAAATTTGCTTAATGGCAGTGTCTAATGACAGAGACTCATCGTAGTTGATATCGATACGCTGACTGACAAATGCCGAATCATCTAACGCTTCGATTTGCTGCATCTTACTTGGTGACAATACTGGTGACGATAAGATAATACGGTGCGCGTCTCGAGGAGTCGGGTTAAAAATATTGGTCTCAGCTCCCAAACACGTCTGTAGCGACATTACAATCGATTCACGTAAAGGGTCGATTGGCGGGTTGGTAACCTGAGCGAATTGCTGACGGAAGAAGTCAGCCACATTACGCACTTGCTTAGACAATACTGCCATAGGCGTATCATCCCCCATTGAACCTACTGGCTCTTGACCATTTTCAGCATTGGGACGAATGATTTCGGTACGCTCTTCGTTGGTGATGTTGAACATTTTTTGCAGTGCTTTTAGCGGCTCACCGCGTACTCCTTGCTCAAGCAGCTTTTCTTCTATCTGTTCATTTTCACGAATTCGAGTGGCTTCTTCACGTAACCATTTGCGATAAGGGTGGGCTTTTTTCAAGCGATTACTGATCACCTGGTCATCCAATACCTCACCATTTAAGGTGTCAATAACCAACATTTGACCAGGTCCGACACGACCTTTGGCAATCACATCGTTAGGGTCATAATCCCAAACCCCAATCTCTGAAGCTACTGTGATGTAACCATTTTTGGTAGTAACCCAACGTGAAGGACGTAAACCATTACGGTCTAACATACATACTGCATAACGGCCATCTTGAATAACCAGACCTGCCGGACCATCCCATGGCTCCATATGCTGCGAGTAAAATTCATAGAAAGCACGTAAATCCATGTCCATGCTGTCAACGTTTTGCCAAGCAGGTGGCACTAAAATTGACATGGCATGGAACAAACTCATACCCCCTGAAATCAATACCTCAAGCATATTGTCTAAGCTTGAAGAGTCCGAACCAGTGCGGTTAACCAAAGGATGTAATTGGGTGATTTCTGGTAACTTTGGTGTCTCAAGTTTAGGCGTGCGGGCGACCGACCAGTTGCGGTTGGCGGTAATGGTGTTTAGCTCACCATTGTGTGCCAAATAACGGAAAGGCTGGGCCAATGGCCAACGTGGCAACGTATTGGTTGAAAAGCGTTGATGGAAAACCACGATATGAGAATGCAGACGGCTGTCTTGCAAGTCGCTATAAAAGGCAGGTAGATCTGAAGGCATTACCAAACCTTTATAGATAACCGTTTCACAGTTTAAAGAAGTCACATAAAATAAAGGATCTTCGGTTAATGCAATCTCTGCTTTTTTACGAGCAACATATAACTTACGGTTAAAATCCTCAGCGCACAGTTCAGCAGGCGCATTGACAAAAACTTGCTTGAACTGTGGTAGTGTCTCACGAGCGATTTCGCCAACTATTGACAAATCTACTGGCACATCACGCCAACCGGCAACGGTCAGTCCTTGCTGCTCAATTTCTTTGTCCAATACCTGTTGGCTATGTGCCGCTAGGCTGTCATCAAGGTTTAAAAATACCATACCAACTGCAAAGTTTTCTTCTAATTCAATACCTAGCTCTGCAGCAACCACTTGGAAAAACTCAACTGGTTTGGCCAATAACAAACCACAACCATCACCCGTTTTACCGTCAGCAGCAACCCCACCACGGTGAGTCATACAGCTTAAACTATGAATGGCAGTTTTAACTAAATGATGACTTGGTTTACCTTCAATATGAGCCACTAATCCGAAACCACAGTTGTCTGTGAAATCGTCAGGAGAGGCTAAATAGGTAATGTTATCGGTAGTAGAATTGTCTGTAGAAGAATGAGGAGGCTTGCTATCGGGATAATTTAGGGCGGCAGAGTGGGCTGTAAAAGTCTGTGTCATGGCGTGTCCTTTATTTATGTGATGGCTTTGACTCATCACTAAATGATTTTTCTAGATAGGCACAGCTATCGGGATAGATATAACAGCTGTGGTAGGAAGTAAGCCAAAAAATAGAGAGTTCGAATAAGCATCTCACTACGTATCTTAATGACTGTGACGCTTTGTGAGGCCAATGTCTAACAACAATACATCGCTTAAACATTAACACTCTACCTAAATAAGTCAGATAAAGCTGGGATAATATTTAATACTTTATCGCCCTCACCAGGTAACTATTCATCATCTAAAAAAGCGTCGTAAATAATGAATGAATAATGAACGGAGCAATTATCTAAGATAGCGGAAAATATCGGTCATTACTATCAAGAATAAAAATACCTATAATAACATTGCTAAACGTTCTACAAACCATATTAGAGAAACATAGTTATAAAATCCAGTGAAATTTAATGACCCAGTTGGTTTTTTTCGTGACATTTTATTTTTGCGTAAGCCCTTATTAACTAATAGCTTTATCGATTTGTAGTGTTTAGAAAATCTGTCCTTGCCCTTTAGAATATGTAATTTTAGAGTCTGCCATACACACTAGATATGCTATCGTGCCTTGATAACAAAGGTGAACAAACCCTAACACAAAACTCATTTTCATTTTTTATAAGTCTATTTTCAGACATAAAAAAAGGTGCTCTTAATTGAGCACCTTTAGCGTAAATAATCTTAAAACACGTTAAGTTTACTATTCAGATTTTTGATCGATAAGTTGTTTAATACTGTCATTTTCACCATTGTTCGAGGATTTTTGACTATTTTTATTACTTTCAGCTGACTTTTTCTCTTGCTTTTCTTGAGGCTTAGTAGGCTCGACTTTAGGTTTGGTAGGAGTCTTCGGCGCGGTAGTTTCTTTTTCGGTAGACGTCTCATTAGTCACCACTTTACGCTCTTCTTTAACCGATAAAGTCTCACTGGTATCGTTAGAGTTTCTAATCTCATTACTAGTAACCGCTGGCTGGCTCGAGGCAGAGGAGGACGAATTATTATTGCTAGTATAGCTGTTTTCGTTGCTCTTAGTCGGGGCATTGTTCTGATTAGATTTTGACTCAGTGGCACGAGTACGAGCAGCCAACTCACGTCTAGTAGGCTGAAGCTTCACTTGTCTGGTTCTGTTTCTAGACAAATCTTTTACCGGTCCAGATAGCTCGTAGTTTTCGATAATGTCTAAATAATCTGAAATCTCTTCAGGAAGGACTTGAACATTGGCGGGTAAACCAAAATCTACACTATCAGCAGCATTGGTTGCCTGCTGCTTATTGCCCATGACATCGTAAGTTAACAAATAACGGGGTTGGTTATTAGAATCACGATAACGAAAATAGGCAAACTTTTGTCTATCATCGCGTGAATCTAAATAGTCAGTAATAATCTCATGCTCAGACACGTCCATTACCTGAACCGTCCATTTACCCTTATTTTTCTTCAAATATCTAGAGTCTTTAAACTCACTAGGATAATCACGTAACTCTCTAACCAGTTCATCAAAAGAGATAGGCTTAACATCTGCACTTAACTCATTTAATTGTTCAATGTGCTTTACCTGATCAATATTAGAAGCCAGCACTTCTGGTGGCGCCTCTTTCTCTGCTTCTTTCTCATCTTCGAAGATTGGAGCCGAGCTGAACATCCACAAAGCCAGAGCTGCAGCGCTCGTTAATAAAGCCATGATAAGCCACACGCTGGCAACAATGCGTTTTTTATTCTTCTGTGACTTCTCAGGATTATTAGAAGGAGAGCTTTGAGTGATTGCCATAGAGCAAATCCAGTAAATAGATAGTTATTAAAAAAAGAAGGTGACTAAAAGAGTATTATTACTGCCTGTGACAGTAATTAAAAGAAAGCTAAAGCAGTTAAGATAATTCATCTAACTTTGTGCTAACTTAAGCGCTGCTACACCGCTTATTATACTGTGTCACTAAGGACAGCCTCAAGCAATGTGTGATCAAAGTCAGCGGTCACCACGGCTTCACCCAACGATTTTAACAAAATCAATCGAACTTGTCCTAACTTAACTTTTTTATCATGTTGCATTAAGCCCAAAGCGGTCTCGGTATCAATGCTAGGCGGGCGAATAGGCAACTGGGCAGATTGTAGAACATGACAGATACGCTGTACCTCTTGCTCACTAATCCAGCCCATCTTTTCAGATAGCTGAGCTGCCTGTACCATGCCCGCTGCCACTGCTTCGCCATGTAACCATTGTCCATACCCCTCATGAGTTTCAATCACATGACCAAAGGTATGTCCAAAGTTCAATAAAGCTCTTTTACCTGACTCACGTTCATCTTGAGCCACAATATCTGCTTTATATTGACAGCATCTGGCGACCGCTTCTGCCAACGCTGACTTATCTAATGTCATCAAGGCAGACATATTGTCCTCTAACCACGTTAGGAAACCTGCATCCATAATCAATGCATATTTTACAACCTCAGCCATACCCGCGGAAAGCTCACGACTCGGCAATGTGGTTAGGGTATGCATGTCTGCTAGCACCATTTGGGGCTGCCAGAAAGCCCCTATCATGTTCTTACCTTTGGGATGGTTAATGCCGGTTTTCCCGCCCACGCTAGAATCTACTTGAGACAGTAACGTGGTCGGAATTTGAATAAAATTAACCCCACGCATAAAGGAAGCTGCAGCAAATCCGGTCATATCACCAATTACTCCACCGCCTAAGGCGACTAGGGTCACATCTCGAGCACAGTGATGACCCATTAAAGCATCGTAAATTTTGTCGATATACTGTTGTGTCTTGTACTGCTCGCCATCTGGCAATACCACACTAAACACCTCGAAATCTGCTTTAAGCCCTTCAACCAGCGGCTGCAAATATAGCTTCTCTACAGTAGTATTAGTAACCACCATTACTTGCTTACCCTTAATATAGGGCGCTATTTCGGTAGCCATATCACACTGACTGGTGATTACAATAGGGTAATCATGACTTTGGGTATGCACAGTTAAATTAGCTTTCATAGGTCTCTCATATCTGCTGTTGGGCTATTTACAATTTTTAATCAGTACTTCCATGAACGGATAATATATCTAACAGCCGGTGTTAACCTCGGGCTTTTATTATTCTATTGCCCACTTATTTAAGTGCCTGCACATTTAATAGCATCGTATGCTATTTGCTATCCGCTAAATGTCCAGGATATTTTTCTTTTAGAGCTTCTATTATTTTCTTTAGCATATAGCGCGGATAGCCGTCGCCGGTCTCTACCACAATATCTGCAACTTCCAGATATAACGGATCACGAACCTCAAATAAGGATTGCAGCACAGCACGAGGATTGGGGTTGTTTAATAAAGGCCGTGACTTATCTTTAGACGTTCTTTTTAATTGCACATCGACATTGGCTCTGAGATAAATGGTAATACCGTGATTTTTTAGGTTTTGACGATTCTGAGGTTGGGTTACTACGCCTCCGCCCGTGGCCAATACAATGTCAGGTAATTCCGTTAACTCAGCAATCGCTTTTGCCTCACGCTCTCTAAAGCCCGCCTCACCTTCTTTTTCAAAAATCCACGGAATATCAGCACCCGTTTGTTCACAAATGTAATGATCGCTGTCTATAAAAGTGCGCCCTAAATGCTTTGCTAGTAGCCTTCCAATAGTGGTCTTCCCTGCTCCCATAGGGCCTACAATAAATAATGACGGCAATGTCGATTGCATTATTATCTCTCACATAAATTCACAGATTATACAGGCATTTTCGTCGTTAGTCCTGTTTCGCTGAACAATCCCATCAAACTAAAAAACTACAAAAGATTGAATATAAAAGATTAACTGACTGATTAAACTTACTTTCAAAAGACCGTAGTTATCAATAATCTAGTCATAATAAGTTCAATATCGGTCTAATAATAGCAACTCAATTCTGGCTTAGCCACAACCTAAGAGACAAATGAGCACAATAAAAACAAAATCCACAGCATAATTAAATATACTGAGGGTTTATTTTGCTCACAAGAGTCAGATCACAAGTCACTTTATCTTAAAAAGATAAAAACAATATTTACGAGAGGTAAGTTAGGGTTGCTGTTGCTGTTGCTGTATTAAGTTTGAGGTTTCTGTATTAAGGTAGGGGTAACAAAAATCAGCAGCTCTTGCTTATCATTGCGGCGTAAGTCTTTCTTAAATAAACGGCCCAAAAGGGGTAAGTCACCAAAAAAAGGCACTTTTTCCACATTATTAAATATCTGATTACGGTAAATCCCGCCCAAAACAATGGTTTGACCATCTGCTACGGTAACATGAGTGCTTAATCTATCGGTGTCAATCAGTATTACGCCTGAACTTACAGGGTTGGGCCGCCCATTTTCAATATTAAGCTGTAATGATATCTCGCCTTCAGGGGTGATATTAGGGGTCACCTCCAAGCTTAACAGTGCTTCTTCAAATTGAGTGGTCGTTCCGCCACCCTCTGATTCACTTTGATAAGGAATTTTAGTACCGGAAGACACTTTGGCAGTTTGTTTGTCTAAAGTGAGAATTTTGGGTGTTGAAATTACCTCACCACGACCTTCTGCTTGCATCGCTGATAACTCCAAATCAATCATCAAGTCTGACATGCTCAATATACCAAAGGCGATACTGCCAGCAGGGTTGGCAATTCCTAAGTCTATGTTTAGATTATCCGGACGGCTCACTGCATAATCGGGATAGCTGAGTGGCTTTCCCTTAAAGGTAGTATTGCGCATGCTAAACTGTTTTAAATCTGCTAACGTCTGATCGCTCCCGCCGACCAACAAAGTATCATTGTTTGCCACTCCATTCGATAGTACCCCCCATTTAACGCCCAACTCTTTACTAAAGTTGTCTGTGGCACTAACAATTCTCGCCTCAATCATTACTTGCTGAACCGGGATATCTATTTGACTAATAAGCATTCTAATATTATTAATACTGTCCGCAGTGTCTTTGACAATTAATGTGTTGGTGCGCGTATCGACCGCAATAACGCCGCGACTCGATAATAAGGTACTGTTATTCGTGGAAGATAACTGACTTGTCTCATCACTTTCAGTTGGATTTGAATTCACGTGGCTGCTTTCAAGGCCATTATTGTCAATATAATGTCTACTATTAATACGGTTATCAATATGTTGACTACTGGCTTTCAGAATTAAAGCGTGTACCTCACTGGCTTTGGCATAATTCAAACGAATATATTCGCTGCGTAACGGCAGCCTGGCGATTTTTTGTTGTTGAGCGTTAAGATAGTTCTCCTGTTGTTTGGCCAACTCTGCAAGAGGCGCTACCAAGATAACATTGCCATTCACCCGCTTGCCTAGGTGCTTACTGCTTAAGATAATATCCAGCGCTTGATCAGAAGGCACATTAATTAAGTTGAGCATAATGGTCCCAGTCACCTCATCACTGGCCACAATATTGGTTTGCATAAATTGTGACAACAAATGAAGTACGCTGCGCACTTCTACATTTTGGAAGTCGACTGAGATAGGCTTGCCGCTGTACTTGTCTACGGCAGGTTCAGGCTTTATGAGACGTTGTACCGGCTGTATGGTCAACGTTAGCTTATTGCCTAGCTGATAGCTTTGATACTCAAAATCTTGCTTTATATCAATCCTAATTCGACCCTGTTTGCCTTTATTATCGGTATAGATAGAGCGTAGCAAACGTTGTTTTGAATGTTGCTTATATATTAGACCCGGTTCCACTTTAGTATTGCCCAGACGCAGTATTATCTTATTGCCTTGTCGCTCGATATCCACTTTGGTCGTAACATCCGCCAAAACAATATCAATCTTTTCAATACCGTCAGAGAGGGGTTGATAGCTGATCGCCTTTTGTTTAAGAGAAGGTCTATTTTCAAAGTGAGAACTGCTGGCATACCCGAACCTATTAAAACCCAAAAGCAATTCTAAGATTAAAATCGAATACAGACTTATCTTTAGAGACAAGGTTAACGCAGGCAGCAATCCCGACCAAGTCAGCTTTAAAGCCGAGGGATAAAATGTCATCGGGCATTTCCTGTATAGCGGTTAGAGGGTGTTTAAAATGTTTAAGTTTTTTAAGCCTGTTAAAGTTTTTATATAGCGGCTTAGTTAATCAGACTATTTAAATCGAAATCAACCTATATCAGGGTTGTACTGGTGCTATCAGTGCCCATCTATTTTCTGTTTTCCCAAATTGAGGCGATTCAATTTTTTCAACCAGATTAAGTTGAGTGGGAGTGATTTCTACTACTTGAATCTGCTTAATTCCTATACTTTGTCCTACTTTGACACTTATTATTATCCCGTCGGGACGCTGAACCAGACCATAATCTAAACCACCCATTCTGGACATCATGCCTCGATATTTAAAATAAGTAAGCGGATGTCGTTGCCCTCTATTGGGTGCCGACCTATTTTCAAAAGGCGTGTTAGTAGCATCGTTAGTAGCATCGTTACCGTCAGTCATTTTAGAATCGAGACTAACTTTATTTGCGCCACTGGGTTTTGGCTTTATAAAATCAGGCAAATCAAAAGGACTACGCTGGGTAGTGGTTTGATAGGGATTACTGAGTATTTCAACTTCGGTCTCAACCTTAGCTTTTGTTCTAAGACTATTAGGAAGCGTTTCTGTACTCTTTGTCGTGGTCAATAAGTGTGTTGGGTATTCATCCACTTCTTGTTTTACCAGCGTTAGATAGTCCTTACAGCCATTGAGCGATATCAAATAGACCGTGATTAATAAAACCAATTTTAGACGGTTTATTGTGGTATTTGAGTTCAGCACTATAGCCATAACCAAATGGGATTACTCCTTAAGTTCAGTATTGGTGCTAGAAGATGCAGTCTCAATTTGTGTTTTAGCTTGTGTATCCATTGGGTCGTCAGGTTTGGCACGATAGGCTTTGATATGCAACGTGAGCACTAAGCGTGGTGTGCTTGTTTCTGCTATGGCAACCTGTAGTACAGGTTTAAGATTAAAATCATGCACAGTAACCAAACGTGGTAAGGCAGACAAACTTCCCAAAAACTGCCCGAGTTGATGATAGTTGCCGAGTGCCACCAGATGCAGCGGCTGCTCAATATAAAAGGTTTGTTTTACCTCGGCATCAACCATCAAATCTTGCAGCACAACCCCACTGCTAAGGGCCAACTCATTAAACTGCTGTGGCAAAGCGATGGGCTCCTTCGTGGGCAGCAGTTGTGCCAACTGCGATAACCGTTGCTGGTCAATCTTCTGTTGAGTAAGATTACTTCGTTGCCGCCGTACTTGCGCTTTATTGCTACGATAAGTTTGGAGTAGGATCTGTTGCTGATTTTGTTGGGCCTTAATCTGCTTTAATTGACTATTAATAGGCAGTGCATAGCTTATTACGCAGGTTATCAATATGACTGCCATTAGCATGAACAGCTTAACCGCTCTGGGCCAACTCCCATAGTTTTCACTATCTAAGCTTCGTAGCTGATAATAAAACTGTTTTAGTTCAAACCGCTTTGCTGCACTTTGCTTATTTAAGAGAGGCAGTAGATTCTCAAATCTTGCGCTCATTGCCCCACCTCATTTTTTAAATCTAGCTCTGTGATAGCTGTCTGTGCTGAGTAAGTATCCTTAGCTTCAGATTCAGACATGGTGGCCACAATTTCAAACTGTAGATAGCGATTAGGATTGGCAGCACCAGTATGGTTAATGGCATCTTGATCATTCCCCTTCTGATTGGACACAGAGTGCGCCCCTGATTCCACGGTTTTTATAAATTTAATTTGGGCTTGCTGTAGAGATTTATTTTGTTGCAAATAAGAGTCGAGTTTTGAGACCTGACTTGACTCGATGGTGCTACCTCTCAACATAATTGATGCTTGTTCTCTCCTAAAGTCTGTCAAATAAAGAGAGGTTGGTATCACTGTCGCCAAATCTGACCACAACTGTACTAATTCCATTTGGTAGTTAGCCAATTTCTCTACGTGCTTAGATTGAGCTAAGGTCTTTTCACGGCGTTGCTTCATTAACTGATCGTGCTGTAATGCCGCTTCTAAGAGCGTATTATTTTCGATTAGATATTGATTGGCTGAAATTAGATTAATTTTGGATTGATATAGGTAACCCCACACGGCAGCCGCACCCACTATACTCAACACAAAACTGAGAGTAAGGGCGATTGTGAACTGCCTGTTTTTATGTTGACGATGACGCTCACGCCACGGTAACAGATTAATGGCTGCCATTAGTAAATCTGGGTCATAGTGCGACTTCGCATGGCTAAGCCACAAGCTGTCATGAGCTGTGGGGCATCTTTAAATAATTGCTCTGCATCTATACTATGAGACAAGGACATGGATAAAAAAGGATTGGCCAAGGTTACTGGTAGTCCCATTTGATGCTGTAAACTTTTATCAAGTTGTGGTAGGCCAGCGGCATCTCCGCTTAATATGATTTGTTCTACTTCTTTATCTGGTGATATAGCAATATATTGCTCAAAAGCAACTTTGATAGAATCAACAAGGCTTTGTATAAAGGGCTGAAAGATAACGAGGTCATAGTCCATAAGACACTGAGAGCCCAATAGCTGCGGGTCTAATTTAGCTTGCTCAGCGTCAGCAGCTGATAAGTTATAGTGTGTGGCAATGGCACGAACCAAGTGACTGTCGCCGAACAGCTGCTCTAAGTGATAAACAAACTCGCCCTTAACCGCAATATAAATGGTGAGACGGGTTTGGCCTATATCCACCCATACCGTAGTACCCAAAAAGTCAGTATTATGGCTAGATAAAAATTGAAAGGCGCGTTGTCTGGCTTCAGGCTCAGTATCTATGACACTAGGCTTTAGTCCTGCAAACACCAAAGCATCGCTGTGCTGTTCAATATGCTCTGAGCGCGATATAACTAATAAAACCTTGTTGTAGTTGGCTTGCACTAAAGAGCGACCTAATATTGCAAAGTCAAGATTCACCTCTGATAACGGATAAGGAATATACTGGTCAGCGTCGACTCGAATTTGTGCGTCAATATCTTGCTCGCTAAAGTCGATAGGCAATTCAATCTCACGCGTTATGACTAAGTTAGCACCTAGTGCTATGGCTGCCTTTTTGGTCGTACATTTAAGCTGTGCTATTAGCGTAGCAATATGTTGGCCCATTTGCTCACTATCAATAATTTGATTGTCTATTACCTCTCCTTCACTCAGTACGGTAAGCCCATAACTCAACAAATGATATTGTTTATTTTTATGATTTAATTCCACCAAGCTTAATGTGGTAGTGCTAATCGCGATACCAATAAGTGTCTTAGGTTTTGCAAAATATAGCCTCAATAAACACATCCTTATAATGACGGGTAAAAGTAGTATCGTCGGCCGAGTGATGGGTTTAACTAGCCTATTTATTTGAACTTACTCTATTTATTTGAACTGACTTTGTCAACTTAATTTTAAATTAAATTTAATATAACTGTTAAGATAATAATCACTATAAGTATGATGTCTGATAATTTTAACTAAATTACATATTCGATATTTATTGTTATATTCAAAACTTATTTTTAGAATAAACTTGGCAGTTTTTTGATATAAAACTCCTAGCATTATTGTGTTTTAATGTTAGGTCTATAAGATATCGCTCATTTACTTTATAATTTGCTTTATAATTGTCCTTATATGCGCGTTGTATACATAGTAAGGCGTCACAATTACTGTCTATCTTTAAGTTAATCTGTCATAGCTTCTGCTATAGATTAATGTTCTGATTGGCTATCTAGCTAAGTATTGTGATCTTTTCTATGCCAAATATTTCAGTTTCTAAATAATAGAGTCACTATGCCTCAATCGTCTGCTAATTCTCGTCTTATCCACTATATTGTGTCCATATTATTGGCCATTATTGCATTGGCTCTCATATTGGTGTTGGCATTCCCTATTGGATTTTATGGGATGGCCATGTATATCTCGCCAGACTTACCTGAAATTTCAGATATTAAGACCTCAAATCTAGAAATGCCTTTGCAGATTTACAGTAAAGACAATAAGTTAATTGGCCAGTACGGTAATCGCATGTCGTTACCGGTTACCTACGAAGAAGTGCCGAAGAAATTTATTAACGCCTTTTTAGCGGCTGAAGACTCTTCTTTTTATGAACACAGTGGGATTAGTATCAAAGGTCTTGGCCGTGCTGTTACTGAGATTATTACTGACGATGAGGGTCAAACGGGCGGTTCAACCATCACTATGCAGGTGGCTAAAAACTATTTTTTAAGCCCTGAACGTACCTTTAGCCGTAAGCTAACGGAATTATATTTAGCGCGCAGCATGGAAGATAAGTTAAGCAAAGAAGAAATCTTAACTTTATACGTCAACAAAATTTATATGGGTGAAGGCGCTTACGGTATCCGTGCCGCTGCCAAAAAATATTTTAGTAAGTCGCTTGAAAACCTGACCCTTGCAGAAATGGCAACGCTAGCAGGTCTGCCCAAAGCCCCTTCTCAAAATAACCCCGTTTCTAATCCTGAAGTAGCGCTTGAGCGTCGTAACTGGATTCTAGGCCGTATGCTAGAGCTGGGTCATATTACGCAAGCTGAACATGACAGTGCGGTAAAAGAACCTATCGGTGTTCATCTTTATAAAGCAAAGCTAGATGTGAATATGCCGTATTTGGCAGAAATGACGCGTCGTACTTTGGTAGATCGTTATGGGGAAGAGGTGGTTAATGCGGGTTGGCGCGTTAAGCTTACCGTCGACAGCGTGGACCAAAGAGCCGCTGATACGGCTATTAAAAAGGGATTGATTGGCTATGACCGTCGTCACGGTTGGCGCGGTGCAGAAGCTCATGGCAAACCTTTATCTGAGTTCAGTACCTACTCTAATATGGTACCTGCCAAAGTGACTGAAGTAAGTGGCCGTAGCTTTAAGGCGGAACTGCAAAACGGAGACGTGGTTACCATACCTTGGTCTGGCATGAGCTGGGCCAAAGAATATCTTGATGCCAACCGCATTAGAAGGTATCCCAACAGTGCTTCAGATATCGTTAAAAAAGATGATATCGTACGCTTGATTGCTAATGAAAATAATACTTCTTGGCGCTTAACACAGCTACCAAAAGTACAAGGCAGTCTCGTCGCCTTAGATCCTGAAACAGGGGCAATCGAGGCCTTAGTCGGTGGCTTTGATTATCGTTATAGTAAGTTCAACCGTGCCACTCAAGGTTGGCGTCAGCCAGGCTCAACTATTAAGCCATTAAACTATGCTGCTGCTTTAGAAAAAGGCTATCGTCCTGATAGTATGATTTCAGACGGTCCTTTACGTATTGGTGACTGGCAGCCTAAAAACTCTGACAACCGTTTCTATGGTGACATGACCATCAGACGTGGTCTCATTTTATCGCGTAACTTAGTTTCTATTCGTCTGCTGCAGGCGGTAGGTACGGCTGAAGCCCGTCAACTATTGGATCAGTTTGGCTTAGACAAAGAAAAGTTACCGACTACCCTATCTTTGGCATTGGGTGCAGGTCAAGCCACGCCTTTACAAATGGCCACCGCTTACGCTGCTTTTGCCAATGGCGGCCATCGCATACAGCCTTACTTTATTGATCAAGTTTACGATTATCAAAACAATCTATTGTATTTGGCCAATCCACAACGTGCCTGCGCTCTATGTTATAACAATGATTTGCAGAAGTTGAATGAGCAGCAAATAAAAGATTTTGAAGAACAAACGGATACAGAAGTCGAACAACGCGAAAAAGCGTTAAAAGCTTTAAAAGAAGATCCAAACTTATTGGACGTAGAAGCGACCGATGAAGTACCAGAGGCTAATTCTGAGCCAACTTCAGACTCAGAGTCTGATACAGCAGAAGACAAAGACGCAAAAGACGTTAAGCCTGATGCCAAACAGTCGCTACAAGCCACAATCGAGTCATTGCGCTATGATGCTGGTCCAGAGTCTGACCGATTAAAGCCTGTGCCTTTAACTTATAAGGTGGCTGACCAAGCCCCTCGTATCTTAAAGCCTGCGGTTGCGTATGAAATGGCAGATATGCTGCGATCTGTTATCCAAAGTGGTACAGCTACTCGCGCTAAAGCTCTAGGCCGTAGTGACGTTGGGGGTAAAACAGGGACTACCAACGAGATGAAGGATGCATGGTTCGCCGGCTTCCATCCTACTCAGGTGTCTGTGGTCTGGTTAGGTTTCGACCAACCTTCTACCTTAGGTAGAGGAGAATACGGGGGAGTTGCGGCATTACCTATCTGGGTTGAATATATGCGCACTGCCTTGAAATCTACCCCTTATCAATGGGTGATGCTCAATAATGTCGCTAAGTCGGAAATTACCAAACAAAAGGTCGTGAACTTGACCGATAATAAGGATGGTAAAGCTGAAGGCGATAACACTACTAAAATCACCAACCATAAGGTGACTGGTAATGCAGGTGTTACCTTACCTAGGGCTGCTTTGACGGAAAGAAAACCACCTGAGCCGGTTGAGCCTCCTGCGGTTTTAGCAAATGAGCCAAAACCTGTGAGAAAACCAGAACCGGTCAAACCTACTGAAAAAGCAGAAACCAAACCGGTCGATAAAAAGATTGAAGCGGCGCAGGCAGAATAAAGGGTAATAACCTACATTTTCTTGGCAAATTACTCAGAGTAAATTTAGCTTTGAAGCAAGCCAATCAATGAGCCAGCTCAGCTATAGTGGCCTCAATTATCATGATATAATATCCAAAAGCGCTATTTTTAGAATAGCGCTTTTATTTTTGATATAAATAAGGACTTAAAGCATAGCAACGACTTAGTGTTAACTTATTGAATTACTCAAGCAGTACCACTAAGCAGAAGCCATTCAATAGAGCTTTGTTTATATCTATCTTTTCAGTGCTTATAGACTATCCATTTTGGTATATTCCTATAGTACTGACTCAATCAGCACTAGGTTTGCGACCTAGCCAGCAGGAGAAAAACATGAAAAATCAGCACCTTTCAACCGTAGAGACGACCTCTCAGACAGAAG
Source organism: Psychrobacter sanguinis (assembly GCF_020736705.1). NCBI lineage: Bacteria > Pseudomonadati > Pseudomonadota > Gammaproteobacteria > Moraxellales > Moraxellaceae > Psychrobacter > Psychrobacter sanguinis. Next base: position 410,587 of record NZ_CP085990.1, read on the forward strand.
ACATAGTCGTCACTGCCCTTTATAAATTTACCCGTTTTAGCGATTATGAAGACTACCGTGAACCGTTACGTCAGATCATGCTAGACAATGGCGTACGCGGTACCCTACTGCTTGCTTCTGAAGGTATTAACGGTACTATCTCTGGCGACCGTGCCGGTATTGACGCAGTACTCAACTATATCCAGCAGATACCTGCTATCGGCACGGTAGAATATAAAGAATCTTTCACTGATACCCAGCCTTTCTTTCGTACCAAAGTTAAACTAAAAAAAGAAATCGTCACTATGGGAGTCGAAGGTATTGATCCTTTGCAATCCGTGGGCCGCTATGTGAAACCAAGTGAGTGGAATGATCTGATTAGTGATCCTGAGGTACTGTTAATTGATACCCGTAACGACTATGAAGTTCAGATCGGCACTTTTAAAAATGCGGTCAATCCCAAGACTGAGACATTTCGTGAGTTTCCTGACTATGTTAAAAATGAATTAGATCCTACCAAACATAAGAAAGTTGCCATGTTCTGTACTGGTGGTATCCGTTGCGAGAAGTCCACCGCTTACTTACGTGAACAAGGTTTTGATGAGGTCTATCATTTAGAAGGCGGTATCTTAAAGTATCTAGAAGAAGTGCCGGCTGAGGAATCTATGTGGGAGGGCGACTGCTTTGTGTTTGATAACCGAGTAGCAGTCAATCACAGTCTTGAGAAAAGCGACTACGACCAATGTTATGCCTGTCGTATGCCTATCACTGAAGCAGACAAACAACATCCCGCTTATGTTAAAGGTGAGTCTTGCCCGCATTGTATTGATAAAGCTACCGAAGAGCAGCGTGCAAGGTTCCGCGAACGTCAACGTCAAATTCAACTGGCCAAAGAGCGTGGTGAAGCCCACATTGGCGCAGAGGTAAAAGAGGTTATTGAGGCGCGTAAACAGCAAAAATTACAGGCTAAACTAGAACAACAGCAAGATTAATCTACCGCTCTACGGTTAATTGAGCGCTATTTTTTGCATATTTATCTGTACACTTGATTAAGCAGATTCAATCAGACATCTTTAACCAAAGAACTTAATCTAACAAAAAGGCCCAACACCTAAGTGTTGGGCCTTTTTAATGGTTAAAAAATGACTTACTGGCTATAGAGTCTTAGGGTAAACTTTTACGCCTCTACCCACTCGCCATTGCGCCAGTAAAGACCCCAGCGCGTTGCCTTACCAGTTTTAATATTCTCTGACCCAATATACTGCTCTTTTTGCTTACGTGACCAACGCAGAATGGTAGGGTTACCTTCTGGATCTTCATCAGGACCTTTGAATAAGTATTGAAACTTCTCATCCATCCGGTCTTTAATAGCACGCAGTTCAGCCAACTTCGGTGGTCTTGTCTCACGCACTTTAGGGAATTTAGAGGCCGCTAAGAATAGACCTGCCGCCCCTTCCCGTAAGATAAAATGGTCCTCATGCTTGGTCGACTTAAGCTCTGGCAGATCGATAGGATCCATACGCGGTGGCGCAGGTTCCCCATTTTTAAGCACTTTACGAGTATTATCACATTTGTTACAGGCAAAATATGGTCCAAAACGTCCGGTCTTCAGTTCCATTTGGCCATCACATTTATTACAGTCGATGGTCGGTGCATCAGAGCCTGGCACTTCAAACTTACCTTCTTCTAGAAGATAGCCATCACAATCTGGGTTATTCCCGCAAATATGTAATTTCAAACCGCCATCGACAATATAGCCATCCATTGCAGTGCTACATTTTGGACAGCGTTTCTTCTCCATCAACTCTTTGACTTCAGCGGTCTCATCAATCTCACTGTCATCTAAGTTAGCGAAGGCCTCAACAGGCATTAAGTTTTTGGTACCTTTACAGCGCTCTTTGGGCGGTAAGTTATAACCGGTACAGCCTAAGAATACCCCAGTTGAGCCATTACGTAGCTGCATCGGTCTGTCACATAGGTCACAGTGCACATCTGGCACATCTGTCGGATCATTGGGACGCATACCGTCTTTTTCTTTGGCATGTTCAAGCTTGTTTTTGAAGTCGCCATAGAAGTCATCGAGTACTGCTTTCCAATCTTGATCACCTTGCGCAACGTGGTCCAACTCATCTTCAAGACCTGCAGTAAAGGTATAATCCATCAATTCTGGGAAACTTTCAGTCAGACGATCGGTAACAATGTCACCCATCTTTTCTGCATAGAGGCGTTTGTTTTCCAATCTCACATAACCACGATCTTGAATAGTAGAAATAATAGACGCGTAGGTGGATGGACGGCCAATGCCTTTTTTCTCAAGCTCTTTTACCAAGCTAGCTTCGGTATAACGTGCCGGCGGCTTAGTAAAATGCTGACTCGGGTCAAGCTTAATTAAATTCAGCTCATCGCCTTTTTTAACATCGGGCAATAACGTGTCGTCTGTTTTTGCTGGTGGCATAACTTTGGTATAGCCATCAAAGGTCATAGTGCGACCACGGGCTTTTAATTCTACGTTATCTGCTTCAACCAGCAAGTTAACCGACTTATATTTGGCAGGTAACATCTGACAAGCCACAAACTGACGCCAAATTAGCTCGTATAAACGAATGGCATCACGCTCGACACCTTTTAACTGCGTTGATTTCAGGTTGGCATTGGTCGGACGAATGGCTTCGTGGGCTTCTTGTGCGTTTTGCTTACTACCATAGAAGTTAGGCTTTTCAGGTAAGTATTGTTTGCCATAGCTGTCTTCGATAAAGCCTCGAACTCCGGCCAACGCATCAGCAGATAGGAAGGTAGAGTCGGTACGCATATAAGTAATATGACCGGCTTCATACAGACGCTGAGCCAACATCATGGTTTTCTTCACTGGGAAACCCAAGCGAGTACTGGCTGCTTGCTGTAAGGTCGAGGTAATAAATGGTGAACTCGGCTTAGACTGTGTTGGTTTTTCTTCACGCTCTTTAACTACATACTTAGCAGGCTTTAGAACCTCTAAAACCGCGTCAGTTTGCTCTTTATTACCTAGCTTTAAGGTCTTACCATCTTGCTTAACCGCTTCTAGACGGATCGGCGTATCTTGGGCCACGTTGGCATTGTCATTGCCCTTCATGGTGGTATCGGCATAAATTTGCCAATACTCTTCAGGAATAAAGGCGCGAATTTCACGTTCACGCTCTACTACCAAACGTGTCGCTACCGACTGTACTCGGCCTGCTGACAAACCACGGGCAATTTTTTGCCACAATAAAGGTGAGACCATAAAGCCCACGACTCGGTCCAAAAAGCGGCGTGCCTGTTGGGCATTTACGCGGTCAATATCCAACTTGCCGGGTTCTTTAAAAGCGTTTTGGATAGCGGTTTTGGTAATCTCGTTAAACACCACACGCTGATATTTGCTGTCATCACCACCGATTACCTCGCGTAAGTGCCAGGCAATAGCCTCTCCCTCTCTATCCAAATCCGTTGCCAGATAAATCTTATCGGCATCTTTGGCCAGAGACTTTAGCTCTTTAATGACTTTGGTTTTGCTAGGCAAGACTTCATACACCGCCTTCCAGCCATGTTCTGGGTCAATTCCCATTCTGCGTACCAATGCTTGCTGCGCTTTCTCTTCTTTTGATAGCCCTTCGTCAGCATTGGTTGCTTTTTTCTTGGTACCGCTACTGGTCGGTAAATCACGGACATGACCAATACTTGAGCGCACAATAAAGTCATCGCCCAAATACTTATTGATGGTTTTTGCTTTTGCAGGGGACTCCACAATAACCAGTGACTTACCTTTGGCACTGGCTGAAGAGGTCGATGTTGTTTTTTTACCGGTGGTTTTAGCCATTGATATCACAATCCTAATTAAGCTTTTTTATAAATTATATTTTTTATATATGAGGGTTAAGCATGCACTTTACTATTAAAAGACCTTTAATGCTTAAAATTTCATTGACGTTACACTGCTAACAGTTGCGCTGTCAACAGTGTTTTTCAAGAGCGAGGCATAAGTATTGTACAAATTTAGATGGTTTGGGCCTTTATTTTAGGCTTTTGCGGCTAACTTTTGAGCCCAAGTCTCCATGGTTGACTTCAGTGCCAATAAGTCAGGCTCTATTTGTGCCATGTCAAAATTTGGGTTTGTTTTGGGCTGCACATAGCCGATGTCATGCCAAAATACCACCAAACCATTGGCTTTGGTATAGACCCCTTTTACTAAGGGTATTATCGGGGTTGGCAGTGCTATCAATTCAGAATCCAAAGTACTCCCTAATGCCTGTTTAGGCATTGACCCTAGTCCCTCTAGAGAGGCAGATTTGACACTATTTTGGTTGGAGTGAGGGTGGTTGTCGAGTCTTAATTTGCCGTCGATTGCTTGATAGTGTGTCTCAGGAAATTTCATATCATTCACGATAATGGCATATTGTCCAATCATCCCTTTACCAAACTCATTGTCACGCCCTCGAATCCATTCTGGACACTCAATGAGCTTAGGATTAAGCTCTAATCTTCTGGCGGTCATACGTAATTTATCGAGACGCACATCAATGGCACTAGGCTTCAGTGCCATAATTGAACCTAATACAAACAATACAATAGCAATGGCTATCCAGGTACCCATAGTTTCCCCGTAATTTTGACACGCTGTCAGTAATGACAAAGACCGTCAGTGATATAAATAGGGCGCTAGTTTATTCGTTTTTTGCTTTTATTCATACCATGTTGAGCTATCATCTGCTTTTTTTGATGATTTATTGCCTTGATTGTTGCTTTGCTTACTGCTTTGATTGCTGACTTGACTGATATTTGGATTACCGCTTAAATTATGGGTATTGGCCAGTTTTTCTAATGTTGCAGGTATCTGGCTGTCCGATAATATCTCTTCGTACTTGCCGGCCACTTTGGGCATTAAAGCATCCATAACTGGCTGCCACTGAGCTTGAACATCACGATAACGTTTTTGATTAAAGTCGAAAACACTAAGACCTTGCTCCGCCAATTGAGGATACAAGCTTCTTTCGCTTAACCAGGCAAGAGGTTGCTGACCTATTTCAACGAAGAAATTTTGTAGTGTTTGGTTAGTACTGGTCTGTGGACGAATGCGATTGGCCAACAAATGAATATCCACTTTACCTTTACGGATACGCTTCATGTCTTGAATGGACGTTAAAAATTGTTTGGTACTGTCCGCATCAAATATCGAGGGTAAAACCGGAATCAATATTGCTTTAGCCTCACTAATTAAAGACTGAGCACGATCCGCAGTTAACGAGCCGGGGGCATCAATAATTAGCCAGTCTTTTTTACCTAATTTTTTGGCAGCTTTCTTAGGAAGCTCGCCAATATCTTCTTCATCACGCCAATCAACAGCATAAATTTTTGCGGCGGTCTCTGGGCGCTGCTCTAACCAGCGTAAGCTAGATTTTTGGGGATCAGCGTCAGCCAAAGCAACTGTTTGCCCTTGATTTGCCAAAGCGGCGGCAAGCGTAATTGCTACTGATGTCTTACCGCAGCCTCCCTTTTGATTTGCCACTAATACTGTGTTCATAGTTACTGCCCATTATTATCGTTTATTGTCATTTAAAAATTTATAAATCCTTTCTATACTACTTATATATACGTGATTTAACTTAAATTCAATATTTGCCTATTAACTTTATGCAGTAAATCAGTCACTATAATAGCAGAACTAGCGTATTGTATAAGCAGATAACGTGATGCTCTCTTAATTAGATTTATTAAACCTAGCTCTACTACCGTTTAACTTGTAAAGCGACTGTCAATCTAGGTGTCAATTCTTAGGAGCAAAAAATGACCTTAATACGTATGACTTTAATAGGTAGTGGCTTAACTTTGGCTTTGAGTCTGCTCTCAGGATGTGCCACCACACCTTCCCTATCCCCTGAACAATGTCAGGCCGGCAACTGGCAACAAATTGGTTATGCAGACGGCATGGTAGGTCGATCTGGTGCTTACTTCGCCAAACACCTTGAAAACTGTACACCGATACCAGGCAGTGCTCCTAACCGTATGTTGTGGGAGCAAGGCCGTCAGGAGGGGTTAAAAGAATTTTGTACTGAGCTTAATGCTTATAAGCTTGGCCGAGAAGGTTATGGCTGGCAACCTGTCTGTCCTCTAGAGGGTATTGAAAAATTAGAAGAGGCTTACAATCAAGGGCGTTATTACTATCTTCGCCAGCGCGATATGGAGTACTTAAGCACCCCTTACCCTTGGGGTTATGGACCTTATGGCTACGGTCCCTACTCTTATGGTCGTCAAGACCCTTTCTGGCGACCACGAGTTTGGTAGGATTTCATGCCAATTAACTCGCATCGCTATGTTGAAAATGCTATCAAAAAAGACCTTCTGCCAGTAAGCCGGAAGGTCTTTTTTATTTATATAGGTTGCCACCTTTTATCTTTTACGTCTAGAATTTTGGCTCAGTAAATTAACCAAAGTCGATGCCTTGGCAAACCAGCCCTACTCTGTTTCATCTAAATTTAGATTTCTATCGATACGGTATACCGAATAAGCCCCTAAGCACATTAAGATGGTCATGGTCGCCCCCAATTTTAATACGGGATTGACCGGGAACATATTTAAGAAAACGCCACCAAATATACCCACACAAAACATGAGTGAGCCTTGCAAAGCACTGGCCATGCCTGCACGGTGTTTTTGGAAAGCCAAAGCAATCGCTGTGGCATTGGGTTGGGTCAATCCTAGACCAGCAATACAAAAGAAAATACAGATTAAAACTAAAGGCAACCAAGCCTCTGCGCCATACAAGACACCCAAAATTAATAACCCTATCGCAGCAATGGCTTGCATTGTCGCCCCAAATCTTAATAATGAAACCAGACGAAAGCGATTGGTCAAAAACTGATTTACTTGAGTCAGGCCTATAAACCCAGCGGCGTTAATACCGAAAACAATACTGAATTGACTCTCTGTGAGCCCATAACCATCCATTAGTAACTCTGGGGCAGCACTAATATAAACAAACATTGCTCCCATCAATAGCCCGGCACCAATGGCTGGATAACCAAAACTTGGGTCCTTTAACAAACTCACATATTGGCTAAAGATGGTATTCAACGGCTGAGTATTACGATTTTTATCGGTCAGAGTCTCTTTAAAAAAGAACTTGGTCAGCAGCAGGTTTAAAACCCCAAATCCGGCTAAAAACCAGAAAATAGCATGCCAATCAAAGAAATGTAGAAAAGCGGCACCCATTGAAGGCGCTAAGATTGGTGCCAATCCCATGACCAAAACCATAATAGAGAAAGCTTTGGCCATCTGTCTAGGCGGTAAAGTATCTCGAATCGCCGCTCGAGTTACTACCGCACCCACACAAGCCCCTAATGCTTGCAAAGTACGGGCAGCAAATAAAACATATTCACTGTCTGTGGTAGCACAGATAAGTGAGGCTATGACATATAGGGTCATCCCAAAATAAAGCGGTTTAACCCGACCCACACGGTCGCTCAGTGGGCCATAAATAAGTTGACCAAACACCAATCCCACAAAATAAGCAGGTACCGAGTTTGAAATCCGCGCCGTACTGACGCCGAAGTCTTCAGCCATGGTAGGTAACGCGGGCAGATACATATCTATCGACAATGGGCCTATGGCGACAATTAGCCCGAGCATCATAATCCAAGCTACGGGCATCTCTTGCTTATTATGAGAAGTCGTTTGTTTGTTTGACATAAAATAAATAAGGCCTTACGAATATTAAAAACCAGTCTCTCGACAAGCAAACTGAAGTTAACCAAATTGGCGCTTTAGAAACTGCACACTGTTGTCCTTGGCTTTTTTGATGGCCAATTTACGGTTTTTGCCGCCTGCCATCAACTTAAGCTGCCACACTTTCTCTTGATATAAAGAGCTACAACCTTGCTGGGTCATACGGTTAATTACACGTTTACTGGCCAATACAGCATCTGGCGAACGTGTGGCTATTTCTTCAGCCAGTGCTTGTGCTCGTTGGTATGGCTCGTCATCCACGTGCGTCACTAAATGAAATTGTTGCGCCTCATCTGCTGAAATTAGACGGGCTGTCATGGTCAACTCTTTTAAAGTATCCACTGGCAGCAAATGCAAAGCGGATTGGGTCAACCCCATATCTGGTACCAATCCCCATTTGGCTTCCATAATAGAGAACTGGCATTCTGCCGCGCTAATACGGAAGTCGCACCCTAATGCCAACTGCATGCCCGCCCCAATACAATAGCCATGAGTAACACTGATAACAGGCATCGGTACTTCACGCCATATTAAACATACCTTTTGGAAAATACTTTGAGTCGGTTTTACCAATTCATACATAGCCATTGCGGCATTTTTTGGGTCATTTAAATCCCCCAAATCAATGCCTGCGCAAAAAGTATCACCTGCCCCATTGAGGATGACAACACGAGTCTGACGGTCTTTTTTCAGCCCTTTAGCCAGATGAATAAGCTCCTTCATCATCTCAAAGCTCATCGCATTTTTCTTTTCAGGACGATTTAAAGTCACTGTCAAAATATCATTGGCTTCGGTTAACGTAATGGTCTGATAGGTATGGCTTAAATAGCTGCTACTTGAATAACTGTTGCTTGAATCGGTTTTATTTAACATTTTATTGAATACTGATGACATAACGGCTCTCTTTTGGCTTAAGTTGTACTATTGGTTTTAATTGTAATATTGGCTTAAACTGCATCTCTGATTATAACGGTGTTCATAAATTGTACTGGTGATCTTCACTTGGAATTTACTTATCATTAAAGCTATAAAAACGATATAGGTTGGACCTATCATAACTTTGATAGGCTTAAATCATTTTCCAAGTCATATCATTTTCACTTAACGGCTTATCTTCATTCTGCTGCATTTGATGGGTAATATAAGCTTCCAAATCTAATGCCTGTAATACCTTCAAGCTTGTGATCAGCGTGCTGTAATACTCCTCCAACATACTAAACTGTGAAGGCGTGGTGTGCTGTACGTTAAGCAGACATTTGTCTTCAAGGTCCTGGCTGGCTTGGCGAATTTGTGGCACACCAGAATAGCGACTTGCCCCCAAAATTCGATGGGCGATTTGTGCCAACTGCTCTCGATCTCTATCATCCCAAGCTTTTTGAAGATCAATCAACTCATTCTCGACTGAGTCTTGCATCATCAGCAACAACTGTTTTGCCAAGTCTGCTTTGTTTGCTGAGCGCATTAAGGCATCTCGCCAATCCACAACCGGCAGCTCGCCACCTTCTGTATTAGACACCGTTCCTTCAGCAGGTTGATTGTTGATTGCCGTATTTGAAGGTGAGCTTTTAAGCGTTTGTTTCAGAGTACTCGCAGGAGTTTCACCACCCCGGCCCAACCAGCGCTGTAGTATCTGCAATAACTGAGGTCGGCTAATGGGTTTACCGACATAATCATCGATACCCGCTGCAATTAACTTGTCTTTGCCATCGGCTAAGCCATGAGCAGTTAACGCGATAATTGGTAAACGTTTGTGATAATTCGGATGTTGCTTTTGCGCATCTTCTTCTAATTGACGTATTTTCTTAGCTGCCTCGTCACCTGACATCCTTGGCATTTGAACATCCATAAACACCAAGTCAATCTTAGCATTTTTACCCTTTTTCACATTCTTAGCAGCGTCTACGTCTTGGTCTATAGAGACGTCCGATGGTTCATAAGTATCGTACATAATCTGCTTACTGATGATATCGACGGCATCATAACCACTGTTTGCGGTGATCACTTTGATACCCAACTCACTTAATAACGCATCAAGTACCAACAAATTGGGCAGATGATCATCTACTGCTAATACGGTCACCCCTTGCCAAGTCGGTGGTGCTACTAAAGTAGAAACATGGGTGGTTCTGGTGTCTAGCATGCGATAGAGTTGACGTTTGTCGAAAGGTTGATACAGTCCCATCGCTTTATAACGCTCAAGTAACGTCGCATCTAACGACACTTGATAACCATAAATCGCTAATTTACCCTGATAATGTAGTCGAATCTGTTTTAATAGTGCGGCTTTGTCCTCTCTCGTTTCACTCTCACCACCATCGATTATGACCCAATCCCAGCGGTTGCCTCCCTCTTTAAGTTTCTCTAGCGCCCCTGCCAGAGAACGGGCAATGGTCACATTCATATTTAATGGACGCGTGGCAGCCATAAATACTTGTATGCTTGGGCCGTGGTTTATCCAAACCAACATTTCAAATGGCTTGTCGTCTGCGGTAGATTGGCCAAAAGGTCGTAGGACAGGCAGCTTAATTTGATCTTCGTCTTCTAAATCTTCATGTGTGGCACCAAACTCTATATCATCAGGTACATCGACCTCCACATGAGCAGGCACACTAAACCAGAAGGTTGCCCCGGTGCGTACTGGGCTTTTATTGGCTGTGGGCTGTAAGGCGGAATCTGCCACGACCACTTGCCCTTCTGCTCCGGCATTGTCATTGTTGTAAAAGCCGATATTACCCCCCATTAGTCTGGTTAATTGCTTGGAAATAACCAAGCCCAAACCCGTACCCCCATATTGACGCGTAATCGAAGGGTCACCTTGACTAAAACTTTTGAACAGATAGCTTTTTGCTTGTTCAGACAAGCCATGACCGGTATCTTGAATAGCAATGTGAATCATACTGCCAGATGGTTGACTGCTTTGGTCCTCAACTTTGATACTGTCTTGCTCTGACGGCATATCAATGACGGTCACATCCTCTACCTCGTCAATGCCTACCCGAATTACCACCTCACCAACATCGGTAAACTTAATGGCATTACCCACCAAATTGGTTAATACCTGTTTCACCCGTAGTGCATCACCGATAATAGTATTGGGCACATCGTTGTAGTACATCACTGCCATACGTAGCCCCTTTTCAGCTGCCAAAGGGGACAACATATCCATCACATCGTAGATTGCTGAGTATAAGCTAAACTCATGTTTATCCAACACCAGTTTACCCGCTTCAATTTTTGAAAAGTCTAAAACATCATTTACCAATGCCAACAAATGAGCGGAGGATTTACGAATGGTCTGCACGTACAAATCTTGCTCTGCTGTCAAATCACCATGACGGGCCAATAAGTTAATAAACCCATCAATACTGTTCAAAGGCGTTCGTAACTCATGACTGATGTTTGCAAGAAAGGCCGACTTAGCTTGGCTACTCGATACTGCTTGGTCGCGAGCCTCGCGAATAAAGATGTTTTGCATCTCCATCTCATCAAAGGCATCCCGTAAATCATCTTCGGTCTGATCCGAGTGGTCTTTTAGCTCTTGAAAGTCCCCATATAGACGTCTAAAAGTCTTCAGTAGGTCTTGCTGTAACTGATTTAACTCCCCAGTCGACTCAATATTGACCGGCAAATACATATTTTCAGGGGTAATTTGCTGTAGGTAAAGTCTTAAGTTATAAATCGGTGCAATCCAGCGCTTGGCGTAGGTATTCAAACTTAAAAGCAACATAAGCAGCGTGAACAGACCCGTAATCCCTAAACCTAGCCATACTTTTAACTGGGCTATGGTCAGCGGCTCATTGTCCATATCGACGAATAGCCAATACTGCCTGCCTTCATAATCTCCTAATAAATGACCGTAAGCAGTCCCCATATCAGTCGGTATGCTAGAGATAAATCCCTGTTGGTCCACTGCCGTTCGGTCAAGTAATGAATACTGTTTGAAATCAATCCAAGGCTCTGATTGTTGGTCACCAGAAGACGCCAATACCTTACCGTCTTGATCGATAATGGCCACACGCTGAATATGCTGATTGTTATTCATGGACGACAATAGATAGCTGATACGCTTCTGTACGTCATCCAAGGACTGAAGATTTTTTTCAATCTGCTGACTTTCAATGACGCCATTTTTGCCCTTAAGCTCATCAGGCAATGACATATTGGTCACTTGCGTGGCAGCGTCTTCGGATGCTTCTGTTTCATTATCTAGTTTTGACTTTGGCCCGCTCTGGCTATTAGTGTCTGTTGCCTCTAAATTGATGCGGTTATTTTCTAGGCTTTGATTGTTTAAATCTAGGTCTTGGTTTTTTAAGATAATAGGCAACAGTTGTTTGACCATAGGCTCATAGCGTATTAAAGCAGCAGTCGCCAAGGTATGTTGCTCAGACTTAATTGCTTTACTTGACTCTTTTTCTACCAAATAAGCGCCTACCGCTGCCAATACCACAATCGGTAAAAACACCAGCAAGATGAGCTGTGCATAAGCACTACTAAAATCAATTATTTTCTTTCGCATTAGGTCCAGACTTTATTCAGGGGCCATGAAGCCGTCATAGATTAGGGGAACAATTTAGTAAATAACCTATTAAATAAATCATTAAACAAACCATCAAATAAACTATAGGTCGAGTAAATCTTAGGTCAAGTAAAGCACAACTTAGGACAAAGCAGAAGTTAGAATAAGTGTAACAGGTTTTCAACGCATTGCAGATAACTTGGAGAGACTCAAAATGTTATAATCTTTCGCACTTATAATCACACCATACTACCGATAACGTGTACTGAGGCCATCTATGTCAAATACGACTCAAACTCCCATTAACTTCTTCGAACAAGTCACTACCCTAGCAGATTGCGTCGGCAATACCCCTTTGGTGTCTTTGCAGCGTCTACCGCAGCTTGAAGGTATTGACACTCAAGTACAAGTATTGGCTAAGTTAGAAGGCAACAACCCTGCCAGCTCGGTCAAAGACCGCCCTGCTTTCAATATGATTCAACAAGCCGAAAACCGGGGACAAATTAAACCAGGGGATACCTTAATTGAGGCCACCAGCGGCAATACCGGTATTGCATTGGCGATGGTTGCTGCGATGCGTGGCTACAATATGATCTTATTAATGCCAACCAACTCTACACAAGAACGTAAAGATGCGATGGCCGCCTATGGCGCAACTTTAATCGAAGTAGATGAAGGTATTGAAGCCGCACGCGATCAAGCGTTACAACTACAGGCTGAAGGTAAAGGCATTGTATTGAATCAGTTTGCCAACCCAGACAATAGTGCAGCTCACTATGAGACAACTGGTCCAGAATTATGGCGTCAAACTGGGGGCCGTATCACTCATTTTATTAGTTCAATGGGCACGACAGGTACCATCTCTGGCACGGGTAAATACCTAAAAGAGCAAAACCCCAACATTCAAGTTATTGGTCTACAGCCTGATGATGAGTCTTCTATCGCCGGTATCCGCCGCTGGCCTGAAGAATACAAACCTGAAATTTATGACCCTGCTGTTATTGATCGCACTATGGACATTAGCCAACATACGGCAGAGGTTTACATGCGTAAATTGGCCCGTACTGAAGGTATCTTAGCTGGGGTTTCTTCTGGTGCCGCTGCTTGGGCAGCGATTGAAGTTGCTAAAGAGATTAAAGACACTCAGCCTGATGCGGTTATAGCATTTATTGTTTGTGATCGTGGTGATAGATATTTATCCACTGGCCTATTTACTGCTGAATAAGTAAAGTTACCGCTGAATAAGCAAATTCAGACTGAATTAACAGTTTGGAGTGTGTGCAGAGCGTCTTTAACGAGTATTGAAAATGCTCTGCCCTGTAAATGACAAGATGGCCCATAAGCAACACCCTTATATAACGTGACATAAATACAGTAGATACGCTATGACTGACTTTCTAAAAAATCCTGTTTTGGTATTCGATATTGAAACCATCGCCGATATCGAAGGCGCGCGTCGCGTTTATCCGCAGTTGGCCAATTTGAACGATGAAGATGCTTTAACAGCTTTGACAAGCTTGCGTATCCAAGAGTCAGGCCATGATTTTATGCGTTTGCCACTACATAAGATTGTGTGCATCTCTGTGTTTTATATCAAAGAGGGTCAGTTTTCTTTATTTTCATTAACTGCTGAGACTCTCTCAGAAAAAGAAATTTTATCCACCTTCTTCCGCGCCTTTAAAGACCTTAATACGTTGCCCCAGTTGGTCAGTTGGAATGGGTCAGGCTTCGATATTCCAGTATTAATCTATCGAGCGATGCTGTATGACCTCAGTGTGCCGTTATTATTTGAGGAAGGCAATCGCATCAACGCCATGCGCTATGACAACTATGTCAATCGCTATCAATCCCGCCATCTGGATTTAATGGATAGATTTAGCCAATATGGTGGCAGTCGTCGCGAAGCAATGAGCATTGTGGCTAATTTATATGGCTTGCCCGGTAAGCGCGACATAGATGGTAGTCAAGTAGGTGAAATGGTGGCACAAAAACAGTGGCAACAACTCTCTATTTATTGCGAATCCGACGTGCTAAATACGTGGTTGATTTACCTACGTTGGATGCGTCTGATAGGTAATATCTCGTCTGCTGACTTTGACATGTGGCAAGCTGAAACCCGTGATTTCTTGCAAAATAAGCGCAATGAAAACGATAGCGTTCGTCATCAGGATTTTTTAGATTATTGGCCAGTTAACTAAAAACCTTTCAGTTTAAACGGATACTAAACTCTCTTTATAATTATAGTGGCAACATTCATCTAGGCTATTGAATTTATATATTCTATGTAGCATTATTTGTTACTTAAGACATAGTTCTGTAACAATATTGAATAAATGGTTCAAAGTCATAAATAACCACGTCAATACCTATCAGAATTATTTTCTGTTATCAAATCATTGGATAAATGATTGTCTTTAGTTTGTTAGTCAACACAAAATGGAGTTTAGTGTGAAAAAACTATCTTATTTAGTCTTCGGACTTTCCGTTCTCTCTTTAACAGCTTGTAATAATACTGATAAAAATCCATCTGCTTCTAACAATTCAGAGGGCGAACCTTCTCGTCCTGAATGTATCGCTCCAGCAAAACCAGGCGGTGGATTTGATCTTACTTGTAAACTGGCACAATCTGGTTTAAAAAATACTAATTTGTTACAAAAACCTATGCGCGTTACTTATATGCCAGGGGGCGTTGGTGCAGTAGCTTACAATAAGATTGTCAGCAACGACCGTGCTAACAATGATGCCATCGTCGCATTTTCGACAGGTTCAATCTTGAATCTATCCCAAGGTAAATTTGGTAAATTTACCGAAAAAGATGTCAAATGGTTGGCTGCAGTAGGAACAGATTATGGGGCTATTTCAGTCAGTGCAGACTCCCCTATCAAGAACCTAAGTGACTTGGCAGATGCCCTTAAGAAAGACCCTAAATCAGTAAGTTTCGGAGCAGGCGGTAGTGTTGGTGGACAAGACTGGCTACAAACCGCTATGTTTGCTAAAACAGTAGGTATTGATCCCAATACTATGACCTATGTTGCTATGGAAGGGGGTGGCGAAGCCGTAACTGCGGTTTTAGGTAATCACATCACAGCTGTAAGTTCAGGTCTTGCTGAAGTCATGCCTCAAGTCACCGCCGGGAAACTGCGTGTTCTAGCTGTATTCTCTGATGAAAGATTAAAAGGTAATTTAGCCGATGTCCCAACTGCTAAAGAGCAAGGTTACGATGTCGTATGGCCGGTAATTCGTGGCTACTATATGGGTCCTGATGTTAGTGAAGCGTCTTATAAATGGTGGAAAAATAGTTTTGACACTATGCTAGCTGATCCAAAATTTGCCGAAATTCGTGAGCAACAAGACTTGTTACCTTTCTCAATGACAGGTGAAGAACTTGAACAATATGTTTACAAACGTACAGGCGAATTACGTGAACTGTCTGCTGAATTTAACCTAGTAGAAAAATAGTTCATTAATTAAGTAATTACTTACTGCTAACCAGTTTATTAAGGCTGGCACTAAAATGCTAGCCTTTTCATTTTTAGCTTCAGGGATATTATCATGACGATGGAGCGTCTTTTTTCAGGGCTACTTGCCTTAGTCAGTTTAGGATGTATTTATTTGGCTATGGGATATACAGCCCCTATAGCCTATGATCCTATTGGTCCAAGACCTTATCCTATACTAATATTTTCCATGTTGGCTGTAGGCAGTCTTATAGTAGCCGTGCGTCCTGCACGATTTACCCAAAAAATCGACTTAGGCTTTACGCCACCTATTATTAGAAATCTTATCTTATGTACCGTAGCTTTATTGGTTTACGGACTTTTCTTTGAATCCCTTGGTTTTCCTATTGCCACAACCCTAATGTCATTTGCTGTTGGAGTGTTGTTTGGTGGTAGCCCGGTAAAGAGTCTAATTTACTCTGCTCTGCTTAGCGTCTTTTTATATATTTTATTTGATATTTTACTAGACGTGAAACTACCGCTTGGATTTCTTTCAGGACTAAGGGGGTAAATGATGAGTACTTTTGAATTTTTGATGCATGGCTTTGCCATTGCTATGACCCCACAAAACTTATTAATTGCCTTAATTGGTGCTTTTATAGGAACTATTGTGGGTATGTTACCAGGACTAGGCCCTATTAATGGTGTAGCAATCCTACTGCCTTTTGCCTATGCTCTTGGCCTACCTCCAGAAAGTGCCTTGATTTTGTTAGCTGCTGTTTATTTAGGATGTGAATATGGGGGTCGCATCTCTGCTATCCTAATTAACGTACCTGGTGACGCTGGTGCCATTATGTCTACACTTGATGGTTATCCCCTAGCACGTCAAGGTAAAGCAGGTATTGCATTGTCTTTATCTGCAGTTAGCTCTTTTATAGGTGCCACTATTGCGACTATTGGTGTGGTTTTATTTGCCCCACTATTAGCAAAATGGGCGGTTTCTTTTGGTCCAGCTGAGTATTTCGTACTCATGGTATTCGCCATTACCTGCTTAAGCGGTTTAGTGGGTGATCAACCTATAAAGACAGCTATCGCTGCTCTAATAGGTTTAGGGTTAGCAACCGTAGGCGTTGATGCTGTTACCGGTATTTATCGATTTACTTTTGACTCAGTACACCTTTCAGATGGCATTCAATTTACCACGATAGTCATTGGTTTTTTTAGCGTCAGTGAAATTCTGATTCTATTAGAAAGAACGACTACGGGACATAAAGTTATAGAACAGGGCAAACGTAGCCTTTTAAACTTTAAAGAGTTTTTATTTAGTCTAGCCACCATGCTTCGCAGTGGACTTATGGGATTTGTTGTTGGCATTCTTCCAGGAGCAGGTGCTACCATTGCTAGTGCTATGACGTATGCTAGTGAAAGAAAAATAGCGGGTGAAAGTGGTACGTTTGGCGATGGCGACTTACGCGGAATAGCTGCCCCTGAGGCCGCTAATAATGCGTCAGCTTGTGGGTCATTTATCCCTATGCTAACGCTAGGCGTCCCAGGATCGGGAACTACAGCTGTTATGATGGGGGCTTTAACTCTTTATAATATAACCCCAGGCCCTCAATTATTTGCGGAACAGCCTGATATTGTTTGGGGTTTAATTGCTTCACTTTTTATTTGTAATATCATTCTATTAGTCCTAAATATCCCTTTAGTAGGTTTTTTTGCTAAATTACTCAACATCCCCAGTTATATGTTACTACCTGCCATTGCTGCTATTAGCTTCGTTGGGGTTTATTCGATTCATAGTACAACCTTTGACTTAATCTTTATGGTTGCATTGGGCGTATTTGGGTACTTCTTACGAAAACTAAATTTTCCTCTCTCTGCACTTATTTTAGGCTATGTCTTAGGAGAGTTAATGGAGTCTAACTTGAGACGTGCCTTGTCCATTTCTCAGGGTGAATTAAGCATTCTTTGGAGTAGCCCTATTACTATAGCGCTATGGATCTTAGCTTTACTGATGGTATTTCTTCCAATTATTCGAAGTTTATACCGACGTAAATATAGAACCGTATCTTAAACCATATAAAACAGTTTGCTTAATTAAAAAGAGAGGGTCTTATGACCCTCTCTTTTTTTATATACGGCCTCAAGCTGAGGCTTTATGTGTTAAAATCTCTCCCATCTTTCATACCCTATTTTTAGCAAATTTAACAGACAGGCAGGTTTATGCAGCCCACCGATACCACAAACAATACTTCTTCTTTGACCGATAACACGACAGACAATTCTTCTCTTGCAGCGGCCCCAAGTAAGAAACTTTCCAAGCCAAGCTCAAGAGTCCGTCGTCGTCTAAAAGATGCCGCTCCGCTTCCTTTCAAAATAGATGGTCTGTCTCATGATGGCCGCGGTGTGGCTATATATGGCAATGGCTTTGGCACCGATGAGGGTCATATCGAAGAAAAGCACGGTAAGAAAGTGTTTGTTAGCTTCGCCCTACCTAATGAGTCGGTAAATGTAAGACTGACCAACAGCCGAAAAAGCTTTGAAGAAGGGGATGCAGTTGAGTTACTAGACAATGCACATCCAGAGCGTCAAACTCCGCCTTGCCCTCATTTTGGGGTATGTGGCGGCTGTAGCTTGCAGCACTGGCAGCCCGATGGACAGATTGCTTTTAAACAAACCGTATTGGCAGAATTGCTACAGCACCAAGCCGATGTCCAGCCTGATAACTGGCTACCGCCCGTAGTTGCAGACCGCCTTGGTTATCGTACCAAAGCACGCATGGGTGTGCGTTATGTCGCCAAAAAAGACACTGCATTGGTTGGCTTCCGTGAGCGCAACAGTAACTTCTTGGCTGAATTAAATGAGTGTCATATTTTAGATGAGCGCATTGGCTTTGAGATTGAGAATCTAAAAGCATTAATCAGCTCACTAGAAGCACGCTCACATATTGCTCAAATTGAGTTGGCAATGGGCGAAGCGATACCGGAATTAGCCGATGGCGACCAACCTGTGGCACTTATTTTGCGTCATCTTGAACCGCTGTCTGAATCTGATATCGAGAAGCTAAAGACTTTCTTTAAAGCCCGCAGTTGGCAGCTTTATTTGCAATCAAAAGGCCCTGACAGCATCGAGCGTATTGCCCTACACGACACCGATGATTTAACGGAACAGTTTGGCCGTTTGTATTATCAACTGCCTGAATTTGACTTAACTTATGAGTTTATTCCGACTGATTTCACCCAGGTTAACTTGTCTGTAAACCGTAAAATGACCAAGCTGGCATGCGACTTGCTTGACTTAAAGCCAGGTGAACGTGTTTTAGACTTATTCAGTGGCTTGGGTAATTTTAGTTTACCATTAGCCCGTTTGGTGGGTGGTGAAGATGGTTCACAAGGCCTAGCTATTGGCGTGGAAGGCTCTGATGCGATGACGGCTCGTGCCGCTGACAATGCCAAGCGTAATGGTATTACAAATACTGAGTTTTATAATCAAGACTTAACTCAAGACTTTAGTGATCAGTCTTGGGCACAGCAAGGCTTTGATGCTATCTTAATTGATCCGCCTCGTTCTGGCGCTTGGGAAGTGATGCAATACCTGCCTCGTTTTAATGCCTCTCGCATCGTCTATGTGTCATGTAATCCTGCTACACTAGCACGCGATACTAAAGCACTGATTGAACAAGGTTACCGTTTAACGGATGCGGGTGTTATGGACATGTTCTGTCATACCGGCCATGTTGAATCGATTGCCCGTTTTGAAAAAGTTGAGGCGGTTTAAGTCAAGGTTTAGACCCAACAATTGGTCTTATGCAATTAAAGATATACCTAAGTTCACTATCACATTAATGGATGCCAATCACTTACTATAAAATACTTATTGTTTCTTGAGTCAGTTTATTACGCTGATTCACAACTGTTCACAGAGCTAAGCTTGAAATATTATTTGTAGATAAGATAATACTGAATAATAGTTAAGTGATAGCAAATAGCATAGTACAGGACCTGGTTTAAGTCATTAAGCCGGTCCGATATATGTTAAGGGAGGAAGACTTGGTAAAAGTTCGCGAAGGGTTACCCCTTATTGATGGTCAGACAACAACTGAAGACAGCGCCTCCATGGCTGCGCAAATGATTGCTCAGCAGCAACACGGATACTATAAGCCTGGGGCGAGCGCTTCCTTTGATTTGCTTAATGAAGACTTAAAAAAGCAATTATCCACGTCCAAATTGACCACTGCCATGGACCGCTCGATTCAAGCGGACTTCCTGCCTCTTAACGATGCTGAGTTAGTCAGAAGGATTCAGCTTGATACCCTGACCTACTCGCATAATGGGCTTAGCAGTGACGATTCCACTGGCCTTAATCCCCTAAAAGACACGCCTCTACAAGACAAGTCTAGTTTTACCGATGAGTCTAGTAACAACAAGACCTTGGCAGACAATACTATTATTGATCTGCCCGCTTGGCTAAAAGCGGTCTCTAATCGAGTGAATATTCCAGAGTTGCCAGATTTGGCAAAAGCTTGCGAAATGGTGGGCACTAAGTCTAGTTTAGATGAGGAAGGTAATCGATCTAGCGCCTATATGACTGGTATTGGCATGACCGATATCCTTACCTATCTCTACCAAGATGAAGATGCCTTAACGGCCGCAATGCTGTACCGTGCTGCCCGTACCAATCTTATTTCTCATGAACGCATTCAAGAAGTTTTTGGCGATGAAGTGGCAAAGCTGGTTAATGATGCGTTGGCAATGGGACAATTGTCAGAAATCATTGAGAGTAATAAGCGCCTAGAAGATCATTTCGTTAATAATCAACGAGAACAGCTGTCGAATATCTACAGCATGCTTATCTCAATGACCAATGACGTGCGTGTGGTGCTTATTAAGCTAGCAGAGCGTACCTTTGCCATGAGAGAGTTGTCTTACGCCAGTGAAGAGCGTAGACAGCGTGTGGCACGCGAGGTTATGACCATTTATGCCCCTTTAGCTCATCGCTTAGGCATTGCTCAAATAAAGTGGGAGTTAGAAGACTTAGCGTTTCGTTATTTGGCCCCTGACCGCTATAAAGAAATAGCCAAACTATTGGCTGAAAAACGTAGCGAGCGCGAGGAATACATTGAACGAGTGCAAGCTCAACTTGAAGCAGCGTTAAAAGAGGCAGGCATTAAAGGTGAAGTCTCAGGACGGGTCAAACACATCTATTCAATTTACCGTAAGATGAAACTCAAAGGCTTATCTTTTGATCAGCTGTATGATATTCGGGCACTGCGGGTTTTGGTAGATACCCAATCTGAATGCTATCACACCTTAGGTCTGGTCCATGGTATGTGGCGCCATATTCCTGAGCAATTTGATGACTATATCACCAATCCAAAAGCCAATGGTTATCGCTCATTACATACGG
The DNA here is from genome assembly GCF_020736705.1 of Psychrobacter sanguinis. Classification (NCBI taxonomy): domain Bacteria; kingdom Pseudomonadati; phylum Pseudomonadota; class Gammaproteobacteria; order Moraxellales; family Moraxellaceae; genus Psychrobacter; species Psychrobacter sanguinis. Next base: position 431,662 of record NZ_CP085990.1, read on the forward strand.
CTGTTATTGCTGAGAATAAATCGCTAGAGATTCAAATTCGTACTCATCAGATGCACTTTGAGGCTGAGTTGGGTATGTGTGCTCACGTGAACTATAAAGAAGGCGGTAAAAACAAGCCTGATGCGTATCTCAATCAGAAGATTAACTCTTTACGTCAGTTACTATTAGCGGGCAGTGATAGCACCAACAAAAACCTTACTCATAACGGACTGATAGATGAGTTTGAGGTGGATGAAGATGAAGAGCAACTGGTAGATTTTGGGGAACTAGAACACATTTACGTGTTTAGCCGTGATGGTGATATTACCGAATTACCTAAAGGCGCTACTGTCTTAGATTTTGCTTACTATGTCCATACCCAAGTAGGTAACCGTGCTCAAGCGGCTCGAGTTAACCAACGCTATGTGCCTTTGACCTATCAATTAAAAACGGGTGAGCAAGTCGAGATTATCACCAAATCTTCTCGTGAACCCAATCGTGATTGGTTGGTGCCGTCTTTAGGCTACATTCAAACGTCACGTGCGCGTTCTAAGTTACGTCAATGGTTTAACAAGCAAGACCGCGATAAAAACTTAGAAATCGGTAAGCAAATGTTGGCCAAAGAGTTAGCGCGCTTATCGGTCCATCCCAATAGTATTAGCTTAAAAGACTACGTTAAACATTTTAACGTTAATTCTGCTGATGATATTTTGGTAGGATTGGTTACCGGTGAGATTGGGCTTCATCAGCTCACGGGTCATATTTCACGTGAGCTTGATTTAGTCATCGATAAGGAAGAGCAGGACTACACCCCAAGTGTCCATCCTAAAGTTACTGGTAAGCTTGATGCTTATAAGATTAATATTGATGGGCTCGATAATATTGAAATGCGTTTTGCCAACTGTTGTCAGCCTGTCTATGGTGAGCCTATCGCTGGATATATCACTCAAAGTAGTGGTGTCTCGGTACATAATCGTGGCTGCGCAGAATACAATCGATTAATTGAACGAGAGCCTGAGCGTCAAATTTCAGCCTCTTGGGTCTCGCAACAGACCAGTTATCAACCCGTAGAAATTATTATTGAGGCATACGATAGAAGAGGTTTATTGCGGGATCTTACTCAAGTAATTGATAAAGAAGACATCAATATTCGAGGCGTAGACACCAACAGCGATGACGACAATGTGGCCCATCTGAAATTCCGTCTTGAAGTAACGGGCTTATCGCAATTGTCAAAACTACTCGCCAAACTTGAACAACAGCCTGGTATCTTACATGCCAGACGAGCCGTATAAATACTTTTAAGTTCCTATACCTGAGTCACCTTATGCCCGAGTTACCTGAAGTTGAAACCACCAGAACCAGTTTAAAACCTTTACTTAATAAAAAAGTAGAGACAGTCGAGGTTTTCCAGCCCAAATTACGTTGGCCTGTACCACAAGATATAGACAGCTTAACAGGCTATGTACTTCAGGATATTGAACGTCGGGCAAAATATTTGATTTTAAAATTCAGACGGGATAACAAAGATTCTCTGAATAATAAACAGTCTAATATTATAAATATTGCCTCAGCTAGAGATACTAAGGCCTTAATTATTCATTTAGGCATGTCCGGTAGTCTACAACAATTTCCGGTAGGCACTGAAAAACGTAAGCATGATCATGTAATCATGCAGTATGCCAGCGCTGATGCCACCCAAACTCCTATCCAGTTGCATTACCATGATCCTCGTCGTTTTGGGGCTATTTTATGGTTGGACGATTATGAACAAAAGTTGCTTGGTCATTTAGGTATAGAACCTTTAGATGAAGCATTTTCAGGGGATTATTTATACGACAAGATTCATAGACTCTCAGAAAATAAAGTCCGTAAACCGCAAAGTAAAACTGAATTAAAGCCCATTACCCGTTCAATTAAAGCAGTAATAATGGATCAGGTCTTTGTGGTAGGTGTGGGCAATATTTATGCCACTGAAAGCCTCTTTTTATCTGGTATTCACCCTAGCACTCCCGCCGATAAACTTACAAAATCCCAGCTCTCTGTACTAGCAGAGCATATTCGCGTTATATTAAAACGTGCCATTACCCAAGGCGGCTCAACTCTAAGAGACTTTACTGTGGCCAGTGGGACTACAGGGTATTTTCAACAAACACTACTGGTTTATGGCAAACACAAACAGCCCTGCCCTACTTGTGGCACGACGATTGATAAAGTTACTATTACTGGCCGTGCTAGTACTTTTTGTCCAAACTGCCAACCTGAAGCTAACTCGTAAATTAAAGTAAACAGAATCTAATAAGATAGGGCGAATAAAAAAAGAGACTAACCGTAGGTAGTCTCTTTTTTTTATTTATTTTCTAACTTGTGCAGTTACTGCTTAGAGGGTTACTTGCTTAGCTTTTGGCTAATTTCACGAAGCAATAAAATTTCTTCTGACGGGGTCTCTTCAACCACCTCTTCCACTTTGTTATTACGGCGCATTTTGTTCATACCTTTCACCATCATAAAGATAATGAAGGCTAAGATTAAGAAGTTAATAAGTACGGTGATGAAGCTACCATAAGCCAATAAGGGAACACCAGCTGCTTTCAATGCATCATAAGTCATGGCAACGCCTTCTGGGGCATCGCCTAATAAAATAAACATGTTCTTAAAGTTAATCTCACCGCCAGCGATGAAAGCAACGATTGGCATGATCACATCTTCAACCAAAGAGTTTGTGATACCTGAGAATGCGCCACCAATGATCACACCCACTGCTAAATCCATAACATTACCCTTTAGGGCAAACTCTTTAAACTCTGACATCATACTCATAATTTTTCCTCCAAAATAAAAACTTAATCAAAAAGCACGAGCCAACGATGTAAGCAAATACCGAAATGCTTAACGCCTTAAGGTCGTACAAAATAAGGGGGTAACACAGAAATCCATCAAGAAAGATGGACTGTTAATATTCCATTTAATTGTTATATGTTAAACAGACTAAACACAAAATAAAAAAGAGTTAACATAGACAATGCGCCTATATTAACTCTTCCAAAAAGCTATTCAGTAGTCAAAATGTAAATAATTGACCTATTTTTGAGAGATAAATACAAGAATCTCACTCAATTTAATGCTAATTTATTACTGACATTTAGATCTGAATTAGCAACTATTTGATTTATTTCTCTTTTTTACGGCCGTGACGCTTACGCTCACTTTCAGTCAGATATTTTTTACGTAGACGAATTGACTTAGGTGTTACTTCAACTAATTCATCATCTTCGATAAACTCAAGTGCTTGCTCTAACGTAAACTTAACAGCAGGTACTAGAGTCAACGCTTCATCAGTACCACTGGCACGAACGTTCGTTAACTGTTTAGCGGTTGTTGGGTTAACAACCATGTCATCACTACGTGAGTTAAGACCAACAATCATACCTTCATATACTTCAAGTTGTGGTTCAGCGAAAAGCTTACCACGCTTCTGAAGGTTAAATAAGGCATAACCTAAACAAACACCGTTTGCCATTGATACTAGAACACCGTTGGTACGTCCGCCTACATCACCGATCTTTTGTGGACCGTAATGAGAGAAACTAGAGGTCAAGATACCCGTACCTGAAGTTAAAGTAAGGAACTCTGAACGGAAGCCGATTAGACCACGGGCAGGCATAGTTGCTTCAATACGCATACGGCCTTTGCCGTCTAGTTGCATATCTGTCATTTCGCCTTTACGCAGACCTATTTGTTCCATGATAGGACCTTGATGCTGTTCTTCCACATCAAAGATAACGTTTTCATATGGCTCTTGTAACTTACCATCAACTTCTTTAACGATAACTTCAGGACGTGATACAGCCAATTCATACCCTTCACGGCGCATGTTTTCAATCAGTACTGATAAATGAAGCTCACCACGACCTGATACTTTAAACTTCTCTGCTGATTCAGTGTCTTCCACACGTAAAGCAACGTTATGAATAAGTTCACGTTCTAGACGCTCACGAATATTACGTGACGTTACAAATTTACCTTCACGACCTGCGAATGGTGAGTTGTTCACCTGGAAGGTCATAGAAACTGTTGGCTCATCTACCGTAAGTGGCGGTAAGGCTTCAACATTATTAGGATCACAAATAGTATCTGAGATGTTTAAGGCATCAATACCTGTGATACATACAATATCACCTGCTTGTGCGTCTTCAACATCGATACGGTCTAAACCATGATAACCCATGATTTTTAGAATACGTCCATTACGCGTATTACCATCTTTATCGATTACAGTAACTGGCGTGTTGGTAGAAATACGACCACGCTCAATACGGCCAACACCAATAACCCCTACGAAGTTATTGTAATCAAGGCTTGAAATCTGCATACGGAAAGGCGCATCTGCATCTACTTGGGGCGGCTCTACCACATCGACGATTGTTTCGAATAATGGCGTCATATCTGGTGCAAGATTTTCTGGGTCTAAGCCAGCAATACCATTTAAGGCTGATGCATATACTACGTGAAAATCTAGTTGCTCATCACTGGCACCAAGATTGTCGAATAGATCAAATATTTGATCCATTACCCAATCAGGACGCGAACCTGGACGGTCAATTTTGTTAATAACAACGATTGGCTTCAAACCTTGTTCGAATGCCTTTTGAGTCACGAAGCGAGTTTGTGGCATAGGGCCATCAATAGCATCTACTACCAATAGTACGCAGTCAACCATAGACATTACGCGTTCTACTTCACCACCGAAGTCGGCGTGACCCGGGGTATCTACAATATTGATGCGATATTCAATATCTCTATCGGGATGTTTCCACTTAATGGCAGTGTTTTTCGCAAGAATCGTAATACCACGTTCTTGTTCAATTGCGCCTGAATCCATTGCGCGTTCTGCAATATTTGCACGCCCGTCGAAGGTACCAGATTGATGTAATAGTGTATCAACTAAGGTGGTTTTACCATGGTCGACGTGAGCAATAATAGCGATATTGCGTAAATTTTTTATTTCGTTAGACATATTTTAAAGACTCAATATTTTTCGGGTAATAATCAGTAACTCTTTTCACGCTCGAAGTATAACACCTTTGTATTACAGTTAATAAACTGATTTTGTGAATGCATTAAGAAAAATGTAAAGGTTACTAATGGTATATAACGAAAAAAAGCCACCAATTTGGCAGCTTTTTTTCAAATAACTACTAAAACATACTTAAGATATTATTGAACGTTCATATCTTTAGTTTGGTCAACAGTCATGCTCTTGTTACCAGTGATAACAGCGTATACACGACGGTTCATTGCGCGACCTTCTTCAGTATCGTTTGGCGCGATTGGACGGTCATAACCGTAACCAACTGTGCTTAGACGGTTTGGCGCAACGCCAAATTCGTTAGTTAGCATAGTTTTAACAGCGATTGCACGGGCTTCAGATAGACGTTGGTTGTAACGAGCTGATGGACCAGTCTTAGAAGCGTGACCTTCGATGCTAGCTGATGAGTTTGGATACTCACGCATTTTTTCTGCTACTTTAGCGATTTCAGGCTTGTACTGCTCTTTGATAACTGATTTATCGTTATCGAAGAATACACGTAGTTCCATTTTCAGTTCGTCATCGATCTGAACTTGTACTGGACAACCAGTTTCATCTACTACTACGTTAGCAGGAGTGTTAGGGCACTGGTCTAATCTATCGATTACGCCATCGCCATCGCTGTCTTGGTCAGCTTCAACCACAACTACTGGAGTTGGTTCAACCATAGTTGCTGGAGCAACTACTGCAGGAGCTAAGTGACCGCCTAGAACTACTTCTAGACCAGCTAGACCCATGTAATCCCATAGATCATAGTCAAAGTTATGGATCGCACGAGCTTCACCACGTAGGCTTAGTGCATCGTTGATACGGTACATAGCACCTAGACCTAGGTTACCAATGGTATCAGTAGTTTGACGAACTTGTTTACCAGCTGAATCTTTAACTTCGATTTTCTGTTGACCGGCACCGATTAAAGCGTATGGACGGAAAGCAGTGTCACGGTAGCCTGAGAACTCATCAAAGCCTACTAGGAAGTTACCACTGATCATTTCACGCTCAGCATCACCAATTTTGTCGCCTTTATATAGAGCGTCTGAATCAGTTACACCATATTCAACTTGGAACTGAGTTGAAGGAGTCAATTCAATACCTAGTGCAGCACCAGTGTATAGATCGTCTTCAGTAGAAAAACGAAGATCTTCTTTTTCGTAGTCATCATCATTAGTTTCAGTGAAGTGATAACCAAGTAATACTGGGCTCACAGTTACGCCAGCAGTTGCCATTACTGGCGCTGCAGCAGCGGCAATCAATGCCAAAGTAATTTTGTTAAGTTTCATAAACTTCCTCCAAGGGACGGTTTGTGTGCAAAAAACACTTAATATCTCTAATTTGTATACTCAGGACATTTTTAAAACGAACTAAGCACTAATTTATACTTTCGCATAATAGCTTATATATAAATTAATTTATTTACAACATATTTTTGTGACCCAGTCATCTAGTACACATAAAAATCACATAACCCATTTACTAATTACATTGTAATCGATTATTAAACACTAACTCAAATCAATCACATTATAATGGGTACATTTATTCTGTTATGTGATTAAATGATATGTAATTAAATATAACTAAATGTGATACACAACTTACTAAAGGCAATTCTAATACATACGCTCAAATAGTTCTATCCTTAAGCCCTACTTTTTCACCAAATGTAACAAAATTTGACAATAGGTTATATTTCCCTATTATAAGTAGGCCTTTGTTGAGTTTTACTATATATTTAGCTAAACTTACTATAAGGCTTATCTACAATGCACATGTCTATTGTTAAGTTGCGATATGCTGTACCTAACGAAGTGCAGGGAACACATAACTTTAGGCTATACTCAGTGGATAAACTTCACTTCTCTGATAGAAATATCCATAATCAAGGCTTTACTTTATTAGAGTTGCTATTAACCTTGATTATCTTAGCCACCATGACTACAATAGCACTCCCCTCTTTTATCACTACCTTAAGAACTTGGGAGGCCAAAGAAGTACGCAGTCATATAACCGATGGCTTTCGAACTGCTAAAGCACACAGCTTCATGCAGCGTCAAGACACCATACTCTGTCTAGCAGATGCTAATTATCAATGCCATAAACAGGCAAAAGAATACTTATTAATTTTCAGTGATATCGATGGCAATCATCAGTTTAATAGTGCCATTAATCAAATGATCCTACAGCAACCTCTACATTTAGATTATGGTAGAGTGTATTTGCATGCAGGAAAGCGTAACTATATCAAGTTCTTTGGTGATAGTGGATTACCTCGTGGACATTTCGGTCACATAAAATATTGTCCTAATAATCATTCAATCCATAATATGTATCAAATCTCATTAAACCAACAAGGTAACCACCGCTTTAAGCCCTATGGACTTAAAAAGACGGGTTGCCCTTAAGAACTTTTTACTTGACTTGATTGCCCAATCACTTGAACCCTCTTGTTGATCACTAATTGCTAAAACCAGTTAATAAGACACCAGAGAGCATTACGATAGATTAAGGCAACGTTGGTTAGTTAATTGGACGATGAACAGCCATCCACACCCTTACCCTCACACATACAATTAATACACTCTAAATTATAGGCTGCAGTTAATTTACAAACCCTAACCTTGCATTGCCTGCTTCATAGTAGCAACCGCCTTTTCAAGCCCCATAAACACACTATCGGCAATTAAGGCATGACCTATATTAAGCTCATAGATGCCTGGAATACGAGCAATGGCAGACACATTATCACGTGTTAAACCATGGCCGGCATTAACAATCAATGTCTCTTGTTGCGATAGGGCATATTTGGTAGCTGATTTTATTCTATTTAGCTCATGTTCAATCGCCGTACTTTCTTTGGCCAATGTCGCCTCAGCATATTGTCCGGTATGTAGCTCAATAGCATCTGCCTTACAAGCTATGGCTGCATCTATCTGTTTGGCATCTGGATCAATAAATAAAGAAACTTTGCTGCCGACTTGATGTAGAGACGCTATGTAGCGTTTAATATTTTCTACCTGCGAGGCCACGTCTAGCCCCCCTTCTGTGGTCAGTTCTTCACGCTTTTCTGGCACTAAGCAAATCCATTCAGGCTTGACCTCTAGCGCGATATTTAACATCTCTTCGGTAGTGGCCATTTCTAAGTTCATACGAGTCTTTAATAAAGGCTTCATACGATAGACATCGTCATCTTGGATGTGACGTCTGTCTTCTCTTAAATGAAGAGTGATACCATCTGCCCCTGCTTGCTCACAAAGTAAGGCAGCTTCCACTGGATCAGGGTAATTAACCCCACGTGCCTGACGAAGTGTGGCCACGTGGTCAATATTGACACCCAATAATGGTGTCTTAACAGCGGTTGGAACCATTTTATTCATAATATGTCACCCTAGCTGACTTAATAAAGTCATAACAACAGTAAAAGAAACAACCTAGTAAGGATAATAATTAATAATTAATAATTAATAATTAATAATTAATAATTAATAATTAATAATTGACAATAATATAATGTAGATCACAATAACGTAGACCGAACTATATAAGATAAAACCAAGCTTAGCACTACGTCGATTTAAAACAACCTCTGACTTTACCAGTATCTGCCAGCTAGTTTATTATAGTTTATTGATAACGATAAAACTGTTGCCACAAAATGCGGCTTTGTAAAGGCTGATAGTCAAATAAATGATCAATAAGTTGGCGATGAATATCAGTCCAACTGTTAATGGTTTGAGGACTAATGCCTGATTGCATGGCTATGATTGTCTCGCCTGAGATAGGAAACTGTTGCATAAAGGCTGAAGGGTTGCGTTGATTAAGACTAGATTCAGAGTCTTGTTCGCTTTGAGTAGTATCAACGGTATCTGTAGTTTCGACATCACTACCATGGAAAACACCCGTTTCCTGAATCGTAGTATCTTGAATCATAGCATCCTGAGCATCTAGCGCTGCTTTGGTCATTGATTGCTTGACCCATCCTCTATCAGGAGCAAAGTAGTACCACTGTTTCTCATCAATTATTGCCTGCTCACTATCTTGTTCAAAGTCAATGGCGAAGCCGAGCTCGCTAAACAAAACCTGTTCATAAAGTCGTAAAACAAGTTTTAACTGATCCAAGCTTAATGGCTGCTGTAATTGGCGAATGGTTCGACTGTATTGCTCGTAAACGACAGGCATACTGTCTTCCACGGGCAATAGTTTTAAGGTAATTTCATTAAGGTATAGAGCCGCATACTGTTGTTGGCCCATCAAGCTTGGAACGGCTTCGACAATGTTGACCTGTTGCAAGGTCTTTAAGGATTTTTTGCCAGTCGCAAAGAGCATTAAAGGCACAAATTGGGGAATGCCCTTTTTGGCAATACCATGCAAGATACCATGCTCTTTGGTCAGCAAATAATAGATGCTTCTTTTTTCTTGATAGGGGCGTTGATGCAAACTATACGCATTTAATGGCTCATTACGCAATGTGATTACCCATCCTATATGCTAGTAAGATTTTGACTAACGCGCCCCTCTTCAACCCAATTTATCATTAGCCGCTTATCGTTATTGGTTTATAAATAACAACGAACGACTAATGATTTGATACTAATTTTAGTCGCTCATTGACGGTTTACTATTTATTAATAGTTTACTGTCATGCTATAGCGACCGTTAAATTAGTATCCCAAACTGGTCAAGGCACGGGCATCATCTGACCAGCCCTGCTTCACTTTAACCCATAGGTTAAGCATGATTTTACGTTCAAATAAAGCTTCCATATCTTCACGTGCGGCCATACCAATCTGTTTAATACGGCTGCCTTTATCACCAATGATAATCGCTTTTTGACCATTACGCTCAACAAAAATAGTGGCATCAATAAAGGTCACAGCTTTACGCTTACGTCCAGTCTTAGGATCAATATGCGCTGGCTCATCTTTGAACTCATCAATCTGTACCGTTAAATCATAAGGTACTTCGTCACCTGATTGGCGCATGATTTTTTCGCGAATAATTTCACTGGCTAAGAAACGTTCACTACGATCAGTAATTTGCTCTGTATCATAAATAGGCGCACCCTGTGGCAGGTGTGAGCGAATCACTTGTTCTAATCGTTCTAAGTTCTGATTTTTTAAGGCAGACACCGGTACGATGTCAGCAAACTCAAAGTTTTCATGATAGGTTTCAATTAGCGGTAAGATAGAGCCTTTGTCTTTAATAGTATCAGCTTTATTAATAACCAATACCACAGGGGTATCCGTTTCGCCGATTTTCTCAAGCGTCAACAAATCATCTTCACGCCACTGCTCACCATCAACCACAAATAAAACTAAATCCACATCAACCAACGCTGAAAAAGCCGCTTTGTTCATGCGCTCATTAATAAGGCGAACTTCGTTGCTATGAATACCTGGGGTATCAACAAATACCGCTTGCATCTCTGAATTGGACAGAATGCCATGAATGCGATGACGGGTAGTTTGTGGTTTACGTGAGGTGATTGACAACTTTTGTCCCAACATGTGATTCATTAAAGTTGATTTACCCACGTTAGGACGACCCACGATGGCAACGTAGCCCGCGCGATAGTCTTCTGGCAATGACTCTTCATTAAAGAAGCTATCTAACAGGTTATCAGTCGTGTCTGTTGACTGAAGGTCTAATTCTTTATTTTCTTGTGGTGCATTTGACATATATCTGTTTATCCGATGTTATCTTGTGGAAGCACTTGAATTAAGGGCTTCAATTTAATTTTGTAGAGGGTTAATAGGTTACTAAGCCAACCTAGAATTAGAACGAACTATACTGTTTATAGTTTGCATTTTAGAGTTTACATTAGATTATAGTTTGCAGTTTACACTAAGGTCTTGAGTCTACAGCTTCACTTTAATAATACGATCACTGACAAGCTTATTAAGTTGGTTGATCATCTTTTCAGCCGTTTTTTGCTCAGCGATACGGCGACTTTCACCAGATTCAATAATAGGCGTACTATGTGGCACTTCTACTTCACACCGTACAATAAATATTTGATTTGGCGCATTGCCTTGAGTCTCTAACAACTCATAGTTAGGTAGTTCATACTTATGGCCCTGTAGCCATTCTTGCAGTCGACTCTTGGCGTCTTTTAAAACTCTTTGATCATTGACGTTGTTGATTAATTCAGCGAACCAATCCAACACACAGGCTTTAACCACATCAACACTCTGACTATCGAGATAAATGGCACCGATTAAGGACTCTACCGTGTCTGCTAATATTGAGGCCCGCTCACGTCCTCCACCCTTACGCTCACCGACTCCCAAAATCAGATGTGAGGATAAGTTTAACTTCTGTGCCACGATCACTAACGACTCTTGGCGTACCAAAGTGGCTCTCATACGCGTGAGTCGACCTTCATTTTGGTTAGGATATTGGTAATACAATGCTTCACCAATGATCATTCCCAGTAAGGCATCCCCTAGAAACTCTAAACGCTCATAGTTAATTTTGCCATCAAAAGAGCGGTGTGTTAAAGCAAGTTTTGCCAGACTAGTATCTTTAAAAGTATATCCCAAGACTTTTTGTAAACTGGCCAATCCTTGCTCAAAACTGGTATAACGTTGTTTGGGTGGCTGTTTAGTAGAAGCTACTATATCAGCCATTTCTGTTACTTTACTTTTATCACCGCTCTCTTTTTTAAAAACTTTTGGCATATTATTTCGGCACATTAAGAACTGTTAATCAACTTTAAATACAGTTAAAAACAGCTATGTATATTAATTGAAGGGATTAAATAGAATGTTTGAATTATGGCAGTCTCTTTAGCTTCTATCATTTACCGCATAAAAGATATTAACGGATAATAAATGTTAGATAAAGAAACTGCTCAAATAGTATAAGACTTAATCAATGGGTCGATTATGGCTAAATGTGGGTAAGTTAGACAGACCTGGCTTCTTATGCATCCATACATAAACTGCTTTACCCGCTAAATTTTCATCAGGCACATAACCCCAGTAACGTCCATCTTCACTGCGATCAGAGTTATCACCCATAACAAAGTAATTACCTTCTGGCACTGTAACCGACCAGTTGCTCGCATGTGTTATCGGTTGTTCTAAGAAGTTTGAGTACTCTTCACGAATTAAAGTAGGGGCTAAATAACGACGAAGATACGTGTGCTCACCCAACTTCTCTTGATAATATCGCGCACCACTTTCTTCTGTCTGTGCGACCACGACCGCATCTTCAGGCGACAAATCCCACTGTCTGCTCGGGTCGCTGCCTTTCACTGGTGTATACAATTGATCAGTTAAAGCGGCATCAGCAGTAAATTCTACTTGCTCACTAGGCAGTACATTACCATTTACCGCCAGTTTGCCGTTATTAAAGCTAACCGTATCTCCTGGTAGACCAATGATACGTTTGATGTAATAAATCTTAGGGTTTTCCGGATATCTAAAAACAACCACATCACCATGCTCTGGCTGACCCACATCAATCACTTTATTATAAGTCAGCGGTAAGCGAATACCATAAGCATACTTATTAACCGCCACAAAGTCACCAGTATAAAGCGTTGGGACCATCGAGGAAGAAGGTATGTTAAAAGGTTCAACGATAAATGAGCGTACTACTAATACAATGGCCAATACAGGAAAGTAATCATAAGCCCAACGTACTAAAAAATGCTCATCTGAACTTTTGGCCAGCTTTTGACTGGTAGCAATATTAGCATGGCGCTTCGCCTCACGATACTCACGCTCTGCCTGCTTAACGGGCATTGGCGCTTCATCTATGGCAATTGACTCTAAGGCCTCATCATTATCACTAGTGAGCATGTTGTGTTGAGACAACGACTGAATATAAGCGCTCTTTTTGGCCGCTAGATTTGCTTGAGCTGCCTGTATTTCTTTCGAGTTACCCGTCTTAGACTTATTGTGCTGCTTAAGCCAGAACTTGTCCAGCAGCCATATCAACCCAAGAATTAAGGTTACTGGCACTAAAATTATATTAAAGTCAAAGTCCATACTGCTGCCTTAGCCACGTCATTATTTTCTAAAACTCGATGAAGGTAACTAATATATCCGCCACGCTTCTGCTATTGATCGGTTGCTTTTTGTCTTCAGCACAATTCTTTGGCTGACAACGCTTTAGCTGATTGGTAAATCGTATTAATTTGGCCCAAACCTAAAAGGCTTGAGCCAAGTTTACCGATTATCAATAAGATTATTGATTGTCCACTTGTAACACCGCTAGGAAGGCTTCTTGTGGAATCTCCACACTACCCACCTGCTTCATACGCTTCTTACCTTCTTTCTGCTTCGACAACAGTTTCTTCTTACGAGAAACGTCACCGCCATAACATTTAGCAAGAACGTCTTTACGCATGGCTTTAACCGTACTACGTGCGATAATCTGGCTACCAATAGCCGCTTGAATCGCCACATCAAACATCTGTCTCGGAATCAACTCTTTCATCTTTTCAACGAGTTGGCCACCACGATAACGCGCTTGATCTTGGTGGCAAATCATGGCTAAAGCATCAACTTTATCGCCATTAATTAACACATCAACTTTGACCAATTTATCCACTTCATAACGATCAAATTCATAATCTAAAGAAGCGAAACCACGAGAAACAGATTTTAGACGATCAAAGAAATCCATTACCACTTCACCCAGTGGGATATCGAAAATCAACTGAACCTGTTTGCCCATGAAGCGCATATCGACTTGAGTGCCACGGCGTTCCATACACAACGTCATCACGTTACCCAAATAATCTTGGGGTACTAAAATATGACAGCGGGCAATGGGTTCGCGGAACTCTTCAACAAAACCAGGATCTGGTAGTCGTGAAGGGTTGTCGACTAGTAAGACTTCCCCATTTTTCTTTTTAATTTGGTAGATAACCGAGGGCGCAGTGGTAATCAGATCAAGATTGTATTCACGCTCTAAGCGCTCTTGAATGATTTCCATATGTAGCATACCTAGGAAGCCACAACGGAAACCAAAGCCTAGAGCATCTGAAGTATCAGGTTCAAAGAACAAAGCAGAGTCATTAATCTGCAGTTTTTGTAACGCTTCACGGAACTTTTCAAAGTCACTAGAATCTACAGGAAACAGACCGGCATATACCTGCGGCGTAATCTGTTTGAAACCAGGAATTAAGTCAACATCTGGGGTTTTAGCATGAGTAATGGTATCCCCCACTGGCGCACCATGAATGTCTTTAATACCGGCAATAACGAAGCCAACTTCCCCTGCCTCTAACTTGCCTGTCTCTAAAGGTTTGGGCGTAAACACCCCGATAGAGGTAACCAAATGCGCATCCATTGTTGACTTGATTAAAATCTTATCGCCTTTATTTATCGTCCCTTGGCGCACGCGCACTAAGGACACAACGCCCAGATAATTATCAAACCATGAATCAATAATAAGCGCTTGTAGTGGCGCTTCGCGGTCCCCAGTTGGGGCTGGAATACGTTCTACCAATGCTTCTAAAAGCTCATCAACGCCTAGGCCTGATTTGGCAGAAACGCGAGGGGCATCCATCGCTTCAATACCGATAATGTCTTCAATCTCTTGAATCACACGTTCAGGCTCTACTTGCGGTAGGTCAATTTTATTCAGTACCGGCAATACTTCAAGACCTAAATCTACTGCGGTGTAGCAGTTAGCCACCGACTGAGCTTCTACCCCTTGTGCAGCATCCACTACCAATAGAGCACCTTCACAAGCGGCCAAAGAACGAGACACTTCATAAGAGAAGTCAACGTGACCTGGCGTATCAATGAAGTTAAGCTGATAGCGCTCACCATTGGGGTGATCATAATACAAGGTTACGGATTGCGCTTTAATGGTAATGCCACGCTCACGTTCAATATCCATTGAATCTAAGACTTGAGCCTGCATTTCACGATCCTGCAGCGCACCACAAGTCTGAATAAAACGATCGGCCAAGGTAGATTTACCATGGTCAATATGGGCGATGATTGAGAAGTTTCGAATGTTTGATAATGCGGTCACGTCTTGCGGCTACCTAGTTGTTGAGTTCATTTATAAAAACAAAAATGAAGTAATAAATATATTAAGGTGATCTATTCTATCAGCTTTAAGCGGGCTTGTAAGTGATAGAAATGCAATGCTAATTGACAGTGGTCAAAATAGAGCTGTTTGAGTGCTATGGTTAGATTCTGCCCTCTTATACTGCAAAATTTTAACAGTCGTTTGTCTGGCAACATTAACAGCTTTTTAGCTTGCAAGGTTAATAGTTTTTTACCTGACAAGGCGAATGGTTAACGACGTGTTTGAAAAGAGGGAGGCTAACAAAACGATGAGACATAAAAAAAGCCAACTACTTAGCATAATAGGGCAAAGTAATCGGCTATTTTAGGCGCTAATGGCCAAATATATGGTGGCGATGAAGAGACTTGAACTCTTGACCTCACGATTATGAGTCGTGCGCTCTAACCAGCTGAGCTACATCGCCATTTGAGGGCGGTATTATCCCTAAAACATTGTTAGCCGTCAACCCCTAAAAGCAAAAAAATTGAAAATAATTTCAAATTAAGGGGTAGTCTCTGCTATTTCATTAGCAAGTGGCTATTATATACGCTTTTTTTAAAGTAAGCATAAAAGATTTTGGTAAACCGATAAGCCGGGTTCTGTCGTGAACGATCATTCATCTAGGCGTACCGTTGCCAGTACACTCGAGCAACCTACCCGTGTCCCCTGCAGGCGACAAGTAATGGACACCTATTTGGTCTTGCTACGCGTGGAGTTTACCTCGCCATGAACTGTTACCAGCCATGCGGTGCGCTCTTACCGCACCCTTTCACCCTTACCTCATACTATAGAGCTAGGCTCTAAAGCTTAACATGAGGCGGTCTTCTCTCTGTTGCACTTGTCGTCGGGTTACCCCGCCCAGCCGTTAGCTGGCACGCTGCCTTATGTAGCCCGGACTTTCCTCCCTTCTGCAAAAGCAAAACGGCGATCGTCTGGTTTACCAAGCGGCAGATTATAGCAGACCCATAAAAAAACAGCCACTACTTTAATCAATAGTGACTGTCATCGTATATTTTTAAGGTCTAGGAGAGCCTTTAAGGACAATTAATAGCTGATCTAGTTTCGATTGTCCTTAAAAAAATATTGTCTTTAAAGGAAATAAAGATAGACATATTTTAAGTTATTTAGCTGTCTACCTATGCTCTCTTATTAGTCTATAGTTTCATTGATCTATGATTGACGCTCGCATTTAACCGCGTATTCAGTGCCGTCTGCCCATTTCAATCGCATGATACCTAGATCACCTTTGGTATGCCAGTCATAAGTAATGTTTTGGCTAGCGTTATTGACATAGCGTGAACCTGAACCTGAAGTGGCAATATCCATAACTATCGTTTGGTTGTTCCAGTTGGCTTTAGGTAGGCTAGCAGTTAACGTAGCTTGTTCGCCATCTATAGAATACTTTGGCATAACGGTGGCATTGTCTTCACAAACAAAACGCTCAGGTGCCATGCGGTCATAAGCTTTATTAGTGGTTTGAGTTTGAGTCTGAACCGCAGTCGTTGGACTAGTTGCACAAGCAGCAACTACTAAGCTTAGCGGTAATAACGTCAGTAATTTTTTCATAAAAAACTCCAATAGTTTTATTAGTGAGACAAAATTGAGAAGGAGCCAGAATCTTTCGATTCTAAGCTCCCCTACATGGGATAATAGAAAGTGAATATTTTTAAATATTTTCTTATAAGGTTTCGTTGAATGAATTGAATCTTATGCCAAAACTTAAGTCATACAGTTAAGTCTTATAAGACTTAACCTTAAACCACATAAGCCAACCGAAAAATAAGCTTGTTATCATTATAAGAGTGCATTTCTCACTGTCTGTTACCTCTTGTGGTTCAAATTAGTATTCTCTTAACGTTTTTGATTAAATTATGTAACAAAATAAAATCTTGTGAGTTTCTGTTCTTACTATTTCTGCTTATTTCTTTTTTTCTAATAATTTAATGGCCTAATAGCCATAAGTGCGTTGTAACTCTTGCAGTGCACGCTCTAAGTTATTGATACGCTGAGTGGTGTTTTTAATTCTTTCAGACAATCCATTCTGATACTCTGTAACTCCAGATTGGCTGCTTAAGGCTACGCTATGACGCTTGAGCAACTTGTCATACTGCTGTTGGTAGCTGTTTAAACGCTCTTGTTCAATGCTCAGTTGTTTACTTAATGAGTAGAAACTGCGCCCATCTGCATTAATGCGTTCAAGGTTTGGGGTTACCTGCGCAGGACACACTGGGGTCATTTGCTCGCCTCTACGCCCAATCTGATAGGCATGGGTTTCAGTACAGTACTTTTTTAACCCTTCCTGTCTGCCCTGTTCCCACGCTGCATAATCCGTCGCTACCCCTACCTTAGAACACGCTTTGTTGTGACTACTCAGGTAATCTGCTGGCCTACCCGCGGCACCATCCGTAAATCCAACGGCTTGCCAGTTGCCGGTTAAACATTCTTGCTTTGAGAGGGTGGCACAACCTGATAGCAGTGACACACACCCAGCCGTCATTATCGCGGCTAAATAGCCTGCTCTACCCGTGCTTAATGTAAAACAGCTTAGCGTCATAACCTTACTTCCTTTAGAGATTGGCAATAAATTATTGTTTGTTAGAATTTATACCATAAAAAATGAGCCTGAAATTTAATCTTATAAAGATTTATTTTCAGGCTCATAAGTAGCATATTAATGGCAACTAATGTCGGTTTCACTGACACTGAACCACTTAATCTCGCTCAGTATAAATTAAACCTTAAAAGGGCTCAGAGCTTCTATAACTTTTTATAACTTAGTTAAATCCAAACTTGAGACGGTCACATCATCTTTTAAAGTACGTTTCAATAATACGTACCCAGCAATACCAGAGATGATAGACCCTAAAATAATACCCAAGCGTGGATCAAAGCCATCTGTGTTGCCTGAGAATGCTAATCCACTGATAAACAAACTCATGGTAAAGCCAACTCCACACAGTAATGACACTCCATAAATTTGCTTAAAGTCGGTACCGCTCGGCAGCTTAGCCATTCCAGCTTTAATGATGGCCCAAGTCATTAGCATAATACCCACTTGCTTACCTATAAATAAGCCTGCAGCGATACCGAAAGGTACGCTATGCAGTAGCTGGCCAAAGCCTGCTCCTTGCAATGAGATACCGGCATTAACAAAAGCAAATAGCGGCAAAATAGCGAAGGCTACTGTGCCATGTAAGTCATGCTCTAAATCTTCTAAAGGCGAATGTTCCGGATCATCCGCATTGACCATAGGAATAAACAAAGCCAGTACCACGCCGGCCAATGTCGCATGAATTCCCGACTTAAGCACTGCAATCCACATGATGATACCAAAGATCAAATAAGGAGTAATCGAGGTAACATTGCGTTTATTTAGCAAGTACAAGAATGGCAAACATAGCCCTGCTACGGCCAATGATACAAAGGATAAATCACTGGTGTAAAATAGAGCAATAATTAAGATAGCACCGATATCATCAAAAATAGCGATAGAGACTAGAAATATCTTTAGCGAATTAGGCACTCGGCTGCCGAGCAAACTCAAGATACCAATGGCGAAGGCAATATCTGTTGCGGCGGGGATTGCCCAACCTGCTAAATATTCAGGATTGTTATGGTTAAAAGCCACATAGACTAAAGCGGGAGCTATCATCCCTCCTATGGCTGCTGCTGCTGGTAACACTATCTGATTAATATTGGACAGCTCACCTATGAGCACCTCTCGCTTGAGCTCTAGACCCACTAAGAAGAAGAATATCGCCATTAGCCCATCATTAATCCAGTGATGCGCATCTTTGTCAATAATAAGACTTCCTATCTGCACAACCACTGGGGCATGAATAAAGGACTCATACCAGTCATGCAAAGGTGAGTTAGCAACAATCATTGCTGCAATGGCAGCGATGGCCAGTACAATCCCGCCTGCCGCCTCATACTCAAAGAATTTTTTTAGTTTTTGAAACACAATGCTTCCTCACTATCTTGCTAATGGGCCAATCTAGTAACCCACCAAACTATTTAATTTATTAATTTGTCTTTATACATTTCGCATTTATGGTAGCAGAAAAGTCTCCTATATCGAGATAAAATTTGAAATCTATAACGCTTAATACGTCAACGCTTACCTGACTGACCTGTTTAAGCCCCTGCTTTTTTTAGCATAGATTGTCCAGAAACAAAGCAATGTGTCAGGTTCTGACTTTTAGTGCGTGCTATAATTCGGCGCTTATGTGGCGACCGCCCAAACGTTAGTTTTATGCTCTTATTTTTTGCGCTTAATTTTTGAGAGGGTGCTGAAAAAGTTACCTACTTAACCTGATTATTGGATATCACGTATGGATTTATCCTTAACCCTTGAAGTTATTTTAATGTTAACGGCTGTGGCCGCTGTCGCCGGTTTTATCGACGCCATTGCAGGTGGTGGCGGTTTATTAACCATTCCTGCTATGTTATTGGCCAATATCCCGCCCGTTTTAACCTTAGGTACCAATAAACTACAAGCAGCTTCTGGCGCCTTAACTGCTTCTATCACAATGATAAAAAAAGGCGTGGTCTCGCCATCAAAGATGAAATTGGCCATTGCGGGTGCTTTTATCGGCTCAGTTCTCGGTACCATTGCTGTACAGATGTCTCCCCCTGATATGCTAGAAAAGCTTATCCCATTTTTGATTGCGGCTATCGGTATCTATACCTTATTTGCGCCAAGTTTAGGTGAAGTAGAAGCGGAGCCAAGAGTATCAGAGTCTACTTGGCAACGAGTGGTCGCCCCTTTAATCGGATTTTATGATGGCTATGTTGGTCCAGGTACCGGTATGTTTTTTGCTTTAGGTAATGTGGCATTACGTGGTAGACAAATCATCGCTGCTACAGGGGCGGCAAAAGTATTAAACCTATCTACCAATATCGCTTCCCTTATTTTCTTTATTATCGGTGGCAATGTGCTGTGGAAAGTAGGCCTAGCGATGATGGTCGGACAAACCATAGGCGCTTATGCAGGCTCACATATGGTGGTAAAAGGCGGTAGTAAAATTATTCGCCCGGTGATTGTTCTGGTTTGTTTGGCCATGGTTACCAAATATATGATGGGCTAAATAGCCAGTTATCGCTATTTTACGTTCTAAAATAAAACTCTTTGACACATATTACGTAACAGACATTAATTAACGAATATAAAAAAGCCCCAACTTGATATTGGGGCTTTTTTAGGTATCATAATTTTAAATGATAACTTTATAGCAGATATCGCTTGGTCAATGAGCCCTAGCGCTTATTCAAATCATCATATTCACTGCCCATGATGCCATCACTCATGACATGAGCAAACTCTTGCTCACTTTCTGGGTCAATGTGACCATCAAACACATCTTTGGTGCCCGCTTCTGGGTCATTATAGACATCTAAGTCCATTTTGCCTTCCGCTTTTGCCACAATAGCGGTTACAGCAGCATCACCACCAACGTTTACGGCGGTACGTAACATATCAAGCAAACGGTCAACACCTAAGATCAGACCGATACCTTCGATGGGCAGACCCACTTGAGCAAATACCATTGAAAGCATAATTAAGCCCACACCAGGTACCCCTGCAGTACCTACAGAAGCCAGTACTGACATTAAGATAACCATTAAGTACTGGCCCGCACTTAAATCTATACCGTATAAATTGGCGATAAAGATAGTGGCTGTACCTTGCATAATGGCGGTACCATCCATGTTGATGGTCGCACCAAAAGGAATGGTAAATGAAGCCACAGAGTTATCAACACCCATACGCTTGGTTACGGTACGTAAGCTAACTGGAATAGTGGCGTTTGAGCTTGAAGTACTAAAAGCAAAAATCTGCACTTCACGCATTTTGGCTAAGAAAGTTCTTACCGACAGTCCTGAAGTAAGCTTTAGGATAATCATCATGGTCACAAAGAAGTGGAAAGCCAAAGAGCCTACCAATACGGCCACATAACCGAATAATGACACCATCAATTCTAAGCCTAAATCTGACATGGCTATTACTAACAGCGCAAATACACCGTATGGTGCCAGGTTCATAATGATGGTTACCATTTTTAAGATAACTTCATTGATCAGTTCTAGACTCTGGACCAAACCTTTAGCAGGCTTACCTACCATCAGAATACTAATACCAATTAAAATGGCAAAGAAGATGATAGACAGCATATCGCCATTGGCCATAGCACTAATCGGGTTAGATGGAATGATATTTGAGAAAACGTCAATTAAAGGCGGTGCATCTTTGGCTTCAAAAGCGTTCTCAGGCTTAAGGTTCATCCCTTTACCAATGCCAAATATTGAGCCAAGACCAATGGCTGTTGCAATGGCAATTGCGGTAGTGAACATATAGATAAAAAAGGTCTTAGTACCAATACGACCTAGCAAACGGATGTCACCAATACCACACACCCCACAGATAAGTGAGATTAGCACTAAGGGTACAACCAACATTTTTAACGAGTTAACAAACAGCTTACCGACAATACTAAATAAGCCATTTACTAAATAAGTGTTAACGAAACTACCTTCGGCATTTAAGCCGGTATAGTTAAAAATTAGTCCTAGAATGATACCTAGTACCATTGCGACCAGAATCTTACTGGTCAAACCCATATTTTTCCACATAGCTTTATCCTCAATGCATAACCCTATAAGCAAGTGCCTTAATCTGTGAGCACACTTGCTATCTCAGAATACTTGTTTAAAAGGGAGATGCTGAATTCATTCATTAGCACAGCAGCGGGGACAGAAAAAACGTCGTTTATGGCTTAACGGCCCTCTTGTTTTTTCACTCTGCTATAGACAATTTCACTATGATTAACTGCTTTACTGATTTTTACGTTTCTCATTATCTAACGTTGACAATAGAAATAATTGTCATAAAAACAAAGCAGCTATCCATCTTCCTTGTGAGTTTTGAGTCACAGCAATCAAAGGAATTAACGTTCATTAAGGGGTTATCAGCAATTTCAATAAATAAAGATTCAGGCCAATATTTCTCAACTAATAGTTACTCTAATGTAAATCTATGTGACTCGTCAGTATGCGCTCAATATAAAGTAAAAGTTACCCTTACCGCAAGTAATTTTTATGATACCTATTCTCAAAGGTTATTATTGACAGGTCAAACGAACACTTTTTTCACTAAATAGAACGATATGAACGTTAAATTAAAGACATGATCTGACCACTTTTACCCATTTAAAGATTAGCACGGGATTAAGCGGATGAATCTATCTTACCTAATAGGTTAGAATAGAGGCCTCAACAATTAAATAAAACGATTTGAAATTATGCTTGAGCTTCGTCATCTTCAAACCCTATCTGCTTTACGAGCACACGGCTCACTCGCGGCAGCCGCAGATGAGTTACACGTGACCGCTTCTGCCGTCTCGCATCAATTAAAAGAGCTAGAGAATTACTATGGTGTGAAATTGGTTAACCGTCGTACCCGTCCTTTGACATTTACCCCTGCAGGCAATGTGGTACTAAAACTGGCGGACAGTATTTTGCCTCAAGTCATAAGAACCAAAAATAATCTAAAAAGACTGGCGCACGGTCAAGCGGGACGTCTCAGATTGGCGTCTGAATGTCACAGCTGCTTTGATTGGCTTATGCCGATCTTAAATCAGTTTCGACGCGAATGGTCGGATGTGGAGCTAGATTTTGCGACAGGCTTTGAGCCTGAGCCTCATCATCTGCTAAGTGAAGGGGATATAGATTTATTGATTACTACCAGTGACTTGGATTTAGAGGGCATTTGCTACCAGCCACTATTTACTTACGAAAGTCGCTTGGTGCTCTCTCCTACTCACCCTTTGGCCAGCAAAGAGAGTATTGTGCCTACCGATCTGGTGGATCAAACCTTAATTGCTTATCCGGTAGAGGCCAAAAGGCTGGATGTGATTGCTAAGTTTATGGCCCCAGCCAATGTAAATTTTGCCAAAATCCGTACCACAGAGTTGACCGCAATGCTCATTCAACTTGTGGCCAGTGAAAGAGGCGTTGCTGCACTTCCAGACTGGGTAGCAGCAGAGTATGAGAAAAAGGGCTGGGTAGTGACTCGTCCGCTTATTTCACCAGACTTGGAGTCGAACAAAGACGCTCGCTCTTTTAGGGGTAACTATAATAGACCTGGAGTGTACTGCCAATTGTTTGCCGCGACACGTGAGAAAAGCCAAGATGTGGCCTATATGCAGGGGTTTGCTAAACTATTAGATGAACTGGTCAAGCCTTAGAGGTTAGATAAGCAAACTTTGATAGACCCAACAGACCCAAGTATAAAATATGCTTAAAAACGGTTTTCCATGCGTTTCGTACATGTTTATAGGTACTTCATAACCATACGCTTGCTATATTTATGGACTTTTATGCGTTAGAGAAGACCATAAGCAAGAGTAGCAAGCGTCACTTATTTTCTAAAATATTTATTTTTCGACTATCAAGCCCCTACAATACTATTAAGTCCTTACAATACTAGGCGGGTTAAATAATAGCCAACGGCGGTTGCCACTAGGGTAAACAATACATGAACCCCTATTAAACTTAAGCCGGCAACTATTTTTCCCTCATTTAATAGCCCAAACACTTCGCTACTAAACGTGCTAAATGTGGTCAAGCCGCCTAAAAAACCGGTTATCACAAATAGCTTCACGTTCGGATGCCAGCTTTGTCCAACTTTCATAAATATCACCATGGCGATACCGATAAGTAGGCCACCCAGCACATTGGCGCTTAACGTACCTAAAGGTATCCACGAATGCAGAGGATTGAGCTTCGCCAGCCATGCCCGTAAGCACGCCCCTATTCCAGCCCCAATCCCTATCGCCAACCACTGCATTTACGTTCCTTACTAAGTTTGAGAGTAAGCTTAAGCGACCAACTGCTTTAAAAAACTATGCCTTAAAAAACTGTATCCTAAAAACCGCGTCTTAAAAGCTGCGTTTTAAGAAATATAGGCTATCGCCAATATTCTATTTAACCTAAGACAGTCAATTCATCTAAAGCAATCAATTCATCTAAAGAAATCAAAACCGCCAACCTAAGTTAAGGCTGGCAACTCGCTAATATTCCATCTAGGGACACAGCTGACCGCCAAATCATCGGCTTGTCCTGCCTGCAAACGCTGATAGCCTGCATAGGCAATCATTGCTCCATTGTCGGTACACAGCTCAAGTGGTGCATAATGTACGGTCGAATTGATTTTTGCTAACTCTTTTTCTAACGTGTCACGTAGATGGAGGTTGGCACTGACACCGCCTGCGATGACCAGTTGCGACATGCCTGTTTGTTTAAGAGCTTTGACACACTTTTTAACCAGAGTATCGACCACTGCATGTTGGAAGCTGGCCGCTATATCCGCACGAACCTGCTCGTCCGAATCTGAGCCTGGCGTGTCTTTAATGAGATTGTGTACCGCAGTTTTCATACCACTAAAGGAGAAGTCTAACCCTCTATGCAGCATGGGTCTTGGTAAGTCGTAAGCTTGTGGATTTCCAGATTGAGCCAGACGTGCTACGTTAGGACCGCCTGGATAAGGCAAGCCTAACATCTTAGCGGCCTTGTCGAAGCACTCCCCTGCCGCATCATCAATACTTTCCCCTAATATCTCATACTCCCCAATGGCATGAGCGGCCACCAATAGGGTGTGTCCTCCTGAAACCAACAAAGATACAAAAGGAAATTTCGGTGGGTTTGGACCCAACAGTGGAGACAATAAATGACCTTCCATATGATGCACCCCAATGGCTGGAATATCTAGCGCATAGGCTAAGCTACGTCCAAACAGCGCACCAGTCATCAATGCCCCTATTAGCCCTGGACCTTTGGTAAAGGCAATAGCATCCATCTCATGTTTGCTAATACCGCACTGGGCCAGTAATTCATCAAGTAAGGGTACTAGTTTACGAATATGGTCACGGCTGGCAAGTTCAGGTACCACACCACCATACGTTGCATGCAATTCAATTTGAGAATACAGTACTTGCCCCAGTAGTCCGCTCTTACCTTCTACAAGGCGATCACTGTCAAAAATGGCCAATCCTGTTTCGTCACATGATGTCTCTAAACCTAAAACTTTCAAGTCGCACCTACTGTTTTAATAAGGGGAATATTCTGTCGTTGATGGTATGAATACCACCAACACACGATGAACGGATTTCATGACAAAAAAATACCGCCATGTGTCTACACAATGGCGGTAGTTTATCAGATTATCAAGTGAGTTTTCAGGGTATACAAGTCAGCTCAGCGTGGTAAAGGTGATTAACTCGAACCAAGCTTACTAGCTGGCGTTGTCTACCATATAATCCACAGCAGCATGAACCTGTTCTACAGTCACTCCATCAGCAGCTTGAGCTGGCATCGCATTAAAGCCTTCTGCTGAATGCTTGTATAAGGTTTCTTTGCCTTTGGCAATACGCGGTGCCCAATCCTCAGGATTGGCAAATTTAGGCGCATTTAACAAGCCTTTTTCGTGACACAACTTACATTTGGCCTCATACAGCTTAGCCCCTGCGTCTGCCGCTAAAGGTGCTGCCGCTTCTGCTGGCTCAGACTCCGCTGATTCAGTCGCGGCTTCAGGTTGTTCTGGCTCTGCTACCACTTCTTCTTCCGGTGCTACTTCAGGCTCTGCAGTCTCAGTCGCGGGTTCGGTAACAGGTTCAGTAGTAGCCGGTGCACTTTCACTAACACTAGGCTCAGCCGCTGTATCAGACTTTGATTCACCGCTGCAGCCTACTGTTAGGCCCAAGGTCAATATACCTGCCAAAAGTAGAGTGGCTTTATTCAAAGGGGCTAGTGACTTTTTATTACTGGATTGTTTACTTCTTTTTAGCATGAGAAACCTCACCTTTGCTATTTAATCAATTAAAAGATAAAACATTTATTAAGTCATAAGCTTGATGCGACCAGATAACGACACTAACAACGCCTTTGCTTAAATGTATCTACTTAAGAAAGCTTATTGTGCTGCCGCTTCTTTTTGGTCTGCTGGCTGTGCTGCTGTAGCATCAGTCGCTGTTGTAGCCTCTGCTGGTGCAGCTGTACTTGCGGCTGCATCCGTTGCTGGCGCTTCTGTCGTGGTGCCAGTTGCAGTGGCTTCACCAGCTGCAGGATCAGTAGCGGCGGCTCCGTCGGTTGCTGCATCAGTACCAGCAGCTGCAGCATTAGGGGCAGCGGCAGCAGGGGCGATATCTTCTGGCGCTAAAAACTCATGTTCTGGGGCATTTGCTTTGGCAAGTTCAGCAGCTTCATCCAATTTATCGACAGCTTTAACTTCATGCTCTCCACCACCACATGCGGTTAAAGTGAAAGCAGCAGCAAACATAATAGTGGTTAATTTTACTGCACGACCTGCCGCAATTTTATTGCTTAGAAGACGGGTTAGTGACATTTCTTACTCCTAAAAGGGTGGTTAATATAGGGGGTAGACAAAGAGGGTAAATATAAAAGCCATAAAAAGATATCTATGAATTTATGAAACCCTTAGCGGTCTAAAAATGACCTATATATAGTTTATCAACGTTACCTTGTAATAATATCACATCACTTAATTAGTCACTATCGCCAACATTGCTTTTGTCTTAATAATTCAAAAATCGTGAAACAAATTTTCTATCTATTTGATTCATTTTAAATGAATGTTTAAGGTTATTATAAACGCTTTAAATTTACTCTTCAAACTAATTTTTCAGTTTTTATAACTGCTAATATGTGTATCAAAAACAACCTTTATTAAAGATTATTTTAGTCAGTATTGCCTTGTTAGAGTTTATTATATTGGTGAGCCTTATAACTTTAATAACAGCCTATAACTTGACAATGGCTCTAATTTTTAGTATATTCTCGCTCTTATTCTAACATTCGTAATAGAATATTTAGTTTATATCCTAGCAATAGCTGATGCCGTAACCCTATGAGACACTACGGCTAATACCAATCACACAGCATTGTTAATGTTCCTAGTCTCTAATTTCCACTACTTTTATTAAGGAGTCTGCATGCCTTCAGTTAAGGTTAAAGAAAACGAACCTGTTGATATCGCTATCCGTCGCTTCAAGCGTGCCTGCGAAAAAGCTGGTGTTTTATCTGATGTACGTAAGCGCGAGTTTTACGAAAAGCCAACGCAAGAGCGTAAGCGTAAAAAGGCAGCAGCAGTAAAACGCTACAAAAAGAAATTACAGCGCGAGTCTATCCGTACAACTCGTATGTACTAATCAATTCTATTGCTCCTTAAATGGTGCATAGAGGCTAAAGTTTAATTTTTTTAGCCATTGATTAAGAAAAACCACCTTATTTTGTCGCCTATCCCGCATACTTTGCTGATGGCGCCATAATATAGGTGGTTTTTTTATGCTAAAATTTTTATACCAAAAATAACTGTTAAGTTTTCCCCGCTTAGATAATACTCATTTTAGACGATAATTAGCTTAAACAGACAATACTC
The DNA here is from genome assembly GCF_020736705.1 of Psychrobacter sanguinis. Classification (NCBI taxonomy): domain Bacteria; kingdom Pseudomonadati; phylum Pseudomonadota; class Gammaproteobacteria; order Moraxellales; family Moraxellaceae; genus Psychrobacter; species Psychrobacter sanguinis. Next base: position 459,219 of record NZ_CP085990.1, read on the forward strand.
AGCTGAGATAGCAGTCATTACGTTATTTAAGTGATAACCATAACAATATAATAAGGATTTAATCATGAGCGCATTAAAAGATCGAATTACCGAACAAGTTAAAACCTCAATGAAAGCGCGTGAGTTAGAAAAAGTAAAGGTATTACGTAACGTACAATCGGTTATAAAGCAAATTGAAATTGACCGTAAAATTGAACTTGATGATGCCGGTGTACTGGAAATTTTACAGAAGCAATTAAAACAACGCCAAGAATCATTGACTGTGTTTCAAGACAATGGCCGTGAAGACTTGGCTCAAAAAGAGCAGTTTGAAATCGATATTATCAATGAATTTATGCCACAACAAATGGATGAGGCTGAATTGGCTAACTTGATCAATCAGGAGATAGCCGCTCAAGGTGCAAGCTCAATGCAAGACATGGGTAAAGTTATGGGTGCGTTAAAGACTAAAACTGCGGGCCGTGCTGACCCTGCCATTATGTCACAATTGGTCAAAAAAGCATTAATGGGTTAAGTCGCTTATTTAAAGATTTAGCTATTTATTAAATAGCCACATCTATTAAATAGTTAACTCATCTACTACAGCTAGGGACGAAAGTCTCTGGCTGTTTTCACTTCTGCGATTTCATTATTAATATTGGCCAATAAAGGTTTGGGATTGAAAGCAGCATTAGGTTGTGAACTTAAGTCTTCAACCTGTTTTTTGGCTTGCTGTAAAGACACTAAAGCATCCGTATACTTGCCTCGCCATAACTCTCCTTTGGCCCGATAGCGTAGTGCATTAACTAAAGTAATATTCTTGACTAAGACAGTGTCTGCGTTGCTAGTATTGCTGACATTAGGACTAATGGCCATCAATTCATAAGCCCGTTGTAAGCGATATAAGCTCTCTAAGTCGTGAGGTCTGCTTTGTACCAAAGGCTTAACCATAGCAATCACTTCATTATATTTACCAAGCTGCAACCAAGAATCGGCCAATAGCAGCTTAACATCGCGGCGCTCTGGATAAAGTCTGTAATAAGGCATGAGTACTTTTTCTGCCACTTGCCACTGCCCTTGTAAGCCAGCAATTTGTGATTCTGTTATCGCTAATAAAATCTCAAAAGAAACTTTATCTGCAGCAGAAGCAATGGCGGTATTTGCTTTTAGCTTCTTAATTCTATCGGCTGCTTGTTGATAACGATTTTGTTTTGCATACCAGTAGGCCAGTGCCAATTCAGCGCCTTTGTTTTTGGTAGCGGCAATCTCAAGCTCACCCTCAGTCGTCTGGTTGCTCAGCATTTTGAGTCGCCATTTTAGTAGCTCAAAACTAAGCGGCTGCCGTTTACTGTTTAATGCCAAGGTTGGGTAACTATTGGCACGACTTTGAGCTTCACTTAGACGCTCAGAACTTAAAGGGTGGGTCATAATAAAACTGGGAAGATAGGCATTGTCGCTCATATTTAGCTGCGACTTTTTGTCCAATGTCCCAAAAAACTTAGGCATGGCTCTAGGGTCATATCCTGACTTTGCCATCAGCTGCATACCTATACGATCAGCCTCGCGCTCGTTACTGCGACTGAATGCCATTTGCGCATTAAGTGCTGCCGTTTGACTGCCCATCATTACCGCTGCGGCCGCATCACCATCAGCAGCAGAAGCGGCAATGGCCGCTAATACACCGCCAATTTGCATCAGTAATGCTTTACGACTGGCCTCATCACGGTGTTCATAATGGCGTTGGCTTAAATGGGCAACTTCATGGGCAATGACGCTGGCCAGCTCATCCACACTATTGGCTTCAACAACGGTACCGGTATGGATTCCCATTACTCCGCCTGGAATAGCAAAAGCATTAATACTGGCATTGTTTATCAGCAATAAACCCAGTGGCGCCTGTGTTCGAGCTTGGGCGTTAATTTGCCAGACGATGGCCTCAAGCTGCTCTTGTGACCAAGGGTCATTAAGTAAAGGGGCACTTTTGCCCAACTGTTGCAAGGACCATTCACCCAATGCCTTATGTTGATTGACCTCAATAAAACGTCCCCCACCACTGCCCAACTCTGGTAAGCTAAATTGAGGCGTATCTAAGCTACTTGAGCCATTTGGAATAGAAAAAGAAGCCGTATTTTTAGACCCCATGTTGCCTGACCAAGCATTTGTGGACCATGTACTTCCTGACCACACATAGTCCGCCTTATCCTCAGCAAAGGCAGAATGACCAGCCCCAAGCAACGCTAAAACAAGTACCCAAGGCATCTTGACCACTACCGATTTTGAAGCACGGTAATCGAGTTTGAAAGTCGATGCTTTATATTGCATTAATCGCATGGTGGACTGTAAAGGGCGCAAATATCTATTCCTTGAGGGGCTTGGCGGTGTTGGAAAATTCGCTTGAATTTTATTTCTTTGGCATCACTATTAAATCTTCTTTCGATGATACCATCATAATCGGTTAACCTTATATCATCATTTCTCGGATGTAATTTTTTATAGTAACCCAAGTTATACAATGGCTTAGCGACTGTTTTTATAGGCTAACTTTTTATACCTTTGTCATTGAGCCACTATTATTATTTAGCTCCTGCTCTTATTAAACTCCCACTGTTATTAAACTACTAGCGTTATTAAGCTAATATGAAATACTTATTATTACCAATGTGTTATGAAAGAACTATAATAAAAGTCTGTCGTAAAAATCCGGTCATGAAGGATTGACCTGTCCTCTTCTCTATATTTACTTTCTCTATATTTACTGAATAAAATGGCACTCTATGATACATATTAATTTAGCAAGTGATGATCAACAAGCCCTGCTTAAAGATAGCCTTGATACGCTACCCGTTTCTGAAACCGAAAAACTTAATGCGATTACTCCAGAATTAAACATTACTGCCTTGGTCGATGGCCGTGGTTTAGCTTGCCCAATGCCTCTATTAAAAACCAAAGTTGCCCTACGCACTATGAAGCCTTCAGAAAGTGTTTATATCTTAGCCACCGACCCAAATTCACAAACAGATTTAGATGCTTTTTGTCAGCAAGCAGGGTTGCAACTTGTGCTTAGTACCTTAAGTAATAAGTCTTTGGATGATAGTTTAGAAAAACTCGATACAATCTTTCACCTCATCATTACCAAAACGAATGGTAACTAGGGGGTGCAATCCATTACAATAGACCTCAATAAAGTTATTACTTTGAAGGTCAAAACATGGCTACTCCTAAAATAAATAAAAAAGACATCTCTAAAAAAGACGACCCGGCTATTCTTGAACCGGCAGAGTCTCTTGAACAAGACGACTCCCTCGATCTTGAAGAGGATGATTTACCTTACGATGAACTTGAAGATGATTTGCTAACGCAGGAAGTTGCGACCACAGAAGAATGGGTGAGTCATTATCCCGATACCAGTACTCGTGATTTGGTTCCTGCCATGCCGGTCAATCTTTCAGCTCCAGGTATTAACCTTGGTGCTTATATGAACTCTGTGCATCAAATTCCTATTTTGACCACAGAACAAGAGCAAGAGCTTGCCCACCGTTACTATGACGAAGGTGATGTTGAGGCAGCACGTATTTTGGTCATGTCACACTTACGCTTTGTGATTCATATCGCTCGTAGTTACTCAGGCTATGGTCTGCCTCAAGCAGACTTGATTCAAGAAGGTAACTTAGGTCTTATGAAAGCTGTAAAGCGTTTCGACCCCAATAAAGGCGTGCGTCTGGTATCTTTTGCAGTACACTGGATTAAAGCAGAGATACATGAGTTCGTGATTCGTAACTGGCGTATTGTCAAAGTTGCAACCACCAAAGCTCATCGCAAACTCTTCTTTAATTTGCGCAGCTTAAAAAAGACCAACAATCAGCTTACTCTAGAAGAAGCAGATGCCATTGCAGCCGACTTAAATGTGACACGCAAACAGGTTCTGCAAATGGAATCTCGTTTGACATCTTATGATGCGTCCTTTGAAGCACAATCAAGTGATGATGAAGATGGTCACTATGCACCTCAGTTATTCTTAGAAGATGGTGTGGATCCTGCTGAAATGGTGGAAGATGCAGACTGGGAAGAGAATAATACCAATGCCCTAATGGATGCCATGGATACCTTAGATGACCGCTCTCGTGATATTGTTGAGCAGCGTTGGTTGTCTGAGCAGAAGTCAACTTTGCATGAACTGGCTGCGGTTTACAACATTTCTGCAGAGCGGGTACGTCAGATCGAAAAAAATGCTATGGACAAAATCCGTGAAGCGATGACCATTGATAGTGTCATTATGCCCAATGAAGACAGCTTCTAATCATTCTGTATTGCCTATGATTCTTTAGTAGATACTGTTTTATAGGGCATACGCTGAAGCAACACAATCCTCTCGGCGATGATTTAGGGTTTGATATTCTAAATATTTTTTCCTAAATATTATGTTCTAAATGAATTAGGTTTGCAGTCTGGCTTCTTTAACTTTGATTGTTAGGATGTACTATGAATTGGATAGCTATAGCCGCCGTTAATTTGGCGCTTGCTGTTGCTTTAGGTGCTTTTGGGGCACATGGTATTAAATCCATTGCCTCTCCTGAGCAGATGGCGTGGTGGTTAACCGGCACACAATATTTCTTCTATCATGCCTTAGGCTTATTGTTGGTGGGCATTTTGATTAAGATGGGATATACCACCTCTACTACTGCTTGGTTATTGCAAATTGGCCTTATTATCTTCTCAGGTAGCTTATTTGCCATGACCCTTGGTGCACCGCGTTGGTTAGGCGCTATTACCCCAATTGGGGGTACGCTTATGATTATTGGCTGGGTTTGGTTGGCGGTTACTGCTTTTAGACACTCAGCGAGTTAACGAGATATACTGTTGTTTAAATCATGTGAAACTAAATCATAAGCTTTAGTATAGATAGGATTTAATAGAGGGAAAAATGTATACAATTACAGTAAATGGAGAGCAGCAACAGACAAACCACCAAATGGTGAAAGTGGTGTTAGACGAATTACAATTAACCCAAGGACGTTATGCGGTTGAAATTAATGGAGAACTAATCCCCAAGTCTGAATTGTCCGCTACGCCTATTGAGCAGTCCATGGTTATTGAGGTAGTACAAGCAGTAGGCGGTGGCTAATATTGATTAAATTTAACCTCCTATAAAATCTAAAAGCCCTTACTTTATTCAAGTAAGGGCTTTTTTGTACTCAGTATATTTTACGTTCAATCTTCGATATTTTCTTCAATTTTACATTCATTTCAGGTTGTAGATTAGCAACCCTAGACTAAGCCTCAATAAGCATACGACTCTTCAATGGGCTCTGCTACTGGTAATGCTAAGCGCTCTTTACGTTTAGAGGCACGGGTCTTACGGTCAAGACGGGTCTTATATTTACGTACTTGGCGATCTAGTTTGTCTGCCATTTCATGGATAGCCTTATACATATCATCATCATATGATTGTACAAACATCTCTTGACCTGCTACTCGCATAAGCGCTTCAGCTTTATGGTTATTCTTACCACTATGGCTGGTATCGCTACGGTTATTGTCTAATGATAGAATCACTTTAATGCTCTGGATTTGGTCAAAATGTCTTTCTACTTTAGAAAGTTTGTCCATAACCATGTCTTTCATAGCGTCGGAAATAGTGATGTGATGGCCAGTGATTGAAATGTTCATAGTGCTTACATCCTTTTTTTAATTTGAGTAGCCCGTGCTGACTCAAAGTGACTTTTTAGTTAAGGACTTAGTTAATGACGTATATGCCAACTGACTTGAGGTCACGTGTTAGCAATGCCACTAATTTTCCATCTAAGTCATTAGATACACCCTTGTTTTATTTGACTATTTATTTAACTAGTATGATCTAAATAGCGTCAAACTCAATAATGCAAATTAGATCTTGCAGCTTAAGCATTCACATAGGGTATTAACATAAAAAGTGAAATTTAAAATCCATATTAAACTCACTCTATCCCCTCATTTGTATTAGCTAACATTTGTTGGGATAGCTTTAATTTGACATGAAAATAAGGATTGTACAAGCATTTTTATTGTAAATTAATGTAATTAATTGGTATTTCCAGAAACAAATACTATATAATCTGAAATTTTTTTATTTTTTAAAATTGACGTATCCCTATATCTATACTGGGTTTCGAAGTTCATTTTACGACTATTAACAATATTTCTAACTCATCGTTTAACTGCGAGAATTTAACTGAAATCACTTAGCTAATAATTTAACTGAAATAATTTGGCTCATAATTATCTAGCTAAGAATTTGTTTAAAACTTCACTTTCCTCTGGGTAGAAGAACCAATATTCATCGCTTCTCGATATTTAGCGACTGTGCGTCGTGCAATATCGATGCCTTGCTGCTTTAGATGTTGTTTAATGGCACTATCGGACAAAGGTGATTTGGGATCTTCTTGCTGTATCAACGCTTGTATCATGGCACTAATCGCCGTAGAGGAAATGTCGCCCTGATCACTTGAGACGTGTGAGGAGAAAAAATGCTTTAAGGAGAATAGACCTTGTGGCGTTAAGATGCTTTTACTGGTGGTCAGTCTAGAAACTGTCGACTCATGCAAGCCCACTTCATCAGCAATGTCTTTTAGTATCAAGGGTTTCATGGCAGTGGCCCCTTGCAATAAAAAGTCTTGTTGCCGTTTGATAATACTGGTCGCTACTTTGAGTAGATTTTGATTACGCTCTTCAATACTACGGATAAATAAGCGGGCATCGACTAAATTATCACGCAAATAAACATTATCTGGGCTGTCATCTCCACGCTTAATCAGATTCGCATATTCTTGATTGACCCTGAGTTTGGGCAAGGTTTCTGGATTTAGCTCTACCTTCCAAACGGCTTGCTTTGACTCGTGGTTGGTCACCAACTGCACCAAGACATCTGGAATATCGTAGGCTTCAGGCTGTACCCCATAATCCGGCTGCGACGTAGAAAAAGCCAAACCGGGGGCAGCATTCAAGGTTCTAATAAGGGCTAGACTGGGACCGATCTCGCTATTTTTAAGACCTGTACGGTGCATAAGCTCTTTTATATTATTACTCACCAACAGCTCGTGCTCATCGAGTAAACGCAACGCTTGCTCGCGAAAAGGCGTCTCTTGATCCAAATTATAGAGCTGAATTTGCAGACATTCAGCAAGACTTCTGGCCCCTACACCTAAAGGCTCAAAAGTTTGAATCAGTGCCCTTACCGCTTCTATTTGCTCAAGCTCGATGCGATTTTCCCAGTTGTAGAAACTGGCCATCTCATCAAAAGTTGCTTTTAACTCCGCCATGTCTATCTGGATAAAGCCATATTCATCCATAGCATCAATTAAATAATCTGCAATAAGCGATTGCTGCTGAGACAGTTGGCTGAAATTAAGTTGCCACCGGATATGGTCCTGCAAGCTGACTGAGGTGGCACCTTGATAGTCACTCATACCTTGTGTGTCTGGGCGTGCTAATCCTGTTGCACTATGAATATAGATATCATCCCAGTCGGTATCAATGGGTAGCTCTCCTAAAGTCTGAGCCTCTGCCAATTCATCCGCTTTGCTTCTATCGTCCGACGTACTTTCCACAATATTACTGGCTTTAATCTCTGCTATATTTTGCGAAAGCGGGTCTTTGTCACTTGAGGACAGGCTATCATTATCTATCTTTTCATACGCAGACTCTGACTGATAAGCCTCTGAAGGATTGTCATAATCATACTCATCGTAAGCGTCAGTTTCATAACCCTCTGAATGATCATTGGCCAGTTCATAAACCTCTTTTTGGGCTTCAGCATCAAGCTCTAAACGGGTAAGCTCTTCAATACTGTTAAAGTCTTCAGCATTGATATCGTCTTCCTCTATTCGTTCTAAAAGAGGATTGCTGTCTAATTTATTTTGCACTTCTTGCTCAAGCTCAAGGCTAGAAAGCTGCAATAACTTAATCGCCTGCTGCATTTGAGGGGTAAGTTTTTGTGCTGTGGATAGATTGACACCTAAATTAAAAGAGGAGCTCATCATAGGATACTTTTGGCCTCAATAGTTTGTCACAGTTGGGTGGACAGGTAACGATCGTTTTTTGCTTTTCAACCAATCACTCAATCAAGGTATTGGTTAGATTATCATTTAAATTAACTGTTTATATTAAATATAATGACACAATTGGCGGCTAAAAAATGATAAAACTGTGTTATCTGTACTCATAAAAAATACCCTAACTTATTGTGCTAGTAAATAAATTTATGAACACCCACCAATAAGTATTACTCTCAATAGAGCCGCGGCTGTTATTTTTATTAAGTTAGCATCTAGCAGCGTTAGCGTGTGTCAGATAAACAATGTCACCCTTAAAAAGCAACCAATACTCTCATTTAGATTCTGCCTAAAGCTAAATAGATTGCTGCAAGATTCCATGCTACTCTAATTAAACAAAGCTTTAAGTAAATAGAGCATCTGCTCAGTCTTTTTGATCACGTATTTTTAGCACCCATATCTTAATAATCATTGATAACAGCAGAAGGTAATTATGACTCAGCCTAATATTGGATGTGTACAATTAAATAGTCAGTTTGATATTGAAGCCAATAGAGCCATCATCGAAAAAGCCATCGCTGACGCCAGTCGTCAACAGGTGAGCTTGTTGGTATTACCTGAGAATGCCTGCCGTATGGGTGGGCAAAAGCAGCTGGCTGAGCGCTTTGATGAACTATCTAGTTGGTATGCCAATTTAGCGTTTGAGCATCAAATGTTTATTGTGGCAGGCACCCTTCCTTGCCCTTACCGCCCAGACGGTACTCCTGTTCCTAATGACAGACTTAGACAAGTTAGCCAAATCTTCGCTCCTGATGGCAAGCGTCTGGCACGTTATGACAAGATTCACCTATTTAGAGCGCAAGTGGCCGATGATACCGGCAGCTATGATGAAGGTCTCACTTTTGAGCCGGGTGACAATACCGTCGTTGCTCAGTGTGATTTGAAGAATTTAAACCCTAATTTAACCTTAGCCGACGCCAAAGGCAATGTAGACCGATCAGGTATTGTCTCTATCGGTATGATGGTCTGCTTTGACTTACGTTTCCCTGCCTTGGCCCAAAGATTGAGACAGGCGGGCGCAGATATCTTAACGGCTCCCTCAGCTTTTACCTATCAGACCGGTAAAGCACACTGGCAGCTGCTGTTGCAAGCACGTGCTTTGGACGCTCAGTGCTTAGTAGTCGGCTCCGCACAAGGCGGTACTCATCACATTCAAGACACGCGTCGTGAAACTTGGGGACACAGTGCTTTTGCTAATGCCAATGGTGAATGGGTCGTCGAGACAGGTCAGGCCACCTTAAACGAAGCGTATGCTCTGATTACGACGCCATTCAATGCTGAAGCTCAGCAAACTTGGCGTCAAAATATGCCCATTCATAACTGTCATAGACTGCCCTAATCGCGGTTATCTAGGCAATAAAATAGAGATAAAATTTAGGATTTTACAAATAGAGATGGACCCGACTATCAGGGTCAGTCTTTATTGTGCGTTGCTCGAGGATGGGCTTTGTCATAGACTTGAGTCAACTTCGCAAAGTCAACGTGGGTATATATCTGAGTGGTACTGATGTCACTGTGACCCAGCATTTCTTGGACCGCACGCAAATCACCACTGCCCGATAGCATATGGGAAGCAAAGCAGTGCCTCAATAAGTGGGGATACATATTTTGAGCAATGCCAGCACGGTTGGCGGCCACTTTCAGCCGCTGTTGGACAGCCCGTGTGGTCAATCGCGTACCCAATTTTTCACTGATAAATAAAGCAGTGTCTCCTTGCTCTTCCCACAGATAACGATGGGGCAAATAGGTATTAATCGCTTTCAGTGCTTGCCTGCCTACAGGTACCAGACGTGTTTTATTGCCTTTACCAGTTACTCTGACTTCACCGCGTTCGCCCTGCGCATCTATCCGCAAGTCGGAGACGTTAAGACCAACGAGTTCGCCAACTCGGAGTCCGCTACTATAAAGCAACTCAAACATTGCCTTATCCCGTATCCACAGTCTAGCTTGCTCAGGAGTATCAGGCATCGGCTGCTCTAATAACTGAGTCAGCAAATCCCCATCAGCGATACTCGGCAAAGGTCGGGGGGCTCGTTTTAACTGATAGCCTGTGGTCGGATTGATACGGGCCTGACCCTGATCTATCAGCCAACTGTAAAAATGACGAATCGCAGACAGTTCCTGCTGCACACTAGAGATGGCTAAGGCGTCAACATCCAAGCGCTGCGCAATGTATTTTGCCAACTGACGTTTGTCACAACGGGTCCAGCTTAACTTGCCCGCCTCCAGAAAGTTGGCCAGTTGAAACAGTCCGGCATAATAGGCCTCAATAGTATGCGCAGACATTTGACGCACGGACAACTCTGCCAACCACTGTTCGACAGGTAGCAATAAAGCTTGCAACTCACCTGATAACTCTAGGGATTGCTTGTTGTCTGCCTCATCTGTCTTTGCGGACTTCTGAGGCAGTTTTGGTGGCGATGTTGGCTTAGCACACATAGTTTGTCTAATTGCCTTAATCGTTTAAGCAGACGGCTTTAGACCTGCTTGTGCCATAATACCATCTGGACTAAATACGCCTTCATAAACAAAGGCAGTAGGGCCCGTCATCATCACCGAATAGCCTGGAGACCAACGAATCAATAAGCTGCCGCCATAAAGCTGTGCTCTAATCTCTTCACCTTCATCTAGCCAGCCCTCTCTGATACCCGTCGCTACTGCAGCACAAGCACCTGTACCACAAGCCTGAGTCTCCCCCACGCCACGCTCATAAACACGTAAACGAATATGACGCTGGTTCATGACCTGTACAAAGCCGACATTCACCTTTTCTGGGAAAGCCGGATGTGACTCAATGGCACTGCCTAGTTTTTCAACATCAGCGGTTAGAATATCGTCCACTTTAATCACTGCATGGGGATTGCCCATATTGGCCACGTATAACTGCACCGGCGTCCCTTCAACGTCTAGATGGTAGGCGTTTTGGATCTTGGTAATGGCCTTAGGGGTAAATGGGATTTCAGCAGGCTCGAAGCGTGGCTTGCCCATATCCACTTCTACCCAACCGTAGTTGTCAGTGGTTAAAGTTAAAATACCTGACTTAGTTTCGACCCGTATGCGCTGTTTAAAAGACAACTTTCGTGCCTGTACAAATCGAGCAAAACACCGTGCACCATTACCACACTGCTCTACTTCACTACCATCTGCGTTAAAAATACGGTAGCGGAAATCAACGTCTGGACGCATCGGTGGTTCAACCACTAACAGCTGATCAAAGCCTATTCCCATATGACGGTCTGCCAGTAACGCAATCAACTCTTCCGTTAACTCTAAACGCTGCGTGACTAAGTCAATGACCATGAAATCATTGCCTAATCCATGCATTTTTGTAAATTCTATAAGCATTCTTCTATTCCTTAGAGTCTATTTATGCCCTATCTTACCATGCACAATATAACAATGATAATAGCGAAGCGTTGCTAAATAAAATAACTGTGTCCTGTCTTTTGTTCCCCGTTATCAAATGGTTATATCCACTTAATTTGACTAAAGTCATATCCTTTGTGATTAAAGAAATCATCGCATCACAATTTTGATAATGATTTTAAGCCATAAAAAAACCTGCGTGTGATACGCAGGTTTTCGTTAATAATTCGCTGAACTTAATTTGGATGAGCTTAGTCGAATTTAAAGAATGACTCAGTATCAAATAACTGCTCAAGGGTCTCACGCTTACGCACCACTTGATGCTTGTCAGCTGACACCATAACTTCAGCTGGACGAGGACGTGAGTTATAGTTACTACTCATCACAAAGCCATAAGCACCCGCACCGGTAATGGCCAAGACTTCACCTACTGCTAATGACAGTAAGCGTTTTTTGGCCAAGAAGTCGCCTGTTTCACAAACTGCGCCCACAATATCCCAGCTTTGTTCCTGTGTTTGTGATTGCGGTTGGCTATTAACTGGAATAACTGCCATTTCGGCCTGATAAAGAGCTGGGCGAATCAAATCATTCATGGCCGCATCAACAATGGCGAAGTTTTTGTGCTCAGTCGGCTTCAGTACTTCAACCTGAGTGAGCAATACCCCTGCATTAGCCACGATACTACGACCTGGCTCGAAGAACACCTTTAAGCCCAATTGCTTTAGCTTTGGTAATAAAGCATTGGCAAACTCGCTGACTTCTGCCACTTGCTCATCGATGTAAATAACCCCCAAGCCACCGCCTAAATCAATATGCTCAAGCTCAATACCCGCTTGTTTTAAAGCGTCAATTAGCTCACATACCTTATCTAAGGCAGCCACGAAAGGATCAATTTCAGTAAGCTGTGAACCAATATGGCAATCAATACCCACTATTTGCAAGTGAGCTAGGCTGTTTGCATGCTTATAGGCCTCAACGGCCACATCATGGCTAATACCGAACTTATTGTCTTTAAGACCGGTCGAAATATAAGGGTGGGTCTTGGCATCGACATCAGGATTAACCCGAATAGAGATAGGTGCCTTAACCTGCATCTCTGCTGCCACCGCATTTAATCGGTCCAGCTCACTTAATGACTCAACATTAAAACAGCCAATGCCTGCTTGTAGTGCCGCTTTCATCTCAGCGACAGTCTTACCTACCCCCGAAAATACAATTTTCTTAGGATCTGCGCCCACTGCCAGTACTCGAGCCAGCTCCCCTGAAGACACCAAATCAAACCCTGCCCCTGCTTCTGCCAATACCTTTAATACCGCTAAATTAGAATTGGCTTTTACCGCGTAACACACCTGATGATCAATCTCAGCGAAGCTATCACTATAGGCTTGATAAGCTTCTAAAATTGCCTTCTTAGAATACACATACAGAGGGGTGCCGTATTGTTCAACCAACTGTTGCGCAGAGACGGCTTCTATCGATAAAACCCCTTGTTGGTAGCTTAACGTGGGTAGTTTTTTGACAAAGCTTTCTGCATTGATACGTAGTCCATCCGGGGTATGTTGTACTGTGGCCTGAGATAAGTCTGGGTTACTCATAGTATGAAAGTGTCCAATTAAAGGTAAGTCTTAAAGTTGAGTCTTATTAAATCATTAAATCTAAACAATTAAAATAAATGACTGAGTATAATGATTTATCGATTATTCAAAAGCATGATAATTTGCGACAGTGCTAGTTGGGGCTTTGCCAATTGTCGAGTCCTAATAATCTTGAGGATCTTGAAGCGCTGCCTCTTCAACCTTTTGCTGCTCAATAGCACGCTCAGCTTGTGCCTCTTCTGCGCTCTTACTGCTATCTTTGTTGCCCTTATACAGTAGGAAATTGGTATTGCTTGGTGCCTCTGCAGTTGGGTACAGATCTCCTCTTTGACCACAGCCACTCAAAAAAGCAGTGGTCAAAATAACTGTAGTCGCTGCCACCACCAAACGATTGATATTTGGCTTTGTTGTATTGATATCCGTTAGAGCAACTAAACCAGCATGATTTGAATTTTGAGAATAAGTGTTTGGCATGGACGACTTCCTATGCATGTTAATTGTGGAGGTACCGGCAAAAAAACAACTGTTTGCTATGGTAACAAAATTCTCAAAATTTACCTAAAAGCTTTTAACCATAAAATTTAAGCCACTGTAAGAAACTTTTAATTCTTAAGGACTTAACTTATTTTTAAGCACTAAATCGGTGTATTTAAAATTAATCTGGGCTATACTTAAAGCAGGTGCATACCAGCAATCAATCATAGTGGATATTAGGGCAACCTTAAGTTCAATGGTATTTTATTTTTGTAGAATACATTACTAATTTGCTCAAATATAGATCATTGATTTCGAAATTCAGGCCACACCCTAATAGGATGTTATGTGTTGGTAAAAGATGGGGCACGATGCGCCTATTAATTTTATGACAGTATTTGCTGTCATATTTTTTTCTTTTAAATTCTTAATGTAAGGACACAATATGAGCAATAACCTTATCACCAAACCAACGTTAGTTGTTAACTGTGGTTCCTCCTCTATCAAGTACGCATTAATCAGCGAAGACAATCAATACCGTATTACAGGTTTGGCTGAAAACTTAGGGTTAGATAATGCTCGTATTGTGCACAAATGCCTAGAAGGCAAAAAAACAGAAGTTAGTATCCCAGGTGCCAACCACAAAGCCGCTTTGGTTAAGATTATGGACCTTTTAGGCGATCAATCTCCGATTGCGGTTGGTCATCGCGTGGTTCATGGTGGTCGTGAATTTAGTTCGGCTGTCCAAGTGACCCCTCATGTGGTAGATGAAGTTAGACGTTTAAAAGAGCTTGCTCCTTTGCATAACCCTGCTAACGCCACTGGCATTGAAGCTGTTGAAGCCATTCACCCAGACCTACCTCAAGTGGTGGTATTTGATACCGCTTTTCACCAAACTATGCCACCAAAAGCTTTCCGCTATGCGATCCCAAAAGAGATGTATGAAAAACATTTCATTCGCCGCTATGGCTTCCATGGTACTTCGCATGCTTACCTATCAAACCGTGCCAGCGTATTGACTGAGCAAGAAGGTCCTCATGGCTGGCTCATTGCACACTTAGGTAATGGTAGTTCTGCCACTGCTGTCTATGATGGTAAAAGCTTAGATACCAGCATGGGCCTAACCCCACTTGAAGGGTTAATGATGGGTACCCGTTGTGGTGATGTCGACCCAAGCTTACACATCCACTTAAAGCGTACCATGGGGCTTAACTTAGAGCAGATTGATACTATTTTAAATAAAGAAAGCGGCTTATTAGGGATATCTGGCGTATCAAATGACATGCGTACTGTTGAGGCCATTGCCAATGATGAGTCACATCCCGATCAGCAAAGCGCCAAACTTGCTGTTGAAATGTTCTGCTATCGTACCGGCAAATATCTAGCCGCTCTTTCTTGTGCCCTACCTACCCTAACCGGTATCGTGTTCTCAGGCGGTATAGGCGAAAACTCAGCGACTATTAGAAGCCGAATCTTAGAGGTTATGCGCCACTTTAGCCTAGACCTTGATGAAGCGAAAAACAGCACCTTATATGGCGGTGAAGAAGGCAGCTTCCATACTCCAGAAAGTAAGTACGAACTTTGGGTCATTCCAACCGACGAAGAATTACAAATTGCTGAAGAAACCAGAGCCGTACTGGGCCTATAACCATAATTTAATAATCTAAAATCCTATAATGAATAACTAAGGACTTGTTTATGCAAACTATTTTGCTGGTTCCTACCGGCCGTGGTATTGGTTTAACTTCTGCAGGTCTAGGTCTAATTAAGGCACTAGACTATTTGGGCATGCAAGCTGGCTTTATGAAGCCGTTTTTACAAGATGATTCACATGATTCACAGCATACTTTAGACAGCTCAAGCGACTTAACCCGTCTGGCTTTTGGTCTAAACCCACCAGAGTCTATCCCTCGCGAACGTGTTGAGCACATGATGAATGCGGGAAATGTCGATGACTTAATGGAAGAAGTAGTCACTAACTTTCACAAACTAGATGGTGATTATGATGTCGTTGTCTGTGAAGGTTTGGTGCCTACCGAAGAGGTCAGCTATGCCTCACAAGTTAACTTTGCCTTGGCGACTGCACTCGATGCCAAAGTCATCTTTGTCAGTATGGCAGATCTTGAAAATCCAAAACAATTGGCTGACAAATTAGACGTGCATGCCCGTATATTTGGTGGCCTAAATGGAGAGCGCACCCTAGGCAGTATCCTAATGCGCGCCAAAAACGTTCCCAATACCTTTGACACTCAGCCCGTCGCCCCTGGTAAGGCAATTTTACAGCTCGATGAAGACTTCATTGCAGCGATGCAGTCACACTCACCTAACTTCGCGACTGAAAAATTCCATCTAATCGGTGTGGTCCCCTTTAGCAACAGCCTATCAGTGCCTCGCACTTGGGACATTGCCCAACAGTTAGGCGCCACTTGGCTTAGTGAAGGTGAAGCGAAGCAGCGCCGTGTACTAAAAACCAGCTTAACTGCACGCACTATCTCGCGCGTCGGTGAAATTTTTACTCGTGGTACATTAGTAGTCACCCCAGGCGATCGTGATGACCTTTTATTGGCCACTGCCATGGCCACCATGAATGACATTCCAATGGCCGGTATTGTGTTGACGGGCGGTATTATTCCAAATGATGCTGTCATTAATCTGTGCCAGCCTGCATTGAAGACTGGCTTACCTGTCATGAGCGTGACTACCGACAGTCTAGAGACCGTAACCAACTTATCAACCATCAGTAATGAAATTCCAAAAGACGATTCAGAACGTGCAGAAATGGTAACGCGTTTTGTGGCAGCTCACTTAGACTTAGATTGGTTAAAATCTTATTTCGAACGTGACTATACACCGCGCTTATCGCCTTCTGCTTTCCGTCATCAGGTCGTGAAAAAAGCACAACAAGTTAAAAAACGTGTGGTATTACCAGAAGGTGAAGAGCCACGTACCATTGAAGCAGCGGCTATTTGTCAGAGCCGTGGTATTGCTCAGTGTGTGTTAATTGGTAATGCAGAAGAGATTGCTCAAGTGGCCAAAAACCGTGGTGTCGATTTGCCTGAAGACATCGAAATTATTGACCCTGCTAACATTGACCTTAATAAGTATGTCAAAGCTTTCGTCGAGCGTCGTAAAGGTAAAGCCTCTGAAGAGCAAGCGACAGAAGAGTTGCAAGACAACGTAGTGCTAGGCACTACTATGCTGCATTTGGATGAAGTCGATGGCCTAGTTTCAGGTGCCATTCATACCACAGCCAATACAGTACGCCCTGCCTTCCAGTTGATTAAAACCGCTCCACAATACTCACTGGTCTCTTCAATCTTCTTCATGCTACTACCCGAACAAGTAGTGGTTTATGGTGACTGTGCGATTAACCCTGATCCTAATGCTGAACAATTGGCGGAAATTGCTATTCAATCAGCGGCTTCTGCCAAAGCATTTGGTATTGACCCTAAAGTGGCTATGATCAGTTACTCAACGGGTGCATCGGGTACCGGCGATGATGTTGAAAAAGTAAAACAAGCTACGCAGATTGTCCGTGAACGTGCGCCAAACTTAATGGTAGATGGCCCATTGCAATATGATGCGGCCTCTGTTCTTAGCGTTGGTAAGCAAAAAGCTCCTGATTCGCCTGTGGCCGGTCAAGCCAACGTATTTATTTTCCCAGATTTAAATACCGGTAACACCACTTATAAAGCGGTACAACGTAGCGCAAACGTGGTCAGCGTTGGTCCTATGCTTCAGGGTTTAAATAAACCAGTTAACGACTTGTCACGTGGTGCCTTGGTGGATGACATTGTTTACACCATCGCTCTAACGGCTATTCAAGCCGCTAGCCCTGACGTATAACTCTAAAAGTTTATATCTCGTAAAAAATAGCCGGCAAATTGTCGGCTATTTTTATGAGTCATGTCTTTTTATTTGATTTCCATATTGGTATGGGTATTAGGCTAACTAACCGTTGATCACAGGCTGTTGGTTTTCAAACAGCAAGTCTCTATACTTACTTAGCCATTAACACTATAGCTAATTAGTTGGCTATCTTATTTGTCAGTTAGCCAATGACTATTTTTAAAGCACTTGCTTCAACCTGTTTACCTAAAGCCAATGTGATGGATTTTGAATGACCGTAGCCTCTAACCCTTCTGTAGCCGTACCCTGCCCTGATGTCACCCAAATGTCTGTGCCCTCTGCTATCCATATTTATCTTGGGGGTTCTTTTGATCCCGTACACAAAAGTCACTTGGCATTGATCACTCACGTCTATCGAAGGCTAGCAGTGGGTAATCTCTCAGGAGCAGACATTAAAGCTTACTTTATGCCCACCTCACGCTCACCACTTAAAACGAATAGCAGCAGTGCTGAGCATCGGTTACAAATGCTGGCGAAGGCTATTGAAGACTTAAAATCTGATTCTCTCTCTGAGTTATTGTTTACCTCGACTCACTCTGCTGCCCAATTTTACTCAAATCTGGCCATTAGTGAGCATGAGATATGGCAAACCCCGCCTACTTACACCATAAACACCTTGGCTGAACTGCGTAAACAATTTCCTGAGGTTAGTTTAATTTTTATTATCGGTGCCGATAATGTCGCCAGCTTACCCCAATGGCAAGACGGTGATAAACTGACCCAGTTTGCTCATTTATGGGTCGTACCTCGAGATGCTTTACAGTCCGAGACTGACATCAAAGCCTTATTGCCTCAATCTTTGAGATCTCAAGTGACCGCCAATGTGGAGGACTTGAAGAACCATACTTGTGGCCACATATACATAGATTCACATACCGTCGCACCCTTATCGAGCAGTGCTATACGGGCAGCAATTACAGAAGGTAAGTCAGATATTGCAAA
The DNA here is from genome assembly GCF_020736705.1 of Psychrobacter sanguinis. NCBI lineage: Bacteria > Pseudomonadati > Pseudomonadota > Gammaproteobacteria > Moraxellales > Moraxellaceae > Psychrobacter > Psychrobacter sanguinis. The sequence continues at coordinate 477,571 of NZ_CP085990.1, forward strand.
ATCTGCTTTGCCACACTCCGTATATTCGTATATCATGAAAAACAATTTATATCATTCTTATTGAGTTTACGGTTTCCATACCGCCTACGTAAAACCCAACGCCCTCTTAATGAACTAAATTTTCACCCAAACTTTCAAACATACCTTTTGGCCCGCAAGCCATAAAGTATATACAGACAACCCTATAGGATAGCTATGACAATAGACGCAAATCAAAGAACACCCATGAGCGATGAAAGACTACAGTTTTGCCTTGAGATGGCTCAAGAAGCTCTAGACGATTTAAAAGCAAGAAACATCTCTGTGCTACACGTGTCAGAATTGACAGACGTCATGGATTATATGGTTATTGCTGAAGGTACTTCAAAGCGTCATGTGAGTGCTTTGGCCGATCAAGTAGGCGCCATTGCCAAAAAATCTGGCTTCATGCCATTAGGCCGTGAAGGCGAGAAAGACAGCGACTGGACCTTAGTAGATTTGGGCGGTGTTGTTGTTCATATCATGACGCGCCAAGCTCGTGAATTTTATGACTTAGAAGGCTTATGGTCTTCACCTGAAGAGCTTAAAAAGTTAGTAGCCCGCGACTTAAGCGAACGCTAACCATCTGTTTTAGGGACTCTTTTTAGAATCTTTAACTTTTCAAAAGCTTTTATCCCATAAAAAAGACGCTAATTAATTAGCGTCTTTTTTATGGGTTTATTGATTCGTTAATTTGCCGTTGTGGAAGGATAAATCATTCGTCTGCAGAGGACAGATCGATGTAAATACGACAGCCATCTACATCCTCTGCCAGACAGGCGCGCTCAAACCATTTTTTAGCTTCACTATAGCTTTGAGTCACCCCATCTCCGTTATAATACATTGTTCCCAGATTATAGCTGGCTTTGCCATAGTCTTGATCCGCAGCTTGGGTATACCATTTTATCGCTTTTTTGAAATCTTTAGGGACACCTTCGCCCAAATAATAACTCATAGCCAAATTATATTGCGCCTCGGCCATGCCTTGGTCGGCTGCTTTTTGGTACCATGCCACAGCCTGTCTCGGATCATACTCAACCCCGTAGCCACTGTCATAAAGCATACCTAAACTGTACTGTGCTTGAGGATCTCCTTTAACAGCAGCTTTCTTGTACCAACTTGCTGCCATTTCAAAGTCTTGTTCCACACCCAGACCGTTTTCATACATGATACCTAGATTGAGTTGGCCAATGGCGTTGTCTTCCTGAGCTGCTTTCAAAAACCACTGCACTGCCTTCGCATAATCTACCTCAACGCCATGACCCTGATAATATAAGACACCGAGATTGACGTAAGCATCGACATCGTCCTGACTGGCGGCTTTTAAATACCATTTAAGTGCTTTGTTATAATCTTGAGGCACACCTCGGCCTTCATCATATAAAGTGGCCATGGTGTACTGTGCATCGACATTTCCTTTATCAGCCGCTGGCAGATACCACTTTATGGCTTTCGACATATCAGGATCGACCCCATGCCCACTCTCATAAAACCAGCCAATTTTATACTGAGCATGTAAGTCGCCTTGCTGTGCCGCCTTTAGATACCACTTTAGAGCTTCTTGGTAATCTTGAGCAATGCCAATGCCGTTTTCATAGAGTATTCCCAGATTATATTGGGCATCTTTGTCACCCTGGTCTGCTGCTTTTTTATACCATTGCATCGCTTTAGTAATATTTTTAGCAACCCCTCTGCCCTCATGATACATCACCCCTAGATTAAACTGAGCGTCAGCATTACCATTTACGGCCGCTTTTTGATACCACTGAAACGCTTTTTTATAGTCTTGGGTGACTCCCTCACTGCCTGTCTCATAAATCCAGCCCAAATTAAATTGTTCCTGCGGACTGTCTTGTTGTGCTAAAACCTCAGTGGTTAACAAATCAAGTGCTTTAGCCGGCAATGAAGTCACCAGCAGCGCGGTAGTTAGTGCGATTAATGAAGCGGCATTAAGTCTAGATAAAAATGGCAAGGTTACTGCTGGCATATATGTCCTTAGAGGAATCGCCTATCTCATTTGTGGCTTATGAGTGGGGTCAGTCGCTGTAAGAGATAAATGAGAGAATAGGTTGAATTATTCTATAGGTTGATTCAGTTTACAGTAAATTAGTATTCTAAAAAAACGTAATTTGTTGTATTAACTTAATAAAATCAATGCTTATCTGCTAGGTCATAAACAGTCGATTTATTACTCAAAATCTACTGTAAATCGATAACCAAGACCCACCTATTTCGACCGTTTTAAATCGCAAAATTCACTAGCGCAGTTTTAAAATAAGCTGCTATCATTGTTCCCTTTATCATTAGATTCTTTATTACTAGATCCTTTATCGCTAAATCCTTTATTGATAGACCCTGTATTAATTAATATTGACTAATTTTTTAACGCCCAAGGCAATGGAGCATGTATGGCTAACTTATGGCTTGATTTGGGTAATACCAGACTAAAATATTGGCTGGCCGATGATATTGGTCAAATTGTGACCTCTGATGCCAAACAGCATCTACAAGCTCCGGCTGAGTTATTAATAGGATTGACGGACAGGTTTGATAAACTTGCGCCAGAATTTATTGGTGTGTCCTCAGTATTGGGCGAAGAAGTGAATGCTCAAGTGGCTGAGTCTTTGTCCACATTAGACATTCCTTTTGAGTTTGTTCATGTGGATGCGCATCACCCTTTGCTTAGCAGTGACTATGATGCCGGACAATTAGGCGTGGATCGCTGGCTACAGATTTTGGGTGCAGTAGATAGCAAAAAGCGTCAATGTATTGTTGGCTGCGGGACAGCATTGACCATAGATTTAATAGACCATGCCCATCACTTAGGCGGTTATATTTTCCCTAGCATTTATTTGCAGCGAGAAGCATTATTCTCAGGTACCAAGCAGATTAGTATCGTTGAAGGGACTTTTAATAGCATTAGTGAGGGAGTGACTACGTCTGATGCGGTTCATCGAGGTATTCTACTGTCAATTGTGGGCGCTATTAATGAGATAGCCCGGCGCCACCCCAACTATGAGTTCACATTGACTGGAGGCGATTCACCTATTTTAGCCCAGCACCTGACCCATCCTATTCATATTAGAGAAAATCTATTGCTAAATGGGCTTATGCGCTATTTTGATCAGCATTAATTAGCATATAAGAGTTTAATACTATTTTGACTCTATGGACGTCGTCAACCTTTGACCATAATGAGTGTTAAAGCTATAGTCAAAGAACGAATAAAGTGGTACACTAAAACTTATGGCATATTCAAAAGACTACCGACAAATGATTCTTAGCAAACTTGACGAAGGCTACAGCTTTCGGGAGTTAGCCGAAGAGTATCAAATTAGCCCAACCAGTATACAAAACTGGAAGAAACGGCTTGAGCGCAAACAATGCAAACGAATCCCTAGTAAGATAGACAACGATGCCCTTATAGCAGATGTCAAAGCCTATCCTGATGACTATCATTATGAACGAGCAAGGCGATTTAACTGTAGCGACAGAGGCATAGGAAAAGCTCTCAAGCGTATCGGCATTACTCAAAAAAAAGACACTAAAACACCCTAAAGCAGATGACAATCTAAGGCGTCTATTTCTTGAACAACTGTCTGAGTTTGAAGAAAGCGATAGAGCTATTATTTATTTAGACGAAAGTGGTTTTAAGTCTCATGAGAATCGACCACACGGCTATTCCTATAAAGGCAAACCGTGCTTTGGCAGTTATAACTGGCAACTAAAGAATCAAACTAATGCTATCGGTGCTATTCACAATAATCAACTATTCGCTATTGGCCTTTATGATTGTAATGTCAATGCCGACGTCTTCTATAGCTGGGTGACACAATTGCTACTGCCAAACCTACCTAAGAATAGCGTTGTTGTTATGGACAACGCCACCTTCCATAAAAGACTTGATATTCAAGAGCTTATTAATGATGCAGGACACTGTATTTTATGGCTACCACCTTATAGCCCAGATTTAAATCCCATCGAAAAAGCCTGGGCTTGGATCAAGCGTAAACGTAAAGACTGGCGTCTGCATTGTATCGATACTTTGTTCTTTTATTTTCTTTGGCTTTGTAACAGTTTATAAGTTCTTTCACTATATCAAAAATAAAGCCACTAAAAAGCCCTACCTGTCACAGGTAGGGCTTTTTGTTAACTCATGGAGTTGCTAACGAATAATGAATACTTATTTACTCATAAAAAGATAATCAGTATAGCCTTTTCTGTCTCCACCGTAGAACGTCTCAGGGTGTTGTTTATTTAAGGCCACCCCTTTTTCGATACGCTCTGCCAAATCTGGGTTAGCGATATAATCACGGCCAAAAGCAACAGCATCAATATAGCCGGCCTCAATCAATGATTCCGCTTTCTCAGGAGTATAACCGCCAGCAGCGATAATGGTATTGTCAAACGCTTGACGCATTTTCTGACGGAACTCAGTCGAATAAGGCGTGCCTCCAGCCCAGTCTGGCTCAGAAAGATGTAAATACATCAGACCACGCTTATTAATTTGTTCGACCAGCCAAGTGGCTTCTTCTTCATTATAGCCCACCTCAACATTGTTAAAAGTACCCAATGGTGAGATACGAATGCCGATATGGTCCTTATCCCAAGCATCAACACAAGCATCAATCACTTCTAGCATTAAGCGTGCACGATTCTCACGACTGCCGCCATAATTGTCATCGCGCTTATTGGTATGCTCCGCCCAGAACTCGTGTATTAGATAGCCATGAGCACCATGAATTTCCACACCATCAAAACCAGCTTCTTTGGCGTATTTGGTAGCTTGAGCAAAGTCAGCAATGACCTGCTTAATTTCTTCTAGGCTTGCTGGGCGTGGTGTGGTGCTGTCTACACGAATCGCTTGGCCTAATGCATCACGTAAGCTAGTACGTACGCCTACCTTCACGTCAGAGGCAGATATAGGCGCTTTACCGTCTGGCTGTACGCTTTTATGTGATACCAAACCGGTGTGCCATAGCTGAACCACAATTTTGCCACCTTTGGCATGTACCGCATCGGTAATTACTTTCCATGCGGTTACTTGATTTTCATCATGCAGACCTGGTGCACCGGCATAACCTTTGGCTTGTAGCGACACTTGAGTCGCTTCTGTAATAATCAAACCTGCCCCTGCGCGCTGAGCATAATACTCTGCTGCCAAAATATTAGGCATATCTCCAGGCTCTATCGCACGTAAACGGGTTAGCGGTGCCATAAATACTCTGTTTTTAAAAGTTTCATTGCCCATCTCAAGAGGTTGGAATAAGGTAGCGTATGCCATAAAGGTTCCTTTAGTTTTTTGATTGATTTTTTGATGATTTTAATAGGGTTAATAACTACTGTGGTTAGAGTTACGACCTCTATTATGATGCCGTAATTAGAAATTAAAAGTAAAATAGACCGGTCGTTACAATTTTATTATATTACACACATAAAAAATGCAAATAAAAAACCCACCAGATAAATCTAGTGGGTCTTTTCTACTACAGTAACAGTTAACTACTTACAACTTAACGAGATTAATCATCAGCATGCGTTTTTTCAAACTCATCATGCTCTACTTGATATAAAGCGCCTAAACGCTGTTGTAAATCATCATCTAAAATTTTACGTGCTTCTTTGAAGAACTCATTTTCTTCTTCTTGTAGATGATGACGCACTTTATGAATCAAATCAGCACAAGTGGTATCCCAAGTGTCTTGACTAATACGACCATCATCTAATGTTTCCATCATTTCATCCATCTCATGATGCTCAGTGATGGCGTGACGCGACAAATCTAAGCCTTCATCATGCTGCATCACTGGGATATATAGGTGACGTTCTTCTGCTGCTGCATGAGCTTGTAGCTCACCTTTCAACTCTTCATAAATGGTTTTACGTTTTTCGTTATTTGTTTCATTTTCAAGCTTATCGCATAGGTCACGCTGTATATCATGTTTAGTAATTAATGCGGCGAAAATGTCTTGATCGAAATTCACACCCGTATCTTTACTCATGGTCTTCTCCAAAGTCAGTCAAAAAATCAGTCAAATTGCTTATTAGAATTTTTAGCGCTTATAAATATGTACTATTTAAACTTTTTTATTTTAAATCTCTGTACACGACAAAAATGCTCAAAGTCTCAAAGGTCGTGCACTAGGAGACAAATAACTTATTAGAACCTCAAACACACGCCGATTGCCAGCAAAGAAATACTCACGCAAACCATCAATCAAAACATCCAAACCAATAGCAAACAAACTTTGCTGGGGTCGACCATGTTTCTTAAGCTTTCGTCTTTTAGGGTGTTGCTGTACAGTTTTAATCCCAATGCGATATGACCAACAAAATGCTAGCGCACAAACAGCCACTAACTTACTTACCCGATCCAACTGTGTAAGATGCGTATCTTCAAGATTAAACCCTCGTCCTTTAAAACAAGAAAACAAGGTTTCAATCTCCCAGCGTCTGCTATAAAGAGCCATAGCATCCGTATGATCTAAATTGTTAGTCGCTATAATGACATAATCGTTGTCAGCATCACGCTTTGCAAATAGACGAACTTTAACGCCATATACGGGAACAGCTCTGGCTAACATAAACGTTTCATGAGGGGATAGATGACGTAACAATGTCTTTATTTGTACCAATTTACCCTGATGATTGGCTACTAGGGTGTTGTGTTTGATGCGAATGCAAAACTTTATTTGCTCTTTATTTAGCCATTGAAACCACTCTTTGCCAACAAACTCTCTATCGGCTAATACATACTGTATTTTGTCTGCGCCAAAGGTGTTGATGAACTTTTGTATGAGCTCACATCTCTCATTACTATTGCTGTTACCTTTTTTATCCAGTAGTGTCCAGTATAAGGGAATAGCGATTCCTTGATGAACAACGCTGAGCAAAAAGATGTTAATGTTCTTTTTACCCCATTTCCAGTTGGTTCTGTCTATGCTGATGATGACTTCGTCTAAGTCAAAGAGTTGATAGATGAATTTGGCTAACTGGTCTTGGTCTATGTCAACTTGTGCAAAGAAGCGTTGTAGCCGTCTGTAATTACTGTTTGTCCTACCTTTGACAAATCCTCTTGCTATTTGTTTGAGGTTACTACTTTGTACTTGTATTATCGCTAGAGTAATTAAGGCTAAACAGGTCAGTCTTGCCTTGTTCATGGTTAGGTTTTGCGATAATATATTTATGAGCTGATTAAGGTTTGGCATAGTGTGGTTCGTAAGAAAAATTACTATTATGCCTTGTCCTTAGTCAGCTTTTTTGTTTTTTGTCGTGTACAGAGATTTTAAATATCACTCAATTATAGCTAGGATTAACTAAGATTACTGTCTAAGTTAGACAACATTTTGTGTGAGCATGTGAATAATGCAAGCCATTCTTATTTACCGTTATTTTTTCTTCTTGAAAGACTTCAATAACCCTTCGTGATGGATTTTTGGCATTTTAAGCGTGACGGTGTCTGACAACATATCATGTACTGCCAGACCGCCACGGTTAAACAAACAAAATAGATAGTTAAACATCAGCCCAAAAAAGGCACTGAATAACATGGCAGAACGTGAGCCATGAAACGCATAGCCTATCAAACCGCAGATAACGGGCACCACACAAGCGGCTAAAATTCGCTTCATGGCTTTAGACCAAGTCAAGAGCTGGCCGTTACTGTCTACTGTTTTTAGACGCCAAGTCTGCATGCCTAAAGTCTGCCCGCCTCGGCGCCAAAATAAGCCATAAAAGCCAATTAAAGTCAAAATGAAAGCAGGGGTTAACACTAAATTTTGGTACCAGCGTGGTAAGGTCTGCGCTTGATCAGATGTTACCCCTGTTTCCATGGTCATCATGGTTCCTAGTACCGTCAATACGGTCCCTACCAAAAACAATAGCGCCAAAATCAGCATGCCATCATATACGATAGCGATAACTCGAGTTCCGGCTTTGGCGATTTCAGGCTCACCAGAGATGTGTACGCCATCAATACCGGTAGGTCTAAGTGGCTCAGTACTTTTGAGTGGTGCAGCCTGAGGACGACGAGAAAGCTTGGGGGTACGTTGTTTAGACATGATTAAATAACAACTCAGTAGTGGCAGACGCGTTTATATAAAAAAGCTATTGTAACTTATTTTGAGAATGATAGAAGACGAGGATGAGTGCTAGGATATTTAATGTGGCAAAACAGCCAAGGCAGAAGGTAAGCACGGGGCATAATTATGAAAGAGCTAAAACTACACAGCATGAGACAGTAAGCCAGAAAACTCATATGCCAAAAAGCTCATATTCTAAGTTATTCGGCGCAATACTTATCGATGTATTGTCTTGAGGTAAAATGCCTGGATGGAATTGCTTGCAGGCAATGAAGACAAAGATAGGACCTTTACAAATATGACAGGCATAAAAAAATCGCCAAACAATGGGCGATTAATTTAGTGATTTGTTAGATGGTGCGCCTGGAGAGATTCGAACTCCCGACCCCTTAGTTCGTAGCCAAGTGCTCTATCCAACTGAGCTACAGGCGCATATTTGTTTTATCAACAATTATCTAACTTATCTTTTCTCTTATTAACTGCTGAGTAGATTACTATCTCTAGTAGTACTTGCCGTTAACAGGATGGCTATTATAGCCAGTTTTTTTTAGGAGTCAATCTTTTTTTATGATTTTTTTAAAAAAATAATTTTTAACTAAATCACTAAAAAAATGGCGGTGAAGGAGGGATTCGAACCCTCGATACGCGTTAACGTATACACCCTTAGCAGGGGTGCGGTTTCAGCCACTCACCCACTTCACCGAAACTTCTAAAAACACAACTTTAGGATGTCAGCTTATTCAGCCAGTTACCTCATGTTGTGGGCGAGTATTATAGCAAACTAAATCAGCATTGCAAGTATGTTTTTATAGTTTATACAAATTAAGCCATTTAAATCGGCTTTTTGTCCACTTATTCTACCCAATAAGTACATAAAAAAATTAAGACAACGACCTGAAACTTACTCTGCTCAAGGCCTAAACGGTAACTAACGTCATTGACATCTGCCAATCAAAAACCTAACCAATCATAGGCAATAAATTTCTAGCAATGATGCCCACAAAGATTTCAATTAACAATAGACCAAAAATAGCGACGATAGGCGATAGATCAAGCATCCCCAAATTTGGTGTGATACGGCGGAAAGGTGCCAAGATAGGCTCAGCCATCTGTACGATTAGCTCAAAGATAGGATGCATTTTTTGGGTCAATAATACTACCCAACTGATAATGATTGAGCCAATAATCAGATAACGTGCCACACTCAAAAAACTAAGGATTAACGATAAAGTCCCTTCAAAGAACAACCTAATAGGCGTATACCCATGCCCTGCAAGCGCCGCATTACCAGAAAGATCAATTAATTTTATTAAAAATAACAACATAACTGCAGCTAAGCTTACTCGGCCACCGCCCACAGTCGGGAAAATACGCCCAAAAACATCAACAATTCGAGTGGCTTTGTAAGCCGGCTCAACATAAGGATGATTACGCTCAAGCCCCGCAAACTGAAGCATAAAACGGATAAAAATAAGAAGCATGGCAAAATTAACTACCATATTAAACAGGGTATACGAAAGACTTGTCATTCAACGTACTCTTACTAGTTTGGCTTAATAAAGGGGCTATCGACCATATGACAGGGTCGAAGGGTCTTTTTATATCAATTAATATCGTATTGAGGAAACACTTAGCGGCATTTAATTTAATCTGCTAGCTCTTTACTGATTTCTTCACTGCGCGCATAACATGCTTGCATCGCCGTTTTAATGGTTTGAACGAAGTTATCTTGCTGGAGCGACTCAATAGCAGCCTGAGTAGTGCCATTAGGAGAAGTCACTTTACGGCGCAATTCTGCTGGCGTCTCGTCACTAGCAATAGTCATTTGAGCCGCACCTAATGCGGTTTGCATGGCCAATGCAGCTGCTTGCTTTCTATCGAGACCTTGCTCAACGGCAGCGTCAATCATTGACTCAATCATGTAAAAGAAATAAGCCGGAGCAGAACCAGATACCGCAGTAACGGCATGTAATTGCGATTCCTCTTCCACCCAGATTACCAATCCAGAAGCTGCCATTAATGCTGCTGCTAGCTTTTTATCTGTATCGCTAATTTGTGCTGTGGCATAAAGTCCAGTGGCGCCTTTTTGGATCATGGCCGGCGTATTGGGCATGGCACGAACAATATTGTTATAACCCCCCAACATTTTACTGATGCTATCAGTGGATAAGCCCGCAGCCACTGAAATGACCAATTGTTGGTCTAGCACTTCTGCAAAGTCAGAGACCACTTTACTCATGACCTGAGGTTTAACCGCCAATACCACCACGTCTGCTGTTTGTACTGCAATTTGCGAATTATCGCTTTCAGTAGTGCCTGTTGGGTCTACCGTATTAATTTTCTGGCTTTTCAGACGCTCACGAATATCAGCTGAGGGATCGGCAACGGTAATATCTGTTGGCTTAATTCCACGACCTATCAACCCACTAATTAAGGCTTGAGCCATGTTACCGCCACCAATAAAACTGATTTTTTTACCTTTAAGTTCTGCCATTGTTCCTCCCTTCATTTAAAGCTTAGCTTGAAATTGTTGATTGCGGCTAAAGCTTTAAATTAGTCATTGTTATATTTAATGTAAATACGATGTACGTAAATAATGCTGCTAGTGTAACACATCATTTTGAGGATTATATTACTGCCAACCGCTAGCTTTAAGTTTATCAGGCGACATAATATTAAGTAGAGACTTATATTACACGCGGCGCTGTAACTGAGAGGTCAACTCATTTGAGGTCATTAGCGACCTAATGGAGTGTGAAAAATCACTTTGTAACACCACTAATTCGTCTGGGGTTACGAGTAGCAATGGCAAAGGCTGTGCTTGTGTCGGCAGCTTTAGTGAGCATAAGACCACAGACTGACGCATAAAACTGGGCTGATCTATAGCCTGTAAAAGTTTTTTGCCTGATTTACGCCCGGCCCTACCTAATAATGCCAGCTTTAAGTCACGAGGTAACGGCTCAAAAATCAATGTTAAGGACTTATCTTCCTCAACCAATTGCTGTTGTATGGCCTTTTTTAAACCCAATAAACCGCTGAAATGCCATTCAAACTCAAGATTTGATGATTTTAAAGCCAACCTATCTGTTACCTTAACCGACTTATCTATTGAGCCATCTGTCGAGTTGTCTGTAAAACTAAGAGATTGTGTTTGTGGTGCTAATTGCAGCCATTGACTGTAGCTATCAAACAGTCGATATAGTTTATTTTGATAGCGCCGAATTTGGTATTGGTATACGCCACTGTCCCAATAAAGACTAGTCTGATGATTGGCATCAGTACGTTGGGCCAAACCTAACACGTCTTCAACCAATCGTTTAGAGGGTGGTAACTCAGCGGCGGTTGGTGCTAGCCAACTGTGAATGACGGACGATTGACGGGCATTCGACAAGTCATTCAACTGAGCAATATCGAGAATAGCGCACCACAAATTAGTGGCTATAGATACCTTGCTTAGATCTGCTGTGCTTTGTTCATTCAAGATGATATGTGCATCTTGCATTAATTGACCTGTGCGTGCCATCGCCTCTCTAGCTTTAGGATAACGCTGAGTAATATGCGGTAATAACACACTGCGTAGCCACGCTCTATCGTTAAGCGTCTGGTCCTCTACAATGTGATCAATAGGCGGTGAGGCGATATTGGTCGGGTCATCGATATAGGCCAATTGGTTATGATTGGCATACTCGGTAATTTGTTCCCGACTGACGCTCAGTAAAGGTCGCCATAAAAATATGCTTTTCTGACAACGATAATCGTTCGCCATGCTTTGTTTGGTAGACCATTCTTTCATACCACTAAGCCCATTGACCCCTGCCCCATTAAACAGGCGCATTAATAAGGTTTCGACCTGATCATCTTGATGGTGGCCTAGTATCAGCACGTCATTTTGATTCATAACGCCCATCATTGCCTCATATCTGGCTTGACGCGCTTCTTGTTCTGTCTTCTTTACTAAATTAATTTCAAGCACTTGGCAAGGCATTCGGTTTTGCTTTGCCCAATTTGAGACCTGCTCAGCCCAAATTTCATTTGCCTGTTGCATACCGTGATTCACATGCAGTAACTGTGGTAAAAATGGTAGCTTGCCTGCTTCAAATAATTGCTGACAAAGATGTGCCAAACTTAACGAATCTCGGCCGCCACTACAGGCAAGCCATACTCTTCTACCTAGTAGCTGTCGTTTATGCTGCTCAAAACTGTTCAGAAGCACCTGAGCCAATGCATTATTAGTGGTCATAATAAAGTTAAATTACGTCATAAAAAAACAAGTTAGATAAGCTTTATAAATAGGAAAATACTAGTACCTATCGAGTATAGCCAATCAGTATAAAAAGTAGATAGTGAATATAGAAAGCACCTAGTCAGTATAAAAAGTGACTCTATTCTCTCTTAAAAACCCTGCCAGACCCAAACCATAACGCTGTGCTACCTTGACGGCTGTGCTAGTTGGGGCAGACATACCCACTAGCCATGGCAATCGACAACGGATGGCTTTTTGGGCCAACTCAATAGACAGCCTAGAAGTCATAACAACCAAGTCCAACTCTAGTTTATGGCGCAGCTGCCAGCCAATGAGTTTATCCAGCGCATTGTGGCGGCCCACATCTTCAAACAGTTTAAGCTGTCCCTTATAGAGTGTGGCTGCCGCATGGACCGCACCCGTTAACTGATGGGTCTGTTGCGCATTGGCAATCTGCTCGCGTATCTCTAGCAGGGTATCTAACTGTGGCTTAGAAGAGCTTGAGCCGTCACAGCGGTAAGCGCTCAAATCAGGTAGTGCTTGGCTCAGCCCCGTCATACCACACATACCGCAGCCAGTACGTCCAGAAAGTTGGCGCCGCTGAAATTGAATCTGCTGATGCCGGCGCTGATTTAAGGTCAATTCTACAATATAGGCCTCGTAGTCTTGTAGCTGTTGTTCCAATATTTGCAAGGTCGCCGATTCATCAAATCTTTGATCCATAAAAGCCGTTAAGTTTGACTCAGGAGTGAGTTTGGTAATCTTCCAATCTAACAATTCGCCGCTATGTTGTATTAAGCCTTCACTATAAAGGAAGCCTAGTGCCAAATACTCAAGGTCACTGGGACTGGCCATAAGTACTGCATAGTGGATGCCATTGATAACTAAAGCTATCGCTGCTTCTACCGCTAAGCTCTCAGAAGTATGATTTACCTGCAACTGCTTTAGAGCCTGTGCGCTAGGCCCAACTATATAAGAGGCTCGTTCAGTAGGGTGTCGACGGGCCAAACTTTTATTTTCGGTGCTAGTATCTGCGTTATTTGTATTGTTACCTGTCATAGTGCCACTGTACCTAAATTTAAGCCACTCATAATAATCGTACCCCTAAATAAATTAAGGTGGCACCGCTTCAAATAAAGCCGTAGCCACCTTAATCTCATGCTGACATACTCATTCACATCGTGAAGTTTGGTTTACTGCCTCTAAAAACTTGCTCAAAAACTGACTTTTACGAATAAAGAATCAGGCTTATAAATCAAGCCGTCTATTAATCCTAAATCTGACTTAAGCACAGACTCAATTTGAGCACGGATTTAATTTAGGCAGAGACCGCCTCCTCAATCCGTTGTAGCTCAACTGTCACCGACTTATAAGAAGGAATATGTGAGGTAGGCGCATGACTGTCTAAATCCATTAAGTTATTACACTCTGGATAGTAGCCTGCCACTGCGTTTGAGGCAATATCCATTTTGGTGAGTACCAATGGGCCTAATTTACGGGTTTTACCTTGGCTGTCTTTGCGCATAACAACAATCTTATCGTTTTCCTGCCACCCCATTCGGCTCATTTCATCGGGATGCATAAACAATACATCACGGCGTTTGGTTTGACGATAGCGATCTTCATGACCAAAAATAGTGGTATTAAACTGATCATGGCTGCGCACGCTAGTAAATTGCCAAATCGCTTGATTAGATCCTGAGGCTTTGTGCTCGGCTTGCTGTTCATGAACAGCTTCTATAGCATCCGACTTAGACTGCATCTCTTGCGCCACATAAGTGATAGGATACTGCGGCACTTCAAATTGTGCTTTGCCACTTTCAGTATGCCATTGACGATGACGGGCAGGATGATATAAATGAAAACCGCGCTTATTGTCACGAATACGCACATTAAAGTTCTCAAAACCCTCAATAGTCTGTGCGATATAGTCGCGTACTAGATCATAATCCTCACTCATTGCCTGCCAATCTAAGCGACTATCTTCACCAAACAACTCAGTAGCAATTCCCGCTACAATTTGTGCTTCAGATTTAAGAAAATCGCTAATCGGCTTTAGCCTGCCTTGGGTTTTAACAATCTGGCAAATAGAGTCTTCTATCGTCGCAAATTGATTGCCTTTGCTAGTGACTAAGCGCTCAGTACGACTTAGGCAAGGTAGAATGATATTATTCTCACCGGGATGAAGCATGGTTTCATTAAGTTTGGTCGCCACAAAGACGTTGAGTTCATTGTTAGTAAGGGCCTGTTGAATGGCTTGACTGTCGGGGGCAGCAACTGAGTAGTTACCTCCCATTGCCATAAAAGCTTTTATTTTGCCTTGCTGCATGGCTTTAGCCCCTTTAACCCCATCATAACCAGGCTGTTGCGGCATAGGGCGCTTAAAGAAACTTTGTAAGCTGTCGAGCAATGATTGAGCAGGACGTTCGTGAATGCCCATAGTACGGTCACCCTGTACATTAGAGTGCCCACGTACCGGCGATGCCCCTGCCCCTTCTATGCCTATCATACCCATCAATAGGAGCAAGTTAGTAATCATAGCAACATTATCTTCACCTTGCACATGCTGGGTAATGCCCATGCCCCAAGTACAGATAGTAGCTGGACTGTCCGCAACCAGACGCGCTAAGTTGATAATATCGGCTTGTTTAATGCCACAGCCCTTTTCGATGTCTGTCCAACTTTGCTCAGATACCCAGCGGCTAAATTGCTCAAAACCTGAGGTATGTTCTGCAATGAAATCTTGATTTAATTTGTCATTTTCAATAAGCCATTTGGCCAAACCCGTCAATAAAGCAGCGTCACCGCCTATTTGGATTTGAATGACCTCATCCACCATATCATCACTAGAGCCGGCCACCATATGAGTGACTTTCTGCGGATTTCTAAACTTACGCAGTCCCTGCTCGCGCATAGGATTTATTGAAATAATGCGGCAGCCTTGCTGATGCGCATGCGCCAGCATCTCTAGCATACGAGGGTGATTGGGGGCTGGATTTTGTCCAAACATCAGTATCAGCTTGGCTTGTTCAAAGTCTTCCAGTACCACTGATGCCTTACCAACGCCAAGCTGCTTAGCCAACATGACTGAGGTCGGCTCATGACACATGTTTGAGCAGTCTGGTAAATTATTAGTCCCAAACAACCGCACAAATAACTGATACATAAAGGCCGGCTCATTAGTAACACGGCCTGATGTATAAAACAGTGCCTCGTCCGGAGAGTCTAAATTCTGTAGCTTCTCAGCAATACGCTTGAAAGCCGTTTCCCAAGCAATAGGGAGATATTTATCTTGAGACGCATCATATTGCATCGGCTGTGCTAAACGACCAGCATGCTCTAGCTCATAGCCTGACCAATTTTGTAATTCTGTAACAGAATGCTTGGAAAAAAACTCTGCATCGGCACAGACATCCATGGTTTCACTGGCTAAGACTTTGATACCTGTTTCACAGACATCAATCGCTTTATGGGTTTTATGATCAGGCCACGCGCAACCTGGGCAATCAAAGCCCCATTCAGGTTGGTTACTGCCTAATACACTTCTACTACCGCGTAAAAAAGCTTTGTAATCCATAAGGACACGAGAAGAGTCTATTAGAGCGGACCAACCCGCAGCGGGATGGTTATAAACCGGTATCTTGCGCATGGTAGACCTCATTTTATAATTATCAACTGAAGGGCACACATTCTAATAATTTGAAGCTACAATCTAATCAAGAGAATGTTCACTTTTACTAAAGTTTAAGGGGTAAACAGAGAGTTATGGGTAAGAAAGATTATTAACCTAACCATAAGTATATAATCATAAAGTATAGGTCATATCTGTGTGTACTGTCACTGATGTTAGCAATTCACATACATTAAGATAAACAGAAAGATATTTAATAAATGGTAAGGATTTAGCGGTTAAATTTACTAATAAAAACCGAGCTAAGAATCAAAAATAGTAAAACAAGAAAAATCAAAGATACTAGCGAGAAGACAGTCTCTAAAAAGGCCTGAAAATGAGTCTTAAAAATAGCTGCCGAAAATAACTGCCAAAAAGAAAATAAAGAACAGAATAAAAAGTACAGACCAAAAAAAACGAGCCATAGGCTCGTTTCTTTGATTCATTTAAAGTAATGTTTTTAAATTATCATTACTCTAAATTATCTTAGCTAATTAGATAGCTGTGATACCGTGGGCTTGTGGGCCTTTAGCACCTTGAGTTACTGTGAACTCAACTTCTTGGCCTTCCGCTAAGGTTTTGAAACCTGAGCTTGCGATTTCGCTGTAATGAGCAAAAACGTCTGGACCTGATTCTGGAGCAATGAAACCAAAACCTTTAGCTTCGTTAAACCACTTTACTGTACCTTTGATAGTATCTGACATATTCATCTTCCTAATTTTAAAACATAATGACCAATTTGGTCGGGTAACGCTTTGAGCAACTACGGTAAATCTTAAAACGGAGGATTAATGCTAATACTACGAGGTAATGATTTGCTGCGGGCTTCTCTCAAGCAGATGTGCATTATAGGACCCTATTTACTCTTTGGCAAGCTTTATTTTAAAATAACTTAAAATAAAACCAATTATTTTTAAAATATTTTAAACTTACAGTACCGACGTCTTGATATCATTGGCCTAACCTATTCTTATTGTTAAGAGTGTAAAATAAAAAAGACAGGCTTTCGCCTGCCTTAAATTTACGGAAAGATTAATTAATTTAGGACTCAACGATATTGAGACTTAACGTTGAATCAAAGCTTCTTAAACGCTGGTAACGTTGCTCGACCAAGTCAGTTACTTCTATCTGTTTAAGTTCCTCTAGTTGCCCAATCAATAACTGTTGCAGATTATCCATTACCGGTTTGGCATCGATATGAGCCCCTTCCCCTTCCTCAATAACGGCGTCAATTAAACCCAATTGATACAGATTGCTAGAATTCAATTTTAACGCCTCAGAAGCTTCAGGCGCTTTCTCAGCAGTTTTCCATAAGATAGAGGCACAGCCTTCAGGCGAAATCACTGAATAAATACTGTGCTGCAGCATATTAATTTTATCGCCGACGCCGATAGCCAATGCCCCACCAGACCCACCTTCCCCAATAATAGTAACAATAATCGGAGTTTTGAGACTGCTAAAAGTTGCAATACTCTCTGCAATGGCTTGAGCTTGGCCCCGCTCTTCGGCATCCACCCCAGGGTAAGCGCCTTGGGTATCAATAAAGGTCAATACTGGCAACTTAAAACGCTCAGCCAGTTTTACCAAACGAATGGCTTTACGATAGCCTTCTGGATACGCCATTCCAAAGTTATGAGCAATGCGCTCACGGGTACTACGGCCTCGGTGCTGACCAATTACCATCACTGGCTGATTGTTAAACCGTGCCAAACCACCGATTACCGCTCGATCATCACCAAACACACGGTCACCGTGGAGCTCATCAAACTCAGTGAACAATTGCCCCACATAATCTAAAAATAAAGGGCGTTTAGGGTGTCTTGCTAAGCCAACGCTATCCCAAACTGCGCTCATGATAGGTCCTTAAAATATTATTATAGTACTGCTTATTTGTTGAATTGAATTGTTTTATTAACTGACAGTCGATCAAGCAACGTTTATTGTTCCGTTGAATGGCTAATCACCGTCAGCTCCACACCCCATTTCTTAAATTGATCTATATCATCTTCCAGATCAAAAACAAGCAAGGCATATTCTTCAAATTCTGGATCCACAATAACTTGCCAATGGTCTTCATCGATAATATGCAGTTGTAAATCACTCTTATCATGATCATTGCGGCTGCGATGAACCAATACCGCTAAGCGTAGCAATAGGCACAAGTACACCAAGGTTCTACCGCCAATATCTTGCACTTGTTCCAACATTTCCGTCTTTAACTTGCGACGGTGGTTGCGAGCCAACTGTGACATGCGTATTTGATCGACTTGAGAGAAGCCTGGAATGTCTGAGAATTCCAACAAGTAAGCACTGTGATGATGGTAGCCACTGTGACTAATGGCCAGACCAATTTCATGCAGATAAGCGGTGCGACGCAGCAAGTCATTGTCCTCATTACTCAGACCCAATGCCTCTTGGGTCTGCTCAAAAAGACGCTCACAGCTTCTAACCACGCGTTTTGCTTGACGCTTGTCTACTGAATAACGCTCAACTAAGGCATGAACACTACGGTCACGGACGTCTTCTCTGGCAAATCTGCCAAGCATATCGTACATCACCCCTTCTCTTAACGCGCCGTCTGAATAGGTCATGGTATCAATACCCAACACTTTCATAGCGGCTAACAATACCGCCACTCCTGCCGGGAAAACAGCTTTACGGTGCTCTTTTACCCCTTCTAAATCAATATCTTCAACACGGCCGATTTTGATTAGCAGCTTTTGTAGGTTTTTAACCCCTTCGTAAGTAATACGCTCTTGGTCATCTGCCCAACCTTTGGAGACCAATACATTACGCACCGCTTTAATAGTACCACTAGAGCCCACCACGCTAGTCCAACCAGTTTTTTGATAAGTGGTACTGATACGTAAAATCTCTTTACGGGCATCTGAAATAGCATCGTTGAATGCACTTTCAGTGATGTCTCCTGATTGGAAAAACCACTGCGTATAGGCCACACAGCCCATTTGCAAACTTTCAGTCAATAAGGGATCAAACTCTTGACCAATAATGAATTCAGTAGAGCCGCCACCGATATCGATTACCAATCTTTTATCACTACTGGCATTGGTGTGTGATACCCCCAAATAAATCAGACGGGCTTCTTCACGACCTGCAATAATCTCAATTGGTTTGGGCAGAATTTCATTGGCTCGTCTAATAAAATCTTCTGCGTTTTTGGCTTGGCGCAAAGCGTTGGTCGCCACAATACGTAATCTGTCGGCAGATACTGAGTCGAGTCGACCCATGAAACGTGCCAAGCAATCTAAGCCTCGCTGTTGAGCCTCTTCACTGAGGTATTTATTTTCATCTAGACCTGCAGCCAACTGAACCTTTTCAGACATAGAGGCCACTTTTCGAACCTCACCATGATCCAATCGGGCAATAGCTAGGTGAAAGCTGTTTGAGCCAATGTCAATGGCTGCCATAAGTTCGTTATTTGCTAGAAAATTATTCGGCATAAGCGACTGTCTTACCTTAAATTAATGCAAGGATGAAAAGATCATTAAGTATCGAGTGTTGTTAATTGTTGATTTTTGCTAAGTATCGAACGTTATTGACATACTCCCACCACCAAACCTAACGGTTATGGTGGGGGAATCTTTGCGACCCATAACAACCTAAGTTGTTACCTTTCGCCATGCCACCTACACTAATAGGTATAGGCATGGAGGAACTCTTTACACAGTAGCACGTCCTGCTACATCAGCTAACGCCTGAGAGCGTATATTGCTTGCTGCATTGGTATCACGGTCATGCTGTGTTTGACAGCTAGGACACGTCCAATTTCTGACTGACAACGGCAGAGTATCTAATTTGTGATGACAATGCGAACAAATTTTACTACTAGCAAAGAACCGATTTACCTTTAGGATATTCTTACCATACCAATTCGCCTTGTAAGTAAGCAGGGTAACAAACTGCCCCCAACCCACGTCATTAATCGCTTTGGCAAGTTTTCGGTTCTTTACCATGTTTTTCACACCTAAATCTTCTATCGCATAGCTTGTCGCTTGGTTTTCACAGATAAGGCTATGCGTGATTTTGTGATGTAAGTCTAATCGAGCGTTGCGTACTTTTTCATGAATACAAGCAACAGCTAATTTTTGTTTTTGATAGTTCTTACTGGTCTTTTGTTTACGAGCAAAGATTTTTTGCTGTATAGCAAGTCGTTTACTGGCTTTGGCTAAATGCTTTGGGTTATCAAATTTGCTACCATCTGATAGATTGAGTAAGTGACTAATACCTAAGTCAATGCCAACCGTTAATCTAGGTTCAATGGTCGTAGGCGTTGGCAATATATCAGCATTATCAACCAGTACGCTTGCATAGTATTTGCCTGTGGCGGTTTTACTAATAGTAACGGTTTTGATATTACCAACAAATTCACGGCTAAATACGGTTTTGATGCCTTTTATTTTAGGTAGATTGATAATACCTTGCTCAAAGTTTACGGTGCAATGTTGAGGGCATTGATAACTACGCTGTGGGATTTTTTTAGATTTGAACCGTGGAAATTTGGCATGACCTTTGAAGAAGTTAGTAAAAGCGGTATAGATATTTAGTAAGGCATTTAGTAGTGATTGGCTATTGACCTCGTTTAGCCATGCAAACTGAGCTTTCTTTTTCTTTTTTACTAAATGGCTTTGGATTTTGCTACGTGATAATGATTTGCCAAACATAGCATAGTAGCGTTTTTGCAATGCCAACGCCCAATTGAACACAAACCGACTACAGCCAAAATGCTTTTCGATTAGCACTCGCTGTTCGTAGTTTGGGTAAATTCTGTATTTATAGGCTTTAAGCATGGTTTGTCAGTCAACTTGAATATAGGTATAACCTAGCATTATTTGCATTTAGCATCAATTACCAGCAATAAACCTAAATACTTAGAATAGGTCGCCCGTGCTTACATCTCCACCTAAATCAAAGATTATAGGTGGAGAATTACGCACGATAAGTTAAATACCAAATCTTAAAAATAAACTTAGCGAGGCATTTTAGCTGCCAGTATATTAAAAACCATATTCGCTGATAGGGCTCTATTCTAACAAAGTTAGAAAGCAAATTCGCCAAATCCGTTCTAAATTAACTTAAAAGGTGGTTGCCCCAAACTTTTAGCACAAATAAGATAGGCCATCTCATTAAATCACTTATGCTAAAAAGTGGCAAGCAAGGGTATATTAATAAAATTTACTTAAATTTCGGCATATTTAACAACCCTGACTCACAAAAAAGCCACCCTATAAATAGGATGGCTTTAGTTGCTCATTAACTTTAGTTACTTATAAAAATGTCACTTTCTATAGCCAACAAAAACTATAGTTAAGAGAAAACAAGATAAAGCGATTAATAAATAAAATGACTAATAGATAGGCTGACCAGATCAGTAGACCTTGTCGCTATCCCCCTGCTTTAGCGTAATTCTTTTCTCAGAATCTTGCCCACAGCAGATTTGGGTAATTCAGCAATAAACTCATAATACTTAGGACGTTTATAACCGGTCATTCGCTCAGTGGCAAAAGCTTGTAACTCTTCTACCGTTAAGCTCTCATCATTTTTTACCACAAATGCTTTAGGGGCCTCGCCGCTATAGTCATCTGCGACGCCTACCACTGCGACTTCCTTCACTTTTGGATGCTCAGTCAATGCTGCTTCAACTTCATTGGGATAAACATTAAATCCTGACACTAAAATCATGTCTTTTTTTCTATCCACTAAAGTCACGAATCCTGATTCATCGATAAAGCCAATGTCTCCTGTTTTCAAAAAGCCTTCTGCGGTAAAGGTTTGGTCATTATCACGTTGCCAGTAGCCTTTCATAACCTGTGGCCCTTTAATACAGACTTCACCCGGCTCCCCAACTGCACATTCATTGCCCGCATCATCGAAAACTTTGAATACAGTTAGCGACAGAGGCAGGCCTACTGTGCCATTGAATTCTGTCACACTTGGCGGGTTAAAAGAAATAACCGGACTGGTTTCAGACATACCATACCCTTCATTAATGGTTTGACCTGTTACCTTTTCCCAGCGCTCAGCGACTGCTCTGATAATGGCCGTGCCGCCCCCAACAGAGAGATACAACTCACTAAAATCTAAGCTAGCAAATTTTGGATGACTGAGCATGCCTATGAACAAGGTGTTTACTGAAGGAATAATATTTGGCTTATGTTTATCAATAACGTCAATCAAACTATCCATGTCTCTAGGGTTAGTCACTAATATATCTTCCCAGCCGCCATACAAACTCAATAAACCACAAACCGTGAAGGAGAATATATGGTACAGCGGTAGCGGATTGAGCATTTTGACTTGTTGGGTTGACTTGGCTTCAACGTAAGCGCCAAAGCACTCATAACACTGCAAAATATTCGCCAGTACGTTGTAGTGAGATAACATAGCCCCTTTTGGCTTACCCGTGGTGCCACCGGTATATTGCAATAACGCCAAATCTTCACGGCCAATATCTGGCATTTTAAAGTCATTTTCATGATGGTTATTAATCGCATCAGCAAACTTTACGGTGTGTGGCTTAGTAGAGAGGCTAACAGACTCCTGCGGTTGAGCATCTTCATTGCTATCTATTGTGCTTGAAGGGGTTATCGTGCTTGAAGAGCTTAGAGAAGTCTCTAGTTGCATTAACGCTAAGATATCATTTTGCGCTGCCGAATCACCGGTCACCGAGCAATGCATTACCCAGTCCAAACTACTTTTTACACTGTCTTCTAGTTGCTGATAAGCCGTATCCATACCAGTTAACAGTATCAGACCTCTTACGTCAGCGTCTGTAATTTGGTGAGCTAACTCATAGTGAGTGTATAGAGGATTGACATTGACCAACACCATTCCCGAGCGTAAGCACCCCAACATAACAACTGGATATTGCAAAATATTTGGCAATTGTACAGCCACTCTATCGCCTTTTATCATCCCTTGAGATTGTAAAAATGCAGCAAAGCGTTTACTGGCAATATCGAGTTGTTCAAACGACAGGGTAGCCTGCCCCATACGAAGTGCTGTTTTTTGATAATTTTGTTCTAATTTTGGTTGTAACAGGTCGATAATACTTTCAATATTGTCATCGATAAAGAGGTTGTAATTAACATTGTGGCGGGCATAAACTTCATTTATATCAGAGTAAGAACTACTCATAAAACGGCTTCCTTGCTATAAAAAATGGGATGTAAAATATGGTAAATAGGCCTTCGTTAGTGCCAGTAAACCATTGAGAGCCTAACATATTAATAATAGACTAACATCCTAAAGTTTACCTAAACCAATAAAGACCTATGAAATAAATATACTTTATTTTCAATAGAGGTTGACGTAAAAAACAACCTCTATAGTCAATTGTTTAATAAATAGCACTGGCCTCATCCGTGTTAATGACCCGTGCTAATATTATTAATCCTATTGGCCTGTATTATGCCGCTGCCATTTCAGCAAACACCTCATCAGCGGCTTTAATAGTCGCATCCAAATCTTCAGTGCTATGCTTAGAGGACATAAAGCCTACTTCATAAGCAGAAGGCGCAAGATAGATACCGCGCTCCAACATACCGTGGAAGAAAGTATTGAACTTGTCCATATCACATGCTGTCACTTCATCGAAGTTCTGCGGTACACCAGTGGCTTTATCTTTCACAAAGAATAGACCAAACATACCACCAAGCTTCGTTGAACGTAGTTCGATGCCGTGTTTCTCTGCCGCATCTTGAATACCGTTCACCAAATAAGTCACTTTATCTGCCACGCCTTTATAAAAACCAGGCTGGGTTAAGTCTTCAAACATGGCAATACCGGCACGCATCGCCAGTGGGTTGCCTGATAACGTACCGGCTTGATACACACCGCCCATTGGGGCAATGCATTCCATGATTTCACGCTTACCACCGAAGGCACCTACTGGCAGACCTGCACCAATGATTTTACCAAAGCAAGTTAAGTCTGGTTCGATATCAAAGTAGCCTTGAGCCCCTTTTAGATCCACACGAAAACCGGTCATTACTTCATCAAAAATTAACACTGCACCGCCTTGGGTACACTGTTGGCGCAAAGTATCATGGAATTCTTGAGTTGGTACAATCATATTCATATTACCGGCGATAGGTTCAACGATAACGCAGGCAATCTCATCGCCCCATTTTTCAAAGCAGTCTTTAATTGCTTGAGGGTCATTATATGGCAAGGTAATGGTGTGCTTAGCAAAGTCAACTGGCACCCCTTGTGACGTTGGCTCACCGATATCTAACATACCTGAGCCTGCTTTTACCAATAAACTGTCTGAGTGACCGTGGTAACAGCCTTCAAATTTGACGATTTTATCGCGTCCAGTATAGCCACGAGCCAGACGAATAGCGCTCATTGTCGCCTCTGTGCCTGAGCTGGTCATACGAATCATCTCAACGCTTGGCACAATTTCACAGATTTTATCGGCCACTGAAGTCTCAAACGTAGTTGGGGTACCAAAGCTTAGTCCGTCATCGGCAGCGGCTTTAACCGCGTCAATCACTTTCGGGTGTGCATGACCTAGAATCATAGGGCCCCATGAGCCGACATAATCAATATATTCGTTGTCTTCGGTATCGTAAATTTTGCTGCCAGCTGCTTTGTGCATAAATACTGGCGTGCCACCCACGCCAGCGAAAGCACGTACGGGAGAGTTAACACCCCCTGGAATATGTTTTTTGGCTTGTAGGAATAGTTGTTCGTTTTTAGTACTCATAGTAGTCACTCGACTTTACAGATGAAAGAAACCTAGGTTAGGTCTTTTGATTATTAGGAAGATAGTTTTAAGGGTTAAGAGTTAAAAGTTCAGGTTTAAGGGTGTTGATTTTAAGCATAATAGTTATAAGATTTGGGTTAAAAGAAAACCTATTTAAGGTCAAAAATACAATTTACCCTGTATCACTGCAACAATATTACAAGGTTTGGCGCCTATAACCAAATGTGACGCATTTGTCCTTGTAACAACCGCTCTATATTAGCAAAAAAAAGTGGGCTCTTATGAGCCCACTTTGTATCATTGTCATACTGTTATCGCTTAACAGGCATAGGTCAATAACCACAAATGCCGGTTGGTTTGACCTAGTCCTTGTTACTTAGGTGTCTTCTCTAAGTGAGGGTCAATCTTTTTACGCTGAGCATCATATGAGTCTAGACGACCTTGTTCGTGCTCCAACCAAACAGCGTTCACAATGGCCAAAAGGACGGCAAATCCAAGGCCCAATATCCATGCAAAATACCACATAATGTTCTCCTAAATAAGTAGATAGCTTAGTATGCCGTATGATCATTTTCACGGATATAAGCAGTGGTCACCTTACCGCGCATGACGCTATAAGCCCAACTGGTATAAAACACAATAATCGGTAGCAGTAACACCACGACGTAGAACATCACCATCAACGTTAAGTGACTAGACACACTATCCCATACGGTTAAGCTGGCATTTGGGAACGTTGACGATGGCATAACAAATGGGAATAACGCGATGCCGGCAGTCATGATAACGCCAAGGACAGCAAAACTTGATGTCACAAAAGCGGTCAGAGTTTTACCCGCTTTCAATAAAGCGGCGGTGATAAGTGGCATAATTACCCCAAGCGCAGGGAAAGCCCAAGCCCAAGGGTATTTCTCAAAGTTAGCCATCCAAGCACCGGGCTGTACCACCACCTCTTTAGTCAATGGGTTGGCCACAGCAGCTGTGTCAATTTGCGACACAATGGCATAGCCATCAATGGACTGAATCCACACGCCTGCTGCCACAAAAAGTACCACCATTACCACAGCAGAGATCATCGTGTATTTAATGGTACGTTGTTGAATGCCATTCTCTGTACGGTGGGCAAGAAAAGCCCCACCCTGCATGATAAGCATAGTAGCACTGACCAAACCACAAAGAATTGCGAAAGGATTCAATAAATTCCAGAAGCTACCGGTATAGGTAGAGCGCATCATATTATCAAAACTAAAAGGCACCCCTAAAAATAAGTTTCCGAATGCCACACCGAATACCACTGCCGGTACAAAAGAGCCGACAAATAGGCCCCAGTCCCAGGCATTTCGCCATCTTTGGTCTTTCACTAAGTTACGGTATTTAAAGCCTACAGGACGGAAAAACAAGGCCCATAATACCGCCATCATGGCCCAATAGAAACCACTGAAGGCTAACGCATAGACCATTGGCCAAGCGGCAAATAATGCCCCACCTGCGGTAATAAACCAGACTTGGTTACCTTCCCAGTGAGGACCGACTGTATTAACGATAACACGACGTTCATCATCATCTTTGCCGACGAATGGCAATAGGGTACACACCCCCATGTCGTGTCCATCCATAATGGCAAAACCAATCAGTAAAGCCCCGACTAAAAGCCACCAAATAATTTTTAGCGTTTCATAATCAAACAACATGGTCGACCTCCTTTTTGCCACTTACAGGTGTCACATTACGCGGAGTTTCTCCATCATAACGACCTGTGCCTAAGCTTGCTGGACCTAACTTCACATACTTAACCATTAGATAAACTTCAATGATAAGTAAAATAGTATAGAAACCTACGAAGCCTGCTAATGAGCCATAAACGTTGGCCACACTAAAGTTGGTAACTGAAAGGTAGGTAGGCAGAACCCCATAAATAGTCCAAGGTTGACGGCCATATTCCGCCACAAACCAACCAAGCTCAATGGCAATCCACGGTGCTGGCAACATAATGACAGCCCATTTTAACAACCATGTTTTTTCTGCAAAGTTGCCTTTTACGGTATGCCACATACTGGTTGCAAATAATGCCAACATTAAGAAACCAAGACCCACCATACCGCGGAATGACCAGAACATAGGTTTTACGGCAGGAATGGTGTCATCCACTGCTTTTTGAATCATCTCTGGGGTAGCTTGTGACACATCTTGAGTGTACTTTTTAAGCAATAAACCAAAGCCTAGGTCATCTTTCACTTCTTCAAACTGTGCTTTCAACATCTCATCTTTAGGATTTTCACGCAGCTGTTCAAGCAAGCTGACGGCAACAATCCCATTTTGAATACGTACTCGGTTCACAGCCTTGATGTCGTGAATACCTGGAATTTCTTTATCAAGCGAACGCGTACCGATTAGTCCCATCGCGTAAGGAATCTGAATCTGCCAATCGTTCTTTTGCTCTTTTTCATTAATACCTGCAATCAGGTTAAAAGAAGCCGGTGCAGGTTCGGTATGCCACATGGCCTCAATCGTTGCCATCTTGGTTTGCTGAGCGGCACCGATTGAATACCCTGATTCATCCCCTAAAACGATAACACTTAAAATAGAAGCAATACCAAAGGCTGAAGCCACTTGGAAGCTACGCTTGGCAAAAGGCACATCGCGCTTGCGAAGCAAGTACAGGGCAGAAATAGAAAGTACAAACATTGAGGCAGTAACATAGCCTGCAGAGACAGTATGTACGAATTTATTCTGCGCATCAGGGTTGAATAAGATAGTGGCGAAACTGTCCATTTCCATGCGCATGGTTTCATAGCTAAAGGACGCCCCTACTGGGCTTTGCATCCAGCCGTTAGCAATCAAAATCCATAACGCAGAAAGGTTGGTCCCTAAGGCCATTAGCATAGTAACGATCAAATGCTGGGCACGAGACAATCTATCCCAACCAAAAAAGAATAGACCCACCATGGTGGATTCAAGGAAGAAAGCCATTAAACCTTCAATGGCAAGAGGGGCACCGAAGATATCACCCACATAATGCGAATAATAAGCCCAGTTAGTACCAAACTGGAACTCCATGGTAATCCCAGTGGTTACCCCTAGAGCAAAGTTAATACCGAAGAGTTTGCCCCAGTACTTAGTCATGTCCTTCCAGATTTGATTACCTGTTGTGACATAAACGGATTCCATAATGACCAGAATCCAAACCATACCCAAGGTTAATGGGACAAATAAAAAGTGGTAAAGCGCCGTCACCGCAAACTGCAAGCGGGATATATCAACTAGATGTTCAGTAATCATACCAAACTCCCTAAAAAGAAGGATCAAATCACACTATGACTTGATAGGCATAGCTTTGATATGCAAAGTATAGGACCACCTTACTGCTCACATCCCTACTGGCTGGCCCTATCTCCCTACTCCTGTTACCCTATCAAACCAAACGAGTGATTAACCCTGCATTACCGATAAGTTTTAACATCTATAAACCACATTAGATGCTAATAAGCGATTAAAACGATTATCACAAAACACTACTGAAGAATACGACTTAGCCTCTGTTACTGCTCTAAACCATTCATCTTTATTTTATAATATATAATTTTATAAAGTATAAAAAATAGAGTACTCACTGGGCACATAATTAGATACAACGTTAAATACAATAAAACCACTATATCAACAATGATTTATTGCGGCTTATATTACTCGATTTAAAATATTTGTTCCATAAACTGTTCACTTTTATTTCACAACAGCAATGATAAACGTGGCAAATTATCAAGATAATCACCGAACTTTGTCCTATGCTAAATATTTTATAGGGTTCTATTACGGGCCCAAGGTTTCGCGAGATACATTAACATACATTGGCTTTTCAATGTAGTAAGCTTAGAATGTTTGCTAAATCATACACCCATTGAAAAACATATTTTTTAACTTTTGTATCTTATAACTTTCTCTTTTTTTTCTAAATCAGACGTTACTATGGCCACCCTTTCTACTGCCGAAAAAAGCTTTTTAAAACAGCTGGTAAATACCGTGCGCCGACCTCTTAGTCTGGCGTGGCTACTCACGGTTATAAGCACCCTTATTTTTGTGTGGCAAGCTTGGCTACTCGCCAGCCTCTTCAGCTTATGGCTAACCAACTACTTTAATAAGATACCGTTATCCACGGGTATTGATTCTGCTTGGTTTATAGGACTTGCACTGTGCTTTGTACTGCGACCTTTACTCAATATGGGGCGAGAATTATTGAGTAGCCGAGCCAGCTTAAAAGTCCGTAGTGAGTTAAGACAGTCATTACTGTCTACCATGGCTACTTTAGGGCCTAACTTACGTCATTTCGGCAGCGATGGCAGTATTTCCAGTCAAATTATTGACCAAACTGATGCCCTAGATGGGTTTATCAGCCGTTTTAGTGTGCAAAAGAATGTCACCGTTACCACGCCCCTTATTCTACTGATAGCAGTGGCTTGGCAGAGTAAGTTTGCAGCCGCACTACTGTTAATGACCGCCCCTTTAGTGCCTATATTTATGATCCTAATTGGTCATCTTACCGCCAAAAAAAACGCGGCTCAATTTAGTGCCTTGTCACAGTTAAGTGGTCGTTTTTTGGATTGGATTCGGGGTATGCCAACTCTGAAACGACTACAAGCCACTTCCATTGCCGAGCAGGACTTGGCCATTAGTAGTGAAGAGTATCGTCGCCGCACTATGGATGTACTGAAGATTGCGTTTTTAAATGGTGCAGTACTTGAGCTGTTGGCCGCCCTGAGTATCGCACTGGTTGCGGTCTATCTTGGTTTCGGATTAATGGGTATTTTGCCGTGGGACAAAGGTCATGTCCCTGTGGCTTATTTCGGGGCGTTATTTATTTTACTATTAGCCCCTGAATTTTATGTCCCTCTACGTCAACTTGGTGCGGATTATCATGCCAAAGCTGAAGCCGAAGGCGCGGTACAAAGCTTGTTGCCCATTATTAAAGCAGCGCAGCTTAGCAAAGGCGACTCAGTAGATACCTTCAAATTTGATTCTGAGAAAGACACAAGTCCGGAGGATCTGTCACAAGCTCCTGTCGACTTATCAAAACCCTTTGGATTAACAATAACAAACGTCAGCATTCAGACCCCTATTATTAGCGAAGATAATATTCTTAGCGGCGATAGCATTATTAGCGACAATATTTCAGAACAATACCTAAGCCCTGCTGCTGATGGCTCTAAAGTTGATGGCTCTAATATTAAGGGTTCGGATGCTCATGCCACTGATAGTTTAGTCAAAGCAATGACTTATCGCACCCGTTTGGCCCCAGTCAGTTTCGAGTTACAGCCTACAGAAAGGATAGCCTTGACGGGAGACAGTGGCAGCGGCAAGTCCAGTTTATTACAGGCGATAATGGGATTCGTTGATTATCAGGGTACTATCCAAATTACCCTTGCCAATTCAGAGCGTATAGACATCAAACAACTGCCTCAACAGCAGCTCAGACAACACATGGGCTACTTAGCACAGCAGGTGGCATTGATGCCACTGACCATCGCTGAAAACTTACGCCTTGCCAATCCTAATGCCACAGACCAGCAGCTTATTGATGCGCTTAAAGAAGTCGAGCTTTGGCAGCTTATTGAGCGCTTGCCCCAAGGAATTAACACCCAGCTTGGCGATAGAGGTCAAGGTTTGTCAGGCGGTCAACAGCAGCGTTTGGGCATTGCCCAATTACTGCTAAGAAATGACAGTCTATGGCTATTAGACGAGCCCACTGAGCATCTCGACCCCGATACCGCGCAGCGTATTCATCAACTTCTGCAGCGGGTTAGCATTGGCAAAACAGTCATATGGATTACCCATGCCTATGAGACGTTAAACTGGTTAGATAGACAAGTAACGCTGTCTCTTCCGGTAGCTTTGACTGAAATGGGAGGTGATTATGAATAAGCAGAAAGTCACTGAAAGCAAGGTCAACTCGCAGCAGCTACTAGATTCAGCAGCGCCTACCCCCGTGTTTCGCCTACGTGATATGTTTAAGCCCTCTTTTGATTTATGGGTATTCTCTTGGATCTTAGGACTGGTCACAGCGCTATCGATGATTGCACTATTGATGATATCAGGCTGGTTTATCACCGGAGCGGCTTTGGCTGGCATGATTGCGGTAGGGTCACATGCTTTTAACTATATGCTACCCGCCGGCATTATCCGTATGCTTGCCATGGCACGCACTGCAGGTCGCTATGGCGAGCTAATGGTATCGCACAATGCGGTTTTTGATTTATTGAAGACCTTACGCTTACGCTTTTTTAATCGCTTGGCTGCATTGCCGTTGATACAACAGCGTAATACGCTACATGCTTCACAATATATGCACCGCTTGGTCAGTGATATTGATAAGTTAGATGAGTTTATCCTTAGAGTAATCTCGCCTTGGCTGGTGGGCAGCGTTTCGGTTTTATTATTGGCTTTATTTATCAGCTGGGCATTACCTGTCAGTGCAGTGAGTAAAATTACGATTTATTTGTTGTTATTACTAGCGTTGCTACTGCCTTTGATTGTCAGCTTAAGAGGCATTAACCGCGCGAAAAAACTGTCGCAGGTTTCTGAAGCCCGTCGCCAAAAACTGCTTGCACCGTTGGCTATTATTACCCAACTGCTACTTTGGCGACAATGGCAAACCCAAACCAAAATTTATATCGCTCAAGACAATGAATTACAAAAGTTGGAATGGAGCGCTCAAAAACTACGCTCTACTGTCATGCTACTTATTCAATGGTTCTTTTATGCTGCCGTATTGGTGGTATTATTTTCAATATTCCAACTCTCTAGCAATGCTACCTCGCCTCAAGCTGTGCTTAATAACATAGATGTGCCACTGGTATTGGCAGTAACTTTAGGCTTATTAGGTATACAAGAGATTATTGTGCCGTTCGGTCAGCATTACTTGGCGTTAGGCAACAGTGTCTCTGCCAAAGATCGTCTCAATGCCTTATTAACCGCCTCAGAACTTGAACCAAATAGCGAAAAAACAATCTTCGATAATAAGACAGACGAGAACTATTCGGCGAGCAACCATAAACTTAAGAATCATGCAGGATTAAAACTACCCACTGGGCCACTTAACGCTAAGTTGACCCAGGTCTCTGCTAAAATTCCTAACGCTTTGGTAGGTGCACAAGATGTGAATGTTAGCATGCATTCTGGTACCCCCTTAATTATCAAAGGCCCTTCTGGATGTGGTAAATCTACCTTACTGCAAGCTTTGGCAGGTGAGCTGCCTTTAACCTCAGGTCACGCTACCTTAAACGATGCCAATTGGTTCGATTATGAGTGGCAAGATCAACTGGGTTATTTGGGGCAGCAATTGGATATCTTTGACCAAACTTTGGCCGCTAACCTACGCCTTGGCAAGGCAGATGCTACGGACGATGAGTTGTTAGTTGCTTTGGATAAAGTAGGTTTACTGCCTTGGTTACATGCTCAGCCTCAAGGGTTAGATACGCCTTTAGGAGAATATGGTGCCGCTATCTCTGGCGGACAGGCCAGACGCGTTGCTTTAGCCCGACTGCTCTTAAAGCCGCGCCGTGTGTTACTGCTTGATGAACCCTTTGCCGGACTAGACGTCGAGACCCGTGAGAAAGTATGGCATAGTGTGCGGGTCCATCAGCAGCAAGATTTATTGATTGTAGTCAGTCACCACGAGTGGGACATGGGCCAATGTGACGTGCTAAGGTTGAAAGAAAATATTTTTATTGATTAGATTTGGTGCTAATATAGTTTAGTTAATTTAACTATTTACATGTAATGAAAACTCAACCAAACCAAGCTGAATCTCTATCAAAAGGAATATTAATCCCTCATGGATAATATAAAAACAGCAGTAGAATCACTGGCCCAACCTGAAGCAGCAGTAGCACCTATGGATACTTTTGAAGCTTTTCGTATTATTGAAAAGCTTAGTGAAGGCATTAACCCTCTATCCGATGAGCCACTAACACCCAAGAGCCTATGTTTAAATGATGATATTCAACGGGCTTTGCAAGTGGCTATTCCTGCACTTCAAGCACGTATAAGATGGATTGAGCGCCAAGCACAGTTACCGGCCAATGCAGGCAAGCCTTGGGAAACAGAAGAGGAGGAAAGCCTCAATACAGGGTTTGATAATGGTGATAGCGTGGAGACTCTAGCTGAGCGTCATCAACGTACCAAAGGCTCTATTACTTCTAGATTGGTTAAAATGGGCAAAATAAGTGCTTAGTTTAAGGCTTGTCTTGTGGTCAACATCCTAGTTAGGACATCACTGCGAAACTTAGAACATTATCAGTTAGTCATATAAAATGAAAAAGGAGCAATCAATGATTGCTCCTTTTTTATTGGAAGATCAAGTCTGACTAATTAGATGGCTAAATCAGACTTTTCGCCCAATTCATACAAGGCACCAGCACGGCCCACAATTAACGGGTCCACATTACCGACTTGCTTCTGGTTTCTTCCTTCATAGGGAAGTTTATTTAATACATAACGCATGGCATTTAGACGAGCACGTTTTTTACAATCTGATTTGATAACAATCCAAGGCGACTCTGCCGTGTCCGTGTTATAGAACATGGCTTCTTTCGCTAAAGTATACTCATCCCACTTGTCTAGTGATGCCATATCAATAGGAGACAGCTTCCACTGTTTTAAGGGGTGCGCTTCACGTTGCTTAAAGCGACGACGCTGCTCATCACGGCTTACAGAGAACCAAAACTTAATGAGATGAATACCCGAATCAATCAAATGTCTTTCAAACTCGGGGGTTTGTTTCATAAAGATTTGGTACTGCTCTTCGGTACAGAAACCCATCACACGCTCAACGCCAGCACGGTTATACCAAGAACGGTCAAATAACACCATTTCACCGGCAGCAGGCAAATGCTGAATGTAACGTTGGAAATACCATTGCCCCATTTCACGTTCTGTCGGCTTATCAAGCGCTACTACCCTGGCACTACGAGGGTTTAGGTTTTCCATAAAGCGTTTGATAGAACCCCCTTTACCAGCCGCATCACGACCTTCAAAGATAATAACCACTTTTTGATTGTTTTCACGTACCCACTTCTGTAGTTTCAGTAGCTCTACTTGTAGGTGGTATTTTTGCTTTTCATACGTTTTACGGGATAAACGGTTTTTATAAGGATAGCCGCCTTCACGCCAGTTATCTGACAACTCATCGTCTTTTTTCTCACCTGTTTTAACCGCATTGGCTAACGCATGTTTTGCAAATAAATCTTTAAGCTTTTCAAGATCATCGGGTGAAGCATCATGTATTAACGCTTGTAAATTTTCAGAGATACTATCGAAATTACCTTCATTCAAGTCTTTCAATAATACTTGGTCAATAACCTCTTTGGTCTTGATTCGTGAGCCATCTTTTTTCTTCTGTGTTTCATACTTTTCAATCTTTTTTTGATTGGTCACGTACTCATCATTAATCTTTTCTGGTTTACCGCTTTTCTTTGACATGCTCACTCCTCATTGTTAACTATCTAACCTAGATTAAATAGATTTATTTAATTATTATAGCAAAGACTGCGTAACTTAATTCACAAAAATCACCATCTATGAATTGTTTTATGGTTGTAAGCTTTAAACCCTTAAAATATTTATGGATTAACTAAGATTCATTTGAGCATTATGATTTTATTATTGTTATCCTGATATCCGTAAATGCTCTATTATCGAATCCACGATCCTAAAAACCACTTACTAGAGCGCACTCAGAACTAATTTCGATAACCATAAAAAAGTCTCACTCCTTTACGAAGTGAGACTTTTTAAAATTCAGGTCAGACCTTCTAAAATTTAAGTTGCTACACTATAAATAGCACCCATTAAACTCGTTAAGCCTTTTTAACCACCGATGACTTTAACTTCATTTGACCAAAACCATCGATTTTGCAGTCAATGTCATGGTCGTCTGGAGCGTCATGTAGTAAACGAATGCTTTTCACTTTTGTGCCGACTTTCAAGGGCGTAGAAGAACCTTTCACTTTTAAATCTTTGATAACAGTAACGGCATCGCCATCCTGTAATTCATTACCCACTGCATCACGAATCACATTATCTTCTGCAGCAGCAGCCGTTCCATCTGATTCAGCAGCTGTCCATTCGTGAGCACACATAGGGCAAACCAATAAGGCGCCATCTTCATAAGTTAAATCAGAATCACAATTAGGGCAATTAGGTAAGCTCATTTTATCCTCATTTCCATTATTTAAGATACAGTATTGAATTCATATCGTTTAGTATTGTAGCCTAAACTGCAGATTTTTGCTCAAACAAGCGGTTGAAATAATCTTATTCAGCCAAATTAAAGTAGTAACTACCGTGACTTTAATAAGTTACATACTGCCACTACGGACAAAAGTACGATATTACGACGCCTTTATAATAATCGACAATATATCTTGCCCATAGACTCACTTAATATATCAATCACATAGACTGAATTAAAAATTTTAAAAAACCACTAAAAAGGATGCCCACTGTGAGCAATTTAACGTTTAAACAAATCACTTTACAAGGTGAAGATGCTGGAAAATTCTTACAAAGCCAGTTAACGGTTAATATCAACAAAATCGATTTAAGTTATATTCCAGCGGCTATTGCCAATCTAAAAGGTCGTATCGAATTTGGTATTTGGGTCAAAAAACAAGCGGAAGATCAGTTTGATATCGTAATCAGTGCCGACTGTCTACCAAGCTTACAGGCTCACTTAAAAAAATTCGGTGCTTTTTCTAAGTTCACTACCTCAGAGCCCATTGATATCTATCCTTGTGTGTTAGGCGCAGACACGGATGAACAAGAGGCTACCTTTAGCCATAATGCAGACAAGTGCGATGTGGAAGAATGGAAAGCCCTAAGTATTGCGACAGGCAACTATTGGATTGTAGAGGCGACTCAAGAGCTGTTTCAACCTCAAGAACTGAGATTACATCAACGTGGCGGAGTAGATTATGATAAAGGCTGTTACCTAGGCCAAGAAGTTATCGCTCGAATTTACTTTAAAGCCTCACCGAAAGCTTTCTTACACCGCGTCAAAGGTGAGGGGGAAGTTCCTCAACCTGGCGCGAGCTTGGATAAGGTCCAAGTGGTGAATGCTATTGCAACACAAGATAATTTAGGCTTTGAAGCGTTAGTTGTGGCCCGCCCTGAACATTTAGAGAACTCCGAGCTACAGCTATTACCTTTGCCTACAGCCCTACAAGGCAATGTGGCACGTGATGCTTAAAGTTTAAGTCAACCTTCCTTTAATAGTCCTCATTCAATCGGTCTTATTTTAGTTGGCTTTATTTTAGTCAAATAAGTTTTAACCAACTTTATAGGGTCTATAACAACGAGTTAGACTGTTTTAGAAACCAAAAAAAAAGCGATCCTAAGATCGCTTTTTTGATGGCTACTTCTTTTTTGATGGCTACTTATTGACTGTCAATTTATAAATTGACTAGCGGTCATTACTGGGCAGCTGCGTTTGCTTTAGCCGCTCTGTCAGCCATTTTGCTTTGGAATTTGGCTTTTTGCTCTTCACGCATTTTTTTCAATTCTGCTCTTTGCTCAGCAGTTAAAATCTGAGCCATCGTATGCTGTGCTTGAACACGCTCAACAAATCTCTGCTTTGATAACGCGGCTTGTTGATCAGCTAAGCTATTTAAGGCGGCAGTGTTTAAAGTTGGGCTATTAATTAACGCTTCAGTCTGTGCATGCAGTTGCTGCATTTTTGCTTTGTCTTGCTGAGCATTGGCTTGACGCTTCTGCTTCTGTGCTTCTCGCAAGGCTTTCATCTGTGCTTTTTGTTGATCCGTTAAATTAAGCTTCTCAAAACTACCACGCTTACCCATATGGTGACCACCTTTAGAGTGCTCACCTTTTTTGTGCTGCATTTTAGTGGCTGGCGTGGTTTGAGACTCAGAAACTGCACTGGCCTGAGTACAGCCTACCATTGCCAAACTACCTGATACTGCCAATATCGAACTTAATACTAATTTTTTCATACCCATTACCCTTAAAGTGGTTTTTACATTAAATTTTCTTAATCAAATTTTTTGAGCCATCAAGTTTATTGAATCTATTAATTTATCGACCCGTCGAAGGTCGTGAACTCAATAACTTTAGCACTTTGATTCATTGACGCTATCATAAGCCACTTCTAAGTAACTTAATTTGATGAAACTTTAAGAAAGGTAACAATTGCAACAATACAGTTCCTCTGCCCTTGCTTGTGTCAATGACCCTCGTTAGTATTCCTATGCAGCCAACTTCGATAACATTATTTTAAATAAGTCTGGTTTTTAATAAGTCTGGCCGTTAATAAGCGACGTATAATGCTGTTAACTTTCTATCTCTCCGGCTATCTCTCTCAGGGTTTGTTTATGACACATATTTTACTAGGCGATGACGACACAGAGCTTTCCGATCTATTGGTGGAATATCTCACCAATCACGGAATTGAGTGCGATTGTGCTTATGATGGAGAGCAGGTTCTACAGAAGCTGAAAACGAACAGCTATGACTTAATTGTGCTAGATATTATGATGCCAAAGATTGATGGGTTAAGTGTGCTGCGTCAGTTACCCACATTGACACAGACACCTGTCATTATGCTTACCGCCAAAGGTGATGAGATAGATCGTATCATTGGTTTGGCATTAGGGGCTGATGACTATATTGCTAAGCCTTGCAACCCACGCGAGCTATTGGCCCGGATTAATGCCGTAATTAAGCGTACCACGGCCCAAGCTACTGACTTTACCCCGTTAGTGCATGAACGGTTAGAGCTTGACCAGGTACACCGAGTATGTAAAGTCGATGGTAAGGTGTTGCAAGTGACAGGCACTGAGTTTGATTTACTGATCGCCTTACTTCTGCAACAAGGCAATGTGGCCAGTAAAGAATGGCTGTCACAGACCGTATTACAGCGCGAACTACAGCCGCTCGATAGAAGCTTAGATGTGCATATCTCTCGGCTTAGAAAAAAGCTACAGCCCTTTCATGAAGACCCCATTAAAGCCGTTCGTGGTAAAGGTTATCAATTGGTCCTATAGAGTATTTTTATATGAAAAAAACAACGCCAAAAAAAGTTTCACAGCACCGGTTCAATCAGCCGCTCACCTTATTCTGGCGTCTGTTTTTAAGCATGCTCGCTATTTTACTATTAACTTCCGCTCTATCAGTAGGGATTGAACGTTGGATCAATGCTAAAGAGCTTAACAACAGAATGGAGCTACAGGTTGCTCGGCTGCTAGTCGCCCGTCAGCATACTGTTGCAGCGTTGGCCAACGATGACCTACAGACCGTTAAATACCTGTATCATGGAAACAGATGGCTACTGTCACAAATGCGTATTGTGGATGAAAAAGGTGCTGTGATTCTACCTAGCTTTGGTCGTTTTCATCCTGATAATAAAAGAATTAATCTCTATGATTCAGTGCCTCATCCTGATGCTCAAAACCCATCGTCTCGTTCCTCTAACTTAAGCTTACCCTCACTATCTCCTCCGCCTGAAGAGCGCGATCGAAGCTTCCTGTTGCCTTGGTCGGAGCAGCCTTGGCAACAAGTTAGTGCGGAAATTACCAATTATCCGGAGTTAAAAGACACCACTGTAGTTTCCAACAGCGGTATAAGCTATACCGTCCAACTTCAGCCGAAGCTTTCTTTACGGGATCTAATCTCACTGCGCAAAGACCACACTCTAATCAGAGTATCACTTATCTTGTTGTTTAGCATTTTGGTCTGTTACTGGTTAAGCCGTGCTTTAATTGGCCGCATTAAGCGGGTTCAAAAAGCGGTTCATTTAATGAGTGAAGGACGCTTTACTGCTGGAGAGGAGTTAAAAGATTTGGGTAACGATGAGCTAGGCATGTTGGCAAAAGACGTGTCCAAACTGTCTACCCGTTTAGCCAATAGTGAATTGGCCCGAAAACAAATGTTAAGTGACATCTCTCATGAACTACGTTCGCCCTTGGCCCGATTAGAGGTGGCCACCGAATTGACCCGAGACTTTGCACCCGAGGCAGGACACTATCTAGACCGTATTGAAAAAGAATCAGAGCGCATGAATGAGCGTAAGCATCCGACCATCCCATCTTTTTTTCTATTAAAAAATGCGAGATAGTGTCCATGAACAAATAATCGTGGACACTAACATGACAACACAATACCCTAATAAGCCCAAACGCAGAACTTACAGCGCTGAGTTTAAAGCGCTTTTAGTAAAAGAAGCGACAGACTCAGGTCGATCAATTGCCAGTATCGCTCTAGAGCATGGCATTAACCAAAACCTTCTACATAACTGGAAACGCCAGTATCAGCGCACGCAGACTCAAGCTGACACATTACCTGGCGCTATAAGCAGACCAGATAATCCAACAAACCCGCACTTTATTCCAATTCATCTTGCGCCTGAAGGTGCGCATCTAGGCTCAGCCTCCGTCATAAAGAACATCAAACTGCAAACCACATCTCGAGCATCTGGGACGATAAGCCTCAACATTGCCCAAATAGACACTCAAAGCTTGATTGACCTACTACGAGGACTGCAATGATACCCATCACTCACATCTGGCTATCCACCACGCCCATGGACATGCGATGTGGTAGTGGCAAACTACTGGCCCACATCCTCACCGAACACCAAAGCATTCGCCCTCACTGTGCCTACCTATTTTACAACAAAGCAGGCACACGCCTAAAAGTATTCATTCATGATGGGCTTGGCGTATGGCTTTGTAGCCGTCAGCTTGATGACAATAAATTTCATGGCTTAACCAAGCCGCTCACCACCACTCAAACTGGCATCAGCATCAACCGTGAACAATTTAATGCCTTAATCAGTGGACTGCCTTGGCGTAACATGGGCAAAGATAAATTAACCCCCATCCTATAAATAGCAGATGACAGGCAAATAAAACTCTGGCAACATATCGCCATGACTGTTGCCAACTTATCCGACTTATCAAAAGACCCCACTTACGCCGAGCTTTTGTTGAAAATTCACCTGCTTGAACAGCGTAATGAGCACCTGCAGCAACAAATTGATCAAACAAACACAAGTCACGATCAACTACAGCAGCTTTTTAACCAAGTGGTTGAAGAAAACCACAAGCTGTATGAACAAGTGCTTGAACTCATCGAAAAACAAAAGCGGCTTATTCACCGGCTCTATGGACAAAAAAGTGAAGGCATCACTGCCAGACAAACCCACTTAAATTATGAGGCGGCGCAAGAGGACTTAGCGCAGCTTGAACAAATCCGAGATGACTACCTTAGTGGCTTAAGCAAAGATGAGCTTGCCAAGCTGCCTGCTATTGAACTTACTCAGGCAGAAACCCTCATCGATGAGGGTGAGCTTGAAGCCGGCAAAGAGAGCACAGATGAGCTGCCAGCTTCAGCTACTGATCAGCCTAAAAAAACAAAGCGTGCCAAATACACAGTGATTCCTGACAACCTTGAGGTGAAAACCCAGGTTCATGAACCACTTACCACCGTCTGTGACTGCGGCTGTCAAATGAAGCGAATTGGGGAGGATAAACAAGACAAACTTGGCATTATCCCTAAGCAGTTTTATATTGAGCGTCACATCTATCCTAAATGGGTATGCCGTGAGTGTGACATCATTCATCAAGCGGCTACCCCCAAGCAGATTATTAACAAAAGCATCGCCACCCCAGAGCTGCTTGCACACATCCTTATTAGCAAATATGCAGACCATCACCCGTTATATCGGCAGAATATTATCTATCAGCGAAGTGGGGTAAATATCCCCGATGCTACTATGGCAGACTGGGTAGGACGCTGCGGCGTTGCCCTTGAGCCTTTAGTCAGTCGCTTGCATGAACTATTACTGTCTGAGCCTATCTTACATGCCGATGAAACACCGGTATCTATCATGAAGAACCATGTAAAGGTAGGTGGTAAATCATTAAAAAAAGGCTATGTCTGGGCGTATCTTACGCCACAGCACAGCTCCTTAAAGGCGGTGGTCTATGACTTTGCTGAAAGTCGTCGTAATGAGCACCCTAAAGCCTTTTTAGATAAGTGGCGCGGTAAGCTGGTTTGCGATGATTACAGCGGGTATAAGTTCTTATTTCATCAAGGTGTAACTGAAATCGGTTGTCTGGCTCATGCACGGCGTAAGTTTCATGAACTGCATATCACTGGCCAAAGTATCGTGAGCATTGAGGCATTAACGTTATTTAGGCAGTTGTATGCTGTTGAACGTGAGATTGACGAGCGATTTGAAAAAAATACACCCCCAATGCCAAGAGATCCCCAAATAGTTCGGCAAATCAGGCAAGAAAAAGCCAAACCGATTGCCGATAAGCTGCACCAATGGTTACAAGAAAAAAGGCAGTTAACCACTAAAAATGCCAGTATTAGTAAGGCGATGGATTATTGCCTGAAACGTTGGCAGGCGCTGACTCAGTATCTAGATGATGGCAGGCTGCCGATTGATAATAATTGGGCGGAGAATCAGATGCGTCCGTGGGCACTTGGGCGTAAAAACTGGTTGTTTGCCGGTTCGCTGCGAAGTGGGCAGCGGGCTGCGAATATTATGTCAATCATTCAGTCAGCTCGCTTAAATGGTTTGGATGTGTCTGCTTATTTGACAGACGTGCTAAGACGCCTGCCTATTCAAGAGGATCTGGAGGAGTTGTTGCCTCATCGCTGGGTGCCACCGCAATAGGGGGTTGGTCGGATGCTTACGAATGAGCTTATCGAACACATCATTCAAATTCAATCATTGCAAATGCGTCAATATGCGCTAGATATCGAAGCCCATCAACCCATTAATTTATATACTTTAATCGATGAAATTAAGGAAGATGTCTGCTTTGAGTTTCAGGAAAAATCTGTCTCTTGGCGATGGCAGGTACTCAATGAAGCAAATGTTAAAGCACCGTTAGCCAGACATGATAACGGCCTCTATGAACTTATGGGCGATCAACAACAGTTACACAGTGCTTTTGAAAATATCATTCGCAATGCTTTTACTCACACTGCACCCCATTCAATCGTCGAGGTAAGCTTAGAGACTTTTATGCACCCGGAGACGCACTTACCTTATTTAAGGGTCAAAGTTATGGATGCAGGCAGCGGTGTGGCCGAAGCGGATTTACAACGTATCTTTCAACCCTTTGTCAGACTGAGTACCTCTAGAGAGCGCTTGAATCAGCCAAACAGTACTCAAGCTAACGCTACTCAATCCCCCAAAAAATACAATGGCTATGGCTTAGGTTTGGCCATTGCCCATGCGATTATTTTGGCTCATCAAGGGGAACTGGTGGCTTACAACCGTCAAGACGGCCACTCTGGATTAATCATTGAAGCCACTTTACCGACTCATCTTTGAGTATTAACTATTAGCCATTAGTATAAAAAAACAAAGCCGCATAACTTTCGCTATGCGGCTTTCGCTGTGTGTCATCCTGACTGTATAATATTAACTAACCCAGCCTTAGACCGTTAATATTAACGAACATCCTGCTCTGGTATTGCGCCCTATTACAGTAAGTCTGTACTGTATAGGTCATGTCTCCCTACTTTGGTATGGCGCACTATCAATCTAGATACCTTGCTCATACTTGCTAACTTAATAGCTGCTTATCCTTAATACGGAAGTTACTATTGCTAAAACCTATTATAAAAAATTATAAACAATTTAAACCACTCAATCCTTTGAGTCATCATCCTTAATGCCGTACCGCTATAATCTCAAATTGTCGACGTAGGTGTAAGACGCAATAGCGTCTATTGCTGTAAGCATATGCTTACAAGAGCCTATTGCCCCCTATAAATTACCGCTAACACTATGATTTAACTAATTTTACTTCTTTATCTTGCCTCAAGTTTTTATTAATTACAGTGTATTTCTTCATTAATTCTAGTCTGGGTCTCAAGATTAGGTTTCGATGTCTTGTTTTCTGTATGTTTTAGCAGATACTATTTATAACTTATTATGACTTGGTCTCATACTTTGGTTCTTGTAGACCTTTGATTTTTGATCTGTAGGTTTAGCGCTTTCATTAACAACGCTATCCTATCTATAATTAATTGCCTCTAACCTGACCCTTACAAAGCTAAGCGATACCAGACCAGACACAACAAAGCCGCATAACGTTGATTATGCGGCTTTGTTGTCGTCATCCTGACGGTCTATTATTATCTAACCCATCCTAGAATAGTTAATAACATGAGCATCCTGCTCTGAGTGTACTTATCACTCTAATTTAATGCTCACATCCTATGAGTATTAAATCAAGAGTGAGTATCCTTACTAAATTTCATGAGACAAGATTACGCTTGTTGGTCATGATTCATCATCCTTGATGCAGTAGAGCTATAGTCTCAAATTAATAGGCATGTGGTAAGACGTTAAAAGCATCATGTGATGTAAGCATATGCTTACATCACTAATCGTTAACCTGTTAAAATCTTATAGAATAAGGGATACAGAGAAATAATTTAATCTAACCCTTTTTACTATTAATTGTTATTTTCGCT
This sequence comes from Psychrobacter sanguinis, assembly GCF_020736705.1. Lineage (NCBI taxonomy): Bacteria > Pseudomonadati > Pseudomonadota > Gammaproteobacteria > Moraxellales > Moraxellaceae > Psychrobacter > Psychrobacter sanguinis. The sequence continues at coordinate 520,821 of NZ_CP085990.1, forward strand.
AACAATCGAAACCAAAAACCTATAATAAGCCACATAGCTATATACACAATCAATTATTATAAGATGCATAATAATAACCATAAGACTAACATCACTAAGACAATAAGAGTTAGCAACTTAGATAATTTTTAAAATAGCTTTTGAAACAACCTCTAACTAAAACAAGGAATATAACTATGAATAAAGATACATTTAAAGGCGAATGGAACCAGCTTAAAGGTGATATTAAACAGCAGTGGGCGGAACTAACTGACGACGATTTAACCCATGCTGAAGGTAGCTTTGATAAGCTAGTTGGTAAAATCCAAGAACGCTATGGCCATACCAAAGAGAAAGTTGAAGAGCAAGTTCGTGAATGGCGTGTTAAACACGATGTTTAGTCGATAGCTGTATTTATCTAATGGGTATTATCTTTATTTTATAGAGAGATAAATTTAGACATAAAATAAATATTGAATATAGAAATGGGTAGGAGAAGACTAGAAATAGTCCTTTCCTACCTATTTTTTTTCTATCCATTTTTGAAATGCTTATTTTTATAATTGCTGTTACTGTTAAATGAGTTTCGTTCGTTATATGACTTTGGTTATATGATTCTGAATATTTTGAACTGATCAAATACTCAATCGATAAACATAACAAAGCCGCATAATTCTCATTATGCGGCTTTCGTTGTTGTCATCCTGACAGACTATAACTCTCTACCCCATCCTAGAATAGTTAATCATAGTGAGCGTCCTGCTCTAAATATTACATTTCCCTTTAACGTTAAGTCTCACTTCCTGTGCTACTAAAATCAAAGAGTGGGTTTCCCTACTAAATCCATGGCACAATATCAAACCAGATACTCTGTTCATGAAAGCTACTTGTCCTTAATCCGGAAACTTTACTTTATTGTTATAAGACTGCCAACTTATTGGTCAGAACCATAAACAGATAATTTAAAGCACTCAATCCTTTGAGTCATCATCCTTGATGCCGTGAAGCTATAATCGCAAATTAACTGCATTAGAGTAAGTCGCCAAAGCGTCATGTGTTGTAAGCATATGCTTACATGGATAGATGCCGCTGATAAAAGAGTCAATTTACCTATTAAAAAACCTTTACACCCCTTGAGGTATAAAGGTTTATAACAAAATAAGCCATTTATAATAAACACCATGAATGACTGATTTTTATTTAATTTTTATCTAGAGTTTTCTAACTCCTGAAATCTCTGTAACTTATCGGCCTCTAACATAATTTTAGCGGCTTCAATCACATAGGCTTCATCTTCCGGTAGTTTTGGACGCTGGTCATTTTTTAAACGACTACGCTCTTCAAACATTGCTTCAACGGCCGCTTGATATTCTGTCCAGCTGGCATAAGGCTTATTACCGGTGGCCACACGACGCGCATTTTCAGCATCTAAAGTCTTCTGCTCAATTTGTTTTTGATGCGCGCGACGCTCATTGATATTCAGCTTAACAGCTTTTTTATCATCTTCCATATTACGCACTCTATTCAAAGTATCTAAATACACGAATTGCGGATTGGTGGTCTGACGAATTTTAGATTGCTGATTTAATGTGGCCAATGTCTGACTGCTAAATTTACCTTCTGGTTTGTAAGGTGAGGTCTTAATTGTGTCCCAAGCCATCGCATGTTTTTGATCACGCTCACTAAATTCTGCACCTTCATAGATATTAACTAAAGGAATGTCAGGTACTACCCCTTTATTTTGAGTACTTCCCCCAGTAACGCGATAAAATTTACGCTGGGTCAAGGTGGCAGATCCTAAAGCCAAACTGTCTAACTGAATCTGAGCAGAGCCTTTACCAGTCGTGGTACTTCCGACTACTAAGCCACGGCCATAATCTTGGATAGCTGCAGCAAAAATCTCAGAGGCTGAAGCTGAGGCCATATTGGTAATCACTACCATATCACCCGAATACAGCTGCTTACCGCCATCTTCATCTTGATACACTTGGACGTTGCCACGGTTATCACGAATTTGGACCAAAGGCCCTTCTTTAATAAATAACCCTAACATCTTCGCCACTTCATCAAGCGACCCGCCTGGGTTATTACGCAGGTCCACCACAAGGCCATCAATATTTTGCTCATTTAGCTTTTTAAGCTCATTTTGAGTGTCGATACTAACACTGCGATAGTTCTGACCGTTGCGACGTGCTTGGTAGTTCAGGTAGAAGCTAGGAATCTCTAACACTCCAATGCGCTTCTCTTGATTGCTACCCTCAGGCTTAACAGTAATAACACGATGGGTCACGCCAGCATCTTCTTGCTCAATCACATCACGGGTCAACACAATGTTGCGGGCAGCGGCATCTGGACTGTTTGGCTGTTTTACTTTTATGGTAACATCAGTACCGCGCTTACCGCGGATCAAAGCCACGACTTCACGGGTCGACCAACCTACCACATCTTGTAAGTTCTCTCCGTCTTTGGCCACTGCCATGATTAAATCATTGGGTTGTACTTTACCTGACTTAGCGGCTGGTCCACCCTCTACCAAAGTAACGATTTGGGTATAGTCTGGATTCTTACGATAAGGGCGAATAGTCACCCCAATGCCTTCTAACTGTAAATTAGACTGTACTTGCATCTCGACTGACTGTACCGGGGCATAATAATTACTGTGTGGATCATAAGTCAGCATGGCGGTATTTAGCACCGACTCCATAATCTCATCGCTTTTAATACGCGACAACTGTTCTTTTTGACGGTTTAAGCGATTGAGCAGCACCTCTCTTGGGTTTCGATCTTCTCCCAAGATTAAGTCATTACCTTTGGTCAGCTCAGGATGCTTGGTATACAGCTCATCTCGAGCTTTATCTTCTTCTTGACCCAAAGTTAAGTTGATAATCTGTAGAGTTAATTGACGTTCCCAGTATAGCTGTTGCTCTGCAGCACTATTAAAACGAGGTTCTTTTTCTCGGTCTAATACCACAGAATCATTGCGATTCAGATTGACTTCTTTGCTTAAAAACTTATTGGCAAAATTATAGTATTCGTTTGAGCGTTGAATATAACGATTAAAGATACTTTGAGCCGCGCTTAAGTCTCCCTTTTTAAGTCTGTCTGCGAAAGTTGACCCATATTTTTTGGTCAATTCATCCACATCAGATTTCAAAAATAAAGTATGGTTGGGATCTAGGCGATCAAAATACATCTCTAACACTTTAAGACCCATCTCTGAGTCAAAACGTTTATTAGAATAGTGAGCTCTATCTAATAAAGCCGCCACTTGACGGGCGGTTAGTCTTTGTTCTGGAGTGGCAACAAAAGTAGCTTTATCTGAAGCAACAGCTTCGGTATAACTTTGGGAAAAAACAATTCCCGCAACGCCAATAGCGGCAGCACTTAATACCAGCTGTGTTGGTTGAAATCTCATAAATTATTCTCGCTCATTATTTTATAATATAGATATAATGCCTTGATATTAGCATAACAAATAGCTGTTGACTGTCTAAAACTGTATAAGCATTCTTACCTAATTTTACGTTTAACCTACAACTACCTTAACTTACTTCACTGTATTTAGCTTCCTTGCCAGTGAGAGACGCTATTGTGAGTGATACAGCGGTTGGTATTCATTACGTTTACTGTAATAATAACCAATTCATATTTAGATTAAAATAAATTCAAAGGGGAAACCTTATGTATGGGCCATTAATGATCGATGTCGCTGGCACAGAATTGACTGAGGAAGACCGCTTAGTACTAAGCCGTCAGGAAGTCGGCGGTATTATTTTATTTGCACGTAACGTTGATAACCCGGATCAGGTGCGCCGCCTTTGTGATGACATTCATCAGCTACAGCCAGATATCCTTATCGGTGTCGATCAAGAAGGTGGCCGTGTGGCGCGCTTACGTAACGGTTTTACCCCGCTGCCTGCTATGGGTAAATTAGGAGACTTGTTTGACGCTGATCCTTGCCGCGCTTTGAGCCTAGCTTATGACTGTGGTTATCTGATGGCCGCAGAAGTTATGGCAGTCGGTATTGACCTTAGTTTTGCCCCAGTCTTGGATATTAATGGTGTTAGTAAAGTGATTGGCGATCGTAGCTTTCATCGCCGTACAGAAGCTATCGTGGCGCTGTCTATGCAGTTTATGCGGGGTATGAAAACCGCAGGCATGGCCACCACAGGCAAACATTTCCCTGGGCATGGCTCTATTGCTCCAGATTCTCATGTGGCAGACGCTATTGATGAACGCAGCTTTGAAGAAATCAAACGGGTTGATCTACAGCCTTTTATTCAGTGTCAGCCTTGGTTAGATGCTTTAATGCCTGCTCACGTGATCTTCAGTCAAGTGGATGATAAGCCAGCCGGCTTCTCCAAAATTTGGCTGCAGGACATTGCACGTGAACAATTGGGCTTTAACGGTGTGCTTTTCTCAGATGACCTGTCAATGAAAGCCGCTCATGTGGCGGGGGATGTGGGCGCCCGAGTCACTGCTGCTCTAAATGCCGGATGTGATATGGCTTTAGTCTGTAACGACCGTGTTGCCGCCATCCAAGCTATTGAAACTGCGGCTACTTTACCTGTGCCGAATCAAGAACGCTTAAAGGCCATGCGCAGCCATATTCCAGAATGGCAAGGTAGTTTGGAGGCGACTTGTGCTCAGTTTGAGTATTGGAAGACCGCTCAACAAAATGTGCAACACGCTTTTTTTGCTGACACCATGTCTGTGTTCGTAGAGCGTGACCCTACTCATTATAGTCACTAATTCATTATTAGTTTTTGAACTGAAAATTTTGGCTTGATTTGAACTGAGACAACTAAAACTAAAGAAAGTACCAGAAAAAACAACAAACTATAAAAAAGACCGCCCCTTAGGACGGTCTTTTTTTATTTAACTTTAATGGATTCTATAACAATTAAGGTAGACGTTACATACGGTACGCTTAGTTGTAGTAGTCCAAATTTATTACTGTGCAGTGTTAGTTGACTCTGGATCTTTAGCTTCTTCTGGAGCTGCTGGTTGTGCTGGTGCAGCTACTTCATTAGCATTTGCAGGATCTACTGCTGCAGCATCTTGAGTCACTTGAATTTCATCGTTACCCATTGTCGCTTCATCATATACAGTAAATTCGATACGACGGTTACGGAACTTACCATTGTCAGTTTGGTTAGTTGCGATAGGATCTGTTTCACCCATACCTTTGGTCATTAATTTAGATGCGTCAACACCTTTAGACACTAAGTACTGTTTTACAGATTCTGCACGGCGCTGTGATAGCTCTTGGTTATGAGCGTCATCGCCATCGCTATCAGTATGACCCAAAATCATTAACTGCATATTTGGAACATTTTTCATCACTTCTACAGCACGGTCTAATACCGCTTTGTTAACTTCTGGAATGTCTGCTTTATCCACTTCAAAGTTAATAACCTGTAGGCTTAACGCACGTGCCACATCTTTAGGATCTGGATTTTCACCTAGATTATCCATAGCAGTGGTTGCATTAGCAATACTTTGTTTGATTTCAGCATCTAAGTCTAGAGGACCAGCAGCAATAACATTTAATTCAGGAGCAGCTGCTTTGATGTCTGCTACTAACTTATCAAGTTGTGCTTGGTCTGGCGCATCAATGCGAACATCGTTGCCTTCGATGATTACGTTGGCATTAGGTGTATTTTTGATGAGAGGTAAGATAGCCGCTAAATGTGCTGAGGCTGGCATATCTGTCGCGAAGTTATCATCGATATCGGCACGACATTTATCAGCATTGCCACCAAATACATCTTTCACAGCATTAATTACACTGTTACCTAGCTCATCATTACCCGCACTGATACGACAAGCAAATAAGTCATTGCCTTCGCCAGTAGCAAGGGTTAACACTGCTGGGCTAAGATCAGTTTGAGTGGTTGTAGTCGTTTGAGTAGTCTGCTGTACCGTTTGCTCTGGCGTAGCCACTGGTGCTGGATTATCTTGACAGCCTTTCAATAAAGCCCAAGCTAAAGCACCTAAAATGATTAAACCAATGATAGGAAGTAGAGCTTTCATGAAGCCACCACTTTCTTTCTCTTCACGCTGTAAAGGTGCTGTGCTCGTAGTATCTGAAATACGATGACCTGCTTCATGAGTATGAGCCGCAGTAGAGGTGGTATTGGCTGTTACATTATTATGTACCGCATGAGCACCTGCAACGCCAGCGCCTAAAATACCCGCTGGTAATAAAGCAGTCGCCCAACTTGGAATATGGTCACGGAATGACGATAGGTTATCACGCAAGAATTGTGGAACTGGCGTGCCGCCTGCTAAACTTTTAATTTCATTAAAGGCTAATGGGGCTGCAGAAGCCAATAGGCCTTTTACAGAACTCACATCAACATTGTTATGGGTAGCAAGCTGTTGAGCAATATTTGACTTTTGGGCTTCATCAGACCATAAACGGTCAAATAGACCTAAGTCATCACGATTTACTTCTTGAGTGCCTAAACGCGTGTAAGTATCGTTATCCGCAAGTTTGGCAGCAAACAAAGCGTAAAACTGCTTTAATAAGCCTTCGTTTTGTGGGTTACGATTGTCGCCCAAAACAGCAGGGGTAACTGTACGTGCTAAATGACCAATGATATCCATTGAATAATCTCCTAAATAATGACAAAAATGTAAGGTGAGTTTAAAGTTAGAATTCCTGCATTGATACTACTCTTTAATTTTTATTAAATTAATTTTTTAAGTAGTATTACTTGAGTCGTACTCGTGCAATTACTTAAGCTACTAATTACTTATTACTTAAAATAAGTATGGCTACTTAAGACAGGGTCTAACTGCACTAGTACTCAAATGACCGTTAAAAATGCTTGATAAAGCCAAAGCAATCAATGCAAGTAAAGTACTAAATGCAGGGCAAACTTTTTCTATCTACCAAACTTGCCTACTACAATACCCTATCTTTTAAATAAGTACGTTATATTCAGGTAAATTCTCAGTTAAGGCGTGTTACAGAAATATATTTTGGTCACAAACTGATAAAATATCCGGCTAGACCTTGTTAATAAAAATAGTGTAAATATAGACCTAATTGGTTAACCTGATTTTAATAGTTTGATTTTAGTTAACTGCTCTCCCTTTAATTTTACTTTTAACCGACTTGAGCACTTAGGATAATTCAATAGAGCCCCCAAGTTTGCTTTACCCTTATTGACCCTATCATCCTTTTATTAATCACAATTTACCTCCTCCTTTTACTCATTTACTTTTAAGCATAATGCTAAGTAAGGAAATATTTTGAACAGTTTATTAAGTAGTCATACGACTTTAATTATTATTATTACCGTCATTATTAGTTTATTGGCTTGGCAAAACAAAGGATTAATGGCCAAATTAATCTTCTACCCTCCTGCGGTCAACAAAGGAGAATGGTATCGTTTTATTACCCATGGTTTTATCCATGCTGACAGTACCCATCTATTGTTTAATATGTTCACCTTGTACTTCTTCGGTCGGGCAGTTGAACGATTCTTTAATCAATTTTTGGGTGGTTTTGGATTCTTGGCGGTCTATTTAGGGGCCATTATAGTGGCCATGATTCCCAGTTATTTACAGCATAAAAATGACGCTAATTATAGGAGTTTAGGTGCCTCTGGCGGAGTATCTGCTATTTTGTTCTCATTTATTCTGATGGCACCTTGGAGTATGCTTTACCTCTTTGCCGTATTACCTATTCCCGCCATCGTATTTGCCATTGCCTATGTCGCTTATAGTGTTTATGCCAATAAGAAAGGCAATTCCAATATCAATCACTTAGCTCATTTATGGGGCGGCGGTTTCGGTGTGTTAGCGACTATCATTCTGTCTCCAAATGTTCTACCCCATTTCTTCAATGCATTAATGCACCCCTCTTTCTAAGCAAGACTGAGTTTAAGAAAGCTTGAGACATTCAATTAAGTTTGCTATTTACTCTTGGCTTGAGACCAGCTTCTATTTAGCCAGTTTCTATTTAAATAGTTGCATTAACCATAAAAAAAGGAGTGCTTAGCGCACTCCTTTTTTTATTATCTATTTTATGTTGCATGGTGTATGGGGTTATTTTTTGCGATAAGCGTCTTTGAGCCCAGTGATAATCACATTTAATACCTCTGAGTTACCGTCATGCGCAGCGCGGCGCATCAACGAGGACGGAGCATGGGATAATGTTTGGGTTAACCGGCGGGTCAACTCTGTCATGACCTGCTCAGCACTCATGTCCGTAGTAGCTAGCTGATGCAGCATGTCTTGTAATATGGCATCGGCTTTTTGTTCTGCACTATGACGATATTCGTAAATATCTTGGCCGACTTTACGAACCTGAAAACGGCGTTCAATTTCAACCACCAGTTGACTGACCAGAAGCTCTGCTTCAACCGCTGCTTGACGACGTTTTTCTAAGTTACCGGCAATGACATGTTGTAAATCATCAACCGAGTACAAATACACATCATCAATTTTGCCAACACTTGAATCAATGTCTCTTGGTACTGCCAAATCCACCATAAGCATGGGCTTATAACGACGTTTTTTTAAGGCGCGACGGGTCATATGTTGATCAATCAGCATGTCCATGCTGCCACTACAGCTACTGACAATATCTGCTTGATACAATAGATTATTCAGCTCACTCAGCGCATGTACTTCAATCTGTAACCCAGGACGTTGTAATTCTTGGGCCAGTTCCTGTGCACGCTGCGGAGTACGGTTACAGATTAGAATTTTTTTGACCCCTAGAGCGGCGATATGTTGCGCCACCAAACGGTTCATCTCACCAGCGGCAACCAATAGAAAAGTCGCTTCTTCTGGCTTATCAAATATTTGGGTCACTAACTTCGATGCAGCATAACCCAGTGAGATAGCTTGGGTACCGACATCGGTTTCGTTACGGACCCTCTTGGCGCCTGCAAAAATTTGTTCAACCACCCAGTTTAGCTGATTGGTTAAATAACCATATTGTTTGGCATCTGCCACAGAACGCTTGATTTGACCAAAGATTTGCGGCTCACCCAATATCATAGAGTCAAGACCCGCTGCGACCCGTAATAAATGAGTCAGCGCTTGGCTATCAATATAGTCATATAGATAAGGACGCACTTCCGCAATGGGTAAGTGTTTAAACTCAGCCAACCAGCTCACCAGCTGTTCGGTAAGTTGGCTAGTAGTTACCGGTGTTGCAGCGTGTGCTTCGTTAGCTAAGGCTGAAGAAGGTAAGCTTGGTACTTGGTCGATTAGTGCTTGGGTATTGGGCGCCAAAGCATAGATTTCGGTACGGTTACATGTCGAGATTATCAGGCTGCCTGCCGTTATTTTCTGTAATTCCGCCTGTGCCACCTGTATGTCGCCGCCCACAAATGCTAACCGTTCACGCAGCGCGACGGGGGCAGTTTTATGGTTCACACCGATGACTACGAGATTCATGTAAAATCTACCAACTAATTTAAGTTAAACCGCCAGTATTAAAATGCTTAATCAAAGCACACTTATAAAAAAATGATTCACTACCGCTTATAAATAAGGGGCGTATTGCCCTTTATCAAGAGTGAGCATTACAGACAGCTGTAAATCTCTACGATTTACAACTGGATTTATAATTAAAGAGAGCCTGACAGACGATATAAACAGAGAATTATAACATCGAATGCCAATACATTCACGAATGCTATATTATATAGCCTCAAAGCCTCATAATATCGGGCATCGATTAAGTGATAAGAGGCATAAGTTACTCAACTTTCTGTTAATACTTTGATACTTTCAATACTTTGATACTTTCAATACTTTGAAACTTTGATACTTTCAAAAAACTGGCTTAGCTTATCTTATATGATGAAATCTCCTATCCTCTCCCCAACTGTCTATCTGGGTACCGGTGGTTATAGTGATACCGACATGCTAGGCACGCTGTATCCTCTGGGCACTAAAAAAACAGATTTTTTGGCTGAATATGCGAAGCATTATAAAGCAGTTGAGATTAACAGTAGCTTTTACGCGCCTTTAGGTCACAAAGCTTATGAAGGCATGGTTCGAAAATCAGAGGCACAGGTAAAGTTCGCCATTAAGCTGCATCAAGATTTTAGCCATACTCTAAAAGCAACGCCCGAGCATGCAATCGCGTTTATAGAAGCGATACAACCCCTTATTGAAGCGGATTGCTTAGCGCCTTTGCTAATTCAGTTTCCACATGGGTTTGATAGAACCCGTGAGCACCGTCTGTATTTGGCAAAATTAGCAGATTGGTTCGCCGGCTTTGATTTGGCAATTGAGTTTCGTCATGCCAGCTGGCACATTGCGCAAGTAGAACACAGTTTCCAAAAGCTTGGGCTTATCTGGTGTAGTGTCGACTATCCTCAAGTGTCTGGGTTACCCAAATCAAGACTGTTGTTTACCCAGCTTAATTCACCCCATCTCCCTACCCAGACTGAACGACCAAATTCGCAAGGTGAGACGCTTCCCACTGAGCTCGGTGTTAATTCATTAGCAAAACCACGTATTGGTTATCTACGTATGCATGGCAATAATCTAAATTGGTGGAATGCGCTGGCAGCCAGTGAACGTCATGATTATCGTTATAGCGTTGAGGAGATGCAGGCTTGGGCCCAAGCCATTGCCAATCAACGCCAACACTTTGATCAGCTTTACGTGTTTTTTCAAAACTCGACCAAGGCTCATGCTTACTATAACATTGCGATGCTCCGTGAGGCTTTACAAGCCCTACAGTTTGAGGTCTTATAGCCCGTCTATTCGACTTTAATAGCTAGGTCCAATAGTTAGGTTGAGTAGTTAGGGTTTAATAATTAGCCTCGGGAGCTATATTTAATTATCACTTTTGATTGGTATTTTTACTCAGAGTTTTTAACAGGCATCTGTTGATAAACAGGTCGGCTCCTATCCTCTACTAATATGATAAATGACTTTACCCGAAAGACAGCTTGAGTTTAGTCAGCCTATTGCCGCTGCACTGGTGAAAGTTATGTTATTACACACATAAATTGAGCACAAAAAAAAGGATACCCGAAGGTATCCTTTTTGCTTTAAAACAAGCATCTGCTATAAAACAGAGGTCTTAATAGCTTAACGTGATAAATTATTCAAACATAAGATTAATTATTCTTCAACGCCGGCATCTTGACCTTTATATTTAGCGTTTGCATAGTCCCAGTTTACTAACTTGTCTAAGAAAGTATCTACATAGTCAGGACGACGGTTACGGTAATCGATGTAGTAAGCATGTTCCCATACGTCACAAGTCAATACCGCTACTTTGTCATGAGCTAGCGGGGTATCCGCGTTGGCAGTTTTCATGATTGAAAGTTTGCCACCTACAGAGTCAGCTACTAACCAAGCCCAACCTGAACCAAACTGTGAAGTTGCTGCATTTTTGAACTCTTCACGGAATTTGTCGTATGAACCAAAATCTTCTTCGATTTTCGCTTTAAGATCACCAGTAGGTTCGCCGCCACCATTGTCTGGCGTCATGCAGTTCCAGTAGAAAGTGTGGTTCCAAACTTGAGCAGCTTGGTTGAACATACCTTGTTTGCTGTCATCTTTTGCAGTAGCTTGGATAATTTCATCAAGCTCTTTGCCTTCAAGACCAGAACCAGGTAGTAATTCATTTAGTTTGTTAACATACGCAGCATGGTGCTTGTCATGGTGAAACTCTAAAGTTTCTGCACTGATATGTGGCTCAAGTGCGTCTTTTGCATAAGGTAGATCTGGTAGAGTAATGTTTGACATATTATTTTATCCTTGGCTGAATAAATGTTGTTATGTTGCTTGTAACTTACCCTCGAAATTATAATTAGACAGATAAAAAGTTACGATAACAACACTTAAGTTGGCTGAATTTATTGTAAGTTATTTCCATACAGTCAGCTCATTAACCCTATTAAACTAATAGCACATTTAATCGAATTAGGCTGCTGAGACAAATTCAAGATTCGCCCAAAGGCAAATTACCCTAAACTTGCCACTTCATAATATAGACTGAGGAGAATTTATCAACCCATGTCTAACAAGATAGTACGTTTACTCGATTATAAAGTCTAACGTACCTCTTCGAAGTCTTGATAATTACTATAACAATTATCCAGTCTCGACTCAGTTACCGAATGTTATAGACGGTAAATTTGAGTAGTGCTTACCTGCTAGGTTTACCGATAGGTTAATAGAGTTAGTAGAAAGGTGAAAGGTCTACTTATTGTTAGCCTGAATTATTGTTGGCCTGAAAATTAATCACGTAAAAATTTATGCCATAAACATAAGAGGCCATAAAAAAGTCATATAGAATGTGGATAATACCTACTCTGTCTCCCTTGTCTTAAATATCGTTCTTTTAAAATACTGTTATTTCAAACACTATTATTTTAAATCAAACATCAAATACGGTTTCACAAAACAGTAAATCCAATATATAAGGAAGTTTCATTATGAGCGACAGTCAAACTACAACCCCTGCCCCTGCCTCAAAAGCTGTTTCAGTGACCTCTGAAAAGCGTTGGGTATTGGCCAGTAACAATAAAGGCAAATTGGCGGAGTTTCAGCGTCTATTTGACCAAGCCCATTTGGGTATAGAGATTATTCCTCAAGGTCAGCTCAATATAGAGGATGCTATTGAAGATGGGTTAAGCTTTGTAGAGAATGCGATTATCAAAGCCCGTCATGCCAGTCGTATCAGTGGCTTACCTGCCGTTGCCGATGATTCAGGCTTGTGTGTGCCTACTTTAGGTAATGCTCCAGGCATCTATTCCGCACGTTACGCCGGCGAGCATGGCAATGATGCAAAAAACAATGCCAAACTCATCGCCGATTTGCAGCCTTATAGAGGTACGGATCTTGATTCTGCTAATACAGAGTCTGCTATAAAAGGCTATTTCGTCTGTGTACTGGCTTTGGTACGTCATGCCGATGACCCATTGCCTATCATCGCTCAAGGCTTGTGGCAAGGTGAGATACTAGCCGAACCTCAAGGTGAAAATGGCTTTGGCTACGACCCTTTATTTTGGGTGCCTGAGTATCAGCAAACTGCGGCGGCTATGACCCCTGAACAAAAGAATAAAATCAGTCACCGCGGCCTTGCGCTTCAAAGTTTATTACAACAGCTCACAAATGCTTAGCACCATGATGGAACTGTGGCACTTAAGCGTTAGATATCAAAGCATTAAATATCAAAGCGTTAAATTGAGTAATTTGTACTTTATTTTTACTTTAATAGGCTGATAGACTATACTGTTCTCCTTTTATAATTTTGTAGCAGTACCCCTAAGACCCATCACCTCTACGCTATGTAGATAAGTGATGTGCGTGCTGCCTATATAAAGCTGTATCAAAGCCATAAGTAGTGCTCTTTTATACCTAGATATTGTCACTTGTTTGAGTCATAAACTGGTCGTTATATTAGGTTGTGGGTTAGCCACTATTATTTAAGCTTGGCGGCTTTATAGTTTTAGTATTTATCACTAAAAAACCAGTTTTAGCGTTATATTCTTGGCATTTCTCATGGACTAGATATCAAGTTTATTAATCTGATATCACTTGAGCATTGCTTATCATTAAAATCAAACGATTAACATACAGGGTTAATAACCATGGCAAAAGATCTACAAGTTACCACTAACAAGGTAAACGACAATCAAACTCAGTTGACAGTAAAAGTACCTGTTGAACAAATTCAAAATAAAGTGGAAGGCCGTATCCGCAATGTGGCAAAAACTGCCAAAATTGATGGTTTCCGTAAAGGTAAAGTGCCTGTTTCACACATCCGTGCTCAGTATGGTGCTGGTATTCAACAAGAAGTTATCAATGACGTTATCCGTGATACCGTATTTGAAGCTATCAAAGCTGAAGACGTGCGCGCTGTTGGCATGCCAAACATTGATGACGTAAAACTTGAAGACGAGTTCTTAGTTTATCAAGCCACTGTTGAAATCTTCCCAGAAATTAAAGTTGAAGGTATCAGTGATATCGAAGTAGAGCGTCATACTGCTAACATCACTGATGAAGACGTTGACACTATGATCGACAACCTTCGTAAACAACGTCAAGAATTCGCTGAAAAAGAAGGTGAAGCCGCGGAAGGCGACCAAGTTACTTTCGATTTCGAAGGCTCTATCGACGGTGAGAAATTTGAAGGCGGCGCAGCCGAAGACTTCAAACTTGTGCTAGGTAGCGGTCAAATGATCCCTGGCTTTGAAGACGGTATCGTAGGCATGAAAGCTGGCGATGAAAAAACTATCGACGTAACTTTCCCAGAAGAATACCAAGCAGAAAACTTAGCAGGCAAAAAAGCTCAGTTCAAAATCAACGTTAAAACTGTTGAAGAAGCCAAACTTCCAGAAATCGATGCTGAATTCCTTGAGTTATTCGGCGTGAAAGAAGGTGGTGTTGAGCAGCTTAAAGAAGACGTTCGTAAGAACATGACTCGTGAAGTTAAGAACGCAGCTCGCAACCAAGTAAAACAAGCGGCTTTTGATGCGTTACTTGAGAAAAACGAATTTGACGTACCAAGCGCAATGATTGATCAAGAAGTGGACCGTCAGCGTAACCTAATGATGCAGCGCTTTGCTCAACAGTTTGGCGGTAACGCAAACAGCATCGACAAAGACATGTTGCCACGTGAGCTATTTGAAGAGCAAGCTATCCGTGCCGCTCGTTTAGGCGTTTTAGTATCACGTGTTATCGAAGAAAACGACTTGAAAGTTGACCAAGAACGAGTTGAAACTTTCATTAAAGAAACTGCTGAAAACTATGAAGACCCAGCTGAAGTTATCGAATACTACACCAACGATGCGCAGCAACGTGCTAACATCGAGTCTGTAGTACTAGAAGACCAAGTAGTAGACTTCTTACTTGAGCAAGGTAAAGTAACCGATAAAGAAGTAGGTTACCAAGAGCTTTTAGCAGCTCAGCAACAAGGCATGATGTAAGTTATTGCCTTTAAGCGTTAACTTATCCGCTTAAATTATGTGTTCTTCAATTATTTGTTCTTTAAGCGATAAGTCACGACTTAAACTAAAAAATGCCCCGACACTTTTGTTGGGGCATTTTTGTCTAAGACTCTAAAACTGTGTATTAATCGTCTATCATCAAGTAAGATAACCGAGATAGCGACATTTCTAGACAATTAATATTCATAGGCAACTAATATATAGCTAGCTAATATAAGACTAATATAACAATAGGCAGTTAATATAAGGTTAATGTGCAGTTAATGCTTGATTTATTGTTGACCACCCCAAAATATAAAGAGATAACATAGGCCGATGCTGTCCGCTTATTTTTGTGACAAAAAAAAGCAGAGTCTATTTAACTTACTTAAAACGATTACTTATAAATTGTAAAATTGACCAATAAACAGGGATTATTTATGAATCACCAAAACACCCAACAAGATATCGAACGTATCATAAACAACCCTCATTTTGAGAAGCTTGTGGCGGCTCATGATGCGGTATTAAGAGACATGCGCGATGCAACAGTAAGCGTACCTCAAGCGGCTTTAGTACCTATGGTTGTTGAGCAATCAGCCCGTGGTGAGCGCTCTTTTGACATCTATTCACGTCTATTGCGTGAGCGTGTTATCTTTTTAACCGGTCAGGTTGAAGACAACATGGCCAACTTAATCGTGGCTCAAATGCTGTTCTTAGAAGCAGAAAACCCTGATAAAGACATTCATTTGTATATCAACTCACCAGGCGGATCAGTGAGTGCCGGTTTGGCCATGTTTGATACCATGAACTTTATTAAACCAGACGTGTCTACTATTTGTATGGGCGGTGCATATAGCATGGGTTCATTCCTATTGGCAGCCGGTCAGAAAGGTAAGCGTTATGCGTTAGCAAACTCACGCGTAATGATTCACCAACCTTCAGGCGGCGCGCAGGGTCAGGCCACTGATATCGAAATTAATGCACGTGAAATCTTAAAAATCCGTGACCGTCTAAACCGTATCTTGGCAGAACGTACTGGCCAGCCTCTAGAAAAAATCGAAAGAGACGTTGAGCGTGACTACTGGTTAGATGCTCAAGAAGCCAAAGAATACGGCCTAGTAGATGAAGTATTAGAGCGTCGTCCTGAAGAACTAAAATAATTATAAAGGTCTTTGAGGCATAACGCTTTTAGCAAGAGATTAACAAATTTACGGCTTTGCTGTTGGGCACCCTGTAATGGCTACTTTAATAAGTTGTTGTTACTAAGTCGTCCCAGCGAAGCATGCAATTATTAAGGAGCGCCAAGCATGGCAAAGGACAAAACACCGCAGTGTTCATTTTGTGGTAAAAAGAAAGACGAAGTGGCTCAGCTGATTGCTGCTGATGACGCTAATATCTGTAATGAATGTGTGGCGCTATGCACAGATCTAATCGAAGATGGCGATGCCAACAGTGTTGAGGGTGAAGACGGCGAAGTAAATACTTGGCTGACCAAAAAACTCCCAACACCAAAAGAGATTCGTCAGCACTTAGACAGTTATGTTATTGGTCAAGAAACTGCCAAAAAAGCCTTATCAGTAGCCGTTTATAACCATTATAAACGTCTTAAAGTGGCGGCTAAACTGGCAGATGATAGAAAACAAGCTAAAATAGGCGCTGATGATGCCATGGTTGAGCTATCGAAAAGTAATATTTTGCTAATCGGTCCTACCGGTTCTGGTAAAACATTATTGGCCCAAACCTTAGCACGTATGCTAGACGTACCTTTTGCAATGGCAGATGCGACGACCTTAACCGAAGCCGGTTATGTCGGTGAAGATGTTGAAAACATCGTCCAAAAATTATTGCAAGCGGCGGACTATGATGTAGAAAGAGCGGAGCAAGGTATTATCTACGTCGATGAGATTGATAAAATTAGTAAAAAAGGCGAAAACATGTCTATCACTCGTGATGTATCGGGTGAAGGCGTACAGCAAGCTTTACTAAAACTGATCGAAGGTACGGTAGCGGCTATCCCACCTCATGGCGGCCGTAAACATCCTAACCAAGAGCTAATCCAAGTAGATACCAGCAATATTCTAATCATTGTGGGTGGCGCTTTCTCGGGTCTGGATAAAGTGATTCAGCAGCGTACTGAGAAATCAGGAATTGGCTTTAATGCAGAAGTTAAATCGAAAGAAGATGGCAAACAACTGACTGAGCTATTCAAGCAAGTTGAGCCAGAAGATTTGATTAAATTTGGCCTGATTCCGGAGCTTATCGGTCGTCTGCCAGTTATTGCGACCCTTGAAGAGTTAGACGAAGACGCGTTGATGCAGATTTTAACTGAACCTAAAAACGCCATTATCAAACAGTATCAGTACTTATTTGAGATGGAAGACGCCGAGTTGACCTTTAC
The DNA here is from genome assembly GCF_020736705.1 of Psychrobacter sanguinis. Classification (NCBI taxonomy): domain Bacteria; kingdom Pseudomonadati; phylum Pseudomonadota; class Gammaproteobacteria; order Moraxellales; family Moraxellaceae; genus Psychrobacter; species Psychrobacter sanguinis. Next base: position 538,128 of record NZ_CP085990.1, read on the forward strand.
AGAAGAAGGTTTAAAAGCCATTGCTCATAAGGCTATGGAGCGTAAGACAGGGGCACGTGGTTTGCGTTCAATCGTTGAAAACGCTTTGCTAGATTCCATGTATGAGTTGCCTTCTATGTCAGAGGCGAAAACTGTGGTGGTAGATGAGTCCGTTATTAATGATGGCGCAACCCCTAAGATTTCTTAAGCCCTCCTCAAACACGATCAAAATCTAGCGTTGAAGCGCTTGCTCAAGGCTTCATTAGCTAAACCTGTTTGGTAGTTAAATTTGATAGCTAAAAACGCCCACCGTTACCGTTGGGCGTTTTTTTATTGCTTGTGAGTCAACACTCACCTATTATAAAAACCTAACATAGAATTTGTCTGTTATCTATTGCTCTGCGTTACCACTATTCAAGGATGAGTATTATCATGTCTGCATTGTCATTATTATCCCTAACCAATCAACTGTCTAATCAGCTATCCAACCACCTTCCTAAGCGACTGTCACAACAGCTATCCCCTGTGACTCCCTTTATAGCACCATATATTGATGAACAAGTCCTCGCAAATTTTTATAGCGGACATGTCGCCGCTATTACTGGTGCAGGTTCAGGCATTGGCCGCGGTCTTGCGCTAAACCTTGCTGCCGTTGGCTGTGACCTTGCATTGTCCGATATTAATAGCGAGAATCTTGCCGAGACCCACGCCCTGTTAAAAGACTATGACGTCAAGGTAAGTACTACTGAACTCGATGTGGCAGATAAAGAAGCCGTTTACCGCTGGGCAAGCGACGTGCAACAGCAGCATGGTCGAGTCAATTTCATTTTTAATAATGCTGGCGTCGCTTTATCCTCTACGGTTGAGGGAGAAAGCATTGAAGAAATTGAATGGGTCATGGGCATTAACTTCTGGGGCATGGTGTATGGTACCAAAGCGTTCTTACCGCTTATTAAGCAGAGCGTGAAAGACAGTGATGGCAAGCAAAACGGACATATCGTTAATATATCTAGCTTGTTTGGCATTATCGCTCAACCTGCACAGTCCGCCTATAATGCCAGTAAGTTCGCCATCCGCGGCTTTAATGAAAGCTTACGCCAAGAGTTGGCGATTGAGCGTAGTGGCGTGTCGATAACCTCCGTACACCCTGGTGGTATCAAAACCAATATTGCCAATAATGCCCGTGGTAATGAAAGTGTCAGTACGCTAGGTATGGCCACTGGCGCTAAGGGGTTAAGAAGCTTTAATAAATTGCTTAAATTTAACCCCAATACTGCGGCACAAATTATCTTAATGGCTGCAGCAAATGACCAAGCCCGTTGTCTGATTGGCGATGATGCTAAGATAATCGATTTAATTCAGCGTGTTTTCCCCTCTCATTATGGGCAGGTGATGCACAAAGCCAGACTATTGGCCATCAAAGCCAAGCAAAAACGCATGATCAAACCAAACCGTTCCTCCAAACAACCTAGCTCAATTGAGAAAACAGGTTTAGATGCAAAAGTAGCCCCAATTGCAAAATAGTCCAAAGGCCGTTAGGGTCAAATCAAAAGCTACGCAAAAACAATAGTCTGATACCATAGGGAGTTATACAATTTACGGCCATACTAACTTATTATGGTCTACTGGCTCAGCCCTATAGCCATAAGCACCTCAAGCCACTATTTAAATTTCACGCCTTATACTGTAAAGCATGTCGATGCTTCGATGTGCTTTACCTTGACATAGACTGGTCATTTTATGCAAAACTCTACGCCCTCCCCCCAGCCCTCTTCTATGACCGATGCTGTAAATAATGCCCCTAGCTTTGTGCTAAAAGCCACTGCCATGCTTATCGGCATGTTTGCCTTCTTACAGGTCTATTCTATCCAGTCTATTTTGCCAGTGTTAATGATGGACTTTAAGGCCAGTGAAGTTCAGGTGGGTATGGCAGTAGGCGCCACGGTAATGGCGGTTGCTCTAATGTCGCCTTTTTTAGGTATGTTGTCTGATGCCCTTGGACGTAAGTCTATTATTGTCGGTGCTTTACTATTCTTAGCTATCCCGACCGGTCTTATTGCCCTCAGTAATAGCGTAGAAACCTTGACCATCTGGCGTTTTTTACAAGGACTATCAGTGCCAGGCATTACGGTGGTGACCATCGCTTATTTGGGCGAGGAGTTTAAAGGCAGTGCTGTAGCCGAACTCATGGCTTACTATGTTTCAGGATCGGTATTGGGTGGTTTTTTAGGACGCTTTATTCTCGGTCATTTGCATGAGTGGGTGGGTTGGCGTACTGGATACTACTTCATGGCTGCGCTGACAGTTTTTGGCGCATTATGGGTTGCCAAAACCCTACCCGCTTCAAAAAACTTCGTGCCCAGTCCTAAGTTTCGTACTGCACTCGGTACTTTATCTCGCCACTTGACCAACCGTTATGTGGTTTCAGCATCGCTGTTAGGGTTTTGTGTGCTGTTCTCTTTAGTGGGCTGTTTTACTTTTATTAACCTGCATTTGGCCAATGAGCCTTACCACTTAACCACGGGGCAATTGGCAAATATCTTTGCCGTTTACCTTATTGGTGTCATCATTACCCCTCTATCTACAAAGTTAATACAACGCTTTGGCTCCGCACGTACCATTATTGTGGCAGTGTTAATATCGATGCTTGGGGTTTTAATCACGCTAAGCTCACCGCTGTGGTTAATTATTATTGGTCTAACCGTCATGTCCTCAGGGGTATTTATTACCCAATCGGCAACGATAGGCTATATCGCTACCAATGTGAGTGAAGGTCGCTCTTTGGCGTCCGGCTTATATTATATGGGCTATTATGCAGGGGGCACTGCAGGAGCTTGGGCTTGTGGTCTAGCTTACGCTTACGGAGAATGGTCTGCCACGGTAGCGCTATTGGTAGTGGTACAAATAATTGCTTTATTGATTGCTGCTTTTGGCATGATAAAGACTCCGATGCACAATGCTTGACTGCTTGATTTTGGCCGACGGTTAATAATTGTGTTGACCACAAGCGAGTAACTTTGTTAGATTAAACGCTATTAAAACGATAAAATATGTCTCATGTTATAAGCACTATTTTATCGCTTTCTTTAGTCGTTCTATTTGATCGTTCCATTGAATCGTTTTTCAATTTTTATGCCACATTAGCAAGGACTGTTAATGTTAGTTGCGATATAGCTCAGCGTCTGAGCCAATCGCGTCTTTTTTAATTCAGCTAAGGACAGCACTATGAGTCAATTAAATAGCAATTACACTGCTACTTCGACCGAATCATTCTCAGAGCTCTATAACACCTCTATCAATAAGCCCAGCGAATTCTGGCAAAAACAAGCCGAACGTATCTATTGGCACAAGCCCCCACAACAAATCCTCGATGACAGCAAACTACCCTTTGCCCAGTGGTTTGTGGGCGGTGAAACCAACCTATGTTATAACTGCATCGACCGCCATTTAGAGACACGTGCTGAACAAGATGCCTTTATTTGGGTGTCCTCAGAGATTAATCAGGAATTAATAGACAATCATCCTGGTATCGTACCTGCCTTTAAGGCACTGGATAATGACGTTGAATTTTACACCGATTATGCCAAGCGCCGTTTAACCTACAACCGCCTTTATAAAGAAGTGAATTATTTCTCTGACGTGCTACAGCGCATGGGCGTGGGTAAAGGCGATCGAGTTATTACTTATATGCCTATGATTTTAGAGGCGGCCTATGCCATGTTGGCTTGTACCCGCATTGGTGCTATTCACTCGGTGGTATTCGGTGGGTTTGCCGCCCATAACTTGGCGATACGAATGAGGGATGCCGAAGCCAAAGTAGTTATTACCGTGGATGCAGGCTTGCGCGGTGGTAAAGTTATTAACTATAAAAACCTAGTAAATCAAGGGGTAGAAGAAGCTTCAGTAAAACCTGAGCATGTGCTAGTGGTAAACCGCGGCATCATGCCCTATGAGCCGACCGCCATTGACGTTGACTATGCCACTGAACGCCGTATTAGCTGTGATGCCAGAGCGGTAGTTGAACCTGAGTGGCTTGAGTCAAACACCCCTTCTTATCTGCTTTACACTTCAGGTACCACAGGCACTCCTAAAGGGGTCCAACGTGATACTGGAGGCTATGCAGTGGCCTTGACTACTTCTATGGATTATATCTACGACGCTAAGCCTGGTGAGACTTTCTGGGCCATCTCTGATATTGGTTGGGCAGTAGGCCATTCTTATACTATTTACGCCCCACTACTCTCTGGCTTGACCAGTATTATGTATGAAGGCCTACCTCACTCGCCTAACCCCGGCATCTGGTGGCGTATTGTTGAAGCCAACAAGGTCAATATTTTATTTACTGCTCCTACCGGGGTACGTATGCTCAAAAAACAAGATGAGACTTGGCTAACTCGTTATGATACCAGTAGCGTCAAATCCTTCTTCTTAGCCGGCGAGCCATTAGATGAGCCCACAGGTAAATGGTTATCTGGTCATTTAGGCGTGCCGATTATTGACCATTATTGGCAAACTGAAACCGGTTGGCCTATTTTAAGTCATGCCCCTAAATTCAATCACAAAGACCATAAGCCCGGCACCCCAGGCTACCCTATGTTTGGCTATGATGCCAAAGTACTTAATGAAGAAACTGGTGAGCCTTGTCAGCCAGGTGAAAAAGGATTATTGGCTATCTCCGCTCCGCTACCACCTGGGTGTTTGACTACGGTTTGGAAAAATGATAAGCGCTTTATAAAAAGCTATTACAGTCTATTTGATGGTCAACAATATTCAAGCTCAGATTATGCAGTCACCGATGAAGAAGGCTATTTTTACATCTTAGGTCGTACCGATGATGTGATTAACGTCGCCGGACATCGTATTGGAACTCAAGAAATCGAGGCGGCTATTAGTGAGCATCCTGAAGTTGCAGAAGTTGGCGTGGTGGGTATCAAGGATGAGCTCAAAGGTGAGTTGCCTATCGCTTTTTGTATTCTACGCGACCCCTCAATCATCGAAGATACCGAAAATAGATTCCGAGTAGAACAGCAAATATTGGGCGTGGTGGCTAAGTCTCTGGGCGCTCTTGCCCGACCTGCGGCGGTGTATTTCCCTAAAGCACTGCCGAAGACCCGTTCTGGAAAAATCCTACGCCGCGCCATTCGAGCGCTTGCCGAAGGACAGCAGCCTGGCGACATGTCGACTCTTGATGATCCTACCGCTATTGACGCGGTGAAGCTGGCTCTTGACAGTTACTAGATTGTAATAACGCCTATATCTTAGACGGTAATTTTTAATAATTTTAATTCGCACCCTTATTTAGAAGGAACTAAATATGAGTATTTTTGCGATTCTATTGTCTTTAGCCTTACTAATGTATTTTGCTTATAGAGGGGTAAGCGTTCTAATTTTAGCCCCTGTCCTAGCTATTTTAGCGGTAGTTTTAAGTGGGCAAGGTACGCAATCAATGGGGATATATACCCAAATTTTTATGGATGGTATGGGCGGATTCGCCATTAAATACTTTCCACTATTTATATTAGGGGCTATCTTCGGTAAGTTAATGGAAGATTCGGGGTATGCGTATAGTATTGCTCGTTATATCGTCAATAAACTGGGTGATAAGCATGCATTATTAGCGGTAGTATTGGCGTGTGCCATATTAACCTATGGTGGCGTGTCAGTTTTCGTAGTGACTTTTGCCGTTTATCCCATTGCTGCAGAGCTATTCAAACAAGTCAATATTCCTAAGCGTTTTATACCAGGGGCTATCAGTATCGGTGCCTTTACGTTCACAATGACTGCTTTGCCTGGCTCTCCAGCCATACACAATGCTATCCCCATGCCCTACTTTCAAACAGATGCTTTCGCTGCCCCTATATTGGGTCTTATTGCCGCTGTTATGATGTTGGTCGGTGGTATGTGGTGGATGCAACATCAATTACGTGTCGCAGCTAAAAATAATGAAGGCTATGGCACGCATACTTTGAATGAGAAAGAGTTAGATATAGGCGATAAGATACCAAACTTTTGGTTGGCACTATTTCCTGTTGTTATTGTGGTTGTGGGTAACTATCTATTTTCCAAACTTATCATACCTATGTGGAACAACAGCTATCTAGCAGATGAAAAATTTGGCGGTGTCAGTCTAAGTTCAGTGGTAGGTCTATGGTCGATTATTCTATCCCTAGCCATAGCTTGTCTATTCGTTATTGTCCTCAATTTTACAAGAATCAAAAATCTAGCAGAAAGCTTAAATAAAGGGGCGATGGGATCATTATTACCCATATTCAATACCGCCTCTGAAGTAGGCTATGGCTCTGTCATTGCTGGTTTAGCAGGATTTTCTATTATTCAGCACTTTCTGATGGGCATTTCACCCAACAACCCTCTGATTTCTGAAGCTATTATCATTAACGTATTGGCTGGCATAACAGGATCTGCCTCAGGTGGGTTAGGCATAGCTTTAGAGGTTATGGGGGCCAATTATATGCAGTTGGCACAGCAATACAATATCGATCCTGAGTTAATGCATCGTATAGCCGCCTTGGCATCAGGAGGCTTAGATGCCCTGCCTCATAATGGTGCCGTGATTACAATGTTAACTATTTGCGGATTGACTCATAGAGAGTCTTATAAAGACGTATTTGTCACTGCAGTAATTGTTCCTATCATTGCTCTCATTGTTATTATTTTCTTGGGCACTATTTTTGGGTCATTTTAATGATTACAAAATGTTGATATAAATCATAATCATATTTCATAAATTTTTCTTGTAAAATGAGATAATATGTATCATTATTATTAAAACCAATTAATATCAGCTTTTTAAAATTGCTTATTTAGCTGATAAACCTCAAACAAGAGAAGATAAGGATATCTCATGCACCACGTAAAGCAGCTCATCAATGGCGAATTTGTTGACTCCAAAACCGAACAATGGATTGACTTAACCGATCCAGCCACTCAACAAGTTATCGCTAAAGTACCTCAAACTACCGATGACGAAATTAACGAAGCTGTGGCCGCCGCCAAAGAAGCCTTTAAGACTTGGCGCAAAACTCCTATCAACACCCGCGCCCGTATCTTTTTAACCTATCAAGCCCTTATCCGTGAGCACATGGATGAGTTGGCTGAGCTATTAACTTCAGAACAAGGCAAAACCATTGCCGATGCTCGTGGTGATGTGTTCCGAGGCCTAGAAGTGGTAGAGCACGCTGCTGGTATTGCCAACCTACAAATGGGCGATTTCGTTGAAAACGTCGCTAATGGCGTCGATACTTATAGCATCTGGCAGCCATTAGGGGTTTGTGCCGGTATCACTCCGTTCAACTTCCCTGCCATGATTCCTTTATGGATGTTCCCCATGGCGATTGCCACTGGCAACACCTTTATCTTAAAACCTTCAGAGCAAGACCCGATGGTTACCCTACGTTTGGTAGAGTTGGCCTTAGAAGCGGGCGTGCCTAAGGGCGTATTGAACGTGGTCCATGGTGGCAAACCTACGGTAGATGCCATCTGTGATCATCCCGATATTAAAGCGGTTTCGTTTGTGGGCTCAACCAATGTTGGTCACCACGTTTATGACCGTGCAAGCAAAGCCGGCAAACGTGTACAGTGTATGATGGGCGCGAAGAACCATGCGGTAATCCTACCCGATGCCAATAAAGAACAAACTTTAAACCAATTGGCTGGTGCTGCATTTGGCGCAGCAGGTCAACGCTGTATGGCCTTATCGGTAGTGGTCCTAGTTGGTGAAGCAGGTGCTTGGATCGAGGACATTAAAGCCAAGGCAGAAGGCCTAGTGGTCGCGGCAGGTAAAGATGATAAAGACTTAGGTCCTTTAATCAGTCCGCAAGCCAAAGAGCGTGTTGAGCGTCTGATTCAATCTGGCGTCGATGAAGGGGCTACTTTACTATTAGACGGCCGCGGCATCACGGTTGAAGGTTATGAAAACGGTAACTTCGTGGGTCCAACGATTTTTGATAACGTAACTACTGATATGCAGATTTATAGCCAAGAAATCTTTGGCCCTGTGCTGTGCATCATGCGTGCAGACTCATTAGATGAAGCCATTGAGATCATAAACGCCAACCCGAACGGGAATGGTACGGCTATCTTTACGCAGTCGGGTGCTGCAGCTCATAAATTCCAGCAAGATATTGATGTGGGTCAAGTCGGTATTAACTTACCGATTCCTGTGCCTCTACCTATGTTCTCCTTCTCAGGATCACGTGCCAGTAAATTAGGTGACCTAGGTCCTTACGGCAAGCAGGCAGTACAGTTCTATACCCAGACCAAGACTGTGACGGCACGCTGGTTTGATGATGAAGCCAGTAAAGGCAAGGTTAATACCACGATTTCAATGTAAATCTCGATGCCCTAAGTCTGTACTAGCTAATATCTATTTTATGGCTTATGTCATTACGACATATATTGGCCAAGCTAGTACAGCAATATTAGCGACGTTGAGGCTATCTAATATAGCCATTTAATATTAATAGCGAAAACACCAACTAAACTCACTTTTTGATACTCTAGTAGAACTGGTACTTTAATCCTAACTGTTAATACTTTTATACTACTGGTACTTTTATATAGTTAAATAGGATGCATCATGGACTTTGCATTAACCGAAGAACAATTGGCCTATCAACAAACCGCACGCCAATTCGCTCAGAAGGAATTGAAACCTAACGCTGCTCAATGGGATAGAGACAGCCACTTCCCCGTTGATGTGATTAAAAAAACAGGCGAGCTGGGTTTTTTAGGCCTATATACCAACCCCGATTATGATGGCCTAGGCTTACCTCGTTTAGATTCTGCCATTGTTTTTGAAGAGTTGGCTTGGGGCGATACCGCGGTTGCAGCCTATATCAGTATTCACAACATGGTCACTTGGATGATTGGCGAATATGCCAAAGACGACGTCCGAGCCGAGATAGTGCCCAAATTAGTCAGCGGCGAGCTGCTTTCAAGTTACTGTCTTACCGAGCCAAACGCTGGCTCTGATGCAGGCTCGCTAACTACCAAAGCGGTCAAACAAGACGGCGAAGACTACTATTTATTAAATGGTGAAAAAACCTTTATTTCAGGGGCTGGATCCACCGATATTTTAGTGGTCATGGCCCGCACCGGTAATGCCGGTCCTAAAGGTGTCTCGGCCTTTGTGGTCGATGCGCATAGTGAAGGCATCAGCTACGGCAAAAATGAGCAAAAAATGGGCTGGAAAGCTCAGCCTACCCGCACCATCCATTTCAAAGACGTCAAAGTGCCTGCCAGAAATCTACTGGGTAATGAGGGCGAAGGTTTTAAATTTGCCATGAAAGGCCTTGATGGTGGCCGTATCAATATCGGTATTTGTGCGGTAGGGACGGCTCAAGCTGCATTAGAAACGGCACTAAATTATGTGCAAGAGCGCAAGCAGTTTGGTAGTGCCATCGCTGAATTACAATCGGTGCAATTTAAACTGGCCGATATGTTAACTCAAACCATTGCTGCCCGTCAGATGCTGTACTTAGCCGCTAATAAAGTCGATAAAAAACACAGTGATGCTACCACCTACTGCGCCATGGCCAAACGCCTAGCCACTGATTTGAGCTTCGCCGTTGCTAATGAGGCATTACAACTGCATGGTGGCTATGGTTATCTCAATGAATATCCACTTGAGCGTCATGTAAGAGACTTACGAGTACACCAAATTTTAGAAGGCACCAACGAGATTATGCGTGTCATTGTGTCACGTAGCATGATGCGTGACTTTGCGTTAGACAGCTTACGTTAAACTTAGCAAAACCCTTTAGAGCCAATAGCGGCTTATGTAAAGTAGCTTATATAAAGCAACTTACCCAGCACTGCTAACAATACGGATGGTTCAAAACACGGAATGATAGAAGGCAAACCTATGACAAACTATACCAACTTAGATCTGAATATCGATGGTCATGTCGCAACATTAACGCTAAATAACCCGCCGGCCCATACTTGGACCGCTGACAGTCTGGCTGCGCTTAAACAGCTCGTTACAGACTTAAATGACAACGACTCGGTCTATGCGCTCGTTATCCATGGTGATGGCGAGAAGTTCTTCTCAGCCGGTGCGGATTTAAATACCTTTGCCGATGGCGATAAAGGCAATGCTATTTCAATGGCGATTGCCTTTGGTGAAGCTTTTGAAGCTTTATCTAACTACCGCGGTGTCAGCATTGCTGCTATCAATGGCTACGCCATGGGCGGTGGCCTAGAGTGTGCTTTGGCTTGTGATATTCGTATCGCTGAATCGCATGCGGTAATGGCCTTGCCTGAAGCGGGTGTTGGCTTGCTGCCTTGCGCTGGGGGTACTCAAAATCTACCGTGGCTGGTCGGCGAAGGCTGGGCTAAACGCATGATTTTGTGTGGTGAGCGTGTCGATGCAGAGACTGCCCTGCGTATTGGACTGGTCGAAGAAGTGGTTGAAAAAGGTCAAGGCTTAGCCGTCGCTATCGAATTGGCACAAAAGGTCGCCAAGCAGTCGCCTGTTGCCGTGACCTTATCGAAACAATTGGTACAATCGGCTCGCTATACCCCGCCTGCTTATAATCTGATTAATGAGCGTGAAGCTTTTGTCAAATTATTTGATACCGCCGATCAGACCGAAGGGGTCAAGGCCTTCTTAGAAAAACGCAAACCCACTTGGCAGAATAAATAGAGGCAACCGATATGCAGCAGCAAGATACCCAAGCATCTGTCCTATTTAGCACTCACCCTACCGAGTCTGGACATCTCATTGGCGAGATGATGCTCAATTCGCCTAGGTCATTGAATGCCCTTAGTGCTGATATGTGTGAGCTTATGAGTGCCCAGCTAAGTCAGTGGCAAAATGACGACAAAGTCGTGGCAGTTTTATTACGCGGCTCTGGTGACAAAGCGTTTTGCGCGGGCGGTGATATTCGTAAGCTGTATGATAGCATGCTCGATAATCCACCGATGCCCAATCCTTATGCCACAGACTTTTTTGGTAGCGAATACGCGTTGTATCGCCAAATGCATTTTTATAATAAGCCAATCATTTTATGGGGCAATGGCATCATCATGGGGGGTGGCATGGGACTGATGGCGGCTTGTAGTCATCGCATTGTCACTGACAGCACCAAATTCGCTATGCCAGAGATTAGCATTGGCTTGTTTCCAGACGCCTCTGGCAGCTGGTTTCTACAACGTATGCCGGCCAAATCCGGTCTTTTCTTGGGCTTAACCGGAGCTCTCTGCAACGGTAATGATGCCAAATTTGCCGGTCTTGCTGAATATGCGGTTAGCAGTGACGACTATCAGCAAGTTATTGACGCGCTATTAGTTGCTCCTTGGCAGTCTAGCTCTTCTGAAGCAGACACTTTATACAGTGATGCGCATCGTGTGGCTAATCATTGTCTGGCCGAGTTACAACAACGTTCTAACGCTGAGCTTAAACCTAGCAAATTGGCTGAACATTGGCAGACCATACAGACCATTATGGTCAGTGGCGGTTTACGTGAGATTGATGCATTACTGCAAGATGATGAAAAGTTAGCCCAGCTTGATGCCAATTTTGCAGCTGATAACTGGGTACAACGTGCCCTATCTACGTATCGTCAAGGTTGCCCAGTTACTGCTTGCTTAACTTATGAGTTGTATCACCGCGTCAAAGATTTTTCTTTAGAACAAATCTTATATCTTGAAGCCAATGTTTCGGTTCACTGTGCCGACAATCCTGATTTCAAAGAAGGGGTTCGGGCACTTCTTATTGATAAAGATAAGAATCCAAGCTGGTCACGCACATTAGAGGAATGTCTAGATGATGCTGGACAAGCTTATATTGCTAGCCACTTCGATAACCCTTATCCCGCTGGTGAACATATCTTTGAAGGCTGGCTCACAGAAAACTCATTCGCTGCTAGAAGGCTAAAGCACCAACCTTTGGCTCAGTCGGTCGGTCAAAATTTATATATTTAGGGTGCATAATAAAAATTAACTTAACTTTTTAGACTCATCAAGGAGTGATGATATGACAGAAAATACAGCCTCTACTAACAACCCTCAGATTGCCTTTATCGGACTGGGCAACATGGGTGGCCCGATGGCCAAAAACCTATTGAAAAAAGGTTATAGCGTTACTGTATTTGACTTATCAGATGATGCCCAGCAGCAACTGGCCGCAGCTGGCGCTACTACCTCAATCTCACCGAAGGAAGCAGCAAAAAATGCTGAGGTAGTCATTACCATGTTACCTGCCAGTAAGCATGTAAAAAGCGTTTATTTAGGCGATGCTGATGCCACTGAGCTGACCGAAGAAGGGCTTTTATCAGACTTACCAGCGGGCACCTTAGTCATCGACAGCTCCACTATTGACGCTGCAGCGGCTAGAACCGTTGCCCGTATTGCGAGCGACAAGGGCATTGAATTAGTAGATGCGCCTGTATCGGGCGGTACTGCGGGTGCAGAAGCCGGTACGCTTACTTTCATCGTCGGGGGTAATGACAGTGCTTTCCACCGTGCTGAGCCTATCTTAAAAGCCATGGGCAAAAACATTTTTCATGCCGGCGATAATGGGGCGGGTCAAGTGGCCAAAATCTGTAATAACATGCTGCTAGGCATATTAATGAGCGGTACGGCAGAGGCTATTAATCTTGGCGTACAAAATGGCTTAGATGCAGGCGTATTATCTGAGATTATGCTACAAAGCTCAGGACGCAACTGGACGCTTGAAGTCTATAACCCTTATCCAGGTGTGCTAGAAAACGTACCGTCAAGTCGAGGTTATACTGGCGGCTTTATGAGTCAGCACATGCACAAAGATTTGCATTTAGCGTTGCAAGCGGCAGAAGACATAGGGGCTGACGTACCGATGGGCGCCAAAGCTGCTGAGCTGTATGATGAGCATATCAAACAGCACAATGAAAAAGACTTTTCTAGTATCATGGCCCATTTTAACGACAGCGTGTTAAATCAGTCATAGCAAAATCAATTGCCGCTAAACTAGTTGCCGTCAAAGCCATCTTAAATCAAAAAGCCCAAGTCAGTGACTTGGGCTTTTTTTGAGTTTTTAGCTTTGTAATTCATAGACCAGTGCTTGAATGTCGACTGCCGCTTCACGTAAACGTGGCACCGTCTGTATTAAATCCTCGAGTGACACTCTTACCGTAGGCGCATGCATATAAAGCGAGGCCAGATAACGGTCTTGCTTATCTAAGATAGGCACGGATACCGCGACCATTTCGGAAATAAATTCTTCGTTGTCGATACCAATACCTGTCTGAGCAATGGCATCTAGTTCTTTATTGAGCTTGTCTATATCGGTGATGGTATTTTTGGTAAATTTATCTAAGCTCAAGTTTTGCAGCATTTTATTACGTCGCTCTACTGACAGCTGACTTAGATACAACTTACCAGTGGCAGTACACCATAATGGCGACTTTGAACCAACGGGCAGATAAATCTGTAGCGGTAACTCCGTTTTGGCACGATTGGTATAAATCATGTGCATATTATGCGGCACACTAATACCACAAGTTTCTTTCACTTCTCGTACCAAGCGCTGCAAAATAACATGACGCTCATTATAAAATTGACGCTGCTGCCACAGTTCAACGCTCATGTTACGCACCCGTCGTCCAGCGACAATACCGCCTGTAATGTCGACCATCACAAACCCTTCATCGATTAACTGTTGCAGTAATCGATGAATGGTAGGTTTGGGTATCTCTAACTGCTGTGACAGCTCAAGCGGTGTAATCGGCTTTGCCGCGTAAGACACCGCTTCAATAATTTGCAGCACTCGAGTAATGGAGGAAACTTTTGGCATACTTAACACACCTTCAAATTAAGGGTTATAGATTCTATCGACGTTGTTCAACGACCAAAGAATCGATGCCATTATTTTGTAATTTTTGTTGCGCCGCCACAACTTTCTGGCGGTTGGTCATTGTGGGAGATACCACTTGGTAGATGACTTGACCATTAGCCATTTTGGTCTTTACCACGTAAGCATCTACCCCCGCCATCAATACTTGTGCTCGGCGTTTATCGGCATCTTCAGCACTGCTAAAGCTATTAATCTGTAAAATATAGCTTTGCTTTAATGGCGCAGGTTTTGCAGCTGATTGTGCGGTCATGTTGCCTTTGGTCGGACGATTGGTAGCGGCACCTTGAGTATTTCCATTGGGCTGAGGAGCAGGGTCATCATAAGTGCCCTCTTCTTCCACAATAACAATGTCAGGTTCGCCGCTAGCCACTGGCGTCTGTGGCGTACCACTTGGATTCGCTGTGGTATCCTGAGTCGTACCAGAGTGGTCAATAGTACCAATGCTATTATCACGCGGCTCTCTACCAGGCTGAGTAACTACCACATCAGGTTTTAACTCATCCGTTGCGACAGGTGTATTGTCGTCAACCACCACCGCTTCATCTGGCAAGCTGATCATCTCTTGGTCGGGCAGTAAATCATAAAACTCGAAATCATTGGTTTCGGTTTTGGGCTGATTAATAGGCTCTACTTTGCGCTCTTCGGTCTTGGTCTCTGAGCCAATATCAAATGGATTCCATAGATACAATACCACTAGGCACATTACGGTTAGTAGAGCACCGACGAACATCCACAGTAAGCTTGCTACCCCACCGCCTTGTCGCCTTTCTACTGCACCTTTTGGTTTTTTTGCTAACATAAATTTTCTCCATTTATGAGTCAGTCAGGCCAAGTTTGTTAAAGGTTTCGACACCCCTATAAGCCATAAACACCCCTATAAGCCATCAATTCTATATAGCCCGTGTAAGGCATAACTATTAACGACTTATAGGCCATCGAACATTAAAAACAAACTGCCCACACCTAACACCTAAATGCTACATGTTGGTAGGGGCTGATAGTCCTAGAAGGCTTAGACCGTTGGCCAATACTTGGCGAACTGCTTTTGACAAACGTAAGCGAGCTTGCATGAGATCCAGCTCTTCTTGAGTTGGTTTTTCATCAGCAATGATACTAACCGGTAAAATACGATTGTCGTTATACCAAGCATGGAACAAAGAAGCCAAGTCTTTTAGGTAGTTGGTTAATACGTGAGGATCGTAACCGGTAGCCGCACGCTTTAACGTCGCTGGATAAGCCGCCAGTAACTTAATCAACTCACTCTCTGCTTCTGCTTGTAGCAGATTCTGCATCGCTTTACCTTGAGCATCATCCACATTGAAGCCTTTGGCATTTAACTTTTCAAGCACGCTACACACACGCGCATGAGCATATTGAATGTAATAAACCGCGTTGTCTTTACTTTGTGATTTTGCTAAATCTAAATCGAAGTCGATGTGAACTTCAGGTTTACGGGCCACATAATAAAAACGAGCCGCATCATTACCCACCTCTTCACGCAGCTCACGTAAAGTCACAAACTTACCTGAACGAGAAGACATTTGGATTTTTTCTTCGCCACGCCATAGCGCCACGAACTGTACCAAAATAACCTCTAAACGTTTTTCATCGATACCTAGAGCCGTTAAGGCGGCACGGACACGGGCAATATAGCCATGGTGGTCTGCACCCCAGACATTAATCACCGTATCGAAGCCACGCTCGAATTTGTTTTTGTGATAAGCAATATCAGAGGCGAAGTAAGTGGTTAAACCATTGGCACGACGTACTACACGGTCTTTTTCATCACCAAAATCAGTTGAACGGAACCATGTATTGCCGTCTTTTTCGTATAGATGACCTTTGCTTTCAAGTTCTGCTAAAACAGGTTCAATTTCATCGGCAATAGATTTTTCGCTAAACCAACGCTCAAAACGAACCCCAAAGTCATTCAAGTCATCTTGGATGTCTTCTAAAATTTCACTCAACGCCGCATTTAAGAAGATTTCGTAATTGTCGCCTAGGGCTTGTTTACTGTTGGCAATAATGCCATCAACGTGCGCGTTTTTATCCCCTGAAACCAGCTCTTGTTCGCCATCAGCATTGGTTTCAAATACCGCATCTTCTGGAACATTGGCACTAATTTCAGCATAAGGATGCACATAAGCATCGGCTTGTTGAGTCTTGATAGTTTGAGCGATATCCGTAACATAATCGCCTTGGTAACCGCCTACTGGAAAATGTACTTGCTCACCGTTAAGCTCTAAATAGCGTAAGTAGGTACTTGCCGCTAAGATATCCATTTGACGACCAGCATCATTGACATAATATTCACGGGTTACCTTATAACCCACGGCTTCTAGCAGATTAGCCACACTCATACCAAAGGCCGCACCGCGTCCATGACCGACATGTAGACTTGAGGTGGGGTTGGCAGAGACGAACTCAACTTGAATCTTTTTGTCTGAAAACTCATCGGTCAAGCCGTAACGCTCATTGTTATCAAAAATAGCGTCTAATACCGCAAACTTAGCACCAGTGTTTAAAAAGATATTAATAAATCCAGGTCCTGCCACCTCTAACTTAGCAATGCTATCATTGTCAGGCAACGCAGCAATAAGTTGCTCTGCCAAAGCACGTGGATTTGACTTAGCCGCTTTGGCTGCAGTTAAAGCGATATTACTGGCATAATCGCCATGCTCAGGGCTTTTACTGCGCGTAATTTGACTGTTGTTTTGCCAGTCATTCGGCAATATATCTTGATCAATCAATACTTTGGCTGCGCTATCCAATAACGCAAAGATTTCATCAATTTGAGCTTGCGACATAATTTATTAAACTCTGAAGTTAAGTGAATATTAGATGTAAACGATTTTACAGCAATACAGACCGATAATGTATTGCTAATATATTTGGAGCAACCCTTTAATATATCAAGGTTTGCCCGTTTTTTCCATAAACTTTGATGTTTGTTGTTTTGTTAGCGTTATACAGCGTTCATAGCATTTTACAAGCCCACTCCTCTATAATGGGCACTGTATTTTAAACTTTTTTATAACTGGATAAATTTATGATTGCTACTGTATTTGCTATTGCTGCTGAAACCGTTACCAATTGGGGCCTATACGTTTTACTGCCTATCTTTATCGCTTTCTTGTTCTTTATTATGTGGGACATCTCCAAGAAATCTGACGCCGGTCGTGCAGGAACTTTCTGGATTTTCCTAGCCTTAGGGGCAGGTTTTGTTGGCTTCTTATTAAAACTTCTACTAGAAGTTGTGTTTGAAAGATGGGTTCTTTAACCCTAACGATGTCTATTTAAGCGTCGATGGCTAATTGGCATTCGACGCTTTATGGTTAATTATCTGATTACTATAAACGTCACTAACGTAAGTAGGTAATTGCCACGCACCACCAGCAAAGCCACGACACATGCCCGTGGTTGCCTCTTTTGAAATCACAAAAGACTTCCCATTCCATACCCACTGTTTTTGTCCCCAGCAGTCACCTAACCCGCGACCTTTTTGAGTCGACCAAATCTCACCCTTGGCATACTCTGAACCAGAGGTAGTGATAAGCTGAGGCTTACTGGGTTTAGCGTTGTCTATCAACCAATACCCATAACCCATATTATAAGCGCCACTCCAGCACAAATGACTGGCCAAGGTATGAGCACTATCTACTCGAGTAAAGGTCCAGTCAAGACGATTTGAGTCATATCGTTTGAAGGATTGATATTGTTCAGACTTAGGGTTTGCCAGTTCACAATCCCCCATTTCATCTTGAGTACCCATTAGGCTTTTAGAGTCTACGTTTATCCATTTTTCAATATTAGACTTAAAATAGTTAAGCTTTGCGGGCTCAAGCGTCGTTTGTTTTTTATCAGAAAAAGCAAACGCTTTATGAATAATAGGTTTTGTTACCGCTGATTTAGGGACTTGCTTATTACGATGACTCTGACTGACCAGCGCCAATGAATTGCCTACTCGACCTTGTACCTCATCTAATTTGAGTAACACCGCACTCATGCCTTTATCACTGACTTGCCAGCGTGTACTACCCACCTTAGAAACAGCCACTATCTCGATTTTAGTATTTTGACTCGCCTGCTTAAGCAGAGCTTGGGTCTGTTTTTGGTTTAACTGATAAACATCGCCATCTGAACTGACGCTTAATTGACCATAAAACTTATCATTTAGCCACAGCCCAATGTCCTGCTTACTAGCTGATTTTAATGGTGGTAAAAATTGTACTTCCACCTTAGGTATCATCTGCTGAGGTACGGCGGTGATCAAAATTGTGGCTGGTCTGTCAAAGTTATCTTCGCTTGAATAACCGGCTGCCCGGCAGGTCAACGTATTATCACAGACCAATTGCCAATCATCTTTATTGTAACCCCAATCCTCAAACGGTTTGCCATAGCCTTCTGCCGCTAAAGCAGGTAAGGTCATCACTGTAGACAATCCAAATAAAGCTGCGCTTATTAAATGCAATTTGCTCATTAGGCTCTGTCCTGTCTGTTTAGTGAAGTTGAAAATGGCGTAGTTTAACTGGAACGGCTAATTAGTAATGAGTGATTATTTGGTCGCTATTAAGGTGGCTCGCATCGGCGCCGGATATCCTTCAATAGTTTTGGTCGGGTCATCAGGATCTAAGAAATCTTTAAGCGATTGATACGTCATCCAATCTGTCGCACGCTGCTCTTCCACTGAGGTGATATCAATATCCACACACTTCACCTCACTAAAGCCCACTTTCTCTAGCCAGCCGGTCAAGGCAGCCACCGATGGAATAAAATAAACATTATTCATCTTCGCATAACGATTGTGCGGCACTAACACTGTATTGGCATCACCTTCGATGACTAACGTCTCTAACACCAGCTGTCCGCCAGTCATTAACTGATTTCTCAATTGGTTTAAATGCTCAAAGGGTGACTGTCTATGATACAGCACCCCCATACAAAACACCGTATCAAACAATTGATTGCCTTGATCTGAGCTTGAGGGTAATTCTTCTAAACCTACCGGAATGTAATGGGTACGATAGCCTACTCCCGTCTTATCCGCATCCATATCGGTATCAAAGCCGGCCACAAAATGACGAATGGCCATAAACTGATGATAAAAAAGACAAGACGGATCAATAATAACAACTTGTTTGGCGCCAGCACCCGCCATACGCCAGCCGTGATAGCCTGAACCGCCGCCCACATCGAGTACGTAACGGCCTTCAAGCGTCCCTAAATGTGGCTTAATACGATTCCATTTCCAATCACTGTGCCATTCGGTATCAATAAACACCCTATTATCGCCAGTACCAATCTGAAATGGGCCCTTACGCCACGGCATCAACTGCTTCATCAAGGCCGTTATCTGCTTACTTTGCCCATCGTTTAATTGAGCCTCTATGGTCAACACGTCACTGTTTAAGTCTACTCCGTTGACTTCGATTTTTGGTAGATTTTCTACCGCAGATAAATAGGCTGGTGCATGAGCATAGCGGCGTTTGTCTTTCACGTCACTGAGCCACTGTGGCAAGTTTGCCAACCACTGGGTGGCAATGGGACGATATTGGGCACGTTGAATCAGTGCTAGATAAAGTTCACGTTCTGCGGTTTCGATGGTTTTATTGGTCATAGACGGTTCGTTATGTGTTTGAATGTGGGGTGGCAATTATTACAGTGCTTGTATTTTAGTGCTTATTATAAGGGGTATGGTGGTGCGCGTGAACTTAGATATGCAATAGATATCGGTTAGACGTGAAAATGACTATAGATAGCTAACAAAATGAACTAGAACTTTCCTTGTTGCTTTTCTTCCTCCGTACGTAAATCATCGTATTCAAATCCTCCCCTTTCATTTTTCTCTTCTCTGAAAATAATTTTACCTTCTTTGAACCAGCCTAAGACATTTTCTGCATCGCTAATAACATCGGGATAAAACATATCGATAACATCATTAGAATCTTTGACCAATTCGACTGGATAAGAGGTATCTATCAAAC
This sequence comes from Psychrobacter sanguinis, assembly GCF_020736705.1. NCBI lineage: Bacteria > Pseudomonadati > Pseudomonadota > Gammaproteobacteria > Moraxellales > Moraxellaceae > Psychrobacter > Psychrobacter sanguinis. Next base: position 557,946 of record NZ_CP085990.1, read on the forward strand.
ATAAACCATACTTTAAACCTAGCTTTTGCAAGAACTCATAACCCATACAATATAGCTCGTATGTCATTAGAATTGATTTTGCACAGTTTTCATCTCTATCAATGATTGAGCATAGATAGTCTTTAATACGCTCAACTTCAAACTTATACCTATCAACAAACTTTGCAAAGCTTATCTGAAATTCCTTAAAACTAGACTCATGACTATAATCGAAAGAAATCAATTCAAGATATAAATTTGGATTTAAAACTTCCAACTCGTCATTTTGATATAACCACTGCTCAAAGTCTTTGAGACTAATCTTTTGAATGATAACTTGATGAATCTTTTGTTCGAGTAAAAATGGGATTGAGTTCATGCTTTTTCCCTAATGATAGCGTCAGTCTAAAGAGCAACAACCATCTTCAATCGGACTGCCATGCTCATCAAATAAATTTTCTACGCCATTTTTGGTTGCTTTAATTTGGGAGGAACTTTCAATAACCACATCATCATACTCAAAAGGCACAATGATATTATTGTCTTTATCTATCACTCCCCAATAGCCATTTTTACGCACTGCTGTCATACCACTATAAAACCGATACTTATACTCAGTACTGGTACGCCAATCTTCAACATCAATATTTGGGTCATCATATTCGAAGGGTATAGCTGTTTGCCCCTTTTTATCGATAAAGCCGAACTTATTATTTTTCTTTACTGCTGCTAAATCTTCTTCAAATTCGATGGCTTTTTGATATTCAAAAGGAACTACTGTTTCAAACTTATGATTAATATAACCCCATTTACCCTCTCTTTTTACTGCAAGTAATTCATTGAAAATCGATGCGAAAACAATATTATCAAAGTTTTTAGTCGTCGCTAACTTGCCATCATTATCTACAAAAGAAAAGCCATTAGAGTTTTCTACATAAAAAAGATTCGGATTTATTCTTCTTATCTTCTGATATTTAAACGGGACAATCGTATTATTATCAGTATCAATTAACCCGTAAGTATCAGATTGTACCTCTTCATCTTGGCTGTGTTTCCGAGTTAGATTTTCAGGATTATAAGACACAATAGCACGTCCATTTTTGAAGAAGTCAGCACTATCATACAAAAAAGGTATCACTACTTGTCCCGAGGCATCGATATAGCCGTATCTACTATTGTGCTTAACCCAAGCCTTAGACTCATTAAAGACACCAACATTATCCGCCCAATACGGTAATAACAACTCACCCTTAGTGTTTATAAAATTACAGCGTTTATCCTGACATGCTCTTGCCCATCCTGCTGAAAACCCAAGGATGTCATCATAGATGAGGGGTACAACAACTTCATCAGAAAATGATATTAAACCGTATTTAATATCATCATCCTCTTTAATGCTAACTGCTAACACGTCACTATCAAGACCTGAAAGCCCCGTCATGTCATAAACAATTTCATAGTATTTAGGCGCAATAACAACCTGACCTTTTTGGTTCACTAAGCCTTTTTTAACGTTATCACCGTCTGGCTGTGCTATCAAAATTTCTGCATAACCATCATGGATTAACCCAATATGATCATAAATAATAGGCAAAACTACTTTACCTGTGGTGCTGATGATACCCTTTTTATTACCTTTATAAACTCTTAAAAATCCATCTGAAAAATACCGAATTGCTCTATACTCCGGTGCAGTCACCTCTTCACCTTTGGCATTGATTAAACCATAATAGTTGTTATCTAATTCATCTTTTATGCCAAAAACAGAAACTCCCTGATGCAGGCAAGTCACCATAGTATATTTTGTATCTGTCATATCTATAGCAGGCTTTTCGCAGTCTTCTGCGGTTTCAAGAAAGGAATCATCATTAACAGTATCAGTAGCACCTGCTGAGAAAGGCAGGATGGTAGCAGCAAGTAGTAATGCTGTTTTTAGGAGGTTAAAGCTTGCACTCATGGACTATCCTTTATCAGCTGATAGATTAATTTCCTGATTTTAAATTTACCGTACTGCTCTAATTTAACCTTTTCCGTTAGGGATTTATTTGAGAGTAACCGGCAAACCCGAAACTACCAAAGTCGCTTTATCAGCCACTTGTGCCAAATATTGATTGACCCAGCCTTGAAGTGCCACAAACTTTCGACCTTCTGAAGTGCTGGCATGTAAGCTCATACCAATTTCATTGGAAATAATAAACAGCGTAGCGTGATACTGATTAGCAAAGTCGCATAATTGGTCAATTTCTTGCTTAGCGAGTTCCAGGCACTTTTCAATATAATAGTCATAATCCATGACGTAATTGGCCAGCCATAAGGTGACACAGTCGATAACGATCGTAAGTGGCTTAAGCGGTTGGTTAATGTGTTTAGAATGATTTTTTGGGCTGTGTTTTGGATGGGACTGCTGACTGTCAAAATATTTGGTTAAGGCGTTGGCTAAATTTATATTGGCCTCGATAGTACTCCAATTACTCTTTGATTCTGCTCTATCCTCTATATGACGCTTTACCCTATTAGCAAAATCCTCATCCAACACTCTTGAGGTGGCCAAATAGTAAGGCTGGTCACTTATTTGCTCAGCCAAGGATTGCGCCAAGCTACTTTTGCCTGAACGTTCGCCACCGGTTATGTAGTGAATCACTAAAAGGCAATCCTATTTAAACGCCACCATAGAAGCAAAGTTTAAAAACTGAAACCAAGTCAAACTGCGACTAAAGCCCACTTGTTTTAAGCGCTGATGGTGTAACTCTAAGGTATCGGTAATTAGCACGTTTTCTAAAGCATTACGTTTACCACTAATCTCAAGCTCGCTATAGCCATTGGCACGTTTAAAGTCATAGTAACGCTCTACCAACCAAGCGTCATCTTGTTCATCGCCAGTATGGTTCTTTTCTGTTAGTACTAAAATACCGCCATCATTAAGGGCGTTATACACCGTTTGTAATACTTGCGTTCTATCTTCAGGCGGTAAAAACTGTAAGGTAAGGTTTAATATCACCATGTCACAAGGCTCAAACTCAAGCTCTCGAATATCAGCCGTAATGACTTCGATATCATGGTCTGGGTAGTTTTCTTTAAGCAGTACTTCTGCCTTCTCAGTCATAGCCGGAGAAATGTCTACTGCTTTTATTTGTAGCTCGTCTGGGGCAAACCCTCCTGTTTCATTAAGAAGTGCCATAGTCGCACCGCCCAATGAGGTACCCAAGTCATAAACTCGGCTGATACGTTGGCCTTTGTCATTTATCTGCCCAAACTGACAATGACGCTTGGCGAATATCGGCAACATCGCCAACATCTGACCATAGCCTGGCACACTACGACGAATCATGTCTGGGAAGCATGCCACTACTTGCTCATCAAAGGAGAAACGGGCAGCTTTGTCTAGTGGCGTGGTAAAAACATTATCATAAACTACAGTATCAGGTTGTACAGGCTTAGGCGCGGTATCCACAGTATTTGACATTTCAAATCTCTTATTCAAATCACAATACGCTGTATTATATCATTACTGTTTGTTACTTATTGCGGTTCCCTGTCCTGATAAAATTTAAGGGCAGACATAAGTTCTAATAAAACATAAGTTCTAATAAACAAGTTTCGATAAAAATAAAGGAAAAAATATGCAAACGATTATTTTAGGTGGCGGCTGTTTTTGGTGTACTGAATCTGTTTTTCAGTCAGTAAAAGGGGTGCAAAAAGTCACTTCAGGCTATATGGGCGGTGAAGATGCGGCTTTAGCCAATTATAAAGATGTGTGCTCTGGAACAACGGGACACATCGAAGTAGTGCGTGTCGACTTCGATGACAGCATTGTGCCCTTAGAGGTTATCTTAGATATTTTCTTTGCCACTCATGATCCTACGACTCGTGATCGTCAGGGCAACGATGTGGGTAGTCAATATCGTTCAGTGGTATTTTACACCGATGAAGAAACGCAAAAGCCAACTATCGACCGCACTATCAATAAATTACGTGATATGGGACTTGGTATCGTCACTGAAGTACACCCTGTGCATGAGTTCCATGTGGCCGAAGACTATCATCAAGACTACTTTAATAAGAACCCAACACAAGCCTATTGCCAAGCGGTTATTCCACCGAAATTGAGCAAGCTACGTAAAGAGTTCAAGCAGTATCTGCAGCAATAAAATTCTGGGTGGTGGTTCAAAAAGTAGGCTAACATTAGACATACCCATGATTGATGTAAAAGAAAGCTAAATCAAAGGCTTTAAAGTGATTTTCCAGCTTTTTAGAAAAGTTACAACTTCGCCTAAATGCTCGCCTTACTCGATGTCTGATAGTGCAATTATTGCCTTCAATGCCGACCGTGAAAAACTTGCCGATGACTTGGGTAAAGCCCTTAAAACCGGTAACAAAGCTATCCCAGGTTTCACTAGCGATTTTAGCACAACTGACGCCTAAGGCTTCCAGCTTAGCTTTAAGCTTTTTGACAGTGTCAAGGTCTCGTTTTCCCCACACATAGGCAACAATTTCACCTGTGTCACGGTGATAGGCATAAATTAGCCATTGTTTGTTAGTCTTTTTACCTACGAATGTCCAAAGCTCATCGACTTCAAGACAGTCATATTGCCTTTGCTTGGGGGTTATTTGGTAGTGACACTTTTTTAGGGTGGCTAGTACTTTGCCTTTGCTGATTCTCTCAACGCAAGCGATGTCTTTTATGCCACTGCCTCGAACCATAAGATGTCGTATTTTGCTATCTTTTTGGGAGTGACAGCCTTGGTACGTTAAGGCATGGTCGCCAATAAACTGCCATTTGCAGTCTTTGCATTTATAGTTTTGTTTACCATAGCTTTTGAAGCCATTTTTCTTTATATTGTCACTTAGACAGGCTGGGCATTTGATGTATAGTGTGATGTGCATTTCACTATTTTATCAATTTCTCAGCCTGTTTTTTTCAGCCTACTTTTTGAACCACCACCAAATTCTGTAAAAAAAGTAAGCGGTAAACTAGTGAGCTGGGGCTACGTAAGTAGCTTCCAGCTTTTTTAATGCCACCCGTTATGAAATCAGATACACTTTAAATCAAAGCAATAATCGTCAATAATAATCATCAATAATAAAGATTAATAACAGCGCTTAACGATAAACAGCAGTAGCGGATGCCAATAATCAAACATTATCCCCTTTAAAAGAGCCGTATTATGACTCCTGAATTTTGGCAAAAAAAATGGCAAAGCAATCAGCTTGGTTTTAATCAAAACAAGCCCAATCCGATGTTGATTGAGTACCTACCGACCCTAAATCTAGCACAGGGAAGCCGTATATTTGTGCCGTTGTGTGGCAAAAGTATTGATATGCTTTGGCTTGCTGAACAACAATTTAATGTGGTCGGCGTAGAGTTGGTAGAGATAGCTGTGGCGGAATTTTTTACTGAAAACAATATTGCCGCTAGCGTCCACCCTCATGAGAGCGAGCCCAATCTTAAGTACTATCAAGGTCGTTATAATAATAGCGATATTATTATCTGGGTAGGCGATATCTTTTTATTGAACCAACAGGATATCGGAACGGTCGATGCCATATATGATCGAGCTGCTTTGGTTGCTTTGCCAGACGATGGTACGAATGACTCGCTACGGTTTCGCTATGCTCAGCAACTGATTAAACTGGCACCAAAAGCTCAGCAGCTTTTATTAAGCTTTGGGTTAAGTGGGGTTGATGAAACTGAGTATGCCAATTATTCAGGACCTCCTTTTTTAATTCCCACTCAAAGAATTCATGACTACTATCAACACGCTTACCAACTCGTTCTACTTGAATCTCATGAAACCCAAAAAGTAAACAGTGAAGGCAAACCTTTTTTAAACCTAGCTTGGCATTTAATACCTGCATAGCCTTAATACCTGTACAGCCCATAATGCCTGTAACGAAATTAGGATTAATTAAAACAAGATGCTAGCTAGTTTTGATATTTATTGAATTAAATTGATTTAACTACCCCTATTTTAACTGACTACCTTAAGGAACTGACTTGTTACCGACTCTAGAATACAGCAAAATTGATGAGCTGGATGCAATCACCATTACTGCTTCTAATTATCATGCTACCGTGTTATTACAAGGCGCGCAGCTGATACACTTCTCTACCCAATATGAACCTGATAATTGGCTTTGGGTCAGTGAAAAAGCTGAATACAAAGCAGGTGACTCAGTTCGAGGTGGAGTACCTATATGTTGGCCTGTCTTTGGTCAGTTCGATGCCAACCCTCAGGCCGTAAAAGACAGTTTCGCAGACTGCCGTTTTGATTTGACACAGCATGGATTCGCCCGTACTCAAGTTTTTGATCTTGAAATGTTCAACCCGCTTCATGTAGATGATGCCCTTAGACACTACGCAAGCTTGACTTTAAACTTACCAGAGCTTAATAATTTTCATCCTAAGCTAGATTTGCAGGTTAAATTCTTATTTAGCTCTGACGGCTTTAGCATTAGTTTAATCACCAGCAACCAGAGCGAGGATACGGTACATTTTTCTCAAGCGCTACATACCTACTTACCCACAGCAAATATTGAAACCACTAAAATTAGCGGGTTAGATAAAGTTACCTATACCGACGCTTTAGATGGTTGGACCACCAAAACTCAGCAAGGTGATGTGACTTTTAGCGAAGGCGTCGATCGTATTTATCACGATGCTCCTTATCTGTCTGCTTATACTTTTGCACCCGGTATTCCGATTATAAGAAATAAGGGCAGTAACAGTACGGTGGTTTGGAACCCTTGGCATACCAAAGCCCACGAAATCTCTCAATTTGCCAAAGATGATTATAAAAAGATGCTATGTATAGAGACAGCCAATGCTCATTTAGACAGTATCGCTTTGGCACCAGGCGAAAGTCATGAGCTTAGTTTAACAATGAACATGCTCCCTTCCTAATCTAAGACACCTCTATCTTAACCCTACCTTTTTAACACGTTTTCTTATGGTAACCAAACCTGCTCATACCTTTTATTTAATCTTCATTTTGGTTACCCTAAGATTGAGCATCCTAAAACCTATGTTTTTGACAGATTTATAACGCCGATAACCTGTTTTTACTTTTATTATTCATCTAGTTTTTACTTTATCCCTCATTCTAATACTATAAATAACTGACTCTCATTAAGGAATCATTCTATGCTGCCCACTCGTATTGCTGCTGCTATAACCACAGCCATAGGTCTATCATTGGCTGCAACCAGCGCCCAAGCTGCCCCAGAGGCCCCTTATTTATCTAATTCTCAATTCCAACAATGTTTAGATGGCCTCAAAAACTCAAGCACCTTCCGTGGTGTCAGTAGCTCTACTTTTGAAAACTACCGTCCTAGCGAGCCTGACCCAAGTGTTATTGCTTCACTAAATTACCAGCCAGAATTTCAAAAAGATGTTTGGGATTATCTATCTTCACTGGTAGACAAAGAGCGTGTTGAAGATGGTATTCGTGCTAAGCGTGAAATGGCAGACACTTTACGTCGCATCGAATCGCGTTACGGGGTTAAAGCGGAGCATGTATTAGGCGTATGGGGCGTTGAGTCCAACTTTGGTCAGACTTTAGGTAAAAAAGACTTATTTCAATCATTGGCCACTTTATCTTGTTTTGACCGTCGCCAGTCTTATTTCCGTGGTGAATACGCCAATGCGCTAAAAATCGTTCAAAATGGTGATATTGCCGCCAGCGATATGAAAGGCTCTTGGGCAGGTGCTTTTGGTCAGACTCAATTTATGCCAGGGACTTTCTTAGACTTAGCCGTTGATTTCGATGGCGATGGTCGCCGCGACTTGGTCAATAGTAAGACTGACGCTCTAGCCTCAACTGCTAACTTCTTGGCAAAACGTGGCTACCGTAGCGGTGAGCCATGGGGTTATGAAGTTAAGATACCAGCCGGCTTCTGGGGTTCAAATAGCCGTACAGACAAAAAATCAATGAGCTACTGGCGTGACAAAGGCTTTACTTTAGCTGACGGCCGTCCCTTACCTTATGATTTAAGCAGTGCAGGTTTGTTATTGCCAGCAGGTCTAGAAGGACCAGCGTTCTTAGTGGGTAAAAACTTCGATACTTTCTACTCTTATAATGCGTCGGAAAACTATGCTTTAGCGATTGCTCATTTGTCAGATTTGATCGAGAGCGAGAACAGCAACAAAACTGACTTCATTACTGCTTGGCCAACCGATGATGCAGGTATCAGCCGCCAACAAGCCAAAGACATCCAGCAAGGGCTACTTAATGCCGGATATGACATTGGTGAAGTCGACGGTATTATTGGTGACAATACCCGTAAAGCGATTCAGCAGTATCAAACCAGCAAGGGCGTATTCCCTGCCGATGGCCGTGCTGGTCAAAAGTTCTATCGCTTGATTATGGGCAATCATGGTACTCAGTCACAGCCTAATTACTCTCAGTACAATCAACCGATTAGTCAGCCAAGTAGTCAGAGTAATACCAGTAACGACAGTATCGGTCGTCTTATTCAACAACAAGATGGAGCTCGTAAAGTGATGTCAGAAGACGGTAATCTCCGCATTATCCGTATTGATAACGGCCAGTAATTTAATTAGCTGATTATTAAGCTTGTTAAACACAGCTCATTAAATTTAGTTCATAAAAAAAGCCACGCAATTGCGTGGTTTTTTTTATAGTTTAATCTTTTAACTGTTTATTGGGCATTTAAACAATAGGCGGTGGGTTTGGTTTACCGTTATCACCATCCCAATTTTCCTGAGCCTTTTTATCTAAGTCTTCAGGTGTTTTATGTTCCCACTTACCATTTTCTTTCCAGGTAGCGTCGCCCCAATCGTTGTCTTTTTCATCATCCCATTTTTTGTAAGTACTGCTAGGATCAATGCCTCGACGCTTCATGTCTGCAACTTGCTCTTCCAATGTATGATACTGATCCGCATCATGCATCGTATCTTCTAACTGGTTAATCTCTTGTTTTAACTTATGATCATTATTATTAGTCATATTATTATCCTTAGACCTGTTAGGTCACTGTATTTTAAAGCATACTGAAGTTAGAATTATTGACATACTCCCACCACCAAACCTAACGGTTATGGTGGGGGAATCTTTGCGACCCATAACAACCTAAGTTGTTACCTTTCGCCATGCCACCTACGCTGATAGGTATAGGCATGGAGGAACTCTTTACACAGTAGCACGTCCTGCTACATCAGCTAACGCCTGAGAGCGTATATTGCTTGCTGCATTGGTATCACGGTCATGCTGTGTTTGACAGCTAGGGCACGTCCAATTTCTGACTGACAACGGCAGAGTATCTAATTTGTGATGACAATGCGAACAAATTTTACTACTAGCAAAGAACCGATTTACCTTTAGGATATTCTTACCATACCAATTCGCCTTGTAGGTAAGCAGGGTAACAAACTGCCCCCAACCCACGTCATTAATCGCTTTGGCAAGTTTACGGTTCTTTACCATGTTTTTCACACCTAAATCTTCTATCGCATAGCTTGTCGCTTGGTTTTCACAGATAAGGCTATGCGTGATTTTGTGATGTAAGTCTAATCGAGCGTTGCGTACTTTTTCATGAATACGAGCAACAGCTAATTTTTGTTTTTGATAGTTCTTACTGGTCTTTTGTTTACGAGCAAAGATTTTTTGCTGTATAGCAAGTCGTTTACTGGCTTTGGCTAAATGCTTTGGGTTATCAAATTTGCTACCATCTGATAGATTGAGTAAGTGACTAATACCTAAGTCAATGCCAACCGTTAATCTAGGTTCAATGGTCGTAGGCGTTGGCAACATATCAGCATTATCAACCAGTACGCTTGCATAGTATTTGCCTGTGGCGGTTTTACTAATAGTAACGGTTTTGATATTACCAACAAATTCACGGCTAAATACGGTTTTGATGCCTTTTATTTTAGGTAGATTGATAATACCTTGCTCAAAGTTTACGGTGCAATGTTGAGGGCATTGATAACTACGCTGTGGGATTTTTTTAGATTTGAAACGTGGAAATTTGGCATGACCTTTGAAGAAGTTAGTAAAAGCGGTATAGACATTTAGTAAGGCATTTAGTAGTGATTGGCTATTGACCTCGTTTAGCCATGCAAACTGAGCTTTCTTTTTCTTTTTTACTAAATGGCTTTGGATTTTGCTACGTGATAATGATTTGCCAAACATAGCATAGTAGCGTTTTTGCAATGCCAACGCCCAATTGAACACAAACCGACTACAGCCAAAATGCTTTTCGATTAGCACTCGCTGTTCGTAGTTTGGGTAAATTCTGTATTTATAGGCTTTAAGCATAGTTTGTCAGTCAACTTGAATATAGGTATAACTTAGCATTATTTGCATTTAGCATCAATTATCAGCAATAAACCTAAATCCTTAGAATAGGTCGCCCGTGCTTACATCTCCACCTAAATAAAAGATTATAGGTGAAGAATTACGCACGATAAGTTAAATTCTACTGTAAGCCATGACGTTTCACAAACCAAACTCGTATGCTTTATATTACCAACTCAAGCTTTTGGTAACTTAATGACTGTGATCTATCAGTAATAAGTAGACAATAACCCAGTAGCGACAACCTACCAGCAGCAAGGGGCTATTTAAGCCGACTCACGATAAATCAACCGTTGTACTAAGCGCGTCACCTGTGCCAAGTCCGCTTTGGGGTCAGAAACAAAGAAAGACAGCTTACTCTTAATATTCTTAACTTGGCTGAAATCATTTGTCCCTTGCGTGGTATGACCAATATATAATTCGCTTACTGAGGGAATTTGAAATTCAGTGTCTATTAGTTCAATGGTTGTCGGTCTAGCATTTAGTGATTCAGTGCTTAGTGGTCCAGGATTTATTAACTTAGTGCTTAGTAATTCGGTGCTTAGCGACTCGCTATTTGATAGTTCGGAGCTTAGAGATCCATTGAGCGCCAACGACTGAAATTGCTGAAGTAACGCCTTAACCCGTGCTGCAATAGCGGCGCCAGAATCTACCACTTTAATGCCTAAATTCTCGCTCTCTACCTCAGCTAACACAAACTCTCTGAAAAAAGGATAGTGGGTACAGCCCAATACCAAATGGTCTACTCTTTGCTCAGCAAATCTTTTTAATTGACACTTTAAGCGTTCTGGCGTTTCACTGTCTAAGGGCATTCCCGCTTCCACCCACGGTACAAGATTGGGATCAAACCACTTCATCACATTGACGTTAGCTGGCAAAGCATAATCGCTGATCACCGTATTTAACAGTTCACCATCTAAGGTGGCTTTGGTGGCCAAGACCGCCACATTTTTGCTGTTGCTGTTTAAAACGGCGGGCTTCAATGCCGGAACCAAGCCAACAATAGGAATATGCGGATGTTTCTGACGAGCATGCGGTAGTGCATGAGCCGACGCACTGTTGCAAGCGATAACGATAAGCTTACAGCCTGCAGCTACTAGCCAGTCGACCGCAATTAAGGACAAGACTTTGATTTCGGCACTTGACCTCGGCCCATACGGCACATTTAGGGTATCGGCGTAATAAAGATAATGTTCATTAGGCAGTTGCTGTTTAAGATGAAGATATACCGATAAGCCGCCCACACCCGAGTCAAAAATACCAATGGGCGCTGAATAAGGCAGGAGTACAGAAGAAGACGAATTAATTGCGGTTTGGGTTGCCATGGCCTGCTTGCTACTGTTAATAGATCAAAGCCGGCACAGTATTGAGTCTGTACCAGCTTAATAAACTGCTTATAAAAATAAACTAATTGCTCACTGTTACTGAGTAGGCCTTGACACCACTGTGTAAGGTCAAACTGGTTTTGCCATCATGCTCAGTGAGCTCACCAATTTTAGTCAAATGCATCAATACATTGCGTGAGACAAGACCTTTCATACCAAAACGAATCTCGATATAAGGTCGCTCTTCACCTTGATACTCACCCATTTCAAGCGGATGCTCATCATCTAAGTGCACCACATCACCCGTACTGGTGATAAATTCAATAAGCGACGTGCCCTGCTCTTTTTGCTCAATAACATTTACCTCAGTGATTAAAAAAGGCACATCTTCTACATTAATACGCAGCTTTTCGACAGGGGTTTTTAAATAATACTCAGACCCTTCTTGCCACAATATGGACGCAAACAAATCTACTAAAGATTGACGCGTAATTTTAGTGCCCTCATGCCACCATTCACCATTGGCTTTAATGACTAGATCCATCTCGCCTTGACGCTCAGGCTGCCACTTTTCAAGAGGAGGAATCGAGCGACCACGACGGTCACTGGTCTCTTGTTTGATAAACTCAGACAATGATTCTAAACTGCTAGCTGTCTGGGCAGGATTCTCGTTTGACTGTTGCTGGTTTGAGTGTGACATTATAATTATATCCTTTATTATTCTTACTAACATTATCTTAAAACAATAGGTATTGTTACTTTATCACGACTGAGTCACAAATCGTGTCGTCTTTATCCAACTTTTATTTTATAATGGGTAACTAACTGCAACCCTTTTTTTATATTTCCGCAGCTCAAGTCATGAAATCCTGCTTTCTATACTTAACTGTCGTTGCTTATTATGCGGTGGGGTATAGTGACGGGTATTCAAATTAATGTTTGCTAGCGATTAAATTAATAGTGTCCACGCCTGCCGTTAATATGTGGTGTTGGTATGATTAAGCCAGCTATAAGGAGTTTAAAATGCAAGATGAACAAATAGAACGTGAGTCAATGGATTTTGATGTTGTCATCGTTGGGGGTGGTCCCTCTGGTCTTTCAGCAGCCATTCGTCTACGTCAACTCGCTCTGCAAGCTGGCCTAGATGAATTCATGGTCTGTGTGGTAGAAAAAGGCTCTGAGTTTGGCGCTCACATTTTATCAGGTGCGGTAATTGAACCCCGTGCTTTGAATGAACTGATTCCAGATTGGAAAGAAAAAGGCGCGCCATTAAACGTACCGGTTAACGAAGATCGCATTTATTATTTAAATTCATCACAACGTTCAACTAAGGTACCTGATGCTCTTGTGCCTGCCCCAATGCACAACCATGGTAATTACATTGTGTCATTAGGTAATGTAGTACGCTGGTTGGCAGAACAAGCAGAAGAGCTTGAAGTTATGATGTTCCCAGGCTTCCCAGCATCTGAAATTTTATATAATGACGATGGGTCAGTTCGTGGCGTATTAACCGGCGATATGGGTGTGGCATCTGACGGCTCAAAAAAATCAGGCTATGAGCCAGGCTATGAGCTAAATGCCAAATACACTATCTTCGCTGAAGGCTGCCGTGGACATTTAGGCAAACGTCTTATCAGCCGTTTTGCGCTAGACAAAGACAGCGATCCACAACATTACGGTATCGGTATCAAAGAGCTGTGGGAAGTTGACCCAAGCAAGCACGAGCAAGGTGTGGTTATGCACGGTCTAGGTTGGCCATTAACCGAAACGGGTTCGACCGGTGGTTGGTGGTTATATCATGATGAAAATAACCAAGTGAGCTTTGGTTTGGTGATCGACTTAGCTTACCACAACCCATACATGTCTCCTTTTGATGAGATGCAGCGTTTAAAAACCCATCCGGTAATCAGACAGGTATTAGAGGGTGGTAAGCGTTTGTCTTATGGCGCTCGTGCCTTAACCAAAGGGGGTCTAAACTCTTTACCTAAGTTAACTTTCCCAGGTGGTGTATTGGTTGGTGATGATGCAGGTTTCCTAAACCCTGCTAAGATCAAAGGCACGCACACTTCGATGAAGTCAGGTATGTTAGCTGCTGAAGCGGTATTTGAAGCGCTACAATCTGGCCGTCAACATGATGAAGTTGAAAGCTATTGCCAGCGTTATAAAGAGTCTTGGTTATTTGAAGACAATCAGTCAGCGCGTAACTTCTCGCCAGTCATGCACCGTATGGGCCAATTCATGGGCGGCGCTTTTACCTTTCTCGAGCACAACTTACTTAAAGGTAAAATGCCACTGACTGTTCGTGACACGACGCCTGACTATGATAGTCTAGATAAGGCCAGTACGTCTTATAAGCCTCATTATCCGAAGCCGGATGGTAAGTTAACTTTTGATAAGCTGTCTTCAGTGTTTATCTCTAATACCAACCATGCAGAAGATCAGCCTACTCACTTGAAGCTTACCGATCCTACAATACCGGTAACTGTGAACTTACCTATCTATGCCGAGCCTGCACAGCGTTATTGTCCAGCTGGCGTGTATGAGATTGTGAAGGATGCAGAAGGCGCTAAGTTTGTGATTAACGCACAAAACTGTGTTCATTGTAAGACCTGTGATATTAAAGACCCTGCACAGAACATTACTTGGGTAACCCCAGAAGGCGGCGGCGGTCCTAACTATCCAAACATGTAGTCTAATACGCTCATGTTTTTAGGTATTGTTATGATTGATACCTTATAAACAAGTTACCGCTTTATAAAAAAACCCCGTTCAATGAACGGGATTTTTTGTGTATTTAAGTTGTTTTTTTAACTTATTGACGCTAATTAGTCCTTCCACGCATCACGGTTTGCTTCATCTTTTAACTTCACAAACTGGTCAGGATCAAAAGTGATTTGATCAGGTGTTTTGCCCTCTTTAATCTGACGCTCATAATCACGTAAGACGCGTAGCGCAACAGGTGACAACAGCACAATTGCGACCAAGTTAGTCAGTGCCATTAAGCCCATAGATAAGTCGGCGAAGTTCCAGATGGCAGGTAAGCTTGCCACTGAACCAATAAACACCATCGCCAGCACTAGAAAACGGAAAATCATAATGGCAGATTTGGCACTTTTCTCTCCAGAGATAAACTCTAAGTTTGACTCACCATAGCTGTAATTAGCAATGATAGAAGTAAACGCAAAGAAGAAAATAGCAACAGCAATAAAGTAAACCCCTGAGTCGCCCACATATTGTGATAACGCTAGCTGAGTCAATTTAATACCTTCTTGCTCAACATTAGGGTCGCTGGTCACACCTGATAAAATAATGATAGAAGCAGTGGCGCTACAAATCACTAAAGTATCAATGAACACCCCTAACATTTGCATAAAGCCCTGTACAGCTGGATGATCTGGGTGGCTTTTTGCGGTGGCAGCAGCATTAGGTGCAGAACCCATACCGGCCTCGTTAGAGAACAGGCCACGTTTGATACCATTAATCATTGCTTGAGCAATACCATAACCTAGCACACCCCCTGCCGCTTGCTCCAAACCAAAGGCTGATTTCACAATTAAAGCAATCGCCGATGGGAACGCATTGAAATTCGTTACGATAATAAACAGGGCCAATAATATGTATAAAATGGCCATTACTGGTACCACTTTACCTGCCACTCTTGCCACAGAACGTAAACCACCAAATACGATTGGCGCTACTAATACTACTAAGACGATTCCGGTCATCCACGTTGGGGCACCAAATGCCTCATGCGAAGCTTGAGCGATGGTATTGGCCTGAACCCCATTAAAGGCCAAACCAAAGGCTACTAATAAACAGAGCGAGAAAAATATCGCCATCCAACGCTTACCTAAGCCTTTTTCGATATAGTAGGCAGGTCCACCACGGTAAACGTTGTCTGTATGCGGTACTTTATAAGCCTGAGCCAAAGTTGACTCAATAAAGCTGGTCGACATCCCTAGAATAGCGGTAATCCACATCCAGAATACGGCACCTGGGCCACCGATATAAATCGCGATAGCCACACCCGCTAAGTTACCAGTACCGACACGGGCAGCCAAAGATGTCATTAAGGCTTCAAAAGAGCTAATGCCCCCTTCTTTACGACCTTCACCTGAAATGCGTAGCAAACTCCACATATGACCAAAATGGCGAAACTGGATAAAACGGGTGGCCACTGTAAAAAATATACCGGCACCAATGAGCACGAAAACCAGTAAACCAAACCATGGATTGTCCATGATTAGCCAGGAATCATTACCCCAGATAACTCCGTTCACCCAATTTACAACGGTATTAAAGCCTTCAGTGAAAGCATTCGGCTGTTCGAGCATAGTCATTCTCCTTTTATCAAAACCAGTGCCCTAAATAAATGCTAAGGCTTTTATCTATAAGCGTTTTATATATCGGTCAGCTATTTATTTTAGTATTTCTAGGGCGACTTAGAGGACGATTTAAAAGGCAATCGATACTCGATGTTTATCCCTCATGCCCTTATACCTCATACCCTAATTAATACCTATGGCTTTAACGGGTTTAACCTCAAATAAATACAACGACCAACAAGCAAGTGTTTGGTTTTGATAAACAAGTCAATTTAAATGGATAAGTAAAGGCCTATCATCAGTAACCGTAATATTTAATCAATTGATGAGCCTAATAGCCTTATTTACTTAATTAGTGAGTTAATTCGTTAATTAGTTGGTTCGTTAGTACGAAAAGTACTACGTAAATCTTGTCATAAACCGAAAAAAATAAGCGGGTCATTCTAAAAAAATGTCGACTTTAGCACAACAGACAATAATAAAAAAAATAAATTGAAAAATTTATGTCATTTTTAAGCAGTTTCTATTTATTTGACTGGTTTTATTTAACCGTCTTTTAACTTTTAACCACAGCAGCTATGGGTTGATGACGTTTTAATTTTCCCAATCGCTTTTTTTTCACAACCCATGCTTTTAAGACGCCTTCCTTTTTTAAAAATATTACTTTATTTTTTTAAAAATAGTTTATTGCCTAAACAGGTATACGGCTGTAAACTAAAATACCTATAAGTAACTATCTTGATACAAGATAAATTACTTTAGGAGGATTTATTACATAATCCTTACATTTATTTTAGGCTGCAGGAAGCAGTTCCCTTACTGAGGTTGCGCTATACACCTCTTATTGACAAAAGGAGTTTGTCTTATGAATTCTTCACAAGACTCATCAGGCTATTGGAAAGCCAATGTCCGTCTCATTCTTATCTGTCTCTTTATATGGGCTTTTTGTTCATACGGCTGTGGTATTTTATTCCGTCCTTTATTGGCAGGGATAAAATTTGGGGGCGCTGATCTGGGATTCTGGTTTGCACAACAGGGCTCGATTATCACCTTTATTATTCTCATCTTCTTCTACGCTTGGCGTATGAATAAGCTGGATAAACAATACGGCTTAGATGAGGAGTAAGTTATGAGCCAGTTTACTATTAATATTTTATTTGTCGGTGCCTCCTTCTTACTCTACTTTGGCATCGCTATTTGGGCACGAGCAGGCTCTACTAAAGAATTCTATGTGGCAGGTGGCGGCGTTCACCCGGTGCTAAATGGTATGGCCACTGGGGCGGACTGGATGAGTGCTGCCTCTTTTATCTCTATGGCAGGATTGCTTGCAGCTGGTGGTTATGGGGCTTCAACTTACTTAATGGGCTGGACAGGCGGTTATGTACTTCTGGCAATGCTACTGGCCCCTTACTTACGTAAGTTTGGTAAGTACACGGTGCCTGACTTTATTGGCGATCGTTTTTATTCCAAGACTGCAGCTTTAGTGGCTGTAGCCTGTCTTATTATCGCTTCTACCACTTACGTTATTGGACAAATGACGGGTGCTGGAGTCGCCTTCTCTCGATTCTTAGAGGTCGACAATACCACAGGGCTAATTATTGCAGCGGTTGTGGTCTTTTTCTATGCGGTTTTAGGTGGCATGAAGGGTATTACCTATACTCAGGTTGCCCAATACGTGGTGCTAATCATTGCCTATACCATCCCTGCCGTATTTATCTCACTTGAGCTAACCGGCAATCCTATTCCTGGTCTAGGTATGTTTTCAACCCACAGTGAATCAGGCATTCCATTATTAACGAAGCTAGACCAAGTGGTGACTGACCTTGGCTTCACTGCCTACACAGCAGATGTACCCAATAAGCTTAATATGGTGCTCTTCACCTTATCCTTAATGATTGGTACTGCAGGTTTACCTCACGTTATCATTCGTTTCTTTACTGTGCCTAAAGTGGCTGATGCGCGTTGGTCAGCAGGTTGGGCATTGGTGTTTATCGCACTGTTATATTTCACTGCCCCTGCCGTGGGTGCCATGGCACGTTTAAACCTAATGGACACTTTATATCCTCAAGGTGTGAATGAGCCTGCTCTACGTTATGATGAGCGTCCAAGCTGGATGCAAACTTGGGAAGAGACAGGTCTTATCAAATATACCGACCTAAATGGCGACGGTCGTATTCAAATGTATAACGATAGCGGCCTGGGTGCAGCACAAATTGCTTTAACTGCCGCTGAAAAAGAAGGCGGAGATGTTGCGGCTGCGACAACCGCTGTTGAAGAAGCGAAGGTGGCGCATGCTGCTGAGCTTGAAGGTAAATTTAGTAATGCAGGTTGGGCTGGTAATGAGCTGGATGTGAACAATGACATCATGGTATTGGCCAACCCTGAGATTGCCAATCTACCACCTTGGGTTATTGGTCTAATTGCCGCAGGCGGTCTGGCAGCAGCCTTATCGACAGCAGCAGGCTTACTGTTGGCCATTTCTTCTGCCATCAGTCATGACTTAGTAAAACGTAACTTTAACCCTGATATTACTGATAAAGGTGAGCTATTGGTGGCACGTATTTCTATGGCAGTTGCCATCGTGGTGGCCACTTACTTAGGTATCAATCCGCCTGGATTCGCAGCACAAGTTGTGGCCCTAGCATTTGGTATTGCAGGCGCCTCTTTATTCCCCGCTTTAATGATGGGTATTTTCTCCAAGCGTATTAATAACTATGGTGCCATCGCTGGTATGTTGGCCGGTCTATTAACGACTTTGGTTTATATCTTTGTTTATAAAGGTTGGTTCTTTGTGGCAGGTACGGCCAATTTACCAGACACTGAAGAATTCTGGTTGTTAGGCATTTCTCCTATGTCCTTTGGGGCTATCGGAGCGCTGATTAACTTTGTGGTGGCATTCTTAGTATCTTCTGCTACTCAAGCACCACCGCTACATATTCAGCAATTGGTTGAAAGTGTGCGTTCACCACGCGGTGCAGGCTCAGCGATTGATCATTGATTAATTGATCATTAATTGATAGTTACTGGCCTAGTTAATCAACAGATTTTAGTCTTAACAGGCCAATATTAACAAGCTAAGAATAGCGTCCTTTCATGATGAATAAGCCAAAATATTGGCTTGTTCATTTTTATTGGTTTATTTGTTTTTCACCTTTTGTATTGGGACGAGCCTCAATGATTTATGAGTTTATTGCTACTGTGACCGCTGGATTTGGTATGGCAGGTATCGCCATGATTGTGCGACAACTGACCAAATTAATGGGTCGGCAAGCCCCAAAGTGGCTTATTCCAATTTTCGCTGGTATAGGGATGCTTGGCTTTCAGATTCATCAAGAGTATCACTGGCATGAGCAGCAGATCCAAGCGCTACCTGAGCAAGTACAGGTAGTAAAAACCATTGAAGGCACTACCTGGTATCGTCCTTGGAGTTATTTAAAACCTCAAGTGATCCGCTTTATGGCCGTAAGTGATGCTCAAACCATTGACCCTAGCATTAGTGGCAAATCCGACCGTATCAAGCGTAGTAAAATCTACCTTTTTGAAAGACGTATTAGTACCAAAATTATTCCGCAATTGGTCAATTGCACCCACCCCGCTACTACGACATTGACCTCAGAGGCCAAGCTTTCGACAGCAAATTTTCAACAATTGACTTGGCATAAACTGGCCACTGATGATGCTTTATTTCAGGCAGTTTGCTCTTCCTAATCTCATATTAGACAGGTATTTAGACAACCATTTAGATAGGTATTTAGACAGCCATTTTCTGCACTAACCTGCAAGAGCTTTATGTCCTGACAGACCGTCGCTTTCTGAATTAAATTACAGCTATACAATGTTAATTCACGGTCATACGGTCTCTATTTTTGCTGACCGTTTTGTCGCCTATGCCTTTTACTTTGGTCAAATCCTCTACTCTCGCAAAGTCACCAAACGCTTGCCGGTATGAAATAATCTGCTTTGCTTTGATGCTTCCCACACCCTTTAGCTGAGTTAACTCTGCCTCACTGGCATCATTTAAATTAATGGTCTGATTTTGATACGCCAATTGAGTCTGCTGCTCTAAATCTTGTTGCTCAATAAGATAAGTATAGGCCAGTCCAGCATCAGCAAAACACTGTTTGGCTAAAGCTTTGGGTATAAGACATAGGCTTAAAGCTAATGACAGTAGCAATAATTGAATCAGCTTTAACCACGTAATCTTGCTTTCAGCGTCCTCTGTGTTGATTGTGAGGAAATTACTCATGCTGTTTGGCTTGCTCCCATAAAGCATCCATTTCCTCAAGGCTACTGGTCTCAGCGGTTTTTCCCTGCTTCGCCAACTCATCTTCGATAAAGCCAAACCGACTGCGGAACTTATGAACACAGGTTAAGGTTGCGGCCTCAGCATCAAGATTTAGTTTGCGTGCGACATTTACCAAGCCAAACACACAGTCACCGAGCTCTTTTTCTAACTCTAGCTTTAAAGTATCATCCACTTTCTCGTTTTCTTTAGGCAGAATTTGCTTCAGCTCGGTAATTTCTTCTTCTAGTTTTTCAATGGCACCGGCGACACCGTCCCAATCAAACCCCAGCTTACTGGCAGACTTTTGTAAACTTTGTGCCTGCATCAGTGCACTGCCTGCTTTGACCTTGTCAAGACTGCGTTTGGGCTTACCGCGACGTTCTCGCTCTGCATTCTCCAATGCTTTAATTTCATCCCAACGTTTTTTCACTGCGGCCTCATCAGGCAGATTATCTGCTTCAAACACATGCGGATGACGGCAGATTAATTTACTCTGTAAGGTATAAACCACTTCGCCTAAATCGAACTGATGCTGTTCCGCATAAATCTGGCAATGGAAAATAATCTGCAATAATACGTCGCCAAGCTCTCCTTTAATGTCCTCGATATCTCCCTCTTGTATCGCCTCTGCCAACTCATATGCCTCCTCTATCGCGTAAGGAATTAAGCTATGATTGGTCTGCTTAATGTCCCACGGACAGTCAGCACGAAGTCTGGCCATTAAGGCTATTAAATCTTCAATATTGGTCGTAGGTTCAGGACGGCCAGTAACTGGTTGCGGGGCTATAATTTTTTTGTGTGGCATAAGACGGTTACTCTCATCGATAGTCAGTTAACGAAGCAGCCCTTGAGCTGTTGTCAATTTGTCATATCAGCAGTGTATCATTTTACAATTGTAATTATTAAGTCATAAGAATATAGTAACTGTTTATAATTGAGTTATGAATGAGCCAAAAGACACAGTTATTGTGTCTTATCACTCTAAATCTTTTGCCCTATGGCAAGATTTTTGGTTCAGAAAACCATACTTTTCCTACAAACAGCCTTTTCTATAAAACAGCCTATTTTTTCAAACCCGTTGAACCTATCTCTGGTAATATTTGCGTTCGTTTTCACCAATAGGTTGGTTTCTAGATTGGGTATTACTTAATATAAGTTTTATAAACCGATAAGAATAAAGATATGACTGAGTTTACAAATAAAGTAGCCGCCTCTAATCTACACCCCAATACCTATCAACCCCCGTCTATTAAATTTGCCAATATAGTGGTCATTGGTGCCGGTTATGTGGGTCTCTCTAATGCCATTTTATTGGCCCAGGATCGCTTAGACACTCAAGTTTTACTATTTGATATCAATCAAACTAAAATAAAACAACTACAGCAAAACCAATCGCCACTGCAAGACAAGGAAATCTGTGATTATTTGGCCAATAAGCCGCTTAATTTACGGGCAAGTTATGACACAGACATAGACGGTCAAGGGATTTACCAGAATAGTGATTTGGTCATTATTGCCACTCCCACAAACTACGATGTGGCTTCGGGGCACTTCGACACCTCTTCGGTTGAAGCCAGTATCGCCGCCGTCCGCGAGCAAAACGGCAGCGTACCTATTGTCATCAAATCGACCATTCCTATTGGCTTTACTGACAGTATGCGTCAACGCTTTGACAGCCAAATTATTTTTATGCCTGAATTTCTGAGAGAAGGCCAAGCGTTATACGATAACTTATATCCCTCGCGCATTATCGTTGGTGCCACCGAAGAGCAACAAGCACTGGCTCAAGCCTTAATGAGCCTGTATCAAGATGCCAGTGAATCTACTGAAGTTCCGACGCTAATGATGCCACCTACCGAGGCTGAGGCCGTGAAACTTTTTGCCAACAGCTATTTGGCCACTCGTATTGCTTTTTTTAACGAGTTAGACAGTTTTGCTGAAAAAAACAACCTTAACAGTCAGTCTATTATTACCGGTGTGGGACTTGATCCACGGATTGGCGATCATTATAACAACCCCTCTTTTGGGTACGGTGGCTATTGTTTACCGAAAGACACGCAGCAACTCAAGGCCAATTATGCAGGTATCCCAGCGAACCTTATTCATGCAGTGGTTGATGCCAATAACACTCGAAAGCGCTTTATCGCCCGTCAAATTATCGATAAAAATCCCAATCAAGTAGGTATTTATCGTCTTAGCATGAAAAAAGATGCCGATAACTTTAGAGATTCCGCCGTACTTGATGTGATACATACCTTGAAGCAGCATGGTATGAGTGTCACTATTTATGAGCCTGCCTTGGAGGAAGCATCGTTCGAGGACTGTGAGGTTATTAATGATATTAACCAATTTAAGCAGAAAAATGACTTAATTGTGGCCAACCGTTGGCATGCAGAACTAGAAGATGTGGCTGATAAAGTTTACTCAAGAGACGTGTTTGGCTATAGTTAACCTTTAATAGCTTAGTTTGTTAATAATATAATTTATTAGCTGAATAGCTTAATGATAGGCACAAGGTTAATTAAGTCTGTTTAGACTAAGCCTGGTTATAACAATTATGTTTAGGGTAACGACAGCCCTATTAGTCACAAGTCATCAAAATTACTAAAAATAAGGCCAAAAATGAGTACCACAAACCCTGTATCTACTGATAATTTATCGCACCGCCCCATTACTTCGTTTAAAGCGTATGACATTCGCGGCGAGTTGGGCGTCAACTTAGACGAAGACATTGCCTACCGTATTGGACGTGCTTTTGCTCAAATTCTTGCCAGTCAGCGCAGTCAAAATCAAGTGAGTGACAGCGTTAACAACAGTATTGTTATCGGCTGTGATATTAGGGACTCTAGTGAGACCTTAAAACAAGCCACCATTCGCGGTATCGTTGATGCGGGTGTGGATGTGATTGACCTAGGTATGACCGGTACTGAAGAGGTTTATTTTGCCACCAGTCACTACCAAGCCTTGGGTGGTATTGAAGTCACTGCCAGTCATAACCCCATTAACTATAATGGCCTAAAGTTAGTGCGCGAGTCTTCAAAGCCAATCAGTGCTGACTCAGGATTGGCCGAGATTCAAGCCTTGGCGGAACAAGGTAGCTTTGCTAACAGTAGCCAAAAAGGTCAGGTGATTGAAAAGTTTGATAAAACGGCCTACGTCGACCACTTAATGAGCTTTATCGATACCGATAAACTCAGCCCATTAAAGATTGTTATTAACTCTGGTAATGGCAGCGCGGGTCCGACTGTTGATTTAATTGAGCAGCGTTTACAACAAAGCGGTGCCCCAGTTGAAATTATCAAAATACATCATACGCCAGATGGTAGCTTCCCCAATGGCATTCCTAATCCGATGATCATTGCCAATCGTGAATCGACCAAACAAGCGGTTATCAATCATAACGCTGACTTAGGTATTGCCTTCGATGGCGACTTTGACCGTTGTTTTTTATTCGATGCTCAAGGTGAGTTTGTAGAAGGCAGCTATGTGGTAGGTATGCTGGCCCAAGCCTTTTTGCAAAAACATGACGGCGCGGCCATCGTCTATGACCCTCGTGTTTTATACAACACAGAAGCACTTATTGAAGAGGCAGGCGGTAAGGCAGTGATAAGTAAGTCTGGCCATTCGTTTATCAAACAAGTGATGCGTGAATCAGGCGCGGTTTACGGCGGTGAAATGAGTGCTCATCACTATTTCCGCGACTTCTTTTATTGCGACAGTGGCATGATTCCGTGGTTACTTACCATTGAGCTGTTGTCTACCACAGGTAAATCCTTGGGTCAGTTGGTTAATGAACGTATCAGTGCCTATCCTAGCTCAGGGGAGATTAACTTTAAGCTAACTCAATCCAGTAGCGATGAGATTATCACCGCCATTGAAGCCTACTTTAGCTCTGAAAATCCCGATAAAAATACTTTAGATGGCTTAAGTCTGGACTTCGGTGACTGGCGCTTTAATATTCGAGCCTCTAATACTGAGCCATTAGTCCGACTCAATATTGAGACCAAAGGCAATGAAGCCTTATTGAATGAAAAGATTGAAGAGATGAAGAGTTGGTTGGGCCAACAAGGGGCTCAGATAGCGTAGAGGTTTAGTATAAGAGCCGATCCCGCTTAAGATTTATTTGATTTCGAAAACTTACGTCTTAGGGGGCTACTTTCTATAATCTTTAATGATTAATGTTTAGTTTAGCTTAGCTCTATCAAGCTCTCTTAAATACAAGCACAATAAAAACCCGTTAATCCATTAGATTAACGGGTTTTTTAATGGTCTTCTAAAGCTATTTAGTTTTAACTTATTACATTCAGCTTATTTAATTTAGTTAAGAAACAGCTTTTCCGGCTTTCAAGCATATCGTTAAAGTCCAAACAGAATGCTGCCAAAGCATAAAAACTATTTGCTACGACCAATACCTTGATAGTCTCCAGTTAACGACTGAATTTGTGTTTTGCTAAAAGCATTCTGCGCATCAAACACCGGCACAACTACCTCATTAATAGCATTAATCGGTAAGCGCTTGGTATCCGGCCAAGACAAAATGAACAAGGCATCGCTGTCAGTCAACTGTTGCGTAGGGGTACTGATAAACTTAAGTAAAGGCTGATCAGGGTATAACGCAGCCAATTCACTTTCTGCCTCAAGCGCGTAAACATGGGTGGTAATATTATATGACCACAGCAATCTCAATAAGGGGTGAATCGCCGCTTCCGACGTGCGACCAGAGCCTGATTTGTAACTTGCCCCCCAAATACTTACTTGCTTATGTTCGATAGCCCCATCAAAATACTGCCAAAACTTGCGGAAAATAAGCTCTTTCTGATCATCGTTAATCAGACTAACTGCCTGCATCAAGCTGTGTGCCACTTGCGTGTGTTGCAGCGTTTGTTGCAGTGCTTTGATTTCAGCTGGTAGAGTCTGACCACCAAAGCCCCAACCTGCTTTAAGATAGCTACTGCCTATACGCGCGTCCAGACCCATGATGTTGGCCACTTCTTGAATATCTACCCCTTGCTGATCAGCCAGTCTCGACCACTCATTCATAAAGCTGACTCGGGTGGCCAACATGCTCATAATGGCGCTACGTGAAAACTCAATAGTCGCTATATCACTGATATAACTTTGTTGAGCTTGAGCAATCAATGGTTGTAACACTCCTATCTTATCAAGTGAGTCTGGAGTCTTCTCACCCATTAACCACAGCTTAGGGGTCAGCATAGACGGATACGCACTGCCATCTTGTAAGAAAACAAAAGGTACATAATATACCCAAGGACGCTGACAATACTCAGCAATAGCGGCAAAAGTCCCTAACTTATGAATCCCACTAAGGATTACTGGTGTCTGACTCGGCACTCGGCTTTCATTCAGTTGAGTCACCCAAGTAGGCTTGTTACTGTCATTGGCCTGTTGCCAAGCAGCGGGTAGGTCACTATGGAATAGCCAATACAAATTGGCAGCGCCTTGTTCAAACAAGTCGCTTGCGTGCGCGGGAATAGACTGGACTACGAGGCTTTGTTGATTGAGATAAAGCTGCCATAAGGCCTGCTGCTGATGCTCAAACGTGTAATTGGCGAGCGTATGTTCAAGCTCATCTTGATTGGCATATAGACTAACTTGATTGCCCAAACTTACCATCACAGTGGCGGTGGTAATGGCATCAATGGAATGACCGACAATCACACAATGCTTGTCTGTCTTCAATACGGCAGATCTGGACTCAGAACTGTTTTTATATACGGTACTGTTATTGTCTTTATCATTTATAGTGTGAGGCATAGTATTGGCTGGCGTGACCATGACGCAGTGTCCTTTTTATTATTTTTAACATTAAAGGTAGAAAGTAAGGCTTTATATTCATCAATCTTTGATGATAAGCGTTATTCTTCTATTTTCTTATTGATGTGTTGCAATAAGGCTTCGGTAGAACTATCAAAGTCAGTATCCGTATCCTCAACTTGGGTCGAGGACGATTTTTGTAAGTGGATATGCGCAAATACCTCATTGGCCACTTGTTTGCCCATCTCTACACCCCACTGGTCAAAAGGGTTGATGTCCCAGATACTGGCCATGACAAACACTTTGTGCTCATATAGAGCAATAAGAGCACCAAAACTTCTTGGGGTCAACTCATCTAATAAAATAGTGGTAGAGGGCTGATTGCCACGATAGCGTTTAAATTTGTCCAAGTCAGATGCAGCCTGATCAGGTTTTGGCGCTAAGGCATCGTTACCGAAAGCCAAAACACGACTTTGGGCCAAACAGTTGGCTAAGGATAACGCATGCTGATGCTTTAACTCGCCCGCTTCAGATTCTTGGTAGTAATTAACACAGGCGATAAAGTCGCAAGAGACTTTTTGAGTGCCTTGATGCAGTAGCTGATAAAACGCATGTTGGGCATTAGAGCCGATTTCACCCCATAGAATAGGACAAGTCGCATAGTTCACTGGCTGACCGTCATGGGTTACAGATTTACCATTACTTTCCATCTCTAACTGCGTCAGATAACTGGGAAAGTATTTTAGACGGCCATCATAAGGCAGTACTGTGTGCGCATTAATCTCTAAAAAGGTACTGTTCCAAACCCCGATTAAACCCAAGAGTATCGGTAAGTTTTGTTCAAAGTCTGCTTGGGCAAAATGCTGATCCATGGCATATGCCCCTTGCAGCATTTCATTAAATTGCTTAGTACCAATGCGTATCGCCACTGCCAAACCAATGGCTGACCACATTGAGAAACGGCCCCCTACCCAGTCCCAAAGCTTCAGCTGATGTTCCTCAGGAATACCCCACGCACTGACCCGTTCAGGATTGGCAGAAATACCAATAAAGTGACGGCGCAATAAAGTGGCTTGACTAGCACCAGTTGAGAACAACCATGCCCTGGCAGTTTGTGCATTGGATAACGTATCTACGGTACCAAAAGACTTAGACGATATAATAAATAAAGTGGTTTCTGGATTAAGCCGTTCCAGTAAACTGCCCAATTGAGTGCCATCCATATTGGACACAAAATGCACTTTAATAGTACTGTCTGCCCATTCATCAAGCGCCGTATTGGTCATTACTGGGCCTAAATCCGACCCACCGACTCCAATATTAACCACGTCAGTAATGGCTTTGCCAGAGTAACCTCGCCAGATACCATTTCTGATTCTGTCCACCATTACCGCCGCTTTTTCTAAGCTGTCATGAACTTCTGCCACCACATCCACACCTTCGTGCGATAACTGTGCCGTCTTCGGCAAACGTAGGGCAGTATGTAGCGCTGCTCTATCCTCACTGCTATTGACCTTGTCACCTTGATAAAGTTGTGCAATTTTCTGCTTTAAATCGCAAGCATTTGCCAGCTCTATCAATGCTTTTTTAACATTCTGGTCAAGACACTGCTTAGAGTAATCAAAATAAATACCTTCGACAGTGACGCTAAATTTTCTTGCTCTATCTGATTGGTCAGCAAACAGTTGGGTTAACGACCAAGGGTGTTGCGCCAGCTGCTGTAGTTTCTGCCACTGTGGCAACTGACTTGGCAAAGTAGGTTTCATAGTAAAGCTGCTCAATATAGAAGTTCAATGTATAGGGATAATATAAGTACTAAGTATAGGGACAATATAAGTACTAAATAGCTGCTCGCTACAAAATGCTTAAATTTGCACAAACTAAGCCTGTAGCTGTTTTTGGGCAAAATAGATAAAGGCCTGCATATAACTAGTCATATCACCCGCATCAAAGCTATCACCAAGCATGGTGGTCACATCGACCCCTTGGGTACTAATCAGCGCATCAATAGCATCTGTCAATTGAATTTCACCGCCTACTGAAGGCTTAGTCTCTGCCAGATAGTCAAATATAGTCGGTGTAAATACGTAACGTCCTACCACCGCTAAATTAGAAGGGGCCTGTTCTAGATCAGGCTTTTCTACAAAACCGGCCACCGCAAAGTTGGCATTTTTATCATCAGTTAATTGTGCCAATTGCTGAGCATCTTCTAATTTAGCAATACCATATTTATGCACATCTTCATCGGCCACAGCACTCACCAATATTTGTGAGTGTTGAGATTGAGCAAAAGCACGCATCATATAAGACAGATTGTCTGTACTCATATCTGTGGTATAAGGGTTTAACACCACATCGGGTAGCAATACCGCAAAAGGATTATCGCCGACAATAGGACGTGCTTTTAGTACCGCATGACCAAGACCCAATGGTTTGCCTTGACGAATCATAGACACTGATACATCTTCTGGTAGCCAGTTTAAGCTATCTGCCAACTCATCTTTGCCTTTAGCACGAAGTTGATTATCTAGCTCTGCGTTTACATCGAAGTAGTTTTCAATGGCGCTTTTCTGAGCATGACCGACCAACACAATATGTTTAATACCGGCGGCTATCGCTTCTTCAATAACGTAGTGAATCGCTGGACGATTACCCAGTGGTAATAGCTCTTTAGGTACAGATTTTGATAAAGGTAACATACGAGTACCGAAACCGGCGACAGGGATAACGGCATGAGTAACTTGAGAGGTCATAAGCATCCAATTTTAATTGTTGTAAGGTGTTTAATGATTATAGAGAATCTAATAGCTGTGAGCTAAGTAAATATGGGTTAACAATACTAATCTTTATACTGAGCACAAATGGTATTTAACCCAAAACTATGTCTCTATTGTAGCAAACTTCAGTATCCATTCCACAGCTGTTAGCGTGCCTTATAAACAAAATCTAACACAGAACATTTAACCAAAAAAAAAGCATCCTGAAGGATGCTCTTTTTTTATAACTAAACGTTTTTCAAACAGAGATTAAGCTGCCTGAAGGGTAAAAAAATTACCAACCAGTAACTTCTTTAACGGTCTCACCAATCTTAGATGGGTCACGAGTATACGCGATGCCCGCTTCTTCGAATGCTTTGAATTTTTCTTCAGCAGTACCTTTACCACCAGAGATAATCGCACCAGCATGGCCCATACGTTTACCTTTAGGAGCTGTTACACCAGCGATATAACCGATAACTGGTTTAGTTACATGCTCTTTGATGTAAGCTGCTGCTTCTTCTTCAGCAGTACCACCGATTTCACCGATTAGTACGATAGCTTCAGTTTGAGGATCTTCTTGGAACATTTTCAAACAATCGATTTGGTTCATACCTGGAATTGGGTCACCGCCAATACCGATACAAGTAGACTGACCAAAGCCAAGCTTAGTGGTTTGAGCCACTGCTTCATAAGTCAACGTACCTGAACGTGAGATGATACCCACTTTACCTGGTAAGTGGATGTGGCCTGGCATGATACCGATTTTGCACTGACCTGGAGTGATAACGCCTGGGCAGTTTGGACCAACCATTTTCACATCACCAGCTTCTTCGATGTAGCGTTTTGCTTTAAGCATGTCTAGTGTTGGTACACCTTCAGTGATCACAACGATTAGCTTAACGCCTGCGTCTACCGCTTCGATGATTGAATCTAATACGAAAGGAGCTGGAACATAGATAACTGACGCATCAGCGTTAGTCGCTTCCATAGCTTCTGCCATAGTGTTGAACACAGGTAGACCTAGGTGAGTTTGACCACCTTTACCTGGAGTTACACCACCAACTACTTTAGTACCGTATTCAATCGCTTGTTCTGAATGGAAAGTACCGTTTTTACCAGTAAAACCTTGCACCAATACTTTGGTGTCTTTATCAATTAATACACTCATTATTTACTCCTAATTATGGTCACTTATTTGGGGTTATGCAGTTTTTACAGCATCAACAATTTTTTGCGCAGCATCAGATAGGCCTTGAGCTGAAATTACTTTCACATCAGACTCATCTAACAGCTTAGCACCTAATTCAGCATTGTTACCTTCTAAGCGAACCACGACAGGTACAGTTACATTCACTTCTTTAACCGCTGCAATGATGGCTTCAGCAATCATGTCACAACGTACGATACCACCGAAGATATTGATTAGAACGCCTTTTACGCTTTCATCTTCTAGGATGATTTTGAATGCTTCTACAACGCGCTCTTTAGTTGCACCACCACCAACGTCTAGGAAGTTAGCTGGCTTACCGCCATATAGTTTAATGATGTCCATCGTTGCCATAGCAAGACCGGCACCGTTAACCATACAACCAATGTTACCTTCTAAAGCAACGTAGTTTAGGTCAAATTCAGCCGCTTTAAGCTCACGCTCATTTTCTTGTGATGGGTCATGTAACTCAGCAATTTTTGGCTGACGGAATAAAGCGTTTGAATCCACACCGATTTTGCCATCCACACATGCCAATTCGCCATTTTCACGAACCGCTAGTGGGTTGATTTCAATCATGTCAAAATCGTTTTCGATGAATGCTTTATAAGCACCTGTCATTAATTTAACAAACTGATTGATTTGCTTGCCTTCAAGACCGAGTTTGAAGCCTACTTCACGTGCTTGGAAAGGCAATAAACCAACTAAAGGATCAACCGTGATGCTAAAGATTTTTTCTGGTGTTTCTTCGGCAACTTTTTCAATCTCAACACCACCTTCAGTTGATGCCATGAAAGTTACGCGACGAGTAGCACGGTCAACAACAGCACCTAGGTACAACTCAGTTTGTACTGGATACATGTCTTCTGCAACTAGTACGAAGTTTACTGGCTGACCTTCAGCGTCAGTTTGGTAAGTAACTAGGTTAGTACCGATTAGCGACTCTGCGATTTCTTTAGCTTCTTCACGAGTTTTAGCAAGCTTAACGCCACCTGCTTTACCACGGCCACCAGCGTGAACCTGTGCTTTGATTACCGCAACATCCGTTGGGGTTTTGTCAAAAGCTTCAGCAGCTTCTTCACCATTGTAAGCAATGATCCCTTTTTGAATAGGTAGACCATAGCTTTCTAGCAATAGTTTTGCTTGATACTCATGTAAATTCATAAAGTTATCCTTTAATTTTTTATTTAACAGGTAAAGCTGACACTAAATGATTTAAGATCATGAATCATTTAAAGACTAAAAAACCTATCTCTTAATGATGACTGTCTTAATCTGTTTAGTGTCAGCAACTTAATTAGTAACAGACTTTTATATCAATACTGATTAGCACTTTACTAAGTCTATAACTTTTTCTTATTTACGCTTTTTACGTTGGATTGCGTGGATTGCACGACCATCCGCTGAAAGAGCCGCTTCATGTACTGCTTCACTAATTGTTGGGTGAGCAAAGGTCATTAACTGTAGGTCTTCAATGCTTGAAACGAATTCCATAGCGATCATACCTTGGTGAACGATATCACCAGCGCCTGCACAAATAGCATGCATACCTAATAGGCGATCAGTTTTTGCATCAGCAACCACTTTGATTGAGCCTTGAGCTTCGCTTTGTGCTAGAGCACGGCCGTTAGCCGCTAAGTTGAATGAACCGGTCTTAACTTCATAACCTTGTTCTTTTGCGGCTTGTTCAGTTAGACCTACCCAAGCAATTTCTGGGTGAGTATAAATAACGTTGATGATAGTATCATAATTCACTTGAGCTTTCTCGCCATGGATACGCTCAACCGCCATCATACCCTCTTCCATTGCTTTGTGAGCAAGCATTGGACCACGTACTAAGTCACCGATAGCATAAACGCCATCAAGGTTGGTTTTACACTGATCATCTACTTCAACCAAACCACGGTCTGTTAAAGTGATGCCTGAGTCTTCACCCAATAGTTTTTCAGAATAAGCACGGCGACCGACACAAACGATTAGTTTGTCGAAGGTCTCTTCGTTAGACTCACCACCTTTTTCGCTGGTTACAACCACTTGGCCGTCTTTAACTTCAGCGTTAGTTACTTTGGTATCAACACGGATGTCTAAACCTTGTTTTTTCAGCAATTTGCCTGCTTCTTTAGCGATGTCTTTGTCAGCAGCTGCCAGGAATTCAGGAAGCGCTTCATAAACCACTACTTCAGCGCCTAGACGACGCCATACTGAACCTAATTCTAGACCGATAACACCGGCACCAATTACACCCAAACGCTTAGGTGTTTCAGTGAAATCTAAAGCGCCAGTTGAATCAACGATAATGCCTTCTTCGTTATTAACTGGAGCAACAGGGATATCGATAGGCACAGAACCGGCCGCTAAGATAACGTTTTTAGCAGTAATAACAGTTTCTGATTCATCTTCTAGAGCGGTAAATTTAACTTTTTTCTCTGCGCCTTTACCATCAACTAAAGTACCCCAACCTTGTAACCAGTCTACGCCATTGCCTTTAAGAAGCATGGCAACACCGCCGGTTAACTGCTTAACGATACCTTCTTTGCGCTCGATCATTTTAGCAACGTCGATTTCCACATCACTTGTGGTGATGCCGTGCTCAGCAAGCTCATGTTTGGTCGCTTCATAACGGTGTGAAGAATCTAATAATGCTTTTGAGGGGATACAACCTACGTTTAAGCAAGTACCGCCTAGCGCAGGCTCACCTTTGTAAACGCGTTTTTCGATACAAGCTACGCTCATACCCAATTGACCGGCACGAATGGCTGCTTCATAACCACCAGGACCGCCACCGATAACCACTAAATCATAATTGTCTTTCATAATATATTCCGTCTTTTAATTCAAAAAGTTTAAAAGCTCTTTTACTTATAGTTTGTGCTTGTAGCTTTTGCTTGTTTTAGTTAGTTGCTGACTTTCAAAATTTAATCGGTTTCTTTAATTGCAATTTCTTAAATTTCAATCTATTCAATAATCGACAGTCTTAGCACTTATGAAAGGAAGGCCTAAGACTGTCTATCAAATAACTTAAAAATTAATCGCTCTAACTAAAAAGCTTGTACCAGATTCTCTCCGATACAAGCCTATTGACCTTATAGGTCTAATAGTAGCATTGCTGGGTCTTCTACTAGTTCTTTAATAGTTACTAAGAACTGAACCGCATCTTTACCATCAATCATACGGTGATCGTATGACAACGCTAGATACATCATAGGTAGAATTTCAACTTGACCATTTACTGCCATTGGACGATCGTTGATAGCATGCATACCAAGGATAGCTGTTTGTGGTGGGTTCAAGATTGGTGTTGACATTAATGAACCGAATACACCACCGTTAGTGATAGTGAAAGTACCACCAGTCATTTCTTGTAGAGAAAGCTTACCATCACGTGCTTTACCTGCGAATTCACGGATGCCACCTTCGATGTCAGCCATGCTCATACGGTCAGTATCACGTAATACAGGCACCACTAGACCACGGTCTGAAGATACTGCAACACCGATGTCATAGTAACCATGATAAACAATATCATCACCGTCGATTGAAGCGTTAACGGCTGGAAAGCGTTTTAGAGCTTCAGTCGCCGCTTTAACAAACATAGACATAAAGCCTAGACGAGTACCATGACGTTTTTCGAACTGATCTTTGTACTTAGCACGAAGGTCCATTAATGGCTTCATGTTAACTTCGTTAAAGGTCGTTAACATTGCTGTTTCTTGTGAAGCGGCTAACAGACGGTTGGCCACAGTTTTACGTAAACGAGTCATTGGTACACGTTTTTCAGTACGTTCGCCTACTGACTCAGCTACTGGACGGCCACTGTCAGACTTGATAGAGCTGTCTGCTTTAAGCGTTGGGTTAGCCATGTCTTGTTTGGTAACACGACCACCACGGCCTGAACCTTCAACGTTTTTAGGATCAACACCAGACTCTTTTGCTGCTTTACGAACTGCAGGGCTTTGGTCTTTATGATCTTTTTCGTTAACTTCGCCTTGTTGTGGTTTGCCACCTTGGGCTGATTGCTCTTCTTTAGAAGTGCTTTCTGTTTCTTCTTCTTTAGCTTCATCTGCTGAGTCACTACCACCGGCATTGCCAGTTGCACCAGCTTCAAATTCAGCGATTAGCTCATCAGAAAGTACAGTGTCATCTACTTGTTTAACAATTTTAGTTAACACACCATCATCTGGCGCCACAACTTCTAATACTACTTTATCGGTTTCGATTTCAGCTAGAATGTCATCACGGTTTACTTGATCGCCTTCACTTACATGCCACTCAACGATAGTACCGTCAGCAACTGACTCTGGGAATACGGGCGCTTTGATTTCTGCCATGGGAACTGCTCCTGTTATAAATATAAAGTTGTTAATGACTTATTTTATTCTGGGTAATAAGCGCATTATTTTTATGATTTGCAATAAACAACTCGAGGTGAAACCTTATGGTTTTTAACGGTAACTTGTATGTTGTTTATTGTGAAAGTTATCTATCGTAAAACTATTATCAATAATAAAAATTTGCACAAACACTGAAGGCCTAAGCAACTTATTAGCCGCTTAGACCTCGTTATGTCTTATTTTAACTGATCAACGTCTACACCTAGGCCACCAGCAACCAATTCTCTTTGCTGACGAAGGTGGATTGAAGGCAGACCGGTTGCAGGCGCTGCTGAAGCAGGACGGGCAACAGGATCAACAATATGTGCTTTGGTAACACGTGGTTGATCGCCTTGTGGTCCAAAGATGCGGAACATATGCGGCGCTAGATAGTACCAAGCTCCTTGGTTTAATGGCTCTTCTTGACACCATACAATTTC
Source organism: Psychrobacter sanguinis (assembly GCF_020736705.1). Lineage (NCBI taxonomy): Bacteria > Pseudomonadati > Pseudomonadota > Gammaproteobacteria > Moraxellales > Moraxellaceae > Psychrobacter > Psychrobacter sanguinis. The sequence continues at coordinate 592,727 of NZ_CP085990.1, forward strand.
TTCAAGGTTGGCATATTTCTGTACTTCTTCTACCATTCTTTCTTCAGGCAGTGGGTATAACTGCTCGATACGAATGATAGCCACATGGTCTAGACCAAGCTCACGACGTTGCTCAAGTAAATCATAGTAAACCTTACCACCACACATTACGATACGGGTTACTTTGTCGTTATCCACTTGATCCAATTCTGGTAATACTGTCTCAAACTTACCATTTGCCAATTCTTCTAATTCTGAAGTGGCAAGCTTATGACGTAACAAGCTCTTAGGTGACATCACTACTAATGGCTTACGAATTGGGCGAACTGCTTGACGACGTAAGGCATGGAAAATCTGTGCCGGTGTAGTCGGTGTGATTACTTGCATGTTGTCTTCAGCACATAGCTGTAAGAAGCGCTCAAGACGAGCAGATGAATGCTCAGGACCTTGACCTTCAAAGCCGTGTGGTAACAACATGGTTAGACCACAAACACGTTGCCATTTGGTTTCACCACTAGAGATAAACTGGTCAATAACCACTTGTGCGCCGTTTACGAAGTCACCAAATTGTGCTTCCCAAACGATTAACGCATTAGGCACTGTGGTCGCATAACCATATTCAAAGGCCAATACTGCTTCTTCTGATAGTAAAGAGTTATAAGTAGCAAAACGGGCCTGAGTATCATTTAAGTGCGCTAATGGCACATACATATCGCCGTTTTCTATGTTATAAATTTCAGAATGACGGTGTGAGAAAGTACCACGGCCCACATCTTCACCAGTAATACGTACTAAGTAACCTTCATCAACTAAAGTTGCATAAGCCAAAGTCTCAGCAGCACCCCAGTTCAATGGCTCTTCACCGGTTTGCATCGCTAAGCGCTGTTCAACGACTTTTTGAACTTGTCTTTGTAGCTTGAAGTCTTCTGGCATTTCGGCCATACGACGACCAAACTGTTTTAGCTTCTCAATATCTACGCCTGTATCCCAATCATCTTCTAAGTCATGACCTAGGTAAGGGCTCCAGTCAACGTATAGCTCTTTGTTTGGCTCACGTACCAATGAGTTAACAACATACTCACCTTTGTCTAACGCTTCACGGTATTCATCTTCAAGCGTTTTGTCTTCGCCTTCTGAAATCACACCTTCTGCCAATAGTCTTTCTGCATATTGAGTGCGGGTAGTCGGTAATTTCTTAATGATCGCATACATTAATGGCTGAGTCGCTGATGGCTCATCCGCTTCGTTATGACCATTACGACGGTAGCAGAATAGGTCAATAACGATGTCTTTATGGAATTCATGACGATAATCTAACGCCATTTGAGCGGCAAATACTACAGCTTCAGGATCATCACCGTTCACGTGTAAGATTGGTGCATGCACCATTTTAGCGATATCAGTACAGTACTCAGTAGAACGTGCATCTTCTTGACGGCTAGTGGTGAAGCCCACTTGGTTATTGATAACAATATGAACCGTACCACCTGTAGTATAAGCACGGGTCTGTGACATCTGGAACGTTTCTTGTACCACGCCCTGAGCGGCAATCGCTGCATCACCATGCACGACCAATGGCAGAACTAAATTACCGTCTGTATCATTACGACGAACCTGACGTGCACGTACCGAACCTTCAAGTACTGGCGATACAATCTCAAGATGCGATGGGTTGAAAGCTAATGCTAAGTGAGCTTCACCACCTGGCGTCATCACGTTTGATGAGTAACCATTGTGGTACTTAACGTCACCTGAGCCTTTTTCTGGCATAACTTTACCATCGAACTCATCAAATAAGTCCGCTGGGTTTTTACCTAGAATGTTTACCAATAAGTTTAGACGACCACGGTGAGCCATACCGATAACCATTTCTTTGGTACCGTAACCGCCCGCACGTTGAATGATTTCATGCACGGCTGGGATAAAGCTTTCACCACCTTCTAGACCAAAACGCTTAACACCAGTGTATTTACGGGCTAAATATTTCTCTAGGCCTTCAGCTGCAGTTAAACGCTCAAGAATTTCTTTTTTCTTTTCGTTATCGAATTTGATGTGACCTAGGTTGGTTTCCATGTAATTTTCAAACCAGCGTTTTTCAGTGCTGGTCGTTACATGCATGTACTCTAGGCCGATATGGCGGCAGTAGATACGATCTAAGGTTTCAATAATTTCACGTAAGGTCGCTTCAGGCTTACCAATATTGAAATCACTGGTTGGGAATACGGTGTCTAAATCCGCTTCTGATAGACCGTGGTATTCTAAAGTTAAATCTTCAACAGGTGCACGTGGGTTTAACTGTAAAGGATCTAACTGTGCACGGCGATGACCACGACGGCGATACGCTGAAATTAGCTTTTGCACACCCATATGTCTTGGGTCAAGGCAGTTAGCATTCGAGCCGTCCGCAGCAGGAGCAGCTACGACCCCCTTATTGGCGCTCTGATTGCGCGCTAGCAATAGGAACTGGTCTTGGATGACATGGTGTAGCGCATCATTACCGGTTTCATATTCTTTAAAATAAGCTTTCCAGTCAGCGTCAACGCTATCTGGATCTTGTAAATATTGCTCGTATAGCGACTCGATATAAGTTGCGTTGTCGCCTGCAAGCTCTGTGGCATCTGCTGCTTTTAAAGCATCATCATTAGTCATAGTATTCATAGTCTTTTCTTATTTACATTAGGGTTTAATTAAAATAAAACACATTTAGTTCAGGCTGTTGCTTCAGGTAACTTATCTGCTTAATCCAACTAACTCATAGTTTTGAATAGATATCTTTTTAAGCAAAAATCAATAGCAAGGACTCGTTGCCCCTCTTATTGTTCATGCTCATCAACTTGATATCAGTGACGTAAGTTTAGAAGTATTCTATAACGACCATGGTCCGAGTAGCAGCTATGCAACTATTTACAGATTTTAATTGTTATAAATAAAGCTGACTCAAAAAACTAAGCTGAAATAAATATTGGCAACATTCATCATCAATGTTAATCATAATAATCGTTGAAAGTATAACCACTGCAAATGAACAATGTATGAATGGCAATTATCAAACCAATTTACTTGGGAAGTTTTTGTGGCGTCTTATTTTTAACACGCCTTACTTCTACACTGCCCTGCTCTAAAACTGATTTACTTTTTTTTATTTGCTTTATAACCGCTTTGCACTTATCTATAGAGGCGTACAGGTCTATGTATCCGTACAAGGACAATATTTGTGCAATGGCCATTCATTTGCAATTTTTAAGCCATGTATGTGCTGCATATTCTACATTGAAATGAATTAAGAATACAGTTGCACACTGAATATAAGGGTAACATGTAACCCAAAATGACTGGTTTTGTTTGTTTAATACCAACTATTTAGAAACTAAATGTTCATCATTCTGACAGTGCTAATTTTAACAAAAAAAGACCCCTATCAACAAATAGAGGTCTGTGGTATTCACGTAAAGTATTGCTAAGCTATAGTGATACCTGTTATTAAAATCAATATTATTAATGGCTACCGTAACTAAACCATTCTAACCGGCTTGTTCTAGTAACAAGTTACGTAGATGACCGATAGCACGTGTTGGGTTTAGACCCTTAGGACATACCGCCACACAGTTCATAATACCGCGGCAACGGAATAGACTGAATGGATCATCCATACGTGCCAAACGCGCTTGAGTATCACTATCACGGCTGTCTGCAACAAAACGATAAGCGTTAAGTAAGGCAGATGGGCCTAGGAACTTATCAGGATTCCACCAGAATGATGGGCAGCTGGTTGAACAGCAAGCACATAAAATACACTCATATAGACCATTTAACTTCTCACGATCTTCAGGAGACTGTAAACGCTCCGTAGGAGGCGCTGGTTGGTCATTGATTAAGTAAGGATGTACTTTCTCATACTGCTCATAGAATTGGTTCATGTCCACAACCAAATCACGTACCACAGGCAGACCTGGTAGAGGACGTACTGTGATTTTCTCTGGTAAAGTGTTCATGTTAATCAAACATGCCAAGCCGTTTTTACCATTGATGTTAACACCATCAGAGCCACAAATACCTTCACGGCAAGAGCGTCTAAAAGTGATGCTTTCATCTTGTTTTTTCAAACGTAGTAAAACGTCAAGCAACATACGATCAGAATCTAAAAGCTCGATCGTATAAGTTTGCATGTAAGGTGCTGCGTCCTTATCAGGATCGTAGCGGTATATCTCAATGGTGCGAGTACCTCGGCTCATAGTGCTAACTCCACACGGCGTAAAGCTGTTTTTGCGTTTCCCAGCTTGGGAGCGTCCAACAGCTTTACTAATTCAAAAAATTAAAGTCAAATAAGTCACGTTAAACAAGCTTGACTACAATCAGTCAACGCTTTTACTGAATCAGTATTAGTAAACGCGTACTTTTGGTTCAACGTAATCAACAGTAAGCGGTACTTTGCGAACAGGCTTATAAACAATCTTGTTGCCTTCAGAATACCAAATAGTATGCTTCATCCATTCGTTGTCGTTACGACCGTTTGGTGCAACAGCATCATCTTCTGGACGCTCATAATCAAGTACGGTATGAGCACCACGACATTCTTTACGCTTAGAAGCTGAAAGCATAGTAGCTTTAGCCACTTCATAAAGGTTAGCCACTTCTAAAGCTTCAATACGCGCCGTATTAAATACTTGAGATTTATCCGCTAAGTGGATGTTGTCCACTTTTTCTTGAAGGGCCAATAACTTCTCAACCCCTTCGTCCATCAATGCTTGAGTACGGAATACACTGGCGTGCTTTTGCATGGTTGCGCGGATTTCGTCAGCCACTTCTTGGGCATTGTAACCTGAAGTTGACTGCTGAAGCTTGTTCAAGCGACCAACAGTGTAATCAAGTACACGAGGATCGATTGGCTTGTACGCATGGTCAGCATGATGGTAATCATCAATGATGTGTTTACCAGCGGCACGACCAAACACAACTAAGTCAAGTAATGAGTTAGTTCCTAAACGGTTAGCACCGTGAACACTCACACAAGCACACTCACCAATGGCATATAGACCTTTAACGATCTTACCTTCTGTGTATAGGCCGTGTTCGTCTACATTACCTTCTAAATCTGGAACAATAACCTGACCATTAATTGTGGTTGGGATACCGCCCATCATATAGTGAATGGTTGGGATAACTGGAATAGGCTGCTTAGTAATATCAACGTTGGCAAAGTTTTTACCAATCTCAAATACTGAAGGCAGACGCTTCATAATGGTATCCACACCTAAGTGAGTCATGTCCATTACGATATGATCCGCATTTGGACCACAACCACGGCCTTCTTTGATCTCTTGGTCCATTGAACGTGATACTAAGTCACGTGGTGCTAAATCTTTAACCGTTGGGGCATAACGTTCCATGAAAGCTTCGCCATCTTTATTACGTAAGATAGCACCTTCACCACGACAACCTTCGGTTAAGAGTACACCAGCACCGAACACACCGGTTGGGTGGAACTGCCAGAATTCCATATCTTGTAATGGAATACCCGCACGTACTGCCATACCTAGGCCATCACCAGTATTAATGTAAGCGTTAGTTGAAGCAGCGAAAATACGGCCAGCACCACCAGTTGCTAAAACAGTATTAGTGGCTTGGAATACGGCCACAGTACCTGTCTCTTGCTCAATAGCGACCACACCGTTGATATTGCCGTCTTCATCTTTGATAAGATCTAAAGCGATCCATTCGATGAAGAATTCAGTACCCGCTTCGAGGTTCTTTTGATATAGCGTGTGTAATAGAGCGTGACCGGTACGGTCAGCTGCTGCACAAGCACGTTGTACCGCTTTTTCACCATAGTTTGAGGTATGACCACCGAATGGGCGCTGATAAATAGTGCCATCTGCGTTACGGTCAAAAGGCATACCCATGTGCTCAAGCTCATAAACTACTTTTGGCGCTTCACGGCACATAAATTCGATAGCGTCTTGGTCACCCAACCAGTCAGACCCTTTTACGGTGTCATAGAAATGGAAGTGCCAGTTATCATCACTCATGTTACCAAGGCTTGCCCCAATACCACCTTGCGCTGCAACAGTGTGCGAACGGGTTGGGAATACTTTGGTAATGACAGCTACTTTCATGCCGCCTTCTGCTAATTGCAGTGCTGCACGCATGCCTGAGCCGCCACCGCCAACGATAACAGAGTCGTAATTTAGGGTTTTAATATTGCTAATTGTATTGTCTTGTCTAGTTGCCATTACGTTTTCCTAATGAATACGTTAGTCGTCATATCAGCTGGCGATGGGCGCTATATTGTCATGACACTATAGCCTCACATTACCAGACAGGCTCACTTTAATCTAAAGTTGTTTAGTACCTCGATTAACCTATGCTAAGTCTTTCTATTCGATTTATAACGCTTTATGTTTCAAAGCAATCAACTCACATTAGAAAAGACGGAGCAAACTGGTTAATTACATGATACCGCGGCCCCAAAAAATCATGACGCCCCAGAATAGGTATACCAAAATTGCGATAATCATAGCAGCCTGTAGTACGATGCGTAAGCCGGTAGATTTAACATAGTCGGTAAATACCGTCCACATCCCTACCCATGCGTGTACTGCCAAGGCAACAATCGCCAATAAGCTTAATAAACGCATTGGCATACTCATGATAAACGTTACCCACTGGTCATAACCAATATGGCCATTGAATAAGAAGAAGCTTACCATCACAACAGCATATACGGCTAATACCACAGCACTAATACGCTGCATTACCCAGTCGCGCGAGCCTGAGCCAGTTAGGCCTGTCGCACTTTTAATTCCAGAATCATTTCTCATTAGAACATCACCCATATAAATGACAGTACTATCAATATAGCGGCAATAACAAGGCTCACAATTGACGCTGTTCTACCAGACTGTAGTTCTTCATTGAAGCCCATATCGGCAAATAAATGTTTGATACCCATTACAAAATGGTAAGCAGTGGCAGCAACAAAGATCCACGCAATAAAGCGCAGTACCATGTTGTCAAAAACAGCATCAAAATTTTGAGGAGAAGATAAAGAAGTTTGCAAAAGCCACAGCATCACTGGAATTAAGATGAAAAGAATAATTCCTGAAATACGATGTAAAATCGAAGCTCTGGCCGTCGGTGAACTGTTAACGCTTATCACTTGGCTAAGTGGCAGATTAATCGGTCGGTTGCTTTTCACAGCGGGCGTCCTTTTGCGGTTGACACTCGTGGTTACGCCTTAAAGACTGAGCAACTTTTGATAGTAATATTTGTAGGGGGAATGCTAACTTAAATTGCAGTCGGCTATTTTCTACATTACCTGAGTTGTGAAGTCTAAAACGTACACGAGACGGATAAGTTAAGGAGTTGCTAACTGGCTAAATTCATACCTAGCCGTACTGTAAAGCTACAGCACTCTAAATATATTTGTTAAATATAAATAAGAATTAGAGCATATAGATTCGATGCTAAAGCTTACGCCAGTTTAAGGGCGTTGGCGACTGTTCCTAAATTAATCTACTGTTGTTGCAAAGAAATACGTTCGAAAATTTATAATTAATACTAATAAGCACCTATGCCCTTGATACCCATTATAAATTTATGGATGAATCCATCCTGATTTCTAAGCTCACAATTAATTAAATAAATGGTAAGCCAGCATCTATAACGCAGTAATTATAGAGTTTGTTGCTATCAATTACAAATAAAATACCAAATTAGCTTTTCTAGTCATTTTATTTCTAATTAACTGCTTAAATTAAGCCTGTTGTTAAGCCATGTCAACCACAGTTAAAGAAAGGTTATATAATAGGTAGATAATATACAGAGCTTGAATCATAGTTAAACACTTCATAGTGTCTAATTATTCATTAACAAGTTACCGCTCAAACCTGTCATAACCCTCGCTAATTATTGACAGTTGTCTATTAATAGGTTCAGTTAAATCCTAATAGCTACTCTAATTTGACCCTACTAAAGTTTACCCTTACTAAAACGTAACTAAATATTACCAACTATCTGGCTCTATAAAAGGCATTAACAAGGTTTATTCCTCTGTATCAACGTACTCTATCCTGAAACAGCCTCGCCTATCTTTTAAAATTTTAGATAAGGGCAGAGTACGTACACACTATTACTCTCCCCCGATATTAGATAACGCTTATTCTGCTAATTTGATAAGAATCCAGACTGTCTAGGGCTTAATCATCATTCAATAGTTTCAAAAAAACTGATTAAATTTTAGACACTTGAAAAGCATTAATTTAGTGCTCGTCCATTGACTAATGGGGCAATTTTGCGTTATAAATGTTTTTTCAATTCTACATATTTACTGATAGCCTATAATCGGTATGTGCTAATACCTTTCCCTTATTTGGTCTGATATTGTTAATATATCATTATAACTAAAGCAATTTTGTTGATGACATAGACCAGCAATCATGACCTTATTCAGTCGTTCTTGCTAGGAAAAACCCACATTACCGTATTGTTTCTAAGTTAACTGGTTTTAAGTCGGCTAGAAAGTCTTAGACCAACTGACAAACAGTTGTCTCATCAACAGTTAGGCTATACAGATCAATTTCATAATAGATAAAGCGAGTTAAAAATTATTTTTTAATGTTGTTTTAAGCTGTTTAAGCCATGGAAAGCTACCCCTTTTAGGAGTAACCTTTGAGTCGCTTAAATAGCTCGTTTATATTTAGTGTCATACCCCGATAACTTTTTTAAATTAGAGGCCGAGTAGGTCTTGGTTTGAGTTAAACCTGACGGCCTTTTTTTTATTTTTGTTATCGACCCCAAACTTACTGTTTATTCCAATAATTAAGAGGATTTTATGGCTAACGAAAATGCATATCTAAAGGTAGATGGAAAGGAATATGAATTACCAATTATTGAAGGTACGCTTGGTCCGTCAGTAATTGACATTGCTGCTTTCCAAGAAGCCGGCTATTGGACTTACGATCCAGGCTACAAAGTAACTGCGCCAGTAGAATCAGCCATCACCTTTATTGATGGTGACAAAGGCGAATTGTTACACCGCGGCTATCCTATCGACCAGTTAGCTGATAATGCTGAATATCTAGAAGTTTGCTATGCGTTATTACATGGTGACTTGCCAAATGCTGAACAAAAAGAAGAGTTTTACAAAAAAGTAAGAGAGCATACTGGTGTTCATGACCAATTACGTAAATTCTTCGAAGGTTTCCGCCGTGATGCTCACCCAATGGCTATCATGGTAGGTGTGGTAGGTGCATTGTCTGCCTTCTATCATGACCATCTTGATGTTACTGATGAGAAACAGCGCGATATCACTGCTATCCGCTTAATCTCAAAAATGCCAACCATCGCTGCGATGAGCTACAAGTACACCAAGGGCGAACCATTCATGTACCCACGTAATGATTTTAATTACGCGGAAAACTTCTTATACATGATGTTCGCAACGCCAGCAGATGTAAACTACAAAGTAGATCCAATCATTGCTAAAGCAATGGACAAGATCTTTACTTTACACGCTGACCACGAGCAAAACGCTTCTACTTCTACTGTTCGTTTGACCGCATCTACTGGTGCTAACCCATATGCTTGTATCGCTGCTGGTATCGTAGCGCTTTGGGGACCATCACACGGTGGTGCTAACGAAGCGGTTCTAAAAATGTTAGATGAAATCGGCACTGTAGAAAACGTTGACGAGTTCATGGAAAAAGTTAAACGCAAAGAAGTGAAGCTAATGGGCTTTGGTCACCGCGTTTACAAAAACTTCGATCCACGTGCGAAAGTAATGAAGGAAACTTGTGACGAAGTTTTAGGTGCTTTAGGTATCAATGATCCTAAGCTTGAGCTTGCAATGAAGCTTGAGAAAATCGCTCTAGAAGACGAGTACTTCGTAAAACGTAACCTATATCCAAACGTTGACTTCTACTCAGGTATCATCCTTAAAGCGATTGGTATCCCAACTGAAATGTTCACCGTTATCTTCGCTTTAGCCCGTACTTCAGGTTGGATTAGCCACTTGTTAGAAATGCATTCAGCACCATTCAAGATTGGTCGTCCACGTCAGTTATACACTGGCGAAACCAAGCGTGACTTCGTAAAACTTGAAGACCGCAAATAAGCTTTATTGTTTATTTAGCTAGTTCGAGGATTAGCTAAGACTAACCTAAGCAGTTTGTTAATCTTAGCCTTTCTCAAAAAGAAGCCCCCGATATATCGGGGGCTTTTTTTATCCTCTTTTTTTACGGGTCTCTTTTGTTTAATACGCTTATTAAGCTTAAACCTTATCAACTTAGCGCTTACTTAAACTGTTTCAGCTTTTGTTGATACTGCTCAATTTGCTTGTCATAGTCTTCAATTTTTTCATTGAACTCTGTTGCCAACCTATCAAACTCAGCCACTTGCTTTTGTTGCTCTTCGATTTGAGACTGTTTTAGTGCTTCAAGTTCGGCACTCTGCTGTCTTTCAATCTGCTCCCATATTTGATACTGCTTAAGCATTCTGGCTAGAGCAGGGCTTTTTATCACCAGACGTTCAGCCAACTCTGCATTGTTAAACACTTGAGGCGTTAAAGTAGCGACACTTAACAAGGTATCAATATCTTGTGCTGATATCGGTGTGTCATCTTCAAGATACAACGACTGCATAGCCTCATTATAGCGGAGACCAATTTCTTTAGCGCTCAACTCTTGAGGAGGTGCTATCGCCAGTTTAATCAATGGCAACTCTTGCAACGTTACTTCCTCAGTGTCAGTCCCCTTTTTACCTGAGTCGATAGAAGGCGCTTTGTTAGCATCTACTGCTTCATTTATGGGCTGATTCGTTGTTTTACTCGTCGCTTCAGTTGTGGCTTTAACTGCTGCCTCACCTGGCGTTCTACTTATAAGTGGCGAGTTGGGCGTTTTATCCGCAGCAGTTTGACTCTCTACGACATCGGTCGCTGCTGACTTATTAGCTGCATTATCGGTATTTATTGGGCTATCATCCGGACTATCTGCTGCTTGTAATGCTTCATACTCAGCCAATTGGCTTTGTTGCAAATCAAGCATACGGTTCACAAACTCAGTCTCAAAATTAGCGACTTGTGTTTTGGCCTCTTGGCTCATCGAAACGGCATTACCGTTTGCCACTTCTTGCGTGGAATTTTGTGCTTTATTGCCGTCTTCTGTGTCCGGCTGGCAGCCCGATAAACCAATCGCCGCCACTAGTCCAAAAGTTAATAATGATTTGACAGGCGCTGGCTTTTTAGTAATGACCTGGTTAGATGTCACAGAATTTTTATTACTCTCAATCATGCTTTGTGCTCCTCATTCGACTGCTTATTAGACTGCAGAAAAGGAATGCAAGCTTGCCAAGCGCCACAATCTTTACCCTGCTCACGGCGCACAAAATAGTCTTGTACCATACGTGCCTGTTGTTCAATACCATAGGCGAAGAAAGACTTACCATCTGCTAAGGTATAGTCATAGCGTCGGTTCATCACTGCGCCACGCACCACCTTTAAGCCTTGTTGCAACTGCCAAACATGAGTCAGCTCATGAATCAGCCAGCTTTTTCTGCCCAATGGGGCTTTACTAAAATCCTCTGTCCAATCTTCAGGGTTAAAGTAAATATTACCATTAGGACTCACCGCATAGTTTTTTAGTACCCACCACGCTGTTTTGAGACGGACTTGACTGACATCAAAATCCGGACCAAACACCGAATGTGCCATCTTAATCTCCGCTTCGTTTAATGCCCTACTCTTTTGTGGCCCAGTTTTTATGTTTACCTTAGTACTGACATAGGCCGTTGCTTTAGGCAATTTTTGCCAATGCCGCTTAAGTTGATTGATTTGTTTAAGTTGTTTGAGTTTCGATCGCATGGTTATCACTCTATTGACCTCCTCCCCTCGCTAAACCGAGGGGATTCCTACCGCTAGACGGCCAAGCCCGACCGCAAGGATGTTCTTAGCGGCATTGATATCTCTATCATGCCATGTGCCACACTCAGCACACCTCCATCCTCTTATTCCAAGATCTGCTCTACCTCTCGGACTACTGTCACTTATTTCAAGGCAGCACGAGCAGGTCTGGGTAGTGTAACTTTCATTTACTATCTCAAGCTGACAACCTGCATACTTGCATTTATATTCCAGTTGTCGTTTAAGTTCAAACCATCCTGCATCGTATGTCGATTTAGCTAGGTTGGTTTTTTTAGTTGTAAATGAGCGTGATTTAACATCACCAACCACAATTAAAGCATTATCCTTAACTAATTGGGTGGTGAACTTATGAATTAAGTCTAACCTTGTATTTTTTATTTTGGCGTGGATTGCTTTGACACGATTTTTATTCTTAGCACGCTGGGCTACTGCTAATTTATTCGCCCATTTTTGAGTCTGCTTAATAGTAAGTTTATCACCCATTGAGGTAGTAGCAGACTCTTTTAAGCCCAAATCAATTCCAACGCTGCCCTTACCACTTACTTGCTTAGGAAAGTCTTTAACGGTAATACACGCATACCAACGATTACGACTGTCTTGTACTATCTCAAGCGTGTTAATTTGATACAAAGACAAATTGTAGCTATCGAATACATCGATGATGAGCTTTTGACCTTTAGTTAGGGATAGCTGTATGGTTGATCTAAGTGCCTTCTTACCTGTCTGCCTTGTTTGCAAATACTTGATAGCAGATTTCTTAAAAGGTATCCATCCCAATGATTTACGTTTGGCATCCACACGATTGGTACGCCAGTTAAGTTTGGCTTTTTTAAATTGTTTACGTGATTTAGCGTGAGTCTCATTGATAGCCTGTAACGTCTGACTGTGTAATCCTAAATACTCACCGCTACCTTTGGTGTACTCATTTAGATCATAAGCACTAAAAAACTTACCGGTACGTTTTAGATGCTCAAAACTTAACGCATTGACATAGTTCCACACGAAGTTTACTGAACTGCTTAGCTTGTTCAGCTCTTTTATGTGCTTGTCTTTGATGCGTAGTTTGAGTGTTTTCATATGCTTAGTATGGCGAGGTTAATTTTGACTTACAACCCTTTAACGACTTCTTACGACAGTGTATGTCGCCTTATATCCACCCCCTGAAGTGGGTAATGCCAGTCAGTTAAGGCAAAAACTCCCTAAAAGTAATAAAATAGCCCATCTAATAAGTAGATGGGCTATTTTACTATGAGACTACAAGACGCTATTAATGAGACGCATAAAAGGATTCCAGACACCCTAGAACAATTTAGTGAATTAATAGATCCTGACTGGATACAGCAGGCTTTAGAATATACGGGCAAAGCGAGCATTAGAAGACGTAAGCTACCTGCCGAACACGTTGTTTGGATAGTCATCGGCACAGCTTTATATCGAAACCGTTCCATCTGGTATATCACAGAGCAAATGCGGCTTAATATAGACTCACAGGCCTGCGTACCCAGCGCTGTGGTACAAGCAAGACAACGCCTCGGGCATGAGCCTCTAAAGCAGCTATTTCATCAACTAAGTGCTCACTACCAAACAGAATCACGAGCCCAGCAGCAAGACTTCATGGGACTTAGCGTCCAAGCTGTAGACGGTGTCGTATACTCACTCCCATCCACTGATGAGAACCTTCAGCACTTTAGCTCAAGCAAAGGCAGAACTAAAGAGGCGCCCTATCCCCAAATGCGTTCGGTATGTCTGATCAATACTGACACGCATGAGGTATAGTGGTCAACTAATTTAGGACACCTGATAAGAGGTTTTTGTTAAAGTAGCGTTTCTCTTTTTCTAACGGTGTTAAATAGTCATTAAAACGGTGTGGTCTCACTGACTGATAATAGCCCCAAATATAATCAATAATGGCAGTCCGAGCTTCAGCAATATTCTCATAACCGCCCTTTGGCATCCATTCTGTTTTAAAGCTCCTGAAGAACCTTTCAGTTGGCGCGTTGTCCCAACAGTTACCTTTTCGGCTCATGCTCTGCTTCATGCCATTACAACTTGCCACGGATTCAGCAAACTTCTTGCTAGTGTAATGGGTGCCTTGATCAGAGTGAAACAACACCCCACTTGGCTTTAAGCGCGACTGATACGCCATCTGCAGCGCTTTGGTTGTCAGCATACTGTCAGGCGAATCTGATACAGCAAAGCCAACAATACGACGAGCATATAAATCTAAAACGATAGCTAGGTAGCACCAGCCGCCTTTGATACGAATATATGTGACATCACCTGTCCAGACATGATTGGGCGCTGATGGGCTAAAATTACGGTTCAGTATATTGTCATGAGCTTTGTGTTCTTCATCAGCATGCTTATATTTATGCGTTTTCAATTGACAGCTTTTAAGCCCCATCTGCGCCATGAGTTTACCTGCTATATAGCGGGTCAGCTTGATGCCGTGTTCATTCATTAGTATAGCGGCAATGCTGCGAGCGCCTGCTGAGCGCTTTGAGTCGTTAAATATTTGGCGGACTAATGCTTTAGTTTTGACGGTTTCAAGGCTGATGGGCTTAGGCTTTAGTCCATAGTAGTAACTGCTCTTCATCACGCCAAACAGCTTGCACAGAAGGCTTTTACTGACCTGTTTGTCTTGCTCTGCAAGCTGTCTTATTAACGATAGCCGTTCAGGCGGTCCAAGGCCAGCAGAGCAGAAGCCTTTTTTAGAATGTCGCGCTCCATAGTCAGCCGCTTAACCTGCTTACGCAGCTCTTGAAGCTCGCGCTGTTCATCCGTTAAAGCGTTGCCGGCTTTAGGTGCTTCGCCACTGATTTCTTGACGGTATTGACTCAGCCATTTCTGCAAGGTAGATTTACCTATCCCTAAGGAATTGGCCACGTCAGGTATGGTGCGGTTGTGATCAACAACTAAGCTAATCGCTTCTAATTTAAATTCTCGGGTATATTGATTGCGTTTGTTGGTCATACTATTTTCCTTCTTTGAGTTAGTATAACCTCTTAGCTGCTGTCCAATTTTATTATGCCACTACAGAATAGCAGGGCTAAAATAATAGGACTAGAAAGACAGCTTAAATGAATTATAAAAGCATAATGAGTGCACCCGTCATCAGCTACAAGGGCAAGCAACATGGGTGTACATTACAACACTACCTACTTATGCATAAATTACAAAAAACATAAAAGGTTACAGGCGCTCAACTTGCAATTTGACCACTTTTGAGCTGTAATCAAAGGCTTAATATCGCTTATTAATAACTTTAATAACTCGTTAATCCATTATCGACAAATTATTAAGAAGCTACTAAAGAGTTATTAGTAAGCGATTCACAATCGATGATATTAACAATATCCCTCTTACCGATATTAAAATTTTCTCATTTTTATATAAGGCAGTTGTCCTTCATTATGGCCAATAACAGCAGCAACCTTCCCTACTCTGACACCCCATTAGCCCAGCGCATGAGACCCAAAACTTTAGAAGAGGTGATTGGGCAGACTCATCTCTTATCTCCTAGCGCTCCTATCCGCCGCTTTGTTGATCATGGTCATCTGCCGTCCCTTATTTTGCACGGTGAAGCGGGTATTGGTAAGACTACTATTGCCATGCTACTAGCCGATGCGGTAGGGCGTCCTTTTTATCCTTTATCAGCGATTAATACCGGGGTAAAGCAACTGCGTGAAGTCTTAGATGCAGGGAGTAAACCTGGACAAGGAGGATTGGAATTTGCCGCACCTGTGGTCTTTATCGATGAGATTCATCGTTTTAATAAAGCCCAACAAGATGCTTTGCTAGGTGCAGTCGAGTCTGGCGAAATTACCCTAATCGGTGCCACTACTGAAAACCCTTCGTTTAGTGTTAATAATGCTCTACTGTCTCGTTGTCAGGTCTATCGTTTAGAGCCCTTAACTGAAGAGCAGATTGAGCAGCTGCTACAGCGTGCTATTAGCGAAGATGAGTTTTTATCAAAGCTAGATATTAGACTGGAAGCAACACCACAGATTGCCAAACTTGCCCAAGGTGATGCTCGCAAATCTCTGAATTTATTAGAGCTAGCCGTACAGGCCTCGGATCATAGCCAACAGCCCATTGTTATTAATGATGCCTTACTGTCCAGTGTGGCGCAAACGGCACTACAGCGCTATGACAAAGGCGGTGATCAACATTACGACATTATCTCGGCGATGATAAAATCAGTACGTGGCTCTGACCCCGATGCTGCTCTATATTGGATGGCACGTATGTTAGTCGCCGGCGAACCGCCAGAGTTTATCGCCCGTCGCTTGGTTATTTTGGCCAGCGAGGACATCGGTAATGCCAATCCTAATGCTTTGTTGTTGGCCGATGCTGCCTTGCGGTCTGTAAAAATGATTGGCATGCCAGAAGCCCGTATTATTTTGGGTCAAGTGGTGGTCTATTTGGCTACTTCAGCCAAAAGTAACAGTACCTATTTGGCAATCAATAAAGCGATGCAACTGGCTCAAAAAGACCAGTCGCCTGTGCCCTACCATTTACGCAATGGGGTGACCAAGCTAATGCAATCACAAGGCTATGGTGAGGGTTATGTTTATCCCCATGACTACCCCAATCATTATCAGCCTCAACAGTATCTGCCGGATAATTTGGTGGGCACACAGTTTTATTATTATGCTGACAACCAACGCGAACAGCACAGTCTGAAATTTATGCAGTGGTTACAGTCACAGTCCACACCATCTAAGTAGCTGTTACTAAAAGACTTAAAGAAGCTGGACTTAAATAGATTGGTAGTTAATAACCTTTAAATTTAAGTTACCTAGCCATAACGTCGACCTTAACTATATTGACTAATTGTTAGCTTATTACCGGTTAATCACGATTTTTCAATATCAACGATTGAGTGCAGTTAATGGCACTCAGTCTCAGTTAGGGTTACAATGGTCAGCAGTCCTGCATGATTGGCAGTGAACACCCACATTTAAATCAAAAAAACTTGAATCAACAAACCAGCTTTTAACTTTCGTTATTTAACGAAAGCTATTGAATATATAAGAGAAAAATTCCCATGGCATTAGATAATATTAAAGACATCATTGAAGACATCCGCGCCGGTAAAATGGTCATCTTGATGGATGATGAAGACCGCGAGAATGAGGGTGACCTAATTATGGCGGCCACGCATGTCAATAGCGAAGCCATCAACTTTATGATTACTCACGCCCGCGGTTTGGTATGCTTAACCTTGACTGAGGAGCGTTGCCGTCGTCTTGAATTACCGTTAATGAGTGACCGTAACGAAGCCAAATTTAGTACCAACTTTACGGTATCTATCGAAGCGGCTGAAGGCGTAACCACTGGTATCTCTGCAGCCGACCGTGCCCGCACCGTTCAAGCGGCGGTATCGGCCACGGCCAAAGCGGAAGATATCGTGCAGCCTGGCCATATCTTCCCGATTATGGCGCAAAAAGGTGGCGTCTTGCATCGTGCTGGTCACACTGAAGCCGGTTGTGACTTGGCGCGTCTAGCCGGTCTTGAGCCTGCTGCCGTCATCGTTGAAATTATTAATCCTGATGGCACCATGGCCCGCCGTGATGATTTAGAAAAGTTTGCCGCTGAACATGACTTAAAGATTGGTACCATCGCTGATTTAATCAATTACCGTATTGCCAATGAGCAGACTGTGAATGAAGTGAGCAAACGTCCTTTTGAAACCGACTTTGGTACGTTTACCCTGTATCAGTTCAAAGAGTATGGCGCTTCTGAAACTCATGTTGCTTTGGTGAAGGGCGATCTAAGCGAAGGCGTAAGTACCGTACGCGTTCATGGTTTCCATCCATTACGTGACTTATTTTCCGCCAAACGTGATGAAACTGGCCGTAGTGGCTGGAGTGTGCAAAGCTCTTTAAAAGAAATTAGCGAATCTGAGCGTGGCGTACTGGTATGGATTGGTAGCAATCAACCTGTAGATTTGGGCGAAGCGCTTGAGCGTGCCAGCAACAATCAATCTATTTCTACCCTATCTAATCAGCCTTACCGTAGCATTGGTGTTGGCGCTCAGATTTTACGTCATTTAGGCGTGCGTGATATGCGTTTATTATCGACGCCGCTTAAATTTAATGCCTTATCAGGTTTTGATTTAAATGTGGTGGAGTGTGTTGATTCACCTGACGCCCCAAATCGTTAATTCTCGATCCAATTTAGTTTATTACTTAGTTCATTATTTAGTTGTCTAAGAGACTGGTTAGTTGACTAGAAGGCTGGCTTGATAAAAGGCCAGCCTAATCAAAAGCAGCTAGATAAAATTTTTAATTCGGGATGGGCTAATTCTGGATATGTACAGCAATGATTAAATCGTTAAAGCTTAAGCCAACTAACCTCTCAATCAAAGCATCAGATCTGCTGCAATCTTATACTCCTCGATTGCAACAGGTTATAAGCTACGATGGCATGGCTATTCCTGTCACCGTGGTTGGTAATCCTGAAGCCCAGCCGGTATTAATGCTTCATGCGTTTGGTATGGATGCCCGCCAATTTTTGCCTTTTGTATTGCTTTTAGCGGGTCGGTTTTGTTTTTATCTGCCCCACTTTCGGGGTTTCGGCTTAGCTGCAGACAATCCTACTTCTGAGTTTGACTTTATTGAACAGTATGCTAAAGATGTGGATCAGTTATTGACTCATATTTGCGACACCCATCAAGTGGCATCTGTTGATGTAGCAGGCATATCGATGGGTGCATTGGTGGCTTGGGCTCATTTTAACCGCTATGCCGATTCGCCGCAGCATTCAAAAATAGGTCGTTATTTAAATATTGATCAGTCGCCCACTGTGCAGAACCAATCGGATTGGCGCGGTGGTGTCTTCGGTGAAAAGCAAACTGAAGTGTTTAATCATTTTCATCACGTATTACAGGCAACCCTACCTTATTTACCGAAACAAGATTTAGAGCAGCCGGGTTTAGAAGAACGACAAACCCTTGAATTTGCTCAGTTACCTTTGAAGGTTAAAAAACAGATTGTCGAGTTAGAGACTGCTTTCTCTTTAATGTCAGTACAGCGTTTGCCTT
Organism: Psychrobacter sanguinis; assembly: GCF_020736705.1. NCBI lineage: Bacteria > Pseudomonadati > Pseudomonadota > Gammaproteobacteria > Moraxellales > Moraxellaceae > Psychrobacter > Psychrobacter sanguinis. Next base: position 611,668 of record NZ_CP085990.1, read on the forward strand.
CTCGGTGGCTAATCAATAGCAGTGGTTATAAACCCGCACGTGTGCTCGACCGTTATCAACATCCGACTTGGCAACAGAAACTGCGCGGTTTACAGGCCTACTTAGAATTACCTTATGATTATCGGCAGGCGCTAAGCTCTATTCAATCTCCACTAACCATGTTGATTGGTGGTCAGTCCCAGCTTTATGACCCCAAATGGCAGCATAAAGTAGCCGAAGGTTTGCCCCACGCAAATATTATTGAAATTGCCAAATCAGGTCATGCGATTCCTTTAGATGCGCCACTACAATTCTCCCGTGCACTTAAACAGTTTCTATTGGCCAGTTAATGCGGTTCTTTTAATTGCGGTCTTTGAATGTCGCCTTCTGTGTCTAATAAATAGGTTTGAAAGATAGGCTAACAATGTTGTCTTTTAAGCAGGGCGATTATTGTTTATAGTTAGTTTATAATGGGTTTAACGGCGTTAATTTTAATATTGTTAATTCCGTTCGACCTTTTTGCGCCATTTTAAACCTATTCAATAGAGCCTGACTGACCCTTATGACCGATAGCCTATATGACACCCAAGCTTATAATTATCCAATGTTGGATGATGACACTCGGATAAAAATTGCAAAATTGCGTCAGTCTATTGCTCGACTTGAAGCCAACCTACTTACCCCTCATTCAGTAGCAAAAGACGCTAATACTGACCATAACTTTAATAATAATCCTATTCTTGAACAAAGTTCAGTCGATTACGCGGGCGAGTTAAATCAAAGTCAACTTCTAGCAGCCACCACTATCAAAGGCAAGGTGTTGGTTATTGCTGGTGCCGGCTCTGGCAAGACCAAGACCCTGACCTATCGCACCAGTTATTTAATTGAAAGCGGTGCTTCTCCAAGTAGCATTCTATTACTAACGTTTACCCGTAAAGCCGCCGATGAGATTAAGGGTCGGGTAAAAGCACTGTTGGCAGAAAACGTCGCTGATAACAGTGCCTCAGCCAATCTAAGAGGTTTGAATCTTAACGCCATTACTAGCGGTACTTTCCACTCGTTTTGCAACATGCTATTGCGCCGCTATTCAGGTTTGCTGGGCATTAACCCTAGATTCACGATTTTGGACACCAGTGACAGTGAAGATGCGATAGATTTAATCTGTAAAGAGAAAGGTTTTGTGCGCAAAAACATGAAACAGGCCTTCCCTCGCAAGAAGACACTACAGAACCTGATCTCTACGTCCCGTAACCGCCGTATCCTGCTAAAGGATTTGATTGAAAATGATTATCCAGACTTAACCATTCACATACCAGCCATTGAGCAATTGGCAGAAGAGTATCATCGCTATAAACGTGCCAATCACCTGTATGACTTTGATGATATTATCAGCCAAGTAGTCAGTCACTTAAGAAACAACCTACAGTTTAGAAGGCTGATTCAAGACACCTATCGTCATGTAATGGTCGATGAGTATCAAGACACCAACGTCCCCCAAAAGCAACTGATTGATTATATTTGCGAGCCTGATAATGTGTCGTTAATGGTGGTGGGAGATGACAATCAAAGTATTTATGCTTTTCGCGGTGCCAACTATGAAAACATTTTGTTATTTGGTAACAGCTACCCTGATGCCAAGCTTATTAAATTAGAACAAAACTACCGCAGCACGCCAGCGATACTTGACTATGTCAACGCTTTGTCGGAGCAAATCACTTTGGGTTATCAAAAGAGACTGTTTTCAGACCTACCCATAGCTGGTAATAAGCCAGTATTATCGCGTCGTAGTAATGAAGCAGAAGAAGCCAAATATATTGCCAATAGAATAATCGACCTTAAACCCGACTTAGATTACAATGACTTTGCGGTACTTAGCCGTACCTCCTTCCAATCTAACCGAATCCAATTGGAATTTATGGAACGTAATATTCCTTTCATTGTGGTTGGCGGTATTAAGTTTATTGAAAAACGTCATATCAAAGATATTTTGGCTTTGGTTAAAATATTATATAACCCTAATGATTCTATTGCATGGCACCGTATCCTTACTTTATTTAAAGGCGTGGGTGAAGTAACTGCCACTAGGATTACCCAAGCGATTAACAGCAGTAACGATTCTTTTGAGCCTTTACTTGACCCTAAGCTTAACAAAAATAAAGAACAGCTTATTGAGCTATATGAAGTATTAATCAAAGCCGGTCAACAAACCGCTGTTGCCGATACTTTAGATATTTTGATTGAATTTTATCTGCCAGTGTTAAAGACGGTTGAGGATAATTGGCGCGAACGGTCTGAAGACTTCCGAGTGCTTAAGAACTTAGCCCAAGAGCACAGCAGCTTAGACAACTTTTTGGAGAATTTAGCTTTAGACCCGCCTAATGACTCAGTTGCGACCTTAACTCAGCCAGAGCAAAAAGACAAAGATGCGGTGACCATATCTACCATTCACAGTGCTAAGGGTCTCGAATGGCCGGTAGTATTTGTCAATGCGTTGGTTGATGGACTGATGCCTCATCACCGCTCTGTAGCCGAATTTGAAGAACTAGAAGAAGAGCGTAAGCTATTTTATGTTGCCTGTAGCCGTGCTAAAACTCATTTATATCTAACTGCTCCTGATTATTTTTCAAGTTTTGCTGGTTACTTTGATAAGGTCTCTCGTTTTATTAGTGAAGTATCTAAAGACACTATCCAAGTAGACTTTACCACCAGTCTAAAGATGAGCCGTCATAAACCCAAGTCTAATGAGCCTGATTGGTGGTAGTTTTTTAATATGTTTGTTGAAAGGCTTGGCAACAGGTTGTATTAATTCGCTTTAATCAAGTTTGACTGGCTTATTTATCCTGCTAAACTTACGCTTTCTTTTAATTCCCTACTTCTATAATATATATATTATTTTGTATTGCCATATTGGAGCAAATTACGACAATACTGCAGGTTTAATGCTAAAATAACTAGAACATTGGTTGTATTACGCCTAAAAACTCTTTAAACCAATATCAATGCTGTGTTAACCAAACAGATATAGTTTTGAGTCGCTAAGAATGTAATAATTCTTTGCTTTTTAAAAGCAGCTTATCTAGAAAGTAATAAAGTATTAAGATGAAACTGATTAGAATGATTGAATAGATATGGGCAACTAAGGTAGAGAAGCTAGCATGAATTTTTTAAGACACCGTAAACCTTTGCTTACCAGCATGACACTTGCCGTAATAATTGGATTAACTTCTGGTTGTACTAGTATTAATTCAGGCTTGCAATCAGGTGACTTACCGCCACAAGGTGCCTTTATTGCTGAAAATGGGATGCAATTTAATATTCAGCCCTTAAGTTTAGCCACTTTACCATCAGCACCCGCTTATTCTGTCAATCGTTCTGGCACAACTATGAAAAATGCTAGGGTGCGTGAGTTATTAAATAGCTCACGCAGTTCTGAGTATCGCCTTTCAAAAGGTGATGTTCTATCTATCACCTTAGGTGACTATCCCCAAATCCCTAAATCGGATATCGGTTATCCTATAGATCAACAAGGTTATATTCAGTTCCCTTTGATAGGTCGAATAAAAGCAAGTGGTCTATCACTACCTCAGTTTACCACTCAGCTACGTAGTCAACTTCAACGCTACTTGAAATATCCAGATCCCCAAGTACAGGTCCTTAAATATCGTAGTAATAACTTTTTTATTGATGGTGCGGTTAAGCAGCCTGGTGAGTTCAGTATTGAAGACCGACCTGTTTCTCTATATACCGCCCTTTCCATGGCAGGTGGCGTTGGTCCTGAAGGTGACTCAAATAATCTGGTATTAACTCGCAATGGGACTACCTATGAGCTAGGTCTACTTGATTTACAGAATATGGGGATTTCTGCTAGTCGAATCTATCTAAGAGATGGTGACTCTATTCATGTAAACAGTCGTGACCGTAATAAAGTCTATGTACTTGGTGAGTTTGGCAGTGTAAAACCTATTGAGATCCCTGAACAGGGGCTAAGCCTAACCCAAGTATTAGGGGAAGTCCAAGGTTTGGATTCACGCACAGCAGACGCAGCTAAGTTGTACGTAATACGTGATCATGGCCATGCGTCGTATACCGATATTTATCATGCCAACTTGCAGTCTGTTACTAATCTAGCTTTGGCCAATCGCTTTGAGATGCAACCTGGTGATATCGTGTATGTTGATCCAACCGGTTTAACGCGATGGAACCGAGTGCTTAGTTCGATACTTCCTTCAGCTTCAGCGCTTGATAGATATGCATTTTAAATTTATTGATAGGTATCATTATGGCATTTGAAAATATTTTAGTCGTTTGTGTTGGTAATATCTGCCGTAGCCCGATGGCAGAAGCTTTACTAAAGCAGCGCTTTCCTGAGAAAAATATTGACTCAGCGGGTGTGGGTGCTTTAGTCGGCCATGGTGCAGATCCAGCAGCCATCAAAATTATGCAAGAACAAAACATCGATATTACTAGCCATGTTGCCAAACAAATTGATGAGAATTTGGCATTAAACGCTGATCTTATTTTCACTATGTCAGACAGTCAAAATAAATGGATCGAGGAACGCTGGCCTTTTTGTCGTGGTAAAACTTTTAAGTTAGGTCATTGGAATGATAAAGATATTGCTGACCCTTACAAACATGAGTTGAGTGCTTTTCAGACTGCATATCAAGATATCGTTGAAGGTCTCAATGAATGGCAAGATAAGATTATCTAATTTTCTTATTAAGTCTAATTATAAAGATTATCTTTAAATTAATAAGCAGCATTTATATTCCCGTTTTTTTAACAAGTCATTAATAAAATTGTGAAAACTTATGAGTCAGACTGATCTAAACAATTCTAAGAGTAGTATCTCTCAAGATAACGAGCAAATTGACTTGATGGCTCTATTGCTAACCATCTTTAAAGGTTGGAAGACCATTCTAGCAATGGCTCTATTAGGGCTGTTATTAGGGGTTACTTACAGTCGTTATGAACAGCCTACTTATAAAACAGATGCGCTAGTACAAATAGATAGTGCCTCTAAGAGCATTTCTGCGTTAGGGGCTAATATCTCTGAATTAGTCGGTACTGAATCTACTCCTGCAGATACAGAACGTGAGCTGATCAAATCACGTATGGTTCTTCAACCAGTTATTGAAAAACTACACTTAGATATTAGGCTCAGTAATCCTGAGATCAGATCTGTCGACCGTATTTTACAGGATAAGATACCGACCCAATTTAGTACTGGAAAGGAAGTAATATTAGATACAAAGTATGGTGACGTTAAGGTGGCTAGTTTTAATGTTCCATTGGCTTATTTGAATAAGTCATTTACTCTGAATAAGACTGCCACAGGTTTCAAGTTGTCTCATTTTATTAATGAAGAATTAGTAGAGTATAAGGGTAATATTGGTACGCCAACTACTATTAATACTCCAGAGGGAAAGATCAGTTTATTGGTTAATGCATTACCTTCCGAAGGCCATTCTATAAATATTTCTAAAATAGCTATGCCTAATGCTATTAACGCTTTGAATGGCTCTCTGTCTGTGGCAGAGCGAGGATCTAAAACTGGCATCATCGAGTTGACATTAAGCGGTAGTAACCAGGAACATATTAGTACTGTTTTGGCTCAAGTTATACAGTCTTATGTATCACAAAACCTCGAGCGTGGCTCACAACAGACTCGAACAACCCTTGATTTTATGCAATCTCAGATTCCTCAGCTTAAACAAAAGTTAGAGCAATCAGAGCAAGACTTTAATAAATTTCGTCAACAATACGGTACTATTGATGTAAATCAAGAGGCTGGGATACTGGTTAACGAAAGAGCTGCTATTGAAAAACAGGTGAGTGAGTTGAATCTCAAAAAGGCAGAACTATTAACTTACTATACTGAAGAGCATCCTCTAGTTATTCAAATAAATGATCAATTATATACATTAGAAGAAAGACGTAATCAAATTAAGGAAGGCATTTCGCGTTTACCAGAGATGCAACGTGAGTTTCTACAGCTCTCACAAGATACAGAGATTAATCGAGAAATTTATTTAACAATGCTCAAGAACTATCAACAGTTGCAAATTGCTAAAGCTGGCGAGATAGGTTATGTACGTGTTGTAGATATGCCTATTAATACTTATCAAATAATTACGCCTAAGAAAGATTTAATCCAAATGCTTGGTTTATTATCTGGCATGTTATTAGGAATACTTATTGTTTTTGCCAAAAGCTTATTACGTAATTCTATTAAAGACCCTGAACGTTTGGAGGCTAAAACTGGTGTACCTGTTATTGCCACTATTCCAAGATCTAAAACCTCGTTTAACTTAAGTAAAAAGAAAAACAGTCATCGTCGCTTATTAGCTATGGTTGAGCATGATGGATTGAGCTATGAAGGCATAAAGAGCTTAAGAACTTCATTAATGTTTGCAATGCCTAAGACCAGTAGAATAGCTAGTATATTTGGCGATATGGATCCTGCTTTATCTGCTAAACAAGGCAAGGTTATTGTTATCTCAGGGGAAGCCCCTAACATTGGTAAGTCGTTTATTTCATCGAATCTTGCAGAAACCTTTTCCCAACTTAATAAGAAAGTGTTAATTATAGATGGCGATATGCGCCGTGGCGAGCTCAATAAGATTTTTACTGTTACTCAAAATAATGGGTTAGGCGACTATTTAACTGAAGATAATGCTGGCCTTAATGACTACATTCATCCTACTAGCTTTGAATTTATTGATTTTATGCCAAGAGGTAAACATCCTTATAATCCGGCTTCACTTCTATCTACAGATAAATTCAGTAAGATGTTATTAGAGTTAGTGTCTATATATGATTATATTATCATTGATACACCGCCGGTTCTTGCCGTTTCTGATGCTATAATTACAGCACAATATGCAGATAAAGTATTAATGGTCACTCGTTATAATGTTTCTATCGAAGGACAATTAGCTTATGCAATTAAACAGATGCAGAAATCAAATATTATAGTCGATGGTATTGTACTAAATGATGTAGTACGTGGTATTACTGATAAGTATAGTTACCACTATAGCTATGCATATGATAACTCTAAAGATTAGAGTTTTATTTAGTATTTATAAATTTATAATTATTATTTTTAAACAAGAGAGTTAAAAGATGAACACGCTAAATATTAAGGATATAAAAATTGCGGTAATTGGTCTTGGTTATGTTGGCCTTCCCTTAGCCGTTGAATTTGGTAAAAAATATCCAGTTATCGGCTTTGATATTAATCAAAACCGCATTAATGAATTAAATTTTGGCACAGACCATACTTTAGAAGTTAATGATGAAGAACTAGCGGGCGCCAAACAGTTACGGTTTAGTTCAGATATAAATGAGCTGTCTGAATGTAATTTTTATATCGTGACTGTGCCCACTCCTATCGATGAATACAAACAGCCTGACTTAACGCCTTTAGTCAAAGCTTCTACGGCTATTGGGAGTGTGCTTAAAACAGGCGATATCGTAGTATATGAGTCAACCGTCTATCCTGGAGCTACCGAAGAGGTCTGCATCCCCGTATTAGAGCGTAGCTCGGGTTTAACATTTAATAAAGATTTCTTTGCTGGTTATAGCCCTGAACGCATTAACCCAGGTGATAAAGAGCACCGTGTTACTAACATTCTAAAGGTGACTGCAGGCTCTAATCCTGAGGTGGCAGACCTAGTAGATGACGTGTATAACCTTATTATCACAGCCGGAACTCATAAAGCACCTTCTATTAAAGTAGCTGAAGCGGCTAAAGTGATTGAAAATACCCAACGTGATGTCAACATTGCTTTGATTAATGAGTTAGCCGTTATCTTCAATAAAATGGGAATTGATACGGAAGCGGTATTAACCGCAGCTGGTACTAAATGGAATTTTTTACCGTTTCGCCCAGGTTTAGTTGGCGGGCATTGTATCGGTGTTGACCCTTACTACCTAACGCACAAAGCTCAGGCCATCGGTTATAACCCTGAGATAATCCTAGCGGGTCGTCGCTTAAACGATAGCATGGGCGAATATGTGGTTACTCAATTAGTTAAGACTATGATTAAAAAGCGCATCCAAGTTGAAGGTGCTAAGGTATTAATCTTAGGTTTAAGCTTTAAAGAAAACTGTCCTGATGTACGCAATACTAAAGTGATTGATATTGTACATGAACTAGAAGAGTACAACATCGATGTTGATGTGTATGATCCTTGGGTTGATGTTCATGAAGCACAACATGAATATGGTATTTCGCCTATTAATGATATTGGTAACTTAGAGAACAATAGCTACGATGGTATTATCTTAGCTGTGGCACATAAACAGTTTGTAGAGATGGGTGTGGAGAAAATTAGAGAGCTAGGGAAATCTAACCACGTTCTCTACGATTTAAAATATCTATTTGATAGTGAGCTGAGCGATATACGTTTATAATCTGATCTCATTTATACAGTAAAACTTAAACGAACTGAATTTATAGAATATAAAAGAGTGAACTTTTATGACTCAATACCAAAAAACCCAACAAGACTTAGTTACCGTTCCTAAGACTTGGCTTATTACAGGTGTGGCTGGTTTTATTGGCTCGAACCTACTCGAGACTTTATTAAAGCTTAATCAGACAGTAGTAGGTTTAGATAACTTTGCTACGGGCCATCAAAAGAACTTAGACGAAGTTCAACGCCTAGTCTCTACTGAACAGTGGCAGCGCTTTAGCTTCATCGAAGGTGATATTCGTAACTTTGTAGACTGCCAAAAAGCCTGCATGGGCATAGATTATGTATTACACCAAGCTGCGTTGGGTTCTGTACCTCGTTCACTTGCTGATCCCATTACGACTAATGAAGTTAATATATCCGGTTTCTTAAATATGTTAACCGCCGCTCGTGATGCGGAAGTACAAAGCTTTACCTATGCAGCGAGTAGCTCAACGTATGGTGACCACCCTGGTCTACCAAAAGTAGAAGATAAGATTGGCAAACCATTGTCACCTTATGCAGTGACTAAATACGTTAATGAATTATATGCCGATGTATTTGCTCGTTCATATGGTTTCAAAAGTATTGGTTTAAGGTACTTCAATGTCTTTGGTCGTCGTCAAGATCCAGACGGAGCTTATGCTGCAGTTATCCCTAAATGGACAACAGCCATGATTAAAGATGATACGGTATTTATTAATGGTGATGGTGAAACCAGTCGTGACTTTTGTTATATTGAAAATACCATTCAAGCCAACATCTTAGCAGCTACTACTAAAAATGAGGATGCGATTAACCAAGTGTATAACGTTGCCGTTGGTAACCGTACAACACTTAATGATTTATTTAATGCTATCAAGTTAGCATTAGCAGATAATGATGTGACATATGAACGACAGCCCACCTATTGTGACTTCAGACCTGGTGATGTACGTCATAGTCAAGCTGACGTTAGTAAAGCTAAAAAATTATTAGGCTATGAGCCAGAATTCGATATTTCTCAGGGTATTGATGAGGCAATGGCTTGGTATGTTACTTCTCTTCAAAGATAATATAAATTGAATAAAAATATATCGCACAAAATAGTAGCTTTATTAAAAGATACTTTTAATAAAAAAGATAGCTCTAGCATCTTTAAGGGAATGCTTACATTAGCTATAGGGTCAGGCACAGCGAGAATTATTGGAATACTGTCTATTCCAATAATAACTCGTATCTACTCGCCGTCAGATTATGGGGTATTAGCATTATATGTCTCTACAGTCTCAATCTTAGTCCCCGGAGCTACCCTTAGATACGGAACTGCTATACCATTACCTAAAAAAGATGCTTTTGCTATAAATCTTCTAGCCTTAGGCTTCCTATTAATATTATTGTACTGCATATCTCTCTTTACGATCTTTTATTTTTTTTCAGACATAATTTTTCTACAATTTAATATTTCTGAACTAGGTAGTCTGTGGTGGTTAGTTATACTCAGCATAGCGGGAGCTGCTATTTATGAATTGCTTAACTCTTGGGCTACTAGAAAGAAACAGTATCGCGTTATGGCTACTACCCAGTTTGCTCAATCATTCATTGGCAACTCATCAAAAATAGTATTAGGACTATTGGGTTATAAACCTATTGGTTTGATAATTGGCCAACTATTAACACTTAGTAGTGGCTCTGGAGGATTGATAAAGGCTTCATTTAAAGATTTTCGTCTTTTATTACCCAATATTAAACTTAGTAGGATAAAATTTGCTGCTGCTTATTATAAGCAATTCCCTATTTTTCGTCTGCCATCACAATTACTGCTTCAAGTATCAAGTAATGCACCGGTATTGATGATGTCAGCCTTATATGGTAAAGGTCTAACTGGACAGTTAAGCCTAGCAATTATGGCTATATCTCTGCCGACAGGTATTATTTCTCAAGCTATAAGTAGTGCGTTCTATGCTGAAATCGCTAAAATTGGTAGAAGAAATTTAGACCAAGTAAGATATTTGACAATAGATATCCAAAAAAAGCTGTTCTTAATTGGCATTCCAATCACTATATTAGTTATGCTTTTATCCGAGTCTATGTTTAAAGTGGTATTTGGTGCAGAATGGCAAGTTGCTGGACAATTTGCTGCAATTCTAGCCCCTTTTGTATTATTGCAATTCACATCAAATCCATTAATGCAGGTTTTAAATATAGCAGGTTCTCAAAAGCATTTCCTTTTAATAAATATTACTAGAATTTTGGGCTTAGCAGTTTTATTGCTTATTTTTAATACTTATGAATTCAGCCATGAAACTTTTGTAATAGCCCTTAGTATTTACCTAAGTTTATATTATTTAGGAACTACCTTATTTATCATATTTACAGTTAGAAAACCTAATATTACAATAAATCCAACTTAACTTAAGACTAAAAGAGTTTTAATAATGAAAAAAAATATTTTATGTGTTTCAAAAACTAAACTAGAGGGTAAAGTTAAAGTAAGTGGTGCAAAGAATGCTGCCTTAAAATTACTGACTGCCTCAGTTTTAACTAGTGATAAAGTCGAGTTATTTGACTCCCCTAATGGTCTATTAGATATGCAGGTTCATATCGGTATGATAGAGAAAATGGGGAAAACATGCTACCAAAAAGATGGTTATTTATGTATAGAAGAATCTTCAACCATATCTAATGAGTTGTTATGGGACGAACGCTCAATAAGAAACTCATTACTAATACTAGGTTCCCTAACAGCTCGCTTTAGTCAAGGAAAAGTTCCACTTCCTGGTGGCTGTCCTCTAGGGGATAGAAAATATGATTTACATATACAAGTCTTAGAGAGTATGGGAGCAAAAGTATGGGAAGAAGAGGGATATCTTTGCGCAAAATCTAACGGGCGATTGATAGGTTGTGAAATACACTTACCTATTCGCTCAACTGGCGCAACAGAAAATGCGATCTTATGTGGTGTGCTTGCAGAAGGTTTTACTAAAATCTGGAACCCTCACATTCGTCCAGAAATCTTAGACTTAATAGATATGTTAAATAAAATGGGAGCAAATATTAAAGTTTATGGTCAGAGATCTATTGAGATAGAGGGTGTAAAAGAATTACAAGGTGTAAAACACAAAGTAATACCAGATAACATGGAAGCTATTACCTGGGCAATTGCATCTGCAATTACAGGTGGAGATATAGAAATTATTAACTTTCCTCTTGAGCATCTCGAGGTACCATTAGTCTTTCTACGTGAAAGTGGAATGAATTTCTATAAAGGTGAGCGTTCCCTAATTGTAAAGGGCAGTACCCCTTACCCTATAGAGATTAGTACAGGCCCGTATCCAGGAATAAATTCTGATATGCAACCACTTTTTGCAGTTTATGGAGCATGCTCACAAGGCGACTCTAAAATTGTAGATTTACGCTTTCCAGGAAGATATGCTTATGCTGAGGAATTAGCTAAAATGGGAATGAAGTACTCTATTGAAGGGGATATGCTAAAGATACATGGTGGTAATCAACTACAAGGTGCCAGAGTTAAGGCATTAGACCTAAGAGCAGGAATGGCTCTTATATTAGCAGGATTAGTTTCTGAAGGAGAAACTATAATTGAAGATGCTTGGCAGATTTCTCGAGGCTATGAAAACATAACTGAAAAACTTAAAGCCTTATCAAGTTAATTTTTTCTAAAAAATATGGTTAGCTAATTGCCGTAGATTTGAGACGATAAGCTAAGATTGGATAAAAGAAGAACCTTAATAATCGAGCATCTACATATAATAAGAGTATAATTTATTTTAAGATGCTCTATAGGTTTTTCTATATTACTTACACCATAAATATTAATATTGAATAAAAAATGAGGTATGGTTTGAAAGTTATAGAGAAGATGGACTTAACTGAACTAAATTCCTATCGGATAAAGAGCATCTGTAAAAAGGCCTATTTCCCTGATAGTGAAAAAGAACTAATCGCCCTACTTAAAGATAACTCATCTAAACCCTTAAATATTATTGGTAATGGTAATAATATTATTTTGTCTAAGGAATATTATGAAACCCCTTTCATAATTTTAAACAAATGTTTTGATAAAATAGTATTCGAAAATGGTTTATTGATAGCAGAAGCAGGGGCTACTTTATTGAAGTTGAGCGAAATAGCTCTACACTATGGTTTAACAGGTTTAGAGGAGTTTTATGATATCCCAAGCTCTGTTGGCGGGGCTATCGTAATGAATGCAGGCAATAAAGATAAAGAAATTAAAGATGTAATAACTAAAATCCGATTTTTAGATTTGAATACTCTAGAGGTAAGTGAAATTACAAGTGAACAAGCAAATTTTTCTTATCGAAATAGCTTTTTTCAAGAAGAAAATAACCATATTATATTAAAAGCATGGTTTAAGCTTAGTCCTGGTGATCCTAGTGAAATACAGCATAAAATGTTGCAAGGAAAAAAACTTAGATGGGCCAAGCAGCCTCGAGAATATCCTAACTCTGGCAGTGTTTTTAAAAGACCCGAAGGTAGATTCGTAGGGCCAATGCTTGATGAATTAAATCTTAAGGGATTATCCATAGGAGGAGCTCAGGTATCAACTAAGCACAGTGGATTCATTGTTAATAAAGGTTGTGCAACAGGGCAAGATATTCTTTCTCTAATTAGTGAAATTCAAAGAAGGGTAAAAATGCATTTTGGTATTGAATTGGTAGTTGAGCAAAGGATAATTTCGTAATGAAGATCTTGTTCTTTATTTCCGTACTCAAACATGGTAACGGTGGGCATCTATATAGTTTGTTACACATTTCAAATATAATCTCAAAAAAACATGATGTTGGTGTGATTTCAATCGGTCCTGGTGATAGTAGAAATATATGTAATAATCCCCATCATATTGTTCACATTGATTTTAATGGTTTAAATTTATTAAAACTTAAGTCGACCATTGATAAAACAATTAAAGATTTTCAACCTGATATTTTTCATTATTTTGATGTAGCTTCTTATAATGTAATAGCACCATTATATCCAAGATGGGCGACTAAAACTGTTCTTAATAAATGTGGAGGCCCTAATCCGAAGAAAGAGAACGAATTTCCGCATGTTCATAATCTTGTCTTATTTAGTCTTGAAAATCAAATATGGTTTGAAAGTAATAGTAATTATAGAAATACAGTTACTACTCTTATACCAAATCGAGTAGCAAAGATTAATACTGATGATAAAAGTACAGATATTAATAAACCACAAGATGCTTTTACATTTGTAAAAATTGCTCGTATTGGACAAACATACAAGAGTAGTATTCTAGATTCTATTAATTTATTAGATATCCTATATAAAAGAAATTCTAAACTGAGAATCAAACTATTTATAATTGGAGTAGTGGAAGATAATGAGGTTTTAGAAGATATTATATTGAATGAACATGTTAAGAACGGTAATGTAGTTATATTAACTGAAAATAAGTATACATATAATGCTTCGAAAATGCTATTCCTCGCAGATGCTACGATTTCTACAGGTAGAGGAGTTATGGAAGCAGCTTCTTTAGGTTTACCTGTTTTGACTATAAATTCCCAGAGCCATATTCCTGTTTTATTAACACAAGATACTTTCGAACAAGCTTTTAAAACTAATTTTTCTGGAAGAAATATTTTTCCTTCTCTGGATAATAATGAGAACCTTTCGAACATTGAAAATTTAATAACTAATTCCAGATTTTATGAAAATATTTCTGCATATATGAATATAGTATTCGATAAGTATTTTAATATTGAAAAGGCTCTAGATAAATATGAGAATTTATATAATTCAATATGTAATGATAATAAGAAAAAATTTCAATTCTCTCCTATGCGTACTATTCTGACATTACGTACTTTCTATAAAAAAAGTATGGTTAATAAAAATAATTAATAATTAATAATTAATAATTAATAATTAGAACATATTAGTTTAATTTTATAATTCTCCAGGTTAGTAAATAAAATATTTACATTTTTAGTTTTAGATTATTTCATGCTTAATTATATTTACCTTACTACTTTTTTAATCAGACTAATCCTTCATTTTAAGATTGCAACTCGCTATAAACAATTATTAATATTGAGTCAAATAATTTTAACAATATTTTAAATAGATATATATTATAGAAGAAGAAAAATATCTTAGAGAAGTTGTCAACTATGACATTCATGCTGCAATAATTATAGTTAGTTATAAAATTAAAGGATCGAATTATATTAGTATAGAAAATATATTATTATTGAGAATTAGCTACTAGTATCGCTAATTTAAAATATTTGATTTTGATAAATCATATCTTAGTAGTTTATCTATATAAGTAAAGATAGGGTTTTCAATATAAGTGACATTAGTTTGCTGAGTTTTAAATAAGCAACTCTTTAAAATTGAGTTAACATATAATATCTATTTTGAGAATCTAACTATTTGTGTCATATAGCTAATATTATAGACTCCTATTTTCTCACTAGTTTTACATTAGATATTTATCCACTACATTACTAATTATTGATTAACAAAGAGAAAAATAAATGAAAATTGCAATTCACCATAGAGAAGGAAGTTTTTCTGAACGTTGGCTACAGTATTGTATAAAAAATAACATAAGTTACAAAATAGTAAACGCTTTTGATAATGATATCATTCATCAAGTCAAAGATTGCGATATCTTTATGTGGCATCATCATCATGGAAAATTCAAAGATGTGCTTACTGCAAAAAGAATTTTATTCGCTTTGGAACAAGCAGGTATTATTGTTTTTCCTAACTTCAATACAGGTTGGCATTTTGATGACAAAGTAGCTCAGAAATATTTACTTGAAGCTATTGGTGCTCCGCTTGTGCCGAGTTATGTCTTTTATGAACAGGCAGAAGCACTAGCTTGGGCTAAGCAGACTTCCTTTCCTAAAGTATTTAAGCTAAAAGGTGGAGCTGGTGCCAAAAACGTCAAGCTTGTAAGAAGTTATAAAGAAGCTAAAAAAATTATACATCAAGCTTTTAATAAAGGCTTTGCACAGTTTGATAAGCTTGGTAACTTAAAAGAACGTTTTAATAAATTTAAGGCTGGTCAAGATAGTTTAATAGGTGTGCTCAAAGGCGCGGGAAGATTAGTCGTTACGCCTGAGTTCTCTAGATTACAAAATAATGAAAATGGTTATGTTTATTTTCAAGATTTTATCCCTAATAATAAGTCAGATACTCGGGTCATAATTATAAATAGAAAAGCTTTTGCTATTAAAAGAATGGTACGCACAGGCGACTTTAGAGCTTCGGGAAGTGGTAATATCATATATGATATAGATAGCATTAATATAAAAACTATTGAACTTGCTTTTTCTGTAAATGAAATTTTACGGTCCCAGTGTGTGGCTTTCGACTTCGTTTTAGATGATGATGGTAATCCACTTATCGTAGAAATTAGTTATGGATTTTCTATTGAAGCATATGATCAATGTCCAGGTTATTGGGACGAAAATTTGAACTGGTATACAAAGAAATTTAATCCTCAATATTGGATGATTGAAAGTCTACTTTCCCATTCTCACATTGAATCTGATACTAACTCTTAATTATTTAAATTTATAAATTATATTTTCAAGTTCAAGATGTTAAGTAGTCGAACATGATCTAAATTATTTTGGAACTTTATTATTAAAGTCATAATTTCTATATTAATTATAATAATTTAGAAACTGACAGTTATTGATATGGGAGTTAACATTTTGAAAAAAAAATTTCTATTTGTTTTACCTGCTGCCAAATTAAGCGGTGGTGCTCAAAGAGTGATGTTTAATTTAGCTCGTCATTTAGTTTTAAACGATCAAGATGTTACGTTAATAACAATGACACGGGGATTTGAAAAAGGTTGGGACGTATTAAATGATCATTCAAACTTCAACTGGATTATTGGAGAATATAAATCAGAGAAATCTTCATTAATACCTATCACTCTTCAAATCTTAAAACTTGATAGAAAGTATAAATTTGACTATATCTTCTCGTCACATATTCATATTAACAGCTATCTAAGTACCTTAAAAAAATTAGGTGTTTTTTCTGGTTCATTCTTGACTTCTAGAGAGTCAACCATGGTTTTTGAAAGGAATACTGATTACAAAAAGTATTTTTTTAAATTTGTTTATAAATACTTATATGGTAGTCAAGATTTACTAATATGCCAGACAGAATCGATGAAGAAATCTTTATTATCTAATCTAGGCTTTAATCCAGTAAAAAATACCGTAGTTATACCTAATCCAGTGAGTGTTGATTTTATAAATTCTTCAATTTCTAGTTCAATTAATGCTGAATTGGCTAAGGATAAATTTATTGTTGCTTGTGGAAGATTAGTTAAACTTAAACAATTCGATCTTCTCATAAAAGCATTTGAAAGTGTCTATCGTCAGTATTCCGATTATAAACTTTTAATAATTGGTGAAGGTAGTGAGAAAAACAACTTACTTGAACTAGTAGCAAAACTTAATCTTAAAGATTCTGTATATCTTGTTGGAAAGGTAGATAATCCATTTATTTATTTTAAATATGCACAGGTTGGTATTGTTTCGTCTAAAATAGAAGGCTTTCCAAACGTATTGCTAGAAATGATGGCTTCAGGTACAAAGAGTATTATTTCAACCCCTTGTACTGATGGGATCAAAGGCATACCAAACATCACTATTTCAGAAGATTGTTCTCAAGAAAGCATTTCTAAACTTTTGTCTCAGGCTCTCAAAAGTAATGAAAACTATTCCGAACAATACAAGAATACAGTTATTCAAAAGCACTCTGTCGATGCTTTCTGGGATAAGATAGATAAGATTAGTTCAAATAAAGTAGATAATAAATATTAATTTCAAAATTTCTAGGGTAAGAATAGTTATGAAAATAGCAGTAGCTGGAACTGGCTATGTCGGGTTATCAAATGCAATGATACTTGCACAAAACAATGAGGTTGTTGCATTAGATATTATTTCTGAAAAAATAAAAATGTTAAATAATGGCATATCTCCTATAGTAGATACAGATATTTCTGAATTTTTATCCGATGGAAAGTTGAATTTCAGAGCCACAATAGACACTTACGATGCATTCAATAAAGCAGATTATGTGATTATCGCAACACCGACCGATTACGATGTTCAGACTAATTATTTTAATACTCGCAGTGTTGAATCGGTTATTGAACAGGTAAAAGACGTAAACCCTAATGCGATTATAATAATTAAATCAACAGTGCCTGTAGGATTCACAGAAAGTATAAAGAATAAATTAGGTATTAAAAATATTATATTTTCGCCTGAATTTTTGCGAGAAGGAAAGGCGTTACATGATAACCTCTACCCTTCTAGAATAATTATCGGAGAACGTTCAGATCGCGCACAACAGTTTGCCAAGCTTTTATTAGAGGGTGCAATAAAAAAGGATTGTCCCATCCTGTTTACTGACCCGACTGAAGCAGAAGCTATCAAGTTATTCTCAAATACCTATTTAGCTATGAGGGTAGCTTACTTCAATGAGTTAGATTCTTATGCACAGTCATATAATTTAGATACGAAACAAATCATTGAAGGTGTTTGCTTAGACGATCGTATCGGCAACCACTACAATAATCCATCACTGGGGTACGGAGGCTACTGTCTCCCTAAAGATACTAAACAGCTACTAGCTAATTATGACAAAGTACCAAATAATTTAATTAAGGCAATTGTTGACTCGAATCGAACTCGTAAAGATTTTATTGCTGATTCTATTTTAGCGATGAATCCTAATGTAGTAGGTATTCACAGACTAGTCATGAAGAGTGGTTCAGATAACTTTAGAGCTTCGGCTATTCAAGGGATTATGAAACGTATCAAAGCTAAAGGTGTAGAGGTAATAGTCTATGAACCTGCACTAAATGATACAGAGTTTTATAAATCACGCGTTATTGATAATCTTGAAGAATTCAAAGGTTTGAGCGATGTTATTGTAACTAATAGGCTATCAAGTGATTTAAGTGACGTTCTAGACAAAGTATACACTAGAGACATTTTTGGAGGTGATGAGTGAAGGTTTTAGTAACAGGGTCAGCAGGATTTATCGGTTTCCATGTGTCCAAGAAATTACTAGAGCGTGGAGACGATGTTATCGGTATTGATAACTTTAATGATTATTATGATCCTAAGTTAAAGCAAGCTAGAAACCAACAATTAATTGATATAGCTAATACAACTAAGGGCTCATTTCAAATTATCCGTGCTAATATCGCTGATAAAGTTGCTATAGATAATATCTTTAACGAGCATATTTTCGATCGAGTAATCCATTTAGCTGCACAGGCTGGGGTAAGATATTCTATCGAGAACCCCCACAGTTATGTGGAAAGTAATATTGTAGGTTTTACTAACATTCTTGAAGCTTGTCGTCATTTTAATACTCCACATTTAACTTATGCTAGTACAAGTAGTGTATATGGTGCTAATACCACTATGCCATTTAAAGAAACACACGGAGTAAATCATCCCCTTCAATTTTATGCTGCAACCAAACGTGCTAATGAGCTTATGGCTCATAGCTATAGTCATTTATTTAACTTACCTACTACTGGTTTAAGGTTCTTTACTGTTTATGGACCTTGGGGTCGACCAGATATGGCTCTATTTAAATTTACTAGAAATATTATCGAAGATAAGCCTATACCTGTATTTAATAATGGCAATCATACCCGAGATTTTACTTTTGTAGATGATATAGCCAATGGTGTAATTTACGCTAGCGATCAGATTGCTACACCGAATTTAGATTGGAACAGTGACTCTCCTGAGCCAAACACTAGTAATGCCCCTTTTAGAATATTTAATATCGGTAATAACAGCCCTGTTACTTTAAAAAATTATATCCATGCAATTGAAAAAGCACTGAATAAAAAAGCAATTTTGGAATTGTTACCCTTACAACCAGGTGATGCTCCTGATACATTCGCAGACAGTAGTAACCTTGAGAAAAGCGTTGGTTATAAACCTCAATTCTCTGTCGAAGAAGGTATAAAACAGTTTGTTGATTGGTATACAATTTTTTATAAAATTAATTAAAAATGGCGTAGGTTACTATGAAAATCATACATATTATTACTGGATTAGAAGATGGTGGTGCAGAAGGAGTACTTTATAGACTAGTAACCAATGACGAAGAAAATAAGCATGTAGTAATATCTTTAATGGATGAAGGTAAATATGGTGTATTACTACAAAAGCAAAATATAAAAGTATATACACTAAATATGAATAAAAAATTCAGACTTCCTGTTTCTTTATTTAATCTAAAAAATATTATAAAGCTAGAGAAACCAGATGTAGTACAAACTTGGATGTCGCACGCTGATTTAATCGGGGGCATTGTAGCCAAAATTTTAGGCAATGATAATATAGTATGGAATATTAGACATACGAAACTAAATAATAACTTAAGAAATTTAAAAACTAACGCCGTTATATATACCAATATGGCTTTAAGTAAATTTTTACCAAAAAAAATAATATGTTGCTCTTATCAAACTTATGAAGATTTTGAAAAAAATGGTTATGATAGTAATAAAATGGTAGTTATCAATAATGGCTACGATTTTACACATTTTTATAGAGACTCAGAACTTCGTTCAGATATTAGAGCAAACTTAAATATTCCAGAAGATATGCTTGTATTTGGCAGAGTAGCAAGGTATGGAGTAAATAAAAATCATTTAGGTTTGTTAGAATCAATGAGTCTAATTAAAGACAGGCTTCCAGAATTCAAATTATTACTAGTTGGGAAGGGTTTAGACAATAAAAATATTGAACTTGTTAAAAAGATTGAAGAATTAAATTTATCTACTAATGTAATACTTCTAGGACAACGAAATGATATCCCAAGTATTATGAACGCACTAGATATACATATTTCTAATTCCTCATCCGGTGAAGGATTTCCGAATGCTTTAACCGAAGCAATGGCTTGTGGAACAGTATGTATAGCTACAGATGTTGGTGACTCAAAATATATTATTGGCGATAATGGTTGGATAGTTCAACCATCAGACTCAAAAGCTCTAGGAAACGCTATTTTATCTGCCGTAACTACTATGGATGATAGTCTAGATTGGGAAAAACTTATTAGCTCATCGGAAAGTCACATTAAAGCTAATTTTAGCTTATCAAAAATGATATCTAAATATAATACTGTTTGGAAGGAAACTATAACTCCAGTGTAAAAACGATTCCCGATATATATTATATATAATATCTAAAATTAAGAAATGAGATTAATTATGAAGATTGCTTTGCTAGGTGACATCGGTTTTTTTGGTAAGTTTAGCAATACTAACTCATCATTAGAAGGTTATTTTGACTCTTATCTTAGAGCAATTAGTGATTGTGATTATATAGTTGGTAATCTTGAAATACCTTTTACGGATATTTTTAAAGAATATAAACCTAAATCAGCTGTTATTGGCTCTTCAAGTAAAAGTGCTGCATTGTTAAGTCAATTAAAATTAACTCATGTAAATTTAGCTAATAACCATATAGGTGATTTTGGTCTAGAAGGCTATAGTTTAACTAAAAAGATATTGGAAAAAAATGATATTCATTACTTTGGTATTGAAGGTATAAAAAGCTATGTCCATCATGATAATAATAGAATCTGTTTAAGCGGGTTTTGTAACATGAACGCTAACCCTGTCTTTCTTCATAATATAGATAATAAACTATATGGAGTTAACGTTGCTGATGCCGATATTATTGAGAAAGAATTACTTGAAACTGATACTTTAGGATACTTAAACATTATAGCTTTTCATAGTGGTTTAGAACATATCCATCTACCTAGTATAGAAGATATTTCTTTTTTTCGATACTTAGCTAATAAAATCGATTTTGTATTATATGGTCATCACCCCCACGTCGTACAGTCATTTGAGAAACACAAAAAGTCTCATTTGTATTACAGTTTAGGTAACTTTTGTTTTGATGATGTCTATTCACGTAAAAATAAAGGTACACCTCTAGTCAGAATGTCTGAAGCTAATAAGTTAGGTTTAATTCCAATTTTGACAATAGAAAACAATAAAGTAATAGATATAGAGCATATATGGACCTATATGGGTGATGAGAATATGTTAATCTTAAAAGAAGATGGGCATCCTTTGATTAATAAAATAACATCAGAATTAAGCTTAGCTAATCTTGATTTTAATGATATAGATGCAATTAGAAAATCCGATTTAATGAAAATTAGTTTGCAGCGTAAAAAAAGTCGAAATCTTCAGTGGTACAGAGATCGACTGAATCTTAGATATGTGAAATTATATTTACAATCGAAGGAAAATTATAAGTTATATAAAAGTAAATATCTAGACAAATTAAATAAAAAACTAGACGACGTTTAATTATATTTTTTTAATTAATTAAGTATCTCAAATTCATAATTGTATTTTATTTATAAAACACGTAATAGAAAGGTAAATTAAATGTCTTTGAAAGAAAAATTTTTCGCAATTACTCCATACTTCATTCAAGATGTTGCAATAACTGCCTATAATACTTATCAGTACAAAGTTAGACATGGGGGCAAATATAAAACGTTTAGAAACTACTATGCAAAAGTAGATGCAATGGACTCTAGACAATTAGAAAAAGAAATGATTAAGAAAAGAGATGAGTTCTTTAGTTACATTAAATCTCATTCTCCTTGGTATAAAAGCTTTGATTTTAGTAATCTAAAACTTTTACCCATATTGAATAAAGAAGATATTATAAATAATTTAGATGAAATTAAAACTTTAGAAGAAAAAAATGGAATTATTAGTCTAACCGGTGGCACTACTGGTGCATCTATGAAAGTAATATATACTCGGAGTGATGTTCAAGAGCGCTATGCAATACTTGATCATTTTAGAGCACAGCACGGCTATAAATTGGGCAAAAAAACAGCTTGGTTTTCGGGAAAGAACTTAATATCAGAAAAGCATTTAAGTAAACAAATATGTTCTCACTACGATTTTATAAATAAAATAAGATTTTACTCGACATTTCACCTCAATCAAAAAAATTTCGATATTTACTGGAATTCTTTAAATGATTTCGCTCCAGAATTCATAGTTGGTTTTCCATCAAGCGTCTATGAAATATGCGAGATTGCTGATACTCAAGGGTTGCGTATAAAGACTAAGGTAAAAGTTTTCTTTCCTACTGCAGAAACTGTTCTACCTAAACATAGAGAAGTAATCGGTAGAGTACTAGGTTGTAAAATTGTTGATCAATATGCCTCGTCAGAAGGAGCTCCTTTTATTTTAGAATGTGAAGCTGGCAACTTACATATACATCCTCTTACTGGAATATTTGAAGTAGTCGACGATAATATATTACCAAATAGTGAAGGTAAAATATTAGTTACATCCTTTACAACTCATGGAACACCTCTCGTACGATATAATATTGGCGATCATATTAAACTTGCACCTCCAAATCAAAAGTGTGGATGTGGCTCAATCTTCCCAATTGTTGAAAATATTGAAGGTAGATCAAATGATTATATTCTTTCACCTACAAATGGAAAAGTCAATTTAGGAAATATTAGCAATAGCACAAAAAATATTAAAGGTTTAATAAAATTTCAATTGATACAAAATAGTGCCGATAAAGTCAAACTACTTATAGTTAGTAATAACTCTTTTACAAGTGTAGAACAGAAGAAATTTTTAGAGGCATTAAAGGAAAGATTGGGTTCTAAAATTACAGTCGATATTGATTTGGTAGATGATATTCCAAATGAGAAAAGTGGCAAATTTAGAATAGTAAAAAATAATCTGAAATAATTGAGGGTTAATAGTGTCAGAACTATCATGGTTAAGTTCTTACGGATTTATTGGAATTCGTCTCTTTGATTTGCCCAATTTATTAATATGTTTATTATTAGCTTTAATTCTATCTTATAAGTTTCGTGTACCGTTAAAATTTCAATTAATTTTAGCATTACATTGTTTCCTACCATTTGTATTGAATGGATTGCTATTTGCACCTTCATATATGCCTGATCAAATCAAATACTGGAGAATAGTCCATGCAATTAGAAATAATGAGTTGACTATATATGAAGCATTAATAGGCACTAATAATAACGTAAGTGAGGCAGGAGCATTCCTATCAGTACTTCCTTTCCCTTCACCGACAACGGTCATTAGTTTGGGCTTCTATAACACTTTTATATATATTTGTTTATTCTTCATATTATATAAAAATAAAGTATTCACTAAAGTTTCTATATGGTTTTATCTACTTTTTCCAAGTGCAGCTTTATATAGCGCCTTGAGTTTAAGGGAAACATTAATATTTTTATTCATGTCCTTAAGTATTATGTACGCTCGAAAATCTAATTTCTTTATTAGTATGTTTTTTTTAATCCCACTTTATATGATAAAGTTTCAAAACTTTTTTATTCTTTTTCCTATTGTTTTGTTATATTTTCTATTTGGTGTTGCAAAAAAAGGTATGAGAATAGTAAAAGCATCTATGATTGCCTTAATAGCTTTAGTCGGTTTATTAATATCTTTTCCCATAGCTATACCAGAAATTAATAAATTCAGAGTTGCTATGTTTATTGAAGATGGTGGTGCTAGAGATAATATTAATTTAATTAATGGTGTAGGAGACTTTATAATTCAAGGACTGACTTCAGGAATCTACTTTCTATCTAAGCCTTTTATATGGGAAGCTCAGGGTTTATTGCCTTTAATTCAATCTTTTGAAAATGTTATTATCTTATTTATTTTATATCTCATAACTCGACAGGCTTGGAAAAAAAGCCTCGACAAATTAGCTTTTTGGTTGCTATTTCTAGCTTTCTCAATGTCGATTTATGGTTTAGTAGTTTTCAATTATGGTACCGCTGTACGTTATCGTTATCCCTTCGTAATGATTTATGTGCTTTTCGTTTGTGCAGACTGTAATATCCAACAGTTATTGCCAAAACGCAAAAATACAACTAGCTAAGTGTATAAGCTGTTAACTAAAACTTTGTCTGGAGATAATATTGAAATTCCTAATATTTGCTAATTATCTACCTCATGTTATTAACTTTAGAGGAAAGTTATTGGAAGCTATTTCTAACCTTGGTTATGAAATACATGTTTTAGCCCCTCACATAGATGATTACCAACAGGAATTAAATTATTTGTCTGAACTAGGGTATCATGTGCATGAAATTCCTTTGCAGCGTACAGGAACTAATCCTTTAACTGATTTTCGCACCCTACTTTCAGCCTATCGTTTATTACGAAAGATTCAACCAGATGTTATATTATCTTATACTATAAAATCAGTCATCTACGGTACTCTAGCGGCTTGGCTCGCCAATATTCCTAAGCGATTTGTACTTATATCCGGATTAGGCTATACCTTTTCTGAAGTAGATGAGAATGATACACGTACTTCATTACAGAAGTTTATACATAGCTTATATACCCAAGCTCTATCTAAATCTGATA
This sequence comes from Psychrobacter sanguinis, assembly GCF_020736705.1. Lineage (NCBI taxonomy): Bacteria > Pseudomonadati > Pseudomonadota > Gammaproteobacteria > Moraxellales > Moraxellaceae > Psychrobacter > Psychrobacter sanguinis. The sequence goes on from NZ_CP085990.1 coordinate 636,601, forward strand.
AGGTTTTTTTTCAAAACCCTGATGATCTCAACCTTTTTAAGAAGCTAGGAATACTGAAGCCCAATATCCTTGCAACGGTAGTCAATGGCTCAGGGGTAGATATAAGCAATTTCAATATTATTCCCTTCCCCACCTATTCTTCTGGAGTTATAAAACCCTCTTTTTTACTAATAGCCAGATTACTGAAAGACAAAGGACTTATTGAATATATTGAAGCGGCAAAAATCATTAAAAGTAGACATCCTAAGACAGAGTTTCACTTAGTAGGTTATATTGATGAAAACCCCGCAGCAATTACCCAGTCACAACTTGATGAGTGGGTGAACTCTGGTGTAGTAAACTACTGGGGTAAATTAAAGGATGTCAGACCAGCCATTGCAGCAAGTTCGGTATATGTGCTTCCCTCTTACAGAGAAGGTACTTCACGCTCAGTATTAGAAGCAATGGCTATGGGAAGACCGATAATAACTACTGATGCTCCAGGCTGTCGTGAAACCGTTGATGACTCAATAAATGGATTTTTAGTCCCTATTAAGACCGTCGATGAACTTGTAGAAGCCATGGAACATTTTATTAAAAACCCTGAGCTCATCAAAAAAATGGGTAAAGCATCTAGGAAGCTAACTGAGGATAAATTCGATGTGAATAAAGTAAATGAATATATGATAAAAGAAATGTCTTTATAGTCTTATAAACGCTAAAAAGTTTGGTAGAATAGCTAAGTTTCACTTTGTGAACGAATAAAATTTAATTAACCAAAAATGTGTGGCATTTTGATATTTAAATTAATCAAACCGTTTATTAAATTTATTTTGTATAGTTAGTGGTCATACGTACTCAGTACATTTTAATGACTGAAAATCAAATTAGTATAGTATAAACATAAAGGTTCAATAATGCGGTTTCTGCCAGCTCAATTAATTCTCGGATTAGCCCTCTGTACTTTTTTACCCTTCATAGGCTCAGGTTTAGACGTTATTAATCAAATATTCTATACAGGTGGATACGTCAACCTTGTTGTGAGTGCTTTATTAGTTTGTACAACCCTTATAACATTGTACAGTATCCAGCGTTTTCCAGGTATTACCTCCAGTACCTATATTGTTCCCGTTATCGCCTTCTGGTTTTTACTTATATTACTCATAGTAAAATTCACAGGCATATCCTATTCCTTATATTATTATGGTTTTAGTAGCCTTCTACTTTTAGTTTACACATTTTTTATAGATATCATTAACCGCAAACATGAAAATTACACCTTTGCCTATATACCAGTAGGTAGAGCCAAGCAAATACCTGAACAGATTCCATCCGTAAAGTGGCTCCCATTAAATATCCCTCATCTAGAGGAAGAGGTTAATGGCATAGTTACCGATTTGCATAGTGATGATTTAACTGATGATTGGGAACGCTTTATTACCGAAAGAACCCTTAAAGGCACTCCCGTTTATCATCACCGAGCAATTAGAGAGTCCCTTACAGGTAGAGTTCGTATTGATCATATGTATGAAAATGAGCTAGGATCGCTACAGCCCTCGCCTAACTATATGTTTTTGAAATATTGTTTTGATGTTTTACTTATCTTAATTTCTCTACCATTCACCCTTATTATTTGCCTCATTACTGCTATAGCGATTAAACTCGAAGATGGTGGTAAAGTTTTCTATATTCAGCCACGAGTCGGCTATCTAAGGTACTCCCCAATGTCTAGACCAAATTATCATAAAATTAAGATAGAATTGGGTTGATAAAACGATTTATTATCCGAACTATTGTTAGCCAGATAAACCTGTGCAGGAGTATGGTAATCGAGCGACTGATGTAAACGCTCATGATTGTAAAACTCGAAATACTCTTTCAAACCTGCTCTTGCCTGACTGACTGTCTCAAACTGTCGCAAATACACGCATTCATACTTCACTGATCGCCAAAGCCTTTCCACAAAGATATTATCCAGTGCCCTACCGCGACCATCCATACTGATGGCAATACCCTGCTCAATGAGCGGTCTGGTAAATCTTGGGCTGGTAAACTGAGAGCCTTGATCCGTATTAAAAATCTCACAGCGTAACCCATTGTGCAGTAAGCTACTTACCGTATCAACGCAGAAATCCGCCTCAAGCGTGGTAGATAGCGACCAGTCTAGAACATAACGACTGTACCAATCTATCACCGCCATCAAATACACGAAGCCCTTGGCTAAGCGAATATAGGTGATATCAGTACTCCATACTTGATTACAACGGCTAATCGGTACATGCCTAAGCAAGTACGGGTAAACTTGATGCTCAGAGTTAGGCTTACTCGTGTTAGGATGCTGATAAATAGCGTCTAGCCCCATTTGCCGTAGTAAGCGCCTAACTCGATCTTCTCCCACTTGATAGCCTAGTTGCCTCAAATACGCTGTCATGCGTTTAACCCCATAAAATGGGGTCTTGGTGTACTGCTGGTCAAGCAGGTTCATCAGGGTAATATCAAGCTCGCTGATGGGCTTTGGCTGATAGTACAGACTTGAGCGGTTGATACTGAGTAATTCACATTGCTTACGAACACTAAAATCCTTGTTATCAGGTTCTAGCAGTTGTTTACGAGTGCTCAGGGTAGCTGTAAGGACTTTTTTTTAAGCCAGTCTCTTTCACTGATGACTTGCCCTAGCTGCCTATGTAGTTCATCGATAATAGCTTGCTGGGCTTGTTCGTTGGCTTGCTGTTTGGTATTGAATGCAGTAGGGATAACTGCCAAAGCCTGCTTTTTCCAGTTGCTGATTTGGGTTGCATGAACCCCATATTCTGCGGTTAACTCGTTGAGGGTTTTGTGTTCTTTGATGGCTTCAACGGCGACTTTGCTTTTAAATTCAGCATTGTGACGCTTACGTACTTTTGTCATTAGATAGACCTCTTTTTCTAAAGGTTATTCTATCTTATTTGCTACAATTTTTTGGTCTAGTTTTCCGGGAGTATTATAATCGGGGTGAAGTATTTCGAGTTTATAAATTCCGTAGTATGCGCGAAAAATCAAAAGAAGTGTTAACTACTGAAAATGATAACCGAATAACCAAAGTCGGTAAATTTATCCGCAAAACCCGTATCGATGAATTACCACAATTTATAAATGTTATCAAAGGTGAGATGAACCTGATAGGACCTAGAGCTGAGTTTCTTGATTTCGCTGTTGAGTTAGAAAAAGAAGTGCCTTTTTTTAATTATCGTCACATTGTTAAGCCAGGTATATCAGGATGGGCACAAGTCAATCAAGGCTATGCCACAGGTCCAGAAGAAACCAAAATTAAAATTGAGTATGATTTTTATTACATCAAGCATATCTCATTCTCTTTAGACTTACTGATATTCTTCAAAACCATACATACTATGTTGACAGGATTTGGATCTCGCTAGTCCCTATCCTGTTGTACAAAACAACAAACTATAACCCTTAATTATTAAGATAAACTATTCGTTTATCATGATTGAGTATCTCCTATGCCAAATTTAAATCCAACCTCTTCTAGACTATCAAACCTAACCGTCCTGGCAATAGGTATAAGTTTAGTCAGTGTGGTAGCTAGCGCCAAAAACTTGCAAATGAATGACGTTACCTTAAAGTCAGAACTTGACTGGCTACAGGTCCAGGGAGTGATCCAAATTAGCACTAGCACATGGCCGTTAACTACTAATGAAATTAATCGTGCATTAGAAAGTGCTAACATTAGCACTCCTGAACAGCAACAGATAGTACAGTCAGTACGTCATACATTGAATAAGCAGCCTAAGTCTTTAGTGAACACGACTGTATCTGCTTATGGGCAAACAGATAGAAAGCAGCTTCCTCAAACCTTCGCTGATGATAAACTAGCAAATTTTGAGGCGAGCGCTCAAGCTGGTATCAGTGAAGAGGACTGGGAAATTAATATACAAGCTAATATCAAGGATGATGATATTGATGATAAGGATGTCAGTTTTGATGGCTCTTATGTGGCGGGTAAGTCTGCTAACCAGTGGCTCATTGCTGGCCAGATTCCAACATGGTGGGGCCCAGGTAATGATGGCAGTCTAATACGTGGTGATGCCTCAAAGCCAGTTATTGGGCTGACAATGCAGCGAGATACTCAAGCAGCACCAAGCTCACCTTATCTTAACTGGATTGGTCCTTGGCAGTATCAATTATTTCTAGGTCAACTGGATGACTATAATGCCATTCCCGATACCAAGCTTATTGGCACTAGACTTAGTGCAAGTCCTACCCCATGGCTAGAATTGGGAGCCTCGCGAATGATCATGTGGGGTGGCGATGGCCGTTCTGAAAGTTTTAGCTCGTTTGTCGATGCCTTAACCGGTAAAAATGACAATACCGGTGATCCCGATACTGATCCTACCAACAGCTTGGCAGGCTTTGATGCCCGAGTGAATCTTGCTCCATTAATTAATAGTGACTTCCCTGTAGGTGTCTATGGTCAATATGTGGGTGAAGATGAAGCCGGTGGTTTACCCTCCAAAAATATGTATTTAGCGGGTATTGATTATGCCTCATCTATTAACACACCTAATCAAGGCGTTATACCCTACCAACTGTATGCTGAATGGGCCGACACTCGCACTGGAGGTGACATTAGAGGCATATCCTACAACCATTATATTTATAAAGATGGTTACTATCAGTATGGCTATCCTTTAGGTCATGCTCTAGGTGGTGATGCAGAGAGCTACACTATTGGAAGTAAACTCTGGATGGACAATCAGAATTTTATCAATGCTAAAGTCCAACATGCGAAAGTCAACCAATCTAATCGAACTACCAACTATACTTTCCCAGAATCAGATAAGCTAACCGTATTAGATGTGGCTTGGGAACATCAGTTAAATCCAAAAACTACTATCTCTAGTCGTGCTTGGGTATCTGATTCAGATATTCATTCAACAGATGTTGGTGGTGGTATTGGCGTTGAGTTTGCTAACTTTTAATAGCTGACTAATCCCTTACTAAAAAGCTCTAAACCATTATATGGCTTAGAGCTTTTTTATTAGGGCGTGTCCTCAATTTAACTTACAGTGAATAATAGTACAAGCTAACCTGAGTTCGGGATAAGAGCTTGCCTAAATCATTGAAACAGCTTAGTTTTTTGCGGCCTGTCCATAAGCCGACACGTTTTTTAGTGTCGGCTTAAAGGGAAACCAACAGTAAGCAATGAGTCCTGCTAAAAGATTAACAGCGAAACCTGTGAAGCTTCGATGCCTTGAGTGTTCAATTTGACACAGGTTTTTAAGATCATCAAAGACAGTTTCAATTAAAGAGCGTCCGTTAAGTAACGCCGCATCAATAGGTTGAAGAATCTGCTGTTTCATATTCCTTCGAAGCTTGGTTATAAAATCGATATTGAAGTCATTAAAGAGTTTATCTTTTAAATCTTGACTGACATACCCTCGATCACCAAACAGTTTACCGAATATATCATTTGCTAGGCCCTCTCTTAGCGGCTCTCTATCATCTATATTTCCCGGAGTGACTCTAATCGATAATAACTCACCGTGATGATTGATAATCGCGTGCAGTTTGAATCCGTAGAACCAACCCATACTTGTCTTCCCTCTTTGAGCAATCCCCTCAAACACCTTATGACGCTTAATCCGCCGGTTATGGCATACAGATAGTTTGGTGGCATCCACAAAGCTAATACCTGTGCAACTTCCCATCAAGCTTTTAAGATAAGCACACAAAGGCATAAGAGCACGGGGTACTAATTCAATAAAACGTGAGTAGCTTGGTAAGTCTGGGAAATCTTTTTTCATCATGCCTAGCATATGATGATAGTAAAACCCTTTAAATTGACGGTAACGTAATTGATGAAACAGTACCAATATAGTCATTATCTCTGGTACACTTATCTTGCATGCTCTTAATCGCTTTGTCCCATTTTCGATCAGCTGACGTTCAAATTCTGGTTTGAATGCTTGGTAAAAGTCGTCAATGTGGCAGTATAATTCGGTTAGGTTGTCCATGTAAGAAGTCCTTTTTGTTGAGTTTTTATTAGTACATTAACTTTAACAATTTTGGACTTCTTTTTTTTTGCCTTTTTTTGACCTGCTTATCCCGAACTCAGGTTACAAGCTAGGTAAAGCATAGATTTAAAATTGCGTGCTAACTTTTCATAGCGTGTTGCTATACTGCGAAAATGCTTTAATCGAGCGAACATATTTTCAACTAGATGGCGTAATTTATAAAGGTAACTGTCAAACTCTGGGTTAGGTTGTTTCGTATTTTTTCTTCTAGGAATAACCGCTTTCATGCCATGTTCTATCGCTTTATCTCTGATTTTCTGCGAATCGTATCCTTTGTCAGCTATAAAGTATTCTGCCTGTTCAATCACTTCTATTAGGTCGTTTGCAACTTGACTGTCGTGCACTTCACCCCCAGTGATTTTAAAATCGATCGGATTTCCATGCGCGTCCACACATAAGTGTATTTTTGTCGTGTTTCCGCCACGACTGAGTCCAATTGCTCGCTCTTCACCACGCCGAGCTCCACTTGCATGTTGATGACACCGTACATAACTTCCGTCAATGAATACCCATTCTTTATCAGTTTGTGTTCGTAGGTCAAAAAAAAATTCTGCCATAGCCCTTTTGTAGACCATCGATTAAAGCGGTTATAAGCGGTTTTCCATGAACCTAGTTCGGTAGGTATGTCTCGCCATGGAGCGCCTGTTCTTAGTTTCCAAAGTATGGCTTCCATTACGGTGCGGTCATTCTTCCATTGATGGCAACCGTGTGCCTTCATTGTTGTTTGTAGTTGTTCCCATATCTCGTCAGTTATTGCTGTTCTCGCCATGGTGTGAGTTTCCCTATATTTTGTTGATATATAGGATTAAAATAAGGCTTTATCTGTATTTTTCAAATTAGGGACACGCCCTAGCAGGAATAAAGGTAAGCATCCGACCATCCCATCTTTTTTTCTATTAAAAAATGCGAGATAGCGGTGTTTGTCAACATAGTTGTCACCATTTAATGAATTAGGCGACCCTCATCTTATCAATCGATTTTGGCTCTTTTACTGGATTTAAAGTCGTTGGGGGCACAGGTGTACAATCTCTCACCTCTCGGCCGCCCCAGCGCGCAGGATTTAATGCTTTCGCACTCTCTATCGTCTGCTTACGATTTGCTAGAATGACTTTATCCTCACCCATATGGCGCTCATTAGGGGTCACAAATCTAAGCTGACTGTGCTTATGCTCCATGTTATACCAATGAGCAAACCTAAGCACCCAAGCTCTCGCTTCATCAAGACTATTAAACCCATCTGTTGGCCAATCCGGGCGATACTTGCACGTTTTAAACAGCAACTCAGCAAATGGATTGTCATTACTTACCCGAGGTCTGCTATAAGAAGTCACCACCCCAAGCTCATAAGCTTTCATCCGCATCGTTTGCGCCTTCATCGGTGCCCCATTATCAGAATGTAGAACTAAGCCTGAATGCAAACACTTCTCTTTAATTAATGTACGCTGTAGAAGCTGTGCTGCAAGCTCACCTGACTCATGATCGTACACTTCCCATCCCACAATCTTACGGCTATACACATCCTCAATCATATAAAGATAATAGAACTGACCTCGTACAGGACTTGGCAGGTATGTGATGTCCCAACAGAACACTTAGCATGGCCCTGTAGCGGTAAATGATTGCGGTTTACTACTGACTTTAGGAGCTAGGCTACGTCCTCTGTGGTTTAGCTGATTATGGTTAAGTACAAGGTAAAAGGTGGATTCTGAGTATAATACTCCCGGAAAACTAGACCAAAAAATTGTAGCAAATAAGATAGAATATCCTTTAGAAAAAGAGGTCTATCTAATGACAAAAGTACGTAAGCGTCACAATGCTGAATTTAAAAGCAAAGTCGCCGTTGAAGCCATCAAAGAACACAAGACCCTCAACGAGTTAACCGCAGAATATGGGGTTCATGCAACCCAAATCAGCAACTGGAAAAAGCAGGCTTTGGCAGTTACCCCTACTGCATTCAATACCAAACAGCAAGCCAACGAACAAGCCCAGCAAGCTATTATCGATGAACTACATAGGCAGCTAGGGCAAGTTATAAGCGAAAGAGACTGGCTTAAAAAAAAGTCCTCACAGCTACCCTGAGCACTCGTAAACAACTGCTAGAACCTGATAACAAGGATTTTAGTGTTCGTAAGCAATGTGAATTACTCAGTATCAACCGCTCAAGTTTGTACTATCAGCCAAAGCCCATCAGCGAGCTTGATATTACGCTGATGAACTTGCTTGACGAACAGTACACCAAGACCCCATTTTATGGGGTTAAACGCATGACAGCGTATTTGAGGCAACTAGGCTATCAAGTGGGAGAAAAGCGAGTTAGGCGCTTACTACGGCAAATGGGGCTAGATGCCATTTATCAGCATCCTAACACGAGTAAGCCTAACTCTGAACATCAAGTTTACCCGTATTTGCTTAGGCATGTACCGATTAGCCGTTGTAATCAAGTGTGGAGTACTGATATCACCTATATTCGCCTAGCCAAGGGCTTCGTGTATTTGATGGCGGTGATAGATTGGTACAGTCGTTATGTTCTAGACTGGTCGCTATCTACCACGCTTGAGGCGGATTTCTGCGTGGATACGGTGAGCAGCTTACTGCACAATGGGTTGCGCTGTGAGATTTTTAATACGGATCAAGGCTCTCAGTTTACCAGCCCAAGATTTACCAGACCGCTCATTGAGCAGGGTATTGCCATCAGTATGGATGGTCGCGGTAGGGCACTGGATAATATCTTTGTGGAAAGGCTTTGGCGGTCAGTGAAGTATGAATGCGTGTATTTGCGACAGTTTGAGACAGTCAGTCAGGCAAGAGCAGGTTTGAAAGAGTATTTCGAGTTTTACAATCATGAGCATTTACATCAGTCGCTCGATTACCATACTCCTGCACAGGTTTATCTGGCTAACAATAGTTCGGATAATGAATCGTTTTATCAACCCAATTCTATCTTAATTTTATGATAATTTGGTCTAGACATTGGGGAGTACCTTAGAGGCATGATAGATACCTTCGTCGAGCAAAGTGGGTACGATCTGTGTCGGTGGTAGGCTTGCAAAGCGGGGTTCGTTACAGACTTTGATAATAGTTGCTGTCTCATTATCAGTCAGCTTATTGCTAGGCATAGGACGCACAGCTTCAGCACGCTTGTCATGAGCTATTTGACCTTGTTTATACCAACGCCTGTAGGTACGTAGACTAATGCCGACCTCGTTACATGCTTGCTTTAGCCTTGCCCCTGAAATATTAGCTTCTTGAATCCATGTAATGTATTGCTTGCGCTGTGGCAGTGAGGTTAGTCGTCCTCGCTTTGTGTCTCCCAGAGCGCATCCAGCTTTTTTCTCAGTACCAGTAAAGCAGCTGTTTCGGCTAAAGCTTTCTCTTTGCGATTAAGTTCACGCTCTAGTTTTTTAATCTTTTTACGGTCGGCTTGTTGTTGTCGTCTGCTTGCTAAGCTCTGCTTTTGGCTTTGATTGAATCCTGATAAGGCTCCGGCTCGCCATGCTTTGACTTGTTCGACATATAGGCCTTTACTACGGCAGTATTCGCTAAGCTCGGTCTCTGATAAGCCGCTGGCCTCTATGATGGTGGCAAGTTTTGCTTCATTTGACCAGTTGTCGGGAGTGTTTTTATTACCTGGCATGGGCTGTCCTTGTTCTCTAGCTTCATTACGCCAATTATATAGGGTTTGTACACCTATGCCTTCACTTCTTGCAACTTCTGATACACTTAAGTGTAAGCATCCGACCATCCCATCTTTTTTTCTATTAAAAAATGCGAGATAGTGTCCATGAACAAATAATCGTGGACACTAACATGACAACACAACCCCCTAATAAACCCAAACGAAGAACTTACAGCGCTGAGTTTAAAGCGCTTTTAGTAAAAGAAGCGACAGACTCAGGTCGATCAATTGCCAGCATTGCCCGAGAGCATGGCATTAACCAAAACCTTCTACATAACTGGAAACGCCAGTATCAGCGGGCACATGCTCAAGCTGACACATTACCTGGTGCTATAAACAGGTCTCATGATCCAAACCCGCACTTTATCCCAATCCATCTTGAGCCTGAAGGTGCGCATCTACGCTCAGCATCCGTCATAAAGAACATCAAACTGCAAATCACAGCTCGAGCATCTGGGACGATAAACCTCAACATTAGCCAAATAGACACTCAAAGCTTGATTGACCTACTACGAGGACTGCAATGATACCCATCACTCACATCTGGCTATCCACCGCACCTATGGACATGCGATGTGGTAGTGGCAAACTACTGGCCCACATCATCACCGAACACCAAAGCATTCGCCCTCACTGTGCCTACCTGTTTTACAACAAAGCAGGCACACGCCTAAAAGTATTCATTCATGATGGGCTTGGCGTATGGCTTTGTAGCCGTCAGCTCGATGACAATAAATTTCATGGCTTAACCAAACAGCTTACCACCACTCAAACTGGCATCAGCATCAACCGTGAACAATTTAATGCCTTAATCAGTGGACTGCCTTGGCGTAACATGGGCAAAGATAAATTAACCCCCATCCTATAAATAGCAGATGACAGGCAAATAAAACTCTGGCAACATATCGCCATGACTGTTGCTAACTTATCCGACTTATCAAAAGACCCCATTTACGCCGAGCTTCTGGTGAAAATCCACCTGCTTGAACAGCGTAATGAGCACCTGCAGCAACAGCTTGTTCAAACGAACACAAGTCACGATCAACTACAGCAGCTTTTTAACCAAGTGGTTGAGGAAAACCACAAGCTATATGAACAAGTGCTTGAACTCATCGAAAAACAAAAGCAGCTTATTCACCGGCTCTATGGACAAAAAAGCGAAGGCATCACTGCCAGACAAACCCACTTAAACTATGAGGCCGCGCAAGAGGACTTAGCGCAGCTTGAACAAATCCGAGATGACTACCTTAGCGGCTTAAGCCAAGATGAGCTTGCCAAGCTGCCTGCGATTGATCGTACTGAGGCAGAAACCCTCATTAATGAGGGTGAGCTTAAAGCCGGCAAAGAGAACACAGATGAGCTGCCAGCTTCAGCTACTGATCAGCCTAAAAAAACAAAGCGTGCTAAATACACAGTGATTCCTGACAACCTTGAGGTGAAAACCCAGGTTCATGAACCACTTACCACCGTCTGTGACTGCGGCTGTCAAATGAAGCGAATTGGGGAGGATAAACAAGACAAACTTGGCATTATCCCTAAGCAGTTTTATATTGAGCGTCACATCTACCCTAAATGGGTATGCCGTGAGTGTGACATCATTCATCAAGCGGCTACCCCCAAGCAGATTATTAACAAAAGCATCGCCACCCCAGAGCTGCTTGCACACATCCTTATTAGCAAATATGCAGACCATCAGCCGTTATATCGGCAGAATATTATCTATCAGCGAAGTGGGGTAAATATCCCCGATGCTACTATGGCAGACTGGGTAGGACGCTGCGGCGTTGCCCTTGAGCCTTTAGTCAGTCGCTTGCATGAACTATTACTGTCTGAGCCTATCTTACATGCCGATGAAACCCCGGTATCTATCATGAAGAACCATGTAAAGGTAGGTGGTAAATCATTAAAAAAAGGCTATGTCTGGGCGTATCTTACGCCACAGCACAGCTCCTTAAAAGCGGTGGTCTATGACTTTGCTGAAAGCCGTCGTAATGAGCATCCTAAAGCCTTTTTAGATAAGTGGCGCGGTAAGCTGGTTTGCGATGATTACAGCGGGTATAAGTTCTTATTTCATCAAGGTGTGACAGAAATCGGTTGTCTGGCCCATGCACGGCGTAAGTTTCATGAACTGCATATCACTGGCCAAAGTATCGTGAGCATTGAGGCATTAACGTTATTTAGGCAGTTGTATGCTGTTGAACGTGAGATTGACGAGCGATTTGAAAAAAATACACCCCCAATGCCAAGAGATCCCCAAATAGTTCGGCAAATCAGGCAAGAAAAAGCCAAACCGATTGCCGATAAGCTGCACCAATGGTTACAAGAAAAAAGGCAGTTAACCACTAAAAATGCCAGTATTAGTAAGGCGATGGATTATTGCCTGAAACGTTGGCAGGCGCTGACTCAGTATCTAGATGATGGCAGGCTGCCGATTGATAATAATTGGGCGGAGAATCAGATGCGTCCGTGGGCACTTGGGCGTAAAAACTGGTTGTTTGCCGGTTCGCTGCGAAGTGGGCAGCGGGCTGCGAATATTATGTCAATCATTCAGTCAGCTCGCTTAAATGGTTTGGATGTGTCTGCTTATTTGACAGACGTGCTAAGACGCCTGCCTACTCAAGAGGGTCTGGATGAGTTGTTACCTCATCGCTGGGTGCCACCGCAATAGGGGGTTGGTCGGATGCTTACACTTAAGTTATGTGGCGGCGATAGCTTGCTTAATATAGCTTGTTTTCTCTCTTCACTGTATCTGGACATCTTTGTTCCTTGTTACCCCCTTTTACTTGATTTTTAGGGGTGACAACTATCCTGACACAGGGGGAAGGTGCGCATTTACGCTCAGCCTCCGTCATAAAGAACATCAAACTGCAAACCACATCTCGAGCATCTGGGACGATAAGCCTCAACATTGCCCAAATAGACACTCAAAGCTTGATTGACCTACTACGAGGACTGCAATGATACCCATCACTCACATCTGGCTATCCACCACGCCCATGGACATGCGATGTGGTAGTGGCAAACTACTGGCCTACATCCTCACCGAGCACCAAAGCATTCGCCCTCACTGTGCCTACCTGTTTTACAACAAAGCAGGCACACGCCTAAAAGTATTCATTCATGATGGGCTTGGCGTATGGCTTTGTAGCCGTCAGCTCGATGACAATAAATTTCATGGCTTAACCAAGCCGCTCACCACCACTCAGACTGGCATCAGTATCAACCGTGAACAATTTAATGCCTTAATCAGTGGACTGCCTTGGCGTAACATGGGCAAAGATAAATTAACCCCCATCCTATAAATAGCAGATGACAGGCAAATAAAACTCTGGCAACATATCGCCATGACTGTTGCCAACTTATCCGACTTATCAAAAGACCCCACTTACGCCTAATGCCAGTCAGTTAAGGCAAAAACTCAATAAAAGTAATAAAATAGCCCATCTAATAAGTAGATGGGCTATTTTACTATGAGACTACAAAACGCTATTAATGAGACGCATAAAAGGATCCCAGACACTCTAGAACAATTTAGTGAATTAATAGACCCTGAGTGGATACAGCAGGCTTTAGAGTATACCGGCAAAGCGAGCATTAGAAGACGTAAGCTACCTGCCGAACACGTTGTTTGGATAGTCATCGGCACAGCTTTATATCGTAACCGTTCAATTTGGTATATCACAGAGCAAATGCGGCTTAATATAGACACACAGGCCTGCGTACCCAGCGCTGTGGTACAAGCAAGACAACGCCTCGGGCATGAGCCTCTAAAGCAGCTATTTCATCAACTAAGTGCTCACTACCAAACAGAATCACGAGCCCAGCAGCAAGACTTTATGGGACTTAGCGTCCAAGCTGTAGACGGTGTCGTATACTCACTACCCTATACTGATGAGAACCTTCAGCACTTTAGTTCAAGCAAAGGCAGAACTAAAGAGGCGCCCTATCCCCAAATGCGTTCGGTATGCCTGATCAATACTGACACGCATGAGATCATTGACACAACCCTTGGAGATATGGGTCAAGGAGAGATCACATTAGCCCGTCAGCTAAATATTCAAGACAATAGCATTACGCTATTTGATAGAGCCTATTTCTCAGCAGACCTACTTATCAGTTGGCAACAAACCCATCCAAACAGTCATTGGCTTATGCGGGCTAAAGATAATCTGCGTTACACTGTGATTGAAACCTTTAGTGAAGGGGACTACTTGATACAAATGCCGGTTTCTCCCCAAGCTCAAAAGAAAAACCCAAACCTACCCGATACTTGGCAAGCTCGATTAATTGAGTGTCGTTATGAGGGTAAGACAAGACGATACATAACCTCTTTAATAGATGATAAACGCTTTACTAAGGATAAAGTGGCACAGCTGTATTTGCAGCGCTGGGAGATTGAGATGGCTTTCAGGGAAATTAAGTCTGATCTACAGCAGGGGCTGTTGTTAAGAAGTAAGCTGCCACAGCTTGTGTTACAAGAGTTCTGGGGGCTTATGATTGCTTATAATCTAATAAGACGTTTGATGCGCTATATGGCAGTTAGAGCTAAGGTTAGCCCTCTACGAATTAGCTTTCATATGGCGTCTATTACGATTGTTGATCTGTTACGGTTTGCGCCTTTACAGGCTGCAGGACTCTTCCCTAAGTTGTTAGATGCAGTTTTAGAGGAAGGAAAATTGTTTGTCATTCCTGAACGCAGAAAGCGATCTTGCCCGAGGGTGGTTAAGGGCAAACCACAGAAATATCCCAAAAAAAATACCAGTCAGCCTTAACTGACTGGCATTACCACTTACGCCGAGCTTTTGGTGAAAATCCACCTGCTTGAACAGCGTAATGAGCACCTGCAGCAACAAATTGATCAAACAAACACAAGTCACGATCAACTACAGCAGCTTTTTAACCAAGTGGTTGAAGAAAACCACAAGCTGTATGAACAAGTGCTTGAACTCATCGAAAAACAAAAGCGGCTTATTCACCGGCTCTATGGACAAAAAAGCGAAGGCATCACTGACAGACAAACCCGCTTAAACTATGAGGCGGCGCAAGAGGACTTAGCGCAGCTTGAACAAATCCGAGATGACTACCTTAGCGGCTTAAGCAAAGAGGAGCTTGCCAAGCTGCCTGCGATTGATCGTACTGAGGCAGAAATCCTCATCGATGAGGGTGAGCTTGAAGCCGGCAAAGAGATTACAGATGAGCTGCCCTCAGCCACTGATCAGCCTAAAAAAACAAAGCGTGCCAAATACACAGTGATTCCTGACAACCTTGAGGTGAAAACCCAGGTTCATGAACCACTTACCACCGTCTGTGACTGCGGCTGTCAAATGAAGCGAATTGGAGAGGATAAACAAGACAAACTTGGCATTATCCCTAAGCAGTTTTATATTGAGCGTCACATCTATCCTAAATGGGTATGCCGTGAGTGTGACATCATTCATCAAGCGGCTACCCCCAAGCAGATTATTAACAAAAGCATCGCCACCCCAGAGCTGCTTGCACACATCCTTATTAGCAAATATGCAGACCATCAGCCGCTATATCGGCAGAATATTATCTATCAGCGAAGTGGGGTAACTATCCCCGATGCTACTATGGCAGATTGGGTAGGACGCTGCGGCGTTGCCCTTGAGCCTTTAGTCAGTCGCTTGCATGAACTATTACTGTCAGAGCCTATCTTACATGCCGATGAAACCCCGGTATCTATCATGAAGAACCATGTAAAGGTAGGCAGTAAATCATTAAAAAAAGGCTATATCTGGGCGTATCTTACGCCACAGCAAAGCTCCTTAAAAGCGGTGGTCTATGACTTTGCTGAAAGCCGTCGTAATGAGCATCCTAAAGCCTTTTTAGATAAGTGGCGCGGTAAGCTGGTTTGCGATGATTACAGCGGGTATAAGTTCTTATTTCATCAAGGTGTGACTGAAATCGGTTGTCTGGCCCATGCACGGCGTAAATTTCATGAACTGCATATCACTGGGCAAAGTATCGTGAGCATTGAGGCATTAACGTTATTTAGGCAGTTGTATGCTGTTGAACGTGAGATTGATGAGCGATTTGAAAAAAATACACCCCCAATACCAAGAGATCCCCAAATAGTTCGGCAAATCAGGCAAGAAAAAGCCAAACCGATTGCCGATAAGCTGCACCAATGGTTACAAGAAAAAAGGCAGTTAACCACTAAAAATGCCAGTATTAGTAAGGCGATGGATTATTGCCTGAAACGTTGGCAGGCGCTGACTCAGTATCTAGATGATGGCAGGCTGCCGATTGATAATAATTAGGCGGAGAATCAGATGCGTCCGTGGGCACTTGGGCGTAAAAACTGGTTGTTTGCCGGTTCGCTGCGAAGTGGGCAGCGGGCTGCGAATATTATGTCAATCATTCAGTCAGCTCGCTTAAATGGTTTGGATGTGTCTGCTTATTTGACAGACGTGCTAAGACGCCTGCCTATTCAAGAGGATCTGGATGAGTTGTTACCTCATCGCTGGGTGCCACCGCAATAGGGGTGGTCGGATGCTTACCAAGAAATAAAGAAACTTTTGATACTACTCTACTCCTCATCCAACCGACTAATAGTGACTCCCGTAAAGCCAAAGATAATCGTCAATAATAACGACAAATAACAGAAGAAAGCATAAGGCAAATATTCTAATACCGGGACACCCAGTGCTTGGCTAATAAACACCCCACACACACTCCAAGGGACTAATGGATTAATCACTGTCCCCGCGTCTTCAACCGTGCGAGATAAATTCTTCGGGTGTAAATGCAAACGCTCGAAAGTAGGCCTAAACGCCGTACCCGACAAGAGAATACTGAGATACTGCTCGCCAATTAATACATTAATGCTCAATGCCGACATGGCTGCGGCAAAAATGGCCTGACCCGCTGTGGTCAGCTTATCACGCATACCTGAGAGCAATGCTGGCAAGATACCCAGTGTCTTTAACAGCCCCCCTAAGCTTAACGCCAATATCACGATGGTCTGAGTAAAGAACATACTCTGAATACCACCGCGAGACAACATACCACCGACTTCTCCTAGCTCCAAATTGCCTGCTGGGGCATAACCTGCAAAGAAGTAACTGCCCAACTGCTCGATAGAAGGTGTGCTGTGGATATAAGTCACTATCATCGCTGTGATGATGGTACAAATGATAGTGTAAATAGCATTAACACGATATAAAGCCAATACCACCAATACCACAAAGGGCAGTACCGCATAACCATGTATCAGACCACTATCAATTAACTGCTGTTGCAATACCTTAACCTGGTATAAGTTGCCAGAGTGAGTCTGTCCGGACAGTATCCAAAATAACAGCACACTGATAATCCAAGCAGGCATTGTGGTATAGACCATATTACGAATGTGCTCAAACAGATCAATGCCGACTACAGAGGAAGCAATAGTACCCGTATCTGACAAGGGAGACATTTTATCGCCAAAAAATGCCCCTGAGACCACCGCCCCTGCGGCAATAGCAACATTGGCATCGAAGGCATTGCTCATACCAATAAAGGCAACGCCAAGCGTGGCGACTGTGGTCAAACTACTGCCCAAAGCAATACCAATAATAGAGGTCAACACAAAGGCAGAGATATAATAAAACCGCGGTGAAATAAGTTTAAAGCCAAAGTACATCAGCGTAGGAATGGCACCAGACATCATTAATGCAGACACCATCAGTCCGATGAAGAAGAACAGATAAATGGCCCCAATACCACTCATTACCCCAGCAGCCATCTCTGACTGCATGTGACTGAAACTTAGTCCTCGCATTAATCCCATCAATAGCAAAAAGCACAACGCTAAAATTAAAGACAAATGCGGCACCCAGCCAAAACTGATCATGGTCTCGCCCATAATCAAGATGACTAGCCCTGCCATTAAAAAGGCAAGTTTGGGATTAAGTTGTGGAATCTGTGCTTGGGAATCGGTCAACATACGCCATCCGTTTGGTTGCAGTCAGAAGAATGAATCGGCACATGATAACAATTTTTGTCACTTTTAGATAAATTTTAGCAGTCAGTCCGCTTAGATACTTTCGTTTCGAGTTCCATAACACTA
The DNA here is from genome assembly GCF_020736705.1 of Psychrobacter sanguinis. NCBI lineage: Bacteria > Pseudomonadati > Pseudomonadota > Gammaproteobacteria > Moraxellales > Moraxellaceae > Psychrobacter > Psychrobacter sanguinis. Next base: position 654,401 of record NZ_CP085990.1, read on the forward strand.
AATGACCCGTTGCTAAAATCTAACGTTGAGTTAACCGTCAATCTGGTTTATTCTTTAATACTGTACGACCAACCACCTTCTGAAAGGAAATAAAATGTTTGAACGTGTCGAATTCTATGCTGGTGATCCAATCTTAGGCCTTATGGTCGAATATGCAAATGATACCAATCCTAATAAAGTAAACTTAGGCGTTGGCGTTTTTTATGATGATGATGGCGTATTGCCTGTGCTTGAGTGCGTGAAGACTGCAGAACAACGCATTGCAGATCCTATCTCAGCCCGCCCTTACCTGCCTATGGAAGGTCTGCCAGGACATCGTAAAGCTTGTCAGAACCTATTATTCGGTAAAGACGCGCCTGTGTTACAACAAAACCGTGTAGCGACCATCGCCACTATCGGCGGATCAGGTGCTTTAAAAGTTGGTGCAGACTTTATCAATACTTGGTTCCCAGAATCAAAATGCTATGTCAGTGACCCAACTTGGGGCAACCACATTGCCATCTTTGAAGGCAGCAGCGTTGAAGTAGGTAAATATCCTTACTATGACAAAGCGACTGGCACAGTGAAATTCGATGCATTGATTGAGTTTCTCAACACTTTAAATAAGAATGACGTGGTGCTGTTACACCCTTGCTGCCACAACCCAACAGGTGTGGACTTAACTCAGCAGCAGTGGGATCAATTACTACAAGTCATCGAAGCACGTGGGATAATCCCATTCATGGACATCGCCTATCAAGGCTTTGGCGAAGACATGGACAGCGATGCCTATGCCATTCGTAAAGCGGTTGATATGGGTCTACCTTTATTTGTCAGTAACTCATTCTCCAAAAACCTATCTTTATATGGTGAGCGCGTGGGTGGCCTATCTGTTGTGTGTCCTACTGAGGAAGAAGCGGCTCGCGTCTTTGGTCAGTTGAAGTTCACTGTACGCCGTATTTACTCAAGCCCACCATCACATGGTGGCCATGTGGTAGACATCGTGATGAATGATGAAGCTTTACATGAGCAATGGGTAAGCGAAGTCTATGGCATGCGTGATCGTATCAAAGCCATGCGTTTACAGTTAAAATCAGTACTTGAAGCCAAAGTACCGGGGCGTAACTTCGACTATCTAACCACTCAAAATGGTATGTTCAGCTTCACTGGTTTAACACCTGGGCAAGTTGAACGCCTAAAAGCAGAGTTCAGTATCTATATGGTGTCAAACTCACGTATGTGTGTTGCTGGTTTAAATACCAAAAACATTGATTATGTGGCCAATGCTATGGCGGAAGTGCTTAAAGACTAATTGAGTCTTTGTTTTTTTAAATAGCAGTCACTCTGTACACGACAAAAAAAAGCTGACTAAGGACAAGGCATAATAGTAATTTTTCTTACGAACCACACTATGCCAAACCTTAATCAGCTCATAAATATATTATCGCAAAACCTAACCATGAACAAGGCAAGATTGACGTGTTTAGGCTTAATTACTCTAGCGATAATACAAGTACAAAGTAGTAACCTCAAACAAATAGCAAGAGGATTTGTCAAAGGTAGGACAAACAGTAATTACAGACGGCTACAACGCTTCTTTGCACAAGTTGACATAGACCAAGACCAGTTAGCCAAATTCATCTATCAACTCTTTGACTTAGACGAAGTCATCATCAGCATAGACAGAACCAACTGGAAATGGGGTAAAAAGAACATTAACATCTTTTTGCTCAGCGTTGTTCATCAAGGAATCGCTATTCCCTTATACTGGACCCTACTTGATAAAAAAGGTAACAGTAATAGTAATGAGAGATGTGAGCTCATACAAAAGTTCATCAACACCTTTGGCGCAGACAAAATACAGTATGTATTAGCCGATAGAGAGTTTGTTGGCAAAGAGTGGTTTCAATGGCTAAATAAAGAGCAAATAAAGTTTTGCATTCGCATCAAACACAACACCCTAGTAGCCAATCATCAGGGTAAATTGGTACAAATAAAGACATTGTTACGTCATCTATCCCCTCATGAAACGTTTATGTTAGCCAGAGTTGTTCCCGTATATGGCGTTAAAGTTCGTCTATTTGCAAAGCGTGATGCTGACAACGATTATGTCATTATAGCGACTAACAATTTAGATCATACGGATGCTATGGCTCTTTATAGCAGACGCTGGGAGATTGAAACCTTGTTTTCTTGTTTTAAAGGACGAGGGTTTAATCTTGAAGATACGCATCTTACACAGTTGGATCGGGTGAGTAAGTTAGTGGCAGTTTGTGCGCTAGCATTTTGTTGGTCATATCGCATTGGGATTAAAACTGTACAGCAACACCCTAAAAGACGAAAGCTTAAGAAACATGGTCGACCACAGCAAAGTTTGTTTGCTATTGGTTTGGATGTTTTGATTGATGGTTTGCGTGAGTATTTCTTTGCTGGCAATCGACGTGTGTTTGAGGTTCTAATAAGTTATTTGTCTCCTAGTCCACGACCTTTGAGACTTTGAGCATTTTTGTCGTGTACAGAGTAGCAGTCATTTAAATAGGTGTTATTTAAAGGGTAATTATGCTGAATGAGTTAAGTCTTAATTGATTATGCAAAAGCCGAGCAATAGCTCGGCTTTTTGTATGGATATAGATATTGACTCCACTTGAGAGTTAGATATTAAAGGCATTAAGTCTTCTGGATTGACATACTCCCACCACCAAACCTAACGGTTATGGTGGGGGAATCTTTGTGACCCATAACAACCTAAGTTGTTACCTTTCGCCATGCCACCTACGCTAATAGGTATAGGCATGGAGGAACTCTTTACACAGTAGCACGTCCTGCTACATCAGCTAACGCCTGAGAGCGTATATTGCTTGCTGCATTGGTATCACGGTCATGGTGTGTTTGACAGCTAGGACACGTCCAATGACGCACCGATAACGGCAGAGTGTTTAATTTGTAATGACAATGCGAACAAATTTTACTACTAGCAAAGAACCGACTCACTTTTAGAATGTTTTTACCATACCAATTCGCCTTGTAGGTAAGCAGGGTAATAAACTGCCCCCAACCCACGTCATTAATCGCTTTGGCAAGTTTTCGGTTCTTTACCATGTTTTTCACCGCTAAATCTTCTATCGCATAACTTGTCGCTTGGTTTTCACAGATAAGGCTATGCGTGATTTGGTGGTGTAAGTCTAAGCGTTGGTTGCGTACTTTTTCATGAATACGAGCAACAGCTAATTTTTGTTTTTGATAGTTCTTACTGGTCTTTTGTTTACGAGCAAAGATTTTTTGCTGTATAGCAAGTCGTTTACTGGCTTTGGCTAAATGCTTTGGGTTATCAAATTTGCTACCATCTGATAGATTGAGTAAGTGACTAATACCTAAGTCAATGCCAACCGTTAATCTAGGTTCAATGGTCGTAGGCGTTGGCAATATATCAGCATTATCAACCAGTACGCTTGCATAGTATTTGCCTGTTGCTGTCTTACTAATCGTTACTGTTTTCACCTTGCCGACAAATTCACGGCTAAACACCGCTTTAATGCCCTTAATTTTAGGTAGATTGATAATACCTTGCTCAAAGTTTACGGTGCAATGTTGAGGGCATTGATAACTACGCTGTGGGATTTTTTTAGATTTGAACCGTGGAAATTTGGCATGACCTTTGAAGAAGTTAGTAAAAGCGGTATAGACATTTAGTAAGGCATTTAGTAGTGATTGGCTATTGACCTCGTTTAGCCATGCAAACTGAGCTTTCTTTTTCTTTTTTACTAAATGGCTTTGCATTTTGCTACGTGATAATGATTTGCCAAACATAGCATAGTAGCGTTTTTGCAATGCCAACGCCCAATTGAACACAAACCGACTACAGCCAAAATGCTTTTCGATTAGCACTCGCTGTTCGTAGTTTGGGTAAATTCTGTATTTATAGGCTTTAAGCATGGTTTGTCAGTCAACTTGAATATAGGTATAACTTAGCATTATTTGCATTTAGCATCAATTATCAGCAATAAACCTAAATCCTTAGAATAGGTCGCCCGTGCTTACATCTCCACCTAAATCAAAGATTATAGGTGGAGAATTACGCACGATAAGTTAAAGATATAGTGGGCGAACATATAAATAGTTACAGTACTAATCTCGCTAAGCCTACTGTACTAGTAACTGCACTCGGTTGCTTGGTAACATATTTAAAGTTCTTTGACTATAGCAGTCCTATTTGACTATAGCAGTCCTATTTGACTATAGCAGTCCTATAAGAGCAATACTATAATGATATAGTTTCTAATCAATTTATAACCAATTTCTAATTACATTCTAAATCATAGCTTTTGTTAAACTTAGCGTAGATAGAGTACCGTTTGACCTCCTTCCCTCCATACAATGAAGGGATTCCCGTTATTGCTACCGAGAACTTCCTAATTCAACGAGAACAGCCCATGCAGACTAACTACACAAGACTGACATTCTCTCCAAAGGCTAACCCCGCAAGCCCTGCGGTTAAAATATTTTTGGCAGCATTGATATCACGGTCATGGGTAGTTTTGCATTCAGGGCAATCCCAATGCCGTGTATCAAGTGTCAAAAAATTCAAGGTATATCCACAGTTGGAACAGCGTTTAGAGCTTGGGAAAAATTGGTCTATCTTAGAGATAGTCCGACCAGCCCAGTCCGCTTTGTATTCCAACTGGTTAACAAAGTTACCCCAACTGGCGTCAGCGATATGCTTGGCCAGCTTAGGATTTTTAATCATGTTTTTTATTCGAAGCGATTCAACACAAATAACTTGGTTTTCGTTTATTAATTTGCGGGACAACTTGTGCAGGTTATCCAATCGACAATCGGAGATTTGGGCGTGAATACGAGCAACTCTCATCTTAGCTTTAGCGCGATTAGCCGAGCCGAGTTTTTTACGACTTAAGGCGCGCTGGGCTTTGGTGAGTTTAGTGGCGTATTTAGCAGTCAGGCGAGGATTGTCGATTTTAATACCGCTATCGGTAACAAACAGGTGTTTAATGCCAACATCAATACCGATATTGCTATCAGACTTTGGCAAGACCTGATTTTCAAACTCGCACAGGCACGATACAAAGTAACGTCCTGCACAATCTTTGGAAATGGTAATGGTGCTTGGTGCGCTTGGCAGTTGCCTAGACCAACGTATATCAAGCGGCTCTTTGCTTTTGGCAATGTAGATTTTACCGTCCCTGTATTTAAAGGCGCTTTTGGTAAATTCAGCCGATTGTTTATGAGTTTTCTTTTTGAATGTTGGATATTTGGCACGACCCTCAAAGAAGTTCTTAAAAGCCGTTTGTTGGTGTCTAAGAGCTTGTTGTGTGGGAACGCAAGAGACATCATTCAAAAAAGCAAATTCAGGTTGTTTTTTCAATTCAGTCAATTGAGCACTTGCTTGAATATAGCCTATTTTTGCCTTGCTTTGGTAATACTCATCAGTACGCCAGCGCAATATCGTGTTATAGACAAACCGCACGCAGCCGAACGTTTGAGCAAGCAGTTTAGCTTGTTCATCAGTTGGGTAAAAGCGGAATTTATAAGCACGATGTTTCATATTTCACATTTTATCATTGATAATGTGAGTAATCAATCAGGGCAATCGCACTATAGAAAATACTCGTTTTAAATTAGATTTGCTAAATTAAAGCAAGTGAAAAGTTAGGGAATATAACTAAAATCCTTTTATATATCTTGTATTTTTATTATTGGCAGCTAACAACATCTGCAAAAGGTCAATAATTAATTAAAATGTGGCTAAAATTGATTTGTAGTGCGATTGCCCTGAGTAATCAATATTTCATCACTATGGTGTTTTCTTCATGCTCTAGAGCCCATGGTACGAACACTCTAAGGACCAAAGATGAATCTTAACCTAAAACTTATCGCCACCTTGCCTTTTTATTTACTATTGGCCAGTTGTTCTAATGACGCTAAAACTGCACAGACACACCCAGACAGTCAATCAGAGACCTCAACACAACATTCCACTGACGTATTGCGTATTGCTGCCGCTGCTAACCTAGCAGGCGTATTACCTGCTGTGATTGACGTCTATGAAACCTCTGATACTCAAACTAGCAAAAACCAAAAACCAAAAATTGAAGTGACTTATGCCTCTTCCGGTAAGCTGTTTGCTCAAATCAACTCTGGGGCACCCTACGATATTTTTTTATCAGCCGATCAAGATTTCCCAGCAAAATATGCGCAGCAGCAAACCAGTGCTAATGCTACGGTACAAACGCCTTTTACCTATACTCGTGGGCAATTGGCACTGTATAGCAGTAATCATGACTTAGGTACATTGAAAACCTTAGATAAAGCTAGCTTACAACAGCTGTTTATCACTCAGCCTAGCGAAAGTAAAACCTCTATTAAAATAACTTTGGCCAATCCTGAACTGGCCCCGTATGGCGCATCTGCAAAATCTTTTTTACAACAGCAAGGGCTATATAACACCTTAAGTAATAAAAAAGTCTTGATTCAAGCAGAGAATATTGGACAAACCTTTCAATATGCGCATACAGCTACCACTGATTATGGCTTCGTGGCATTGTCGCAATTAATTAGTGCCAAAGTAGCAGATTCCAAATACATCATCCTACAGCCAGAGAGCTATCCGGCCATCTTGCAAGATGGTATTGTCATTCGTAACAGTACCCAAGCGACTGATTTTACTAATTATTTACGATCTGAGCCTGCACAAAAGTTATTTGCTGAGGCCGGTTATTTACCGGTTGGATCAACCACATCGGCCACTAGTTAATAAGAGTAGCCACTAATGATATTTTAAAGTCTATAACCATGTAGAGTCCGCTTTATACTAGGTAAATCGAGCAAATATTGCTATGCTGTGTGAGTATCTTTAATTCAATGCTTTAAGCCTTGTGGTATTGCCCAACCTATGTCGCTTCTCTCCCCTCACTTATCAGACATGTTGCAGCCGCTGTGGCTCAGTATTAAGCTTGCCAGCATTACCACTTTGTGCCTTTTGATCTTTGCTACACCGGTGGCGTATTGGCTCGCCAAACCGTCTTCAACCATCCTAATAGCCCGCATTAAAATCATGCTAATGGGCGTAATTGCTATGCCTTTGGTATTGCCACCGACTGTGCTTGGGTTCTATTTGTTGTTATTGATGAGTCCCAATTTTGCCTTAGGTAAATGGATGATGGCCCATAACATTGGCACTTTAGCATTCACTTTTGAAGGGTTAGTGATCGGCTCTATTGTCTATTCTCTACCTTTTTATGTGCAGCCAGTATATGCTCAATTCTTACGTATTCCCAAAAGTGTCAGTGACATGGCGTTATTGTTAGAACCTAGCCGTTTGCGTCGCTTTACTGCTGTCGCTTTACCCCAGGCCAAGGCAGGTATCATTTTAGGCAATCTGATTAGCTTTGCTCATACCATCGGCGAATTTGGCGTGGTATTGATGATTGGCGGCAGTATCGCTGGAGAAACCAAGGTAATTTCTATCGCCATCTATGAGCAAGTTGAAGCCCTCAATTACGAGATGGCACATACCATGTCACTGTTATTGATTGCTTTGGGCATCGTTCTCGTGGCTTTGATTGCCAGTGTTAACAATAAGGTTAATCGCCCTTTTAATAAAATTAATACTCATAAAAACGTTACCAAACTCACTTTAAAAGACTAAAAAACCAGCCGAAGCTGGTCTAATACTGTCTTGTATTAAAGCGTCTTGCATTAAACGATTTCTAAATCATAAAGTCTTTAACCATTGTTACTCAGCCATTTAGAAGGCTCATCTTGGTAATATTCTTGTTTCCATACTGGAATGTCCGCCTTAATGGTATCAAGAATCCAACGGCATGCATCAAAGGCTGGATAACGGTGCTTAGATGACACACCAATCCAGACCGCCATATCGCCAATCTCTAACGCCCCGATACGATGAATCGCCACCGCATTTTCGATATCAAATAAGCGTTTAGCTTCTGCAATAATCAGCTTACCTTGGTTAATCGCCAATTTCTCATAGCCATAATAAGTTAAGCGGGTGACTTTGCTGTCATTATTATGATTGCGCACCCAACCTTCAAACGTGGCTAAGGCTCCGCATTGCTCGTCTTGCAAGAAGTCTTTAATACGCTGCTCGTCAATCGCTTCATCCAATAGAGCAAAGCCTTGGGTTTGAGCTATCTGATACGCTTCTTCTACGGTATGTGAGAGGCTACTTGCCTGCTGATGAGGCTGATTGGCAGTGTCCAAATCAGTTTGACTGTCCATTGTGTGACTCCAAAAAACATTTCTCTAAATAGCTTTTATCTAAACAGCTTTCTCATAGCCAGTTAAAACTAACGTCTAGCCACCGGCCACAGGGGGAATAAAAGCAATGGTGTCACCATCTTTAATGGCCTCATCCCAACTGGCAAACTCATCGTTAATCGCCACTCTTAATTCTGCAGGCTGTTGTCGAAACTGGTAGCGATTTTGCAGGCTGTCATACAGCTCAGTTAAACTGGTACCCGTCTCTAGTGTAAGCGACTCACTGCCTTTATGTGACTTATCTGCCAAACTGGCAAAGTATAAAACGGTAATATTCATAGTTCTCTCAATATAATAATTTCAATTTGTCTTCGACTTAATATTTAACACCCAATACT